>CAYUVH010000053.1:0-68985 GCA_964448135.1 uncultured Verrucomicrobiota bacterium | reverse complement strand
ACACAAAGCGCACTGGGACAAGTTCGGCAAGTCGCCGGTCTGGGAAAAGATGAAGAACGATCCTAAATACGCGGACACGGTCTCAAAGATTTCCAAGTGGTTTTTGACACCGCTGCCGTATTCGCAGATTTGAGCGCGGCATGCCGTTTGAGGCATGCGCGCCAGCTTCGGATTATGTGGAATCTTTGTTGGCGCCGAAGCGTTGCCTTGGTGCTGGCGCTAATGGGTGTATGGCCGCTGGCCGGGCGGGCGGCTTCACGTTTCACGGTGGATACATGGACGACGGACGAGCATCTGCCACAGAATTCGGTCATCGCCATCACGCAAACCCGGGACGGCTATCTGTGGCTGGGCACACTCAAGGGCCTGGTGCGGTTCGATGGCGTCCGCTTCACTTCGTTTGATCAGTTCAATACGCCCGGCCTGGGCAGCAGCGGGGTCATCAAGTTGTTTGAGGACAGCCAGACGAACTTGTGGATCGCGACGGCTTCCGGGGGGCTGTTCCTTGCAAAAGAGGGACGGGTGCTGAGCTTGGAGGTGGGAGGGGGAAGCCGCGAGGGAAGCCTGGCATCCATCTGTGAGGATGACCAGGGCGGGGTCTGGCTTTACACTGCAAACGGCCAATTGTGCCGGTATTCGAACGGGTCCAATTCGTGTTTCAACATGGGCGGCAGTGAAAGCCGCGCGATGATTGCGGATGCATCCGGGGTGATCTGGGTTGCCGCCGATAAGATGCTGCTGGGACAGCGTTCCCCCAAGAAGGGGCGGGTGGCGGGGCTGGGCTTTGAATTCGAGGTGCCAATCGGAATCAAGCTGGATTACCTGCTCGCTTCGCACAGGGGCGGGTATTGGCGGCTGGCAAACGGGCTCATACAAAAATGGCAGGGCGCCCAAGTGGAGCGGACCCTCGGCCAGTACCCGTGGACCAAGCCCGTGAACGCGGCGTGCGAGGACCCGCAAGGCAATTTGATTGTGGCGACGGCGGGCGACGGCGTTTTTTGGTTTGGCCCGGACGGCCAGTTTGAAAGACTGACAACCGCCAATGGATTGTCGGAAAACATCGCGCTTTCGGTTTGCATGGATCGGGAGGGCGACCTTTGGGTGGGCACGGACGGGGGCGGGTTGGATCGAGTGCGCCGGCAGGTGTTTAATGTGTTGGAGAATTCCAAAGGTTTGCCGGTGCGGTCGGTATGCGCGGACAACAAGGGCGGGATTTGGGTCGGTTATGGCACGAGCAATCCGCGCATCGAACACTTGGAGGGCGGCGTCTCCGGACAATTCGGCAGCCGGCAGGGTCTGGCCGACTTGTTAGTGCGGAGTGTTTTTGAGGACCGACAGGGGCACGTTTGGGCGGGGACGTATTTGGGCGGCCTACTACAGTTACAGGGCGAAAAATTTCGCCTGGCGCCCGGAGCGGAGCTGTTTCCGCGCAACCAGGAGTATTCGGCTATTTATCAGGACCGCAGCAACCAGGTCTGGGTCGGCAGCCAAGCCGGACTGGCGCGTTGGAACGGCAGCGATTGGAAGCTCTATGGCGTAAAGGATGGGTTGTCCTCGCCGGTAGTCCGGACGATCACGGAGGATCGTCAGGGGGTTCTCTGGATCGGCACGGAAAGAGGGCTCACCCGGTCGGCAAACGGTGGATTCATTTCGTTTCACGCATCCACGAATGGTTTGCCGAGCGACAGTGTCTGGTCGTTGTATGCCGACGAGGCGGGCGTGCTGTGGATCACCACTTCCGGAGGCCTGGCGCGTTACCATGAAGGCAAATGGACGCCTTATACCGTTCGCGAAGGATTGGCCAGCAATTGGCTGGGATATTTGCAGGAAGATGAGCAGGGATACCTCTGGGTTGGTTCGAACTGGGGCTTGATGCGACTGCGAAAAAAAGACTTGAACGATTTCGCGGAAGGCAAAATACAGACGGTCCACTGCCGGACTTTTGGCAAGGCAGACGGATTGCCCACGGGCGAATGCAGCGAGGGTTCACAACCCGCGGCTTGCCGCACGCCGGACGGGACGCTCTGGTTTTCGACGATCAAGGGACTCGTGTCCGTGAATCCCAGACAACTCGTGAGCAACACCAATCCGCCGCCTGTACTGATCGAAGCCGTGTATGTGGACAATCAATTGCAGGGCACCAACTCGCTCCGCGCCAGCGCGCCGGATTCGATTGTCATCCCAGCAGGACGCGAGGAACTGAAAATCCAGTTCACCTCATTAAACCTCGCGGCCCCGGAAAATGGGCGCTTCAAATATCGTCTCGAAAACCCCCTCGAAAGCCGGGAGAAGAATTGGACCGAGACTCCCGCCTCGGTGCGCTCCGTCAGTTATCCCAAGCTGCCGCCGGGGGAATACAAGTTTGTGGTCACGGCGTGCAACGAGGACGAGGTGTGGAATCCAGTTGGCGCGTCGCTGGCCATCACGGTGGAACCGCCGTTTTGGAAGACGAAATGGTTTCTGACGCTCACCAGTGCCCTCTTGCTCGGGATCATCGTCGGCATCGTGAGCTATTTTTCCACGCAACGCCTGCAGCGCCAGCTCGTGGCCATGCGCCAGCAGGAGGCGGTGGAAAAGGAGCGCGGGCGCATTGCACGGGATCTGCACGATCAGTTGGGTGCGAATCTTACGCAGGTCGCGTTGCTGAGCGAAATGGCCGAGGCGGACAAGGAATTACCGGAGGAAGTGGAATCGCACGCGCGGCAGATCGGCCAGACCGCGCGCGAGACGACGCATGCACTCGATGAGATCGTGTGGACGGTGAATCCTTCCAACGACACCCTCGAGGGATTGATCAATTATGTGTGCAAGTATGCGCAGGATTATCTGGCGATGGCGGACTTGAAGTATCGGCTTGAAGTGCCGCCGCAATTGCCGCAGACGCCCATCTCGCCCGAGGTGCGGCATAATGTGTTTCTCGCGGCGAAGGAAGCGGTCAACAATGTGGTCAAACACTCGAAGGCGACCTCGGCATGGGTGCGGCTGCGTTTGGAACCGACGCGATTTATCCTGGAGATTGAAGACAATGGAGCGGGATTGAGTGCCGATGCGCGGGAGAAAGGGCGCAACGGGTTGCGTAACATGCAAAAGCGGCTGGAGGACCTGGGCGGGCGGTTTGAACTGGGACCGGGAGCCGAAGGCGGGACGCTGGTGCGGTTGACGGCGCCGGTGGCACCGGATGCCAAAGGAAACCCGATTTGACGCGCCGCGCGACGCAGAGTAAGACTCTCCCAGACAGGCAATGCCCATCACCGTATCCATAGTCGAAGACAACGAGCAACTGCGCACGACACTGGCGCGGGTGATTGGGCGCGCCGAGGGTTTCAAGTGCGTGAGCCACTATGGCAGCGCGGAGGCGGCGCTCCAGGGACTGCCGAAGGACAAGCCGGAGGTGGTGCTGATGGACATCAACCTGCCGGGGATGAACGGCGTGGAGTGCGTACGGCAATTGAAGCAGCTCGCGCCGGAAACGATGGTGGTAATGCTGACGGTTTACGAGGACACGGATAATATCTTTGCGGCGCTGGCCGCGGGCGCGGCGGGCTACATGTTGAAGCGCACGAAGAGTGCGGAGCTGTTGGAGGCGATCAAGGAAGTGCATCGCGGCGGCTCACCGATGACGACGCATATCGCGCGCAAGGTGACGCAATCGTTTTTGAAGGCGGGTCCGTCGCAGCAGGCCACGGAGAATTTGTCAGAGCGCGAACAGCAGGTGCTGGATTGCCTGAGCCAGGGATTTCTTTACAAGGAAATCGCCGAGAAATTGGGGATCAGTTACGAGACCGTGCACACCTATATCCGGCGGATTTACGAGAAGCTGCAGGTCCGCACGCGCACGGAAGCCGTGGCGATATTCTTGAAGCGTTAGGAGTGTGCCCGTCTCCGGGCACAGCAATACGCCAGCGTTTCGTTTCGATGTCCCGAACGGACTTCCGAAAATAGCCCAACGCTTCATCGTTGGGTTTTGGAAGGCTTGAGGAGCGAGTCCCGAAGGGACGGCTGAAATGTTAAGATTCAGCCGTGCCTTCGGCACTTGCGGGGGTTGCGCGGCTTTACCCAACGCTGAAGCGTTGGACTATTCTCACGTATCCCTTCGGGACGAAGCCGAGACCAAGTCAGTCGAAACTCACACCCAATTTCGCCGCCGCCTGCCGGACCGTTTCCAATTCCAGCCGCCATTCGAGGTTGTAATCGCAGGTGACGGTCCCGGGATACCACTCGTAACCGACCACCTGCGCGAGCCATTCCTGAATTGCGTCCTGCTCCTGGACTCCCGGCGTATAGGGCAAAAACCAAAACGCCTTGCAGCCCGGCTTGCAAAAAATCGCGTTGGTGAATCCGCTGCCAGCCACGCCGCTGAAAGCCTCGGCTTCGTAGAACAGTTGTAGTTCCTGCGCGAAGGTGAGGCGCTCGATCTCGAGCACGGGCCAGCCGGCGCGCTCGAAGAACTGTTCGACCTCGTCGATGTTCCTGGCGACGCGGAGGCCGCGGCGCTTGATGAAGAATTTCTTCGGCCCTATGTACGAGGTGTCGCGTTTCGGCAGGAACGCATCGCGCAGGAATTTTACGGCGTAGGGGTTGTAGCAGGTGAGCATCGAGGTGGGCGAACTGAAGAAGTAGCGTTCAACTTCAACATGATGCTCGGGAGTCGGGCGGCAGCGCTCCCAGACGCCGAGGTGTCTCAAAATGTCCTTTTGATATTCCGCGGTACGGCCAGGGATCAGAATTTGGGTGTCCGGCGGCAGTTCGCTGAGCAGCGCGAGGCGGGGCAGGGCGTCGAGAAGCCAGTGAGAATGATTCGGAATCGGTGATTCCGGGCCACCGGTGGGCACCCAGCGTGAGACGATGCTGGTCCAATTGCCGGCGAGGCGCACGGGAGGAGGGAGGCGGAAATATCGTCCCGCGGAATCGTCGCGGAACCGCGGATGGCCGTAAACCGATTCGATGGCGAGGCTTTTTCGCGGACCGAGCATGGCCAGGCTGCGGGTGACGAGGCGAGCGTTGGCGTGTTCGCTCCAGAAGATGGGCCAGGGTTGCTCGGCGTATTGATTGAAGCCGCCGGTCGCCAGTGCGGAACCGGGTTCGACGGAAGGATTGCCCTGGTCGAGGAGAATGACGCGGCCATTGGTCTTCGGGTAGCCGGTGCGCAGGGCCTGGTAGATCGAGAAGACGCGCTGCGGGGGGCCGAAGTTTTCGTTGTCGCGCCAAAGCCAGCGGCTGAATTCAAGCACGCCTTCGCCGATGGCGTAGGTGAGCGTGCGGCGAAGAAACTTGGCGACGCGATGCAGTCCCTGCCAGCGACGCATCCGCACAGCCAGATTGAATCGGGCCTGGGCGAACGCTTTGCGGAGTTGCACGGGCGGTAATCAAGCGGAGTGTGAGCCGGGCTGTCGAGTGTTTTTTGGTCCGCAGGGGATTCTTGATTTGTGCCGGAGTGTGCCCACAATCTGCGCGCACATGCTTTTGCGCGCTTTTTAGCCCATGCCGCGAACTCCTCAACATCCGCTCGCCCGACATCCGCTGGACGATGCGTCCGCCAGGCTGGAGTGCTCGGTGCCCTCGTGGCATCGAATGTTCCTGGCCACGCTGATGCTCGAGAATTCGCTTCGCCAAACCGCCGGGTACGTGAACGGCGAGACACTCGATGTTGGCTGCGGAAACCGGCCGTACGAGAAGACGTTTTTCGCGGGCGCGAAGAAATACGTCGGCATGGATTACCTGACCGATCGCTCGAAACCCGACGTCGTCGGCTCCGCGACGGATATTCCGTTTCCACCCGCGAGCTTCGATACCGTGGTCAGCACCGAGGTGCTGGAGCACGTCGCCGACCCCGCGAAGGCAATGTCCGAAATGGCGCGCGTGTTGAAGCCCGGCGGCTATTTGGTTTTGGCCACGCCGATGTATTGGCCGCGGCACGAAGTGCCGTATGATTATTTCCGGTATCCCTACGACGGCTTGCTGCACCTCGTGAAAGGCGCGGGACTGGAAGTCGAAAAGATGTTCAGCCGCGGGAGGTCTTACAGCTTTATCGGGCAGGCGATCCAGTTCGTGCAACCGGTCTCATTCAAACCGTTGACGTGGGCGATCAATAGCTTCTTCCTGACGTGCGATCGGAAATTGAAGCACGACATGCTGACGCTGGGATGGACGGTGGTGGCCAGAAAGGAAGCAGAATCCAAAGGGTAGCGGAAGCGCCGATAGACCGTATGCAAAGGCGGCCGGGTTTTTGGAGTGCGGTGGCAGAGCGTAGCGGCGACACCGCTTTGCGTAGAAATGTAATACTCGATTCGTGCGTCTTTCTGCTTCCGAAAGCGCCGTCGCCGCTACGGTCCGAGCCGGACTGGCCATCTGCCGGCGCACTCCATAACGGAGGCTGCTACGAAGGAGAGAGACGATCCGCCCAAACCGCTCCATAGCCAGGCAGGGCTTCGCTCACGTGCCGGATGATGAAGCCGTGATCGAGCAGCCAGCGCAAACAATCCACCGTGACCTTTTCGCCGTGCGTCTCGATGAGCATGCGGCGGACGGTGCGGGCATGTTCGCCCAAGCCTTCCAACACGCCGACCTCGGCGCCTTCGACGTCTATCTTCAGGAAATCCGGCGCCGGAAGATTGTTCTCACGAATCACATCCTGCACGGAGACCACCGGCACCGAGACTTCCGTATTGGTTTGGTATTGCGGCGTGGGGTCGGCGCCATCGAGACGGCCGCCGCGCAGGTCATCCTTGTGAAAACGAAACACCGCCGTGCCCGACTTGCTGCCGACGGCAAACGGAAACGCCTGCGACCCAGGCAGGTTTTCGTAGTTGCGTTTGCAAACCTCGAAATTCGCCGGGACAGGTTCGAACGCAAACAGTCTGGCCGAAGGATACAGGCTGGAGAAATACAGCGACGCCGAGCCGATGTGCCCGCCGATGTCGAAGATCACCTTCGGTTCGTAAGGTGAAAGTTCCGGCGGCGTGATGCCGCTGTCGGTGGAGAAAAATTCGCCGAGCGTGCCGACGTCCATGCCGTTATCCCGCGCGTGGACTTGCAGGACGCGATCCGGGCGCGTGCGAAAGGAGAATTGCAGCAAGCGTGCAGCGTCGAATTTGGCCTTGCCGCGAAAAACGAGCGCCGGTTTCAGGCCGGCATGGTAAAACAGCCGCGCGCGATCACGCAGCGAGCCACCGCGCTTCATGGCGAAGCGCAGGTTGAGTTTGAGCCAGGCCGCGCGATTGCGCGCGCCGCGCTCTTTTGGTTTCAGGGCACACACGCGGGGCGGAGAATAGTGGAAGGGGGTGGGGAATCGCGAGTGAATTAACCGCGCGGCGCGAAGCTCCAGGAACCAGCGACCAAGCACCAGAGAAACTTCAAACTCCAAATGCCAAACTTCAGGGAAGCTCGAAAAGGTACAGGAACGTTATCTCCGGAAGCGCACCAGCTTTCGGCGGAGCCAGCGGGTGGGGGGCGAGAACCAGAGTTTGTGGCGAGAAGGGAGCGGGGCGGTGATTTGCCAGGTTTCGGGCCAGGTGGAAATCGGAGTCTCGCCGGACGGCAGGATGTTCAGCCAACGATCCGTCATGGCTTCGACGGAAAATTCCTGACGCACTCGCTCGGCCGCTGCATGTCCCATGGCCTGCATCTCAGCAGGATGTTTGTGCAACCAGACCAATTCGCGTGCGTAACCGGCAAAGTCATCCAAGCCTACGAGCCGGCCGGTCTTGTCATCCACAACCTCGCGAATGCCGCTCGGCAAATCCGTCACCACGGGCACCAACCCGGCGCCCATCGCCTCGAGCAGGCTCAGGGGCAAACCTTCGTAATTGGAAGTCAGCAGGAAAGCATCGTGCTCGGCCAGCAAGGCCGGCACGTCCTTGTAGTTCACCTTTCCGGCAAAAGAGATGGTTTGGTGATCCTTGGCGCTTACCAATTGCGATTGGAGGTATTCGCGTTCTGGACCATCGCCGGCGATCGTCCAATGAAAAGGAATATCAGAGGCCTGCAGCCCGCGCAGGATATCGGGGAACATTCGCACCCGCTTTTGTTCCTGATCGAGTCGACCCAGGTAGAGAATTCGCAACGGGTTTTTGTGCGTGGCGTTCTGGGAAGGCTTGGGCTTCGCCGGCATCGGCACTCCGTAAGGCAGATAATGCACCGGCACTTTTGCAAATTCCGGCATGGGCTTGAGCGTCTGCTCGATCGTCCGCGACACCGCCCCGATCAGGTCGAGCGCACCGGCGTAGCAGCGGACCTTAGCGTAAACGTTGGGATCATCCGATTGGGCCGTGCCGACGCGGAACACGCCTTTCGGCATATATCGCAAAACTTCGAAGGACGGCGCGGAGAGATTCGCGAGGACGATGTTCGGCTGAAATCGGCGGAGTTCCCGCAGGATAACCGCAAGCCGATCTTCGAAAATCAGTTCACGCTCGTCCTGCAGCAGGACGGGAATATTGAGGCGGGAGAAGTCTGAAGCTAGCGGGTTGGGATGCTCGAAAGAAAAGATTTCCACCGCGATGCCGCGGCGGCGGAGTTCGCCGCCGAAATTGCACAGGAACGTGGTCGTGCCGCCGAGAAACAGCCCGCTCGTGACGAGCGCCACGCGCCGCCGGTCCGGTTTCATAGCAATTTCAACCACGGTGAAGCACTATGCTAAAGCCAATACGGAGGCAAGTCTGGGGTAACCGTCGAGGTGAATCCTGGGATGATCGCCACCCGAATGGGCAGCCGCGACGATTGAACGTTTGGGGCGCCTCGCTTTCCAAGTGTGGAGGTCGGTAGGTTATCGCAATCAGGTTTGACCCTTTGCCTCGTGCCTCTATAGTGCGCGGCGTTGGTTGCGGTTTGCCCGGAGTCTTTTTGCCGCCGCAAGGGCGGGATCGCCTCAGAGCCGTTGCCCGGATGCATTACTTGAAGCACATCGTGACTTGGTTGCGTGACCAGCGCGCTTCCACGCGCGTGGCATTCATGCTGGGCCTGGTCTCACGGGTTCTTACTTCATTCTTTTCGCTGATTTGGACGCCGCTGTTGCTGGGTGCCATGGGGAAGGAATTAAACGGCCTTTTTCTGAATTTCCAGGGCATGGCGACCTTGGGAGGACTGGGAGACCTGGGCGTCGGAGGGGCGGTCAATATTCAGGTCGCGCGGTTGCTGGGCCAAAAAAAGGAAACGGAACTGCACTCGTTCATGGCGGCAGCGCGGGGTGGAATTCTCTTGATCGCGCTGTTTACGGGCATCGTTTACCTCGCCGTCTCCCCGGGCGCATTCAACAAATTGCACTTCAAGGATAGCCTGACCGTTGGGCCGCTCATTCCACTGGCTTTGGTCGGCGCCTTTGCGTCGGTGATTCTCATCCTGAATGGCTTCGTCTCGAACATCAACCAGGGCTGTGGCAATGTCGCCTGGCTGGTGCTGCCGTCGTTCCTCGCCGTGCAAATCGGTTGTTGTGGCCATTGGCTTCTTGCGCGGCAAGGCGCCCCGCTTTGGCTGCAATACACGCCCTATGTCGCGGCCAGCCTGATAGTGCTGGCGCTGGGACCTTTGTTTGTCCGCGCCTCGCAACCGCAGCTCGCCCGCGTGTTTCCCATTTCACTTCATGAAAAGGAGGTTTTCTCCGTCGCCAGTAAAAGCGGTTGGTATTATTTGTACAGCATCGCCACGGGAATTTCGCTGACCGCCAGCCGCTTTCTCATCACCAGCGGCTTTGGCGCGGAGCGCGTGCCCAGCTACCTCTACAACTCCCGCCTCTGCGAACTCGCCATGTTCGTCATGATCAGCGCCAGTTTCGCCAGCATGCCGAAAATTACGCAATGGCTGGCCGGTGCCAGCCGCGAACGGGCCGTTGATGAAATCACGTTATTGAACCGCATGCAGGCCTGCCTCGCCTGCGCGGCAGTCCTGGTTTATCTGCTGGTGAACGACTGGTTTATCCGCTTGTGGCTGGGTAAGGATTTCCATGAATCGCTTCTCGTGCAGGCTGCTTTTGCCGCCAACATGGGTGTGACCGCCGCCGGACTTACCGGCTTCGATCTGGCGCCGAGATGTTGCGACAAAGGAATCCGCGTGGGCGGCATCACGGCGGTTCTCTGCGCTCTCCTAAATCTGGCTCTGGCTTGGACCGCCATGAAGCTGGGTTGGATTCCGGGCATCGCGCTGGCGGCGGTCATCTCGCAGTCCGCGGTGGTGCTCGGTCTGGGTTGGTACTCGAGCCGCCAGTTGAACATGTCCTGGTGGAACCTTTCGGTGAAGCATTGGATATTAGTGCTGACCGTCGTCGCCATCGGCTATGGCGCCCGGAGTTCCTTCGCCCTCGGTCCCTTGCCAGCGGTCTTAATCACCTGCGGAAGCATTGCGGGCGCATTGGTTTTGGTCGTGAAGGTCGTTGGCCTGGGGATGCACGATGTGAAGCGCGAGATCGGTATCTTCAAGGCGATCGCAGGCAAATTTGGTTCCAAGACATAAAGGAACACGCCCGCTTCCGCCGACCTGCCCATTTGGGTGTGAGCCGGGACTTTTCCGGATGGCCGTACGGGTTCTGGGCGGATAATCTTTGTCCTGCGTAAGCAAACAACATGCTGGACCTGGTCAAAAAATTTGTGCCTTCGGGCGTCAAGCGCCGCCTCAAATCCGATCTCGAAAATCATTTTCAAGTCCCGCGCGCGGACTGGAGCCTGGACAACATGCGCCGGCTCGGGCTCAACCCCAAGTGGCTTGTGGACATCGGCGCCTTCAAGGGCGAGTGGACCGTGGATGGGTTGAAGACTTTTCCGCAGGCCAGGGCCCTGATGTTGGAAGCGAACGAAGACCGCCGTCCCGATCTGGAAGCGCTCAAGGCCGCGCATCCGGGCAGGGCGGATTTCCGCATCGCGCTGCTTGGACCCGAGGACAAGCAAGGCGTGATCTTCAATGAGTATCCGAATGTGCCGACGGGCAACTCAGTCTTGTCCGACTGGCGCGGAAGCAATGTAAAGAAAACGGCGCGGCACCAGCAGCGTCTGGATGATATTGCCCGCGAGGCGGGAGCGACTGAATCGCTCCTTATCAAGCTGGATGTGCAGGGCTACGAGCTGGAGGTGCTCAAGGGCGCCGAGGATTGCCTGAAGCGAACCGAGGCCATACTGATGGAGGTTTCGCTGATCGACATGTACCAGGGCAATCCGCTGTTGCATGAAGTTGTGGCGTTCATGTTTCAGCGCGGGTTCGTGGCCTACGATATTTCCTGTTTGATGCGCCGGCCACTGGACGGGGCGATGGTGCAGATTGATTTGATTTTCGTGCCGGAGAAATCGCCATTGCGGCAGCGAAAGGAGTACGGCCGGGGGGATTCGATTTGACGGTTTTTCTGACCACTTGCGGCGCGTGGCATCTCCGTCACACGGCACGCGCCCTCCTGAATCGCGACGCACTGGCCGCGCTGTGGATTTCCGACAACAACGCCTCGAAGATTCCACTGGAGAAATTCCGCCGGTGCTGGCCGTTTCAGGTCGCGATGAAACCGTTCTACCAATTTGGCTCCCAGATCGTGGTGGAAAAGGCTTTCTACGCCTTGCGGCCAATTTGGTGCAATTGGCTCCGCACCCAAAATGTTCCCCAATGTGACGTTGTTCACGCCATTGCCGGCTACGCCACGGAGGCCTTCGATCACGCCGACCGCATGGGAGCTTTGAAGGTGGTGGACTGTCCCAACAGCCACCCGACGACCTGTTACGGCTTCTGGCAGCGGGAGTGCGATTTGTGGTGTCCGGGCGAAAAGGTGCCGGTGCCGCAGGGGATGTTCGCGCGCATGAATCGCGAGTTGGAGCGCGCGGACTTGATCATCGTGCAGTCGAAGTTCTGCAAGGAATCCATGGAGGCCAACGGAATTCCCGGCGACAAAGTCATGGTCAACCCCATGGGGGTCGATACCGGGGTTTTCAAGAAACGTGAATCCGCCCCGGCGAAGCCGCGATTCGTGTGTGTCGGCACGATTTGCCTGCGCAAAGGCCAGCAATACCTTTTCCGCGCTTTCGAAAAAGTGAAGCGCAAGTTGCCGGACGCGGAACTGGTCTGCGTGGGCGGTTACAAGCGTGATTTCCGATTTGAGCGTCCGAAATGGGAGGGCACCTTTACCCACCACGAACGTCTCACCCATCCCGAGATTTCCGCCCTCTTCGCGAGTTGCACGGCATTCGTCTTTCCCTCGCAGGAGGAAGGCATCGCCCGCGCCCAGATCGAAGCCCTCGGCTCGGGTCTGCCGCTGATTGGAACCCACGAAGGCGGCGCGACAACCCTGGTCGAGGACGGCGCGGAGGGCTTCATCGTGCGCGGTCGCGATCCGGAGCATATCGCGGACGCCATGATCCGCATCGCCACCGACCGTACGCAAAACGAGCGCATGGGCGAGGCCGCGTATCGGAAGGGCGGGCTGCGCAATACCTGGCAGGATTACGGTGATCGAATGCTGGCCGAATATGACCGGAGAATCACCAAAAAGCCCTGAATGCAGACCTCCACGGCGTCGCCAAGATGTGAACTCGACCTCATTCGCTCCTCGTTCCCCGGATTTGTTACCGCTTGTTACGGTTGCATGTTACCGTTCCAACACGTATTTCGACCAATGTTTATGCGGGTTGTTACCGCTGTTACCGGTGTTACCGTTTGTTTGGGCATGTGTTCGACCCGTCGCGCGAAGGGATATACCCCCCCAAGCCGATCCTCTCCCCGCGGGTTTGCAGGCAGGACATGTGTTGCTTGAGCAACCGTGGTTTCAGTAAATTTTCACGACCATGTCGCCGCTAGGTGTTGCTCGGGGTTATTGGATTTCGCTCGTCCGTTGGTGGACGCGGCGGAAGCTTTCCCGTACGCCCGGAAAATTCAAACTGGACCGTGCCAGTTGGGAGCGAAGCCTGTCGAATCCCACGGAATTTTACCTCGAGTGCCTCCGCTGCTATTATCGCGATCTGCCCGACCATCTGCGCGAGCATCGGATCTGGTATTTCGGAGTCCCGGGAAATCGCAGAGGTTTCGGAGAGGACGCCTTTCACGCCCAGTGGTACCTCCTGCTCGAGCAGTTCAAACCGGCCAGCTTCCTCGAGATCGGCGTCTTCCGCGGCCAGGTGATCAGCCTGGTCTCACTCTGGGCAAAGCAAAAGGGTGTCGCCTGCGAAGTGACCGGCATCTCTCCCTTTTCACCCGCCGGCGACTCCGTTTCGGCCTACCGCAAGGATGTCGATTACTACGAGGACACCCTTGCCAATTTCGCTCATTTTAATTTGCCTCTTCCCCAGCTCTTCAAGGCCTACTCCACCGATCCGGGGGCCGTCGCGTTGATCGCCTCGCGAAGCTGGGACATGATCTACGTGGATGGCAGCCACGATTACGAAGTGGTGAAGAAAGATTGGGAGGTTTGCTCGAAGGCTTTGAAGGTTGGCGGTGTCATTGTGCTCGACGATTCAGGTTTGGGCACCATGTACCGACCGCCGGCATTTGCCACCGGCGGACATCCGGGACCGTCGCAGATGGCGCAGGAACTCGACCGCACGAAATTTCGGGAGATTCTGCAGGTTGGCCACAACCGGGCGTTTCAGAAGATCGCGTAGATGAAGATTGCCTTCCTGACGACAGACAGCCGCGAGCACTTCGGCACGTACGAGAAGCCGGAACCCTATTTCGGTTCGGCACCGGAAGCGTTGCTGCAAGGTTTTGCCGGTTTGCCCGGGGCCAAAGTCTGGGTGATTTCCTGCGCGCGGCGGCATATGCAGTCGCCGGACAAGCTCGCGCCGAATATTCATTATCGGAGCCTATACGTTGGAAAACTCGGCTGGATGCGCACGTTGTTTCAAGGCTGCGTTCGCGCCGTGCGGCGGGAACTTCAAGCCATCCAACCAGACATCGTGCACGGGCAGGGAACGGAGCGCGATTGCGCGATCAGCGCGGTGCTCTCGGGCTATCCGAATGTGCTCACCCTGCATGGCAACATGCGTTTGATCGCGCAAGTGACGAAGGCCAGAGCCTTCTCGCATCCGTGGCTGGCTGCACGGCTTGAGAAATTCCTGCTGCCGCGAACGCGGGGAGTCGTGTGCATCACGCGTTACACGCGGGATGCGGTCGCCGATCTGGCGAAGCGCTTGTGGGTCGTGCCCAATGCGGTGGATGGGTCATTCTTTGAACTGGTGCCGCAGCCAGAGCCGGGAACGGTGCCGCGAATCCTGTGCGTCGGTCATGTGGGCGTGCGCAAAAATCAGAATGCATTTATTCACGCGCTGGATCCATTGGCGCAAAAGCAGAAGTTTGAGGTCGTATTCCTCGGCGGCACGACTCCCGGCCGGGCCTATGACGAAGAATTCCTCGCGCTGGTGAAGGCGCGCACTTGGTGCCAACACGCAGGCTACGCCGACCGCGAGACCGTGCGAAAGTGGTTCCAAAGCGGAACCTTGTTGGCGTTGCCTTCATTGGAAGATAATTGCCCCATGGTCGTGTTGGAAGCGATGGCCGCACGGGTGCCGGTGGTGGCGGCTGAGGTCGGCGGAGTGCCGGATTTGGTAGAGCCCGGGCAGACGGGATTATTCTGTGATCCGTACGACGCGCAGAGCATGAGGGACGCGGTCGCAAGGGTGCTTAACGACGCGGCGCTTGCGCGAAGCCTGGCCGATACGGCGAAGCTACGCGCGCTGGAACGGTTTCATCCGCGCGTGATCGCCCAGAAGCACCTGGAGATCTATCGCGAGGTCCTGGGGCGGCAGGATTGAGCCGATTAGGGGCTGTCCGCGAGGTTGCCGGTGTTTCGTGGATTGGCCCGGAATTTGGGCCAGGAGCTGGGAGCGAGGGGAACGTAGGCCTTGATGGCCGCCATGTATCGTCGGTCGCCAGCCACGTAAATCAAGCCCTTGGGATTCACCGCTGCGGAGTTGTGCCCGTAACCGTAGGGATAAGCCTCCCAATTGAATTGTTGATCGGAGCTGAGATTGATCAAGGACCCGTGCTCCGAGGAGCAACAAACACTCCGGTTCGCAAAGGCGACGGGCGAGCAAAACACCTGGTCCTCCAGCCAGCGGGCCCACAGCTTGTTGCCTTCGGGCGAAATGGCCCAAAGTTCCTCATTCACGCCGACAAATAAAACATCGTCAGTACCGATCACCGGCGACGAATCCGTGATGCCGCCCGTCTGCAACTTCCAGCGGAGTTTGCCCTCCGTGGTCAGTGCGTAGAAATAACCGTCGGTGGAAGTGAAATAGACAAGGCCATTGTGGTCGAGGGCAGGAGAGGAAAGAATGCTGCCGCCCGTGCCAAAAGTCCACTGCTTGTGGCCCTCCGGATCGAGCGCGTAAAACTTCCGGTCGTGGGAGCCAAAATAGATGTTGCCCGCAGCGTCCACTGCGGGGGATGAATCAATCACTCCCTCCGTGTCGAATTTCCAGCGTTGCGTGCAGTCGGTTTTCAAGGCGTAGAGAGACTTGTCCCACGAGCCGAAATAGATCGTGCCATCCTTTCCGATTGCGGGAGAGCTGTCCACCCATGCCCCGGTCAGGAATTCCCAGCGTTTCTTGCCGTCGGGGGAGAGCGCGTAGAGTCGGCGATCGCGGCAACCAAAGTAGATTGTGCCATCCGCGGCCACCGCGGGCGAGGATTTGACTTCGTTGAGGGTGCGAAAAACCCACTTTCGCGTTCCGTCAGGGTTCACCGCCCAGAACGCATGGTTCCAAGCGCCAAAGTAAATCGTGCCATCCGGAGCCAGCGCGGGGGAGGAGTCGGCAATGTCGTCAATCCAAAGCGACCATTCGTTGGTGGCTTTTTCGGCTGCCGGGGAGGCGGATGTGAAGAAGCAAAGGAGAATGACGAAGCATAAGCCACGAAGCACGAACGACAAACATGCATTGGCCGTTGTACAGATATTGGAATGCGGATTTCGGGCTCCAGTCGTCAATCGACATTCGTGCTTCGTCATTACAGCTTCCCTAGCGCAATTTAACCAAAACCCACTCCGAGGACTCAACGCTGGCCTTGAGCAAAAACGTTACTTTGTTCACCACCTCGGCGTTGTTGGTGCGGGTCCAATCATCAAAGCTCATCTTGCAGTAATCAGGAATCATGCTGGTTTTGACGAGCGCGTATTCAATGCCGCGTTTCTTCATGTGATCAGCGCGTTCATTGCGTTGGATGTGCAGGGTGCGAAGCGAGCCGAAGGGACGCCACAGGGAGGTTTCCGGGTCGTCGGAGGTGAACACGCCGAGGACTTTCAGGTTTGGAGGCAGAATCGCGCGCGCGGGGGCGAAGGCGTCCGATCGCTGGGATGTCACCGAATAAACCATCCAGGCCTTGCGAACGATGCGGTTGTTGGATTGATCGCCGCCGAAGTACCGCAGAAGAGTGAGCGCAGGCCAGAGCGGTCGCGAAGGGGAAAGCACGAGGGGTAGGGCGGCGATGAGACAAACGAGGATACCAGCCCACGCGAACCACCTTTGGCGGACAATTTTCACGATGCCGTCGCCCCCAATCAGAAAGGTTACAATCAGTGTTGCGTGAAAAGGTGCGAGGTAACGGCCAGAACCGCTCATTCCCATCTGGCAAAACAGGACTGCCGTCGAGATCCATGCGCCGATCACGACCAGTGTTTCATAGCGCCACAGTGATTTCAGCCATCCACACCAAGCCGGACGCGAGGCATGCAGCAGGCGCACCATGATGACGATCACGAGCAACACGCTCAGGCCGAAACCGAGCCCGGCGCCTTCCTCGCGTTGCATATCGTCGAGTTTCAGCCCGGCGGCGAATGGCTCAAAGTTTCGGTGGAGCATGGCGGAGAAACCCGGTGAAATGACGCGCTCCATCAGGTGATTCCATTTGTCCGACAGCGGAAATACGGGCGGCACGAAGTCCTGCATGAGCATCAGCAGGATGTTGATGAAGAAACGGAAGACGGGATTGCCTCCGATGGCCTGAGGCTCCGCCTTGAGGCCTGTCCAATCTCCGCAATACTGAATATTGAGAATCGCGGTTGGGATCATCGAGCAGCCGGCGGCCATGATGGCAACCAGGGCGGCGACAAGCGGCTTTCGCAAAGCCAGACGCCAGGAGGGCAGGACGGCGATGGCCCACGGCAGGAGCAAGACGAGGTTGAAAGCCTTGCTGGCGGTCATCAACCCGGCGGCGAGGACAGAGATCCACAGTTCGCCCGAGCGTCCGCTGGCTCGCGCGCGAAGGGCGTATTCGATGGCGCACATCGCGACCACCCCGCCGAAAAGATCGTTAGCGATTCCACCGGCTTGAAGAAGGTAGCAGTAGCCGGTCGGCAGCAACCAGGTCCAGGCCCAAGCCACCCGATTGCGGACCCCCAGCAGGCCCAGGATGCTGAAGACGCGTCCGGGCACCAGGAGAAATGAAGCCGCGCTAATCAGCCACAGCGAACGATCCGTTCGCGTCAGCGCGAGGATGGGTGCAGTAACCCATTCCCAGCCTGACCCTCGGGAGTTGAGTCGGGGAAACTCCGTGGGTATCCAAAACCATCGTCCTTCCGCCAGCCAGTGCAGCACCCGTGGAGTTCGATACGCGAGGCCGTCATAATTATTCGGCGCGTGGAGCACACCGCCGAGCAGGGCAAGAACTGCGAGGGCAAGAAAGGCCAGGGGCAAACCACGGCCAAACCGTCGTTTCAACTTTTGCGGATTGGGAAAAAACTTGAGGCGGGGGTGATACCGGCGCTGCCAGATCAAAAAGCCGATCACTCCCGAAACCACGAGCACCGCATAAGCCGGCGCACCCAGCCGGCCGAGGGCGGACAGCAGCCAACCCGCGCAACCGCAGGCCGCACAGACAAAAATAAAGACGGCCGGAGCGACAGGAGTCCGGTATTGACCACTCGACATAAACTCAGGCTAGGGAGCGCAAATAATCAAGTCAAACTTCGCGCGGTTGCGCCACCAGCCAGGAGATGGTCACGAGCAGGTCTTCCTCGCGATAGTGGCGGAATTCCGGCGCCAATTGAATTCGCTCCAGGTCCGACTTGGGCGCGGATTCGTTGGCCTCAGCCACGATCCGATATCCCGCCTCCTCTAACAGCGCGCGGTAATCGCAAATGCGCAGGCGATTTTGCCAGGTGAGCGGGCTGTTGAAATACTTCCACTGCCTGTCTGTGTAGCGGAGGAAATTGATGGGGGTGATCGAACGATCGAAATACCAAAACTGATCCACCAGATTGAGATAGTGGCTTTGCGTGGCGTTGCGCGTGCCGATGCGGCGGCATTCAGCAAGAATCGCGCGCAGCACCGGGCGGGGAATGTATTCCAGCACGCCCGTCGATGTGAAGAGATCCACCGAAGCAGCAGGCAATTGCGTGTCTTGCGCGCCACGGACGTGGGAATGAATGTTCATTTCGCCCAAAAGCGCTTCGGGTTTTCTGCTGCCCGCTGTGGGTACCAATGCTTCCAAGCGCTCCATGCGGTCCTGCTTGAAACGCGGGAGCTGCTGTCGCAGTGCTCCGTTCTTTCCCAACGCCACGAGTTCTTCCAGCACCCGGCGAAGCCGATCGGGATGCAGCAGCGGAGAAATATCGAAGGTGTCGATTCGCGTGGCTCCGCAAAGAAACAGTCCAATGGGCACCACCGGATACCAACCCGTGCCAATTTCCATAGCTGTGAACCCGCTGGCACAGTCGGGTCGGGCCTCGAGCAGGTGCTCGAAGTGCTTGCGACAGTACTCCAGTCGAATGAGAAAGCGTTCCGGGGTCAGTTCCAGCGAGCGGGTGACGTACTTTTGGAACATCGTGTTCCAGAAGTGGGTTCCGGGGAGCCAGGAAATCCCGCGCTGCACCGCCGACTTAATCAACCAATGAGGCATCGGAAATAAACGGTGGATACGGTGGAGAGCCGCAGGTCGGATGCGTGATTCCTCCGCGGCAGGAGGTCGTTGATGTAACAGGAGCGCAATTCAAAACGGAGGTCAAAATGTCCCGGCACGTGTCGCGTGTCAATGTTCGGGGTCACGAGAAACCATTTGCAGGAGAGGCCGTTCGTGCCCTAAGCTGAGGCGCAAAATGGCCAATTCGATCAATATCCCCCGGGCGCACCTCATCATGGCGCTTTGCCTGCCCCTGGCGGTTCTGATTGGATATTTCCTGGCCGAACCCACTGATCTGGGCAGTGTGACGGTATTGGTAGTGGTCATGGCGGTGCTGATCAGCCCGCTGTTCGTGAAGTGGTACCATGTGATGCTCGTGCTCGCGTGGAACGCCTGTATCAATCCGATGTTTCTTCCCGGTGCCCCGGCAGTCTGGATGCCCATGGCCTTGTTGGCTTTCGGCCTGGCGATTGTGAATCGTTCCATCAATCCCCACCGGGTCATTCTGAATGTCCCCTCCGTTACGCGTTCGCTGATCTTTCTGGGCGCGGTGGTTATTATCACGGGAATGCTTACCGGAGGATTTGGATTCCGCTTCCTGGGGTCGGCTACTTATGGTAGCAAGCGATATGTGAACATGCTCGCGGCGATTGCGGGGTATTTTGCGCTGGTCAGCCACCGAATCCCCCCACAGCGCGCCGGACTCTACGCCGCATTGTTCTTCCTTCCCGGCATGCTGGCCATAGTGCCGAATATCGCCCACATGGCAGGAGCGGGTTTCGATTTCCTCTATTACCTCTTTCCGTCCAGCCTGACATACGATCAGGAACAGCGTTCCGTCGTCGGCGGCATCACCCGAATGAGCGGTCTGACACTCGCCAGCACGGCGCTGTGGAGTTACATGCTGGCGCGCTACGGGATTCGCGGCGTGTTCGATTTGAGCCGGCCTTTCCGGGCAATTTTCCTGCTGGCGGCGGTGGCTGCAGCCGCAGCCTGTGGTTATCGCTCTTTCCTCCTGCTGTTCTTAGTGACCTTTCTAGTCCTCTTCTTTTGTGAAGGGTTGCATCGAACCTCCTGGCTCCCGCTGTTTGCAGGGCTCAGCGTGTTTGGCTTGGCGATCCTGGCCTGGCAGTCGGACCACTTACCTTGGGTCGTTCAGCGCACCCTGAGCTTTCTCCCCGGCAAATGGAATCCGATCGTCAAAGACGACGCCGGGTCTTCGGTGGAATGGCGATTGGATATGTGGCGCGCTGTTTTGCCGCAGGTCCCCAAACACCTGATTGTTGGCAAAGGTTACGTCTTTGATCCCGGTGAAATGTATTTCAGCGTCATCAACGCAGGCCACGAAGGGCAGTACGCGGCGTCGGCACTCGCGGGTGATTACCACAGTGGCCCCCTTTCAGTGATCCTGCCCTTTGGTCTAGGTGGGGTGATTGGTTTCCTTTGGTTTGTATATGCCAGCGTTCGGTATCTTTACCGTCGGACAAAATACGGAGACCCGTCGCTGCTCACGCTCAATACTTTCCTGCTGGCGGCATTTATAGCCAAATTCATTCTATTTCTGAGCGTATTCGGCTCGCTCAATTCCGACCTTTTCTTTTTTACGGGAATTATTGGCTTCAGCGTCAGTCTTAATGGTGCCCCCGCAACCCGCCCTGCGGAGTCAGAAGCTTCCGAGGACGCCTTGCAATCTTTCCCTCAGAGTGTATAGTCATAGTAAGCGCGGATTGTTTCGGTTTCTAGCATGACGAGCGCGTCCTCACTTTTTCGGTCTCTTTTGATTTACGGTTCGTGCCTTCCTCTGGCGGTCTTCCTGGGGTACATGCTGGCGACGCCATACGATGTCGAAACGTTTAGCGCGGTCGGCATCGTGGTGCTGATCCTCGTCACGCCATTGTTGCTCCAGTGGCACCATGCCTGGCTGATCGCGAGCTGGAACACGGCCCTGACTCTGGTCTTCCTTCCGGGAAAGCCCGGTGCCTGGCTGGTGCTGGCTTGGGTGAGCCTGGGGATTTCCATCCTCCAGTACACTCTCAATCGCAAGCTGAAGCTTATTACTGTTCCGTCCATGACGCGGCCACTCATCTTTTTCACGGTGGTGGTGGTCGTTACTGCCCACCTGACCGGCGGCATGGGTATGCGCATATTTGGCGGTGAAACTCAGGGGGGCAAGCGCTACCTGATGCTTTTCACAGCCGTCGTGGGCTATTTCGCCATTTCCTGCAAGGAAATCCCCAAACGCAAAGCGGTGTTGTATGTGACTTTATTCATCTTGGGGCAGGCAACCCTGGCGATTGGCGACCTGGTTTCCATGGGGGCGCCGGGAATGGGTTTCCTGCTCTACTTCTTTCCGGTAGGAGATGTTCGCCAACTCACGGATCCGGGAGTAGTCAGCGCTCAAGGTTATCGATATATTCTGTTGGGTCCGGCCGGAGCGGCGCTGGTCAGCGTCCTACTGGCGCGTTATGGTGTGCGTGAGATCTTCAGTTGGCGGCGGCCCGGGCGTTTTCTTTTGTTGTTTGGTTGTGTGACGATCAGCATGATGGGGGGTTATCGCTCAGGTTTCATCTGGATCGGTCTGGTTTTCGTAATCCTGTTCTGGCTGGAAGATCTGATCCATTCCAGCCTGACGCCCATTCTTTTGCTCTCGGGCATACTGGCAATCGCAGTACTTGCACCTTTTGTCACGTACTTGCCGTTCAGTTTCCAGCGCAGCCTCAGCTTTCTTCCCTTTATCCAGGTGGACCCCATGGTGCGCGAATCGGCGCGCGGTTCGACGGAGTGGCGTCTAATGATGTGGCGTCACGTGGCACCTCAGGTGCCGGAGTACCTGCTTCTGGGCAAGGGATACTCCTTCAGCGGCAAGGACATTGATTTGATCAGGTCGAATCCGCGGGGCGGCGAACTGTCAACCGAGGGTTTCGAGTACGTGGGAGATTATCACAACGGACCACTTTCCGTGATCATTCCATTTGGGATTGCCGGCACGATTGGTTTCATCTGGCTGTTAGTGGCAGGATTCAAGGTATTGCACCGGAACTTTTTGTATGGCGACCCTGATTTCCGGCGCTTAAATGCCTTCATGCTTGCTTACTTTGTGGCCAAGGTGCTGTTGTTTCTCGCGGTTTTTGGCTCGTTGTATTCGGATTTGGTTGGAATCACAGGGATTTTGGGCCTGAGTGTGAGCGTCAACGGCGGCCTGGCCGGACCGGTAAGAGCGCCGGAACCAAGCCGGGAGCCTTTGGAGCGCTTTGCCATGCCGGCTCGTGTGCGACGCGGATCAAGCGCCTAAATACAGAATTCGGCGAGGCGGGCGATATGGCAGGAGCGAATTATTTGAATTTTTTTTGAATGGACTTTTTGTCCGGAGGTCTTATAATTGAATCGCTTGAAGCAGCCGTTGCCAGCCAAATCGGGGCAGAGGTTGAAAAGGCCAGACCAGGCCGAGCGCCATGCTCTCCTGACATCGGTCCCCGCGACGAGCGCTAAGGAAGGATTCACTCGATTATGACCAAGACCCTGGAAGTCATCGCAGAAGCAGTCCGTAACTCCAAGCAACCGTTCCGCAAGACGGATAACCAACCAAAAAAGACCCTCAAGCACCGCTACGAGCGCCGGAAGGTCAAGGAATACCTGCACCTGGGGGACTGGGTGTCCCCGGAGCCAGCCTGATTATTTCATCAGGAGCATCTGACGGGCGCGTTTGACCGCCCGATTGAGCCGGCGCTGATAGTGAGCCGGCAGCGCGGTGTATTTGCGCGGCAGAATGCGTCCCTGATCGGTCACGAACGGGCGCATCAGGATGGGGTTCTTGTACTCCAGCTGGTCCGCGGTGAAGTCGATCTTGGGCTTCGGGCGCTGGGTGCGCATTTCGGAAGCGCCACGGCGACCGCGTCCACCGCGGTGTTCGGATTTTTCGGGATGAGTTTTGCGAGGCATAGTGATTACTTGATTTCGCGGTGGAGGGTGTGACGGCGCAGGGCCGGATTGAATTTCTTGATCTCCAACTTTTCAGTCTTGAGCTTCTTGTTGCGGGTGGAGGTGAAGCGTGAAGCGGATTTTCCCTCCTTGCGCGCTTCGGTGCATTCGAGGGTGATGATTTCGCGGGCCATAAATTATTCCTTTTCCTTGGTCTTTTCTTCGGCTTCACCCTCTTCTTCGGGTTCATTGTCACTGACACCCACACTGTCCACGGTGCCGAGGGCACCCAAACGGCGCTGGCGCAGGGCCCCATCGCGTTCGAGTTGGGCCTGGGCCTGCACAGTGAAGCGGGTCCAGGGGATGGCTTCGAGACGGGATTTGGGAATGGGTTTGTTGGTCAACTCGCAAACGCCATACGTATTCCGCTCGATGCGCTTGAGCGCCTCCTCGATCTCGTAAACGGCATCCTGGTCCGAGGAGAGCAGGCTGAGGGCAAAATCGCGGTCGAAATTGTCGGTACCGGAATCGGCCATGTGCAGGCTGTAGCCGGCGAGTTCCTGGGCGGAGTCCTTGGCCAGACCGCTCATCTGCCGCATCAATTGCTCGCGCAGCTCCAGCAGCCGGGCATGGAACTTGGCCCACTCGGGCTTCACTTTAAAGGCCTTGAGGTCGCCACTCTTCTTGACCTTGCTGGTAGTCGTCTGGCCAAGGATGGCGGCGGCGGTAGCCGCAGCATGCGGCTTGGGGCGCGCGGGAGACTTTTTCACAATTTGCGTCTTATTGCTCGTTGTCACTGTTGTGGATGCCCGGCCAAAAGGCGAACATCCGTTTATTTGCCTCAGCGGGACGGTCTGTCCTCCCGCTGAAAGTGGGCGAATCTAGCAGACAAATGGGGATATTCCACAACAATTTTCATTTTTTTTCGCCCTTTCAAACTTCCTTTTCGACGCTCCGCCGCCACCCGCCCGGTTCCGGGCGGCTTAACCTTTCTCGATGCAGGCGTAGGCGTTGTGGTTGTGGATGCTTTCATGATTCTCGGCCTCGACTTTGTACCAAGTCACGTCCGGATGCGCGTTCAGCCGCAGCGCGACGTTGCGCACGAGATCTTCAACAAACACGGGATTTTCATACGCCCGTTCCGTGACTGCCTTTTCGTCCTGCCTTTTCAACAGGGCAAAAAGTTCCGAGCTGGCGGAACCTTCGACGATTTGAATGACGTCTTCAATCCACACCGCCTTGCGGGAGCGCAACTGGACAGTGACCTGGCCACGCTGATTGTGCGCGCCGTATTCGGCAATCGCCTTCGAGCACGGACAAAGGGTGGTCACCATCGTTTTAACCGTGAGCACAAAGTCTATTTCGCGGCCGCAGGCGGAGGCGTCGAACCGGGCGACATAATCCATGACGCTCTCCAAACCGGAGACGGGGGCCCGCTTGACCATGAAATAAGGAAACTCCATCTCGATATGCGAGGTCTTCGCGGAAAAGCGCTGTTGCATGGCCTGCAAAATTTCGGAGATATTCTCCACATGAATGACACTCCCGTGAGCGTTGAGCACCTCGACGAACCGGCTCATGTGGGTGCCTTTGAATTCCTTGGGGAGGTCCACGAACATGCCGATGGTCGCCACGGTGTTCTGGACTTCGCGGGCCTTGTCGCGCACCTGGATGGGAAAGCGCATCCCCCGGACGCCGACCTTGTCAATGTGCAGTTGACGGTAGTCGCGCTCGTTTTGTTTATCGTGGAGTTGCTGTCCAGCCTTCGCGGAGTCAGCGTTCCCTGCGGGGCGCCGCATGGTTTTTTGCATCCAAATACACTAGCAGCTTAAACACGATTTGCAATTAGCCATTCTTGAACCAAGCGTGAAAAGGTGTGATTGGAACTTTGACTTGGGCCGGGTTCGCCGGTATACGCAACGCATGAAATTGGGTTGGCGGGTCAGGCTGTCATGGCTGGCGCTTTTGGGATTGCTGGTTCCGGGATTGCGAGGGGCAGAAATATTTCGCGTCGCCACGTATAATGTGGAGAATTATCTCGATGAGGCGACCGAAACGCGTTTTGTGAAATCGGCCGCGGCGCGGGCCAAGGTGTGTGAAAACATTTTCGCCATGAAGCCCGACGTGATTGCCCTTGAGGAGATGGGCAGCGCGAGCGCGTTGCGCGAATTGCAAGGCTGCCTGAAGGCTCGTGGGCTGGATTTGCCGGAATCGGAGTTGGTGTCGGGCTCGGACACGAATGTCCATGTAGCCGTTTTGAGCCGCTTTCCCATCACCGCCCGACGGCCGCACGTCACGGAGAGTTTTTTGCTGAGCGGCAAGCGGTTTCGCGTGAGCCGCGGATTTGCCGAAGTGGAGATTCAGGTTTCGCCCGGGTATTCCTTCACGCTGGTGGTGGCGCATTTGAAATCCAAACGGCCGGTGCCGCAGGCGGACGAAGGCGAATTGCGAGTGGAGGAGGCGAAGATTCTACGGGAGATCATTGACGCGCGGTTGGCAGCGAAGCCGGGACTGAACCTGGTGGTACTCGGGGATTTTAACGATTCGAAGGATTCCGTTTCGACCAGACAGATTGTGGGCAAAGGGAAGTTCAAGCTGGTTGATACCCGGCCCGCGGAGAGAAACGGGGACAAGGCGGATTCAAGCGGCACCGAGTCCCGCAACGTGGCCTGGACGCATTATTACGGCAAAGAGGATACGTACAGCCGCATTGATTTCCTGCTGTTGAGCCCGGGCATGGCGAAGGAATGGTTGCCTGCGGAAACTTACGTGCTGGCGGTGCCGGAGTGGGGTGTGGCATCGGATCATCGGCCGGTGGTGGCCGGATTTAAGGCGGAAGATCTTTAAAAATGCGACCCAAGCCGACCGGCACTTTTCAACCGGCGCTTTCTCGCTTAATCTAAGGCACTGAATTTATGACTGATCCTCGTTACCGGAAACTGGCGAAGTTGCTGGCTGAATATTCGACGCGGCTGAAGGCGGGCGACCATGTCCTGTTGGACATGACGGACGTGCCGGATGCGTTCGTAATTGAAATGATCCGGGCGGCCCGGGAGTGCAAGGCAATTCCGTTTGTGGAAGTGCGTCACACTCGAATCGGCCGCGAGATGCTGCGCGGAATTACCGAGCCGCAGGGCCGCATGATGCGCGACCTCGAAATGGCGCGCATGAAGAAGATGCAGGCTTATATCGCCGTGCGCGGAGCGGACAACGTGAATGAGAACTCCGACGTGCCCGGTGAGCGGATGGCGATGTACTCGCGATTGACGCGTCCGGTACTGAACCACCGGGTGCAAAAAACGCGGTGGTGCGTCCTGCGGTGGCCCACGCCGAGCATGGCGCAGAGCGCGGGGATGAGCACGGAGGCATTTGAAAACCTCTACTTTGACGTCTGCACCCTGGACTACGCCAGGATGGCGCGCGCCATGGCGCCACTGGAGCGGCGCATGAAGAAGGCGGACAAGGTCCACATCATGGGGCCGGGTACCGACTTGAAGTTCAGCATCAAAGGCATCGGGGCGCAGATGTGCAAGGGCGACCGGAACATTCCGGATGGCGAGGTGTTTTCCTGCCCGGTCAAGACTTCGATCAACGGTTTCATTCAATTCAACACGCCGACGTTGTATGCCGGTTCGAAATTTGAAAACGTGCGGCTGGAGTTCAAGGACGGAAAGGTGGTGCGCGCGACGTCCAACAACACGAAGCGATTGAACGAGATTCTGGATACCGATCCGGGGGCGCGCTACACGGGCGAGTTTTCGCTGGGGTTCAATCCCCATATCATGAATCCGATGTGCGACATCCTGTTCGACGAAAAAATCGCCGGATCCCTGCATCTTACGCCGGGACAGGCTTACAAGCAGTGCGACAACGGGAACCACTCGGCCGTACACTGGGACATGGTGTTGATCCAGCGACCGGAGTGGGGGGGTGGTGAAATTTGGTTCGATGGCGAATTGATCCGCAAGGATGGCAAATTTTTGCCACGGGATTTGAAACCGTTGAATCCCGAGAACCTGAGGTAAAAAGCGAAAAGCGCCCAACTTCAGGCTGGGCGCTTTTCGTAAGTCTGCCTAAATCCGCGGGTGCCGGGATGGCGCCCGGTTAAGGTTATTTATCTTCCTTAAGCACGGCGAGGAACTGCTTCATTGCCGGGGAAAGGACCTTGTTCTTCTTGTAGATGGCGGCCAGCGGGCGGTAGAGGTCGCCATCCTCGATGGAAATCGCGATGAGCGTTTGCTTGGCAACTTCCTGGACGATGGTGCCGTGAGGAACGATGGCGACGCCCGCGTCAATTTCCACGGCGCGTTTGACGGTTTCGATGTTGTCGAACTCCATCACGTGCTGGACCTGGACGTGATGCTCGCGGAGCACCTTGTCGAGGGCCTTCCGGGTGGGGATGTCGGGTTCGAAGCCGATGAATTTCTGGCCGGAAAGCGTGCGCAGTTTGATGGATTTCTGGCGCGCCAGCGGGTGGCTGGGATGGCAGATGAGCACCAGCGGCTCCTTGCGCAGCGGATATAAGTTTAACTTCGCATCGCGCACGGGATACGCCACCAAGCCGAGGTCCACGACGTTGCTGAGCACATCCTCGTAAACCTGGTTGGCGCGGCGGTATTCGACGTGCACGTTCACGGTCGGGTAGGCTTTGAGAAACTTTTTCAAGTACGGCGGCAGATCGTGGAGGCCGATACTATAAATGGTGGCGACGCGGACCGTGCCCGAGATGATGTCCTTGATTTCCTGGAGGCGGCTGTGGAGGGAATCGTAGGTGCCGATGATTTGCTTGCTGTATTCGTAGAATACCTGGCCTTCCCGGGTGAGGCGGAAACGCTTTTTGCTGCGCTCGATCAGGAGGGAATTGAAGAGGCGTTCGAGGGCGCTGATCTGCTGGCTGACGGCGGATTGGGTGACGTCATTTATCTGGGCCGCCTTGGTAAAGCTCTGAGTTTCAGCCAGATCACAAAAAACCTTCAACGTCTCAATTTGCATAAGGGAATAGAATAGACCCGGAGATGAAAACGTCAACTAATGTAATCACTCAGCCACGGCAGCCGGTTCCTGCGAGAGGACGCGTTTGACTTTGACGAGCAGTTCCTGGCTGGTGAAGGGCTTTTGGAGGTAGGCGTCGTTGTTTTCCTGGGCCGACGGCCAGACATAACCGCTGCTGCAAATGATGCGGGTGGTCGGCGAGACTTTTCGGACCTGCTCCACCAGCTCACGTCCGCTCATGGCGGGCATGACGAGGTCGGTAATCACCAAGTCGACCGGTGACTTGGCTTTGGCCAGGAGGTCGAGCGCTTTTTTTCCGCTGTCGGCGGTCACCACCTGGTAGCCATAGGCCGAGAGAATGGTCTGCCCCATGGTGAGCAGCAATTCCTCGTCGTCCACCATGAGAATGGTCTGGGTGCCACTCAAATCGTCGGTAGCTAGTTCGGCCCCCTTGGCGAGGCGGTTCTCGGCCGGAAGATAGACGCGTACGGAAGTTCCTTTGCCTGGCTGGCTGGAGATGGCCACCCCGCCGCCGTGGTTGGTGACAATCCCGTATACCCACGCCAGGCCCAGGCCGCGATGGGTACCACCATGCTTGGTGGTGAAAAACGGCTCGAAAACGCGCGGGAGTATCTCGGGTTCGATACCGCAGCCGGTGTCGCTGATTTCGGCGCAGACGTAGGAGCCTGCGTTGAGTTGAACATTGCGGTCCTGGGTGGGCGCGGTGAGCTCGAGGTTGCGAGTTTGAATGATGACCCGGCCGCCCCCTTTCATGGCCTGGAGCGAATTCTCGAGGATCTTCATGAGAGCCTGCTGCATTTTGGCCTCGTCGAACCTCGCGGCGAAAAGTTTGCGTTCCAGTTGCAGGCTCCACTGCGGCGGATCGTTTCCGGCGTTTTGTTGAAAAAACTCGGTGGTCCGATGGACCAGGTGATTGAGATTTCCGGCGGTCTGCGCCCGCGCCTCCTTTTCCTGGCGGCTGAAGGTGCCCAGGTCATTGGCGATTTCGGCAGCCTTGGAGGCGGACTTTTCCACCTCCATCAAGGAAGTCCGCCAGGGGTGGCCGGGTTCCATGCGGCTGAGCATGAGTGAAGTGTGGCCAAGAATGCTGGTGAGGGCGTTGTTGAAGTCCAGGGCGACGGTGCGCGCCAGTTGGAGCGCGCAATCCAATTTTTGTTTGTGAGCCAGGTTGGACTCGGAGGAACCGGCCTTGCCTGCGGACACATCGGCCGCCGCGGGCAGAAGCTGAAGCAGGAAATGTTGGCCATCCGGTCCGCTCACCGGCGCGCTGGCCACGTGATAGGGAATCGTCGCGCCATCCTTGTTCCGGAGCAGGATGAGCGGAAGTGAAGCCGGCATTCGCGCGATTTGCTCAAGGAAGGAATGAGCCGGTGTGGCGCATTCCGGAGACCACAAGCCAGCGAGGGTGGGGGAAGGAGTCTGCAAAGCTCCGCCAAAGGCATTCACGGCGGCGGCGTTGGCCCGGCGGATGCCACCCTGGGCTTCCACTTCCAAAATGGGCCAGCCCGCACTATCGAGTGCAAATCCCGTTTCAGCCTTCATCAGCACACTGCTCGAATCTCACCTTACGCCATCAACCCGTTTTCTCAACGGGTCTTCGACGGCACCAGCACGAACGCGGACGGCAGAAGTTCCCTTACTGTGAAAGTCCGCCGCCGGCTCAACTGCCGGCTGTCAGCCACAAAAACGGTTGCCTCCGAGGCATACTCGGCCAGCAATTGGCGGCAGGCGCCACACGGCATCGGCCCATCAACGGCCGCGGCCACCACAGCGATCGCCGAAAAGTTTCGCCGACCCGAAGTGAGCGCGCTGAAAAGAGCCACGCGCTCCGCACAACAGGTCAGCCCGTAGCTGGCGCTTTCGACGTTCGCGCCAGTGATGATCTCACCGTTGCGCGTCAGCAAGGCCGCGCCAACGTGAAAACCAGAGTATGGAGCCACCGCGCGCCTTCGGGCGCTTACTGCCGCCTTGAGCAGCTTTTTGGTGGTCGCAGGAGAAAATCGGGAACTAAACGGCGGTTCCGCGCCGCGTTTTCTGCTACCGGCCATAACATTTCGCAAATTGATTGAGCAATTGCGCTGCCAAAGCCCCCACTTTTTCACCGGTTTCGAGGACTTCAGCATGCGAAAGCGGTTTTTGGCCGCGCCCGGCAGCCAAATTCGTAATGCAGGACAAACCGGCGACATTCAGCCCGCACTGCCGCGCCACGATGGCTTCGGGAACAGTGCTCATGCCCACGGCATCGGCCCCTAAACGGGCGAAAGCCTCGATTTCGGCCGGAGTTTCATAACTGGGGCCGGAAACCGCCAGATAGACTCCAGAGCGGAGGGGCGTGCGAATGGCCTTTGCGGCGCGGCACATTGATTTGCCAAGCGCTGGAGAGTAGGTGGTGGTCATGTCCACAAACCGCGGCAAACCGGGCCACAGGGGCCCACGGAGCGGATTTGTGCCCATGAGGTTGATGTGGTCGGTGAGGAGCATGAAGTCACCGGGGTGAAAGCGCCGATTGATCCCGCCGGCGGCGTTGGTCAGGAGCAAATCTTTTATTCCATACGCTGCGAGCGTGCGAACAGCGAAGGTAACCACCTCCATGGGATGGCCTTCGTAGAAATGCGCGCGACCGCTCAGCACCATTACTGGCGTGCCGCCCAGGGTACCGATAAATAACCGGCCCGCGTGTCCGCCGACACCCGGCTCTGGAAAGCCGGGGATGCGCGAATAGGAAACCTCGGCGTCTACTTGCAAGTGTTTGATCGCCTGTCCAAAGCCGCTGCCAAGAACCATGGCGAGCGTGGGGCGAAGTTTGGACAACTTTTTCAGACGCGCGGCGGCTTGAACGGGGAGGGTGGTTTTCAATGTGATGAACGCCGCAAGCGAATTGCTTCCCGGCGGAGGGTGAAGTATTTTCGATTTGCTCGGACCAATCCGATCATACCGGCAAAGTGGAACTCACCAGCCAACAAAATCGTCGTTACTCACGGCATTTGATGCTGCCCGAAGTGGGCGTCGAAGGCCAAAAGAAAATTTGCGCCGCGTCGGTGCTCTGCATCGGCGCGGGGGGCCTGGGCTCGCCGGCGGCTTTGTACCTGGCCGCGGCAGGTGTGGGAAAGCTGGGACTGGTGGATTTTGACGTGGTGGATGAGTCGAACTTGCAGCGCCAGTTGCTGCATGGTTCCGCCGACGTGGGCCGGAAGAAGACGGAGTCGGCGCGCGAGACGATCCGCCGGCTGAATCCGGGCGTCGAGGTGGTCGCACACGACTTGAAGCTGGCAGCGGCGAATGTCCGCGAAGTTTTTGAGCAATATGACGTCATCGTGGACGGCACCGATAATTTTCCCACGCGCTACCTCGCGAATGACGCCTGTGTGTTCCTGCGCAAACCTTACATTTACGGGGCGATTTTGCGGTTCGAAGGACAGGCCAGCGTATTTGCGCCGCACCTGGGCGCGCCCTGCTACCGTTGCTTGTTTCCCGAGCCACCCGGTCCGGGCATGGCGCCGAGTTGCGCCGAGGCCGGTGTGCTGGGGGTGTTGCCGGGAATCATCGGGACGATTCAGGCGACGGAGACGCTCAAGTTGATTCTCTGCGCGGGAACTTCGTTGCTGAATCGCCTGCTCCTTTTCGACGCGCTGGAGATGAAGTTTAGCGAATTGAAGCTGCGTCGGGATCCGCAATGCGCGTTGTGCGGTGAAAAGCCGACGATCACCAGCTTGACCGATTCGGCGGCTTCGTGCAGCGTTCCGAACATGGCAGAACCGGATCCGGATGAAGTAACGGTGCAGGACATGAAGCGGGCGTTGGATGATCCAGCCCTGGGAATTCAGGTGATTGATGTGCGCGAACAGGATGAGCATGACTTCGCGCACGTTCAGGGCACCGGCCTGGTGCCGCTCAGTCAATTTGCGCAGCGGTTTAAGGAATTTAAGCCGGAGCAAAGCTACTATCTTTACTGCAAGGTGGGAGGCCGATCCTTGAGGGCTGTTTACTTTTTACGGCAACAGGGATTCAAGGATGTGAAGAGCGTGCGCGGAGGCATTGACGCTTGGTCGCGGGAGATTGATCCGACGATGCCGAGGTATTAGTTGGCCGTGGCAGCCGAAGTGACGAGGCTCCATGATCCCGGACGCGTGCACGCTTTCGAGTTGATGGAGCCTCGTTACCTCGGCTGATACGGATTTTAGGGGGAAACGACCAGGCGGTAAATGCCTTGCGGCGCGAGGGTGGCGTTGGGGTCGGTGAGTTGGAGGAGGGCGCCGTTGCCGAGGATTTCGTCGGCGCGAATCAGCCAATTGCTCAAGTTGACGCCAGCGCGATAATTCACCTGGTAGCTGATGCCGGGCTGCGATTGAAAGCCGAGGAGGAGGTCCGCGTTGCTGCGGGAGATGGAACTGAATTTCAAGGTGCTGGCGGCGTTCGTCGGATTGGTGCCCGCGAGGAATTCCTGTTGGTTGGAGAGCCCATCCTGGTCGGGGTCGCACGCGGCGCAGGACTGGCTGTTGGTGGTGGCGCCGGTGCCGCCGAAGTAAGCCTTGCGCCAGCCATCCGGAATACCGTCATGGACGTTGTCGATTGCGGTCACGGTCACCCCCGGTGAAAGACCGGACGTGTTGCCGGCAAGGTCTGTGGCCGTTGCAGTGATGATGCGGCCAATGGGCACGGCGGTCGTGAGGGAGAGGGAGAAATTCGTGATGCCGCCCGGGCCGGTGGCCACATCCTTGGTTCCCAGCCAGGTGCGAGCCTGGCTGCTGAAAATCGGCGCAGGGCTGGAGTAGAAATCCAAATGGAACGTCGAACTGGGCGTACTGGTGAAATTCACGGAGATCGCGAGGACATTCGACAGCACGGCGGAGGCAAGGATCGGTGCAGCCGCGGAACGATTAGCCGACGAGTAGAGAATGATGCCCGCGCCGGAATTGCCGTAGATGGAATTGCCGCGGATGGAATTGTTGGTGGCGGCAACGTCGGAAACAAAGACGCCTTCCGAAGAATTGCTCGCGATGAGGTTGGCGGTGCCAGGAGTGGTCCCGCCGATTTGATTGCCCACGGCCGGCGAAAAGATGGCGACACCAGCGAAGGCATTGGGCACGGCCGCGCCGGTGATCCCCAAGCCGACGGTATTTCCCTGGAAAAGGTTGTTGGCGCAGTTGTCCCCGATGACGACGCCGAACTGGAGGTTGCCGGACACGTAATTGCGCGCGCCGAACGGGCCGCCGATGAGATTGGCAGAGGCGCGGTCACCGAACAGCACGCCATAGATGCTGTTAGGCAACGCGCCGGTGCCGGAGGCGTTCAGGCCGATGAGATTTCCCTGCACCAAATTGCCGATCGTTCCCGGGTTGAAAATACCCACGCCGAACTGGTTGCCGGAAACGAGATTTCCCCCGCCGGCGAAATTGCCGCCCACGAGATTGGCCGACGCGCCGCCGGAAAGTTCGATGCCACTATACGCGTTGCCCATGACGGATGTGCCGGACGGATTGCAGCCAACGAAGTTGCCCTGCACGACGTTGCCGGTGGTGTTGGTGTTGCCGAGGACGATGCCCTGCGCGGCGTTGCCGGAGACGAAATTGCGTTGGGCAAGCAGCGGGCCGCCGATCTGGTTTGATTGCGCGCCGCCGTAAATGCCGATGCCCGCGCCGGTATTCGGCACCACGGCGGAGCCGGCGGCGTTCAGGCCAACGGTGTTTCCGAAGATGGAATTTCCAATGGTGCCCGGGCCGCTGAGGACGATTCCCTGATAGACATTTCCGGAGACAACGTTTCCGGCGGAGCCACCGATGATGTTGCCGCGCGCGCCATAAACGCCGATGCCACTGGAGCCATTCGGCACGGCAAAACCACCCCCGACATCCAGCCCGATGTAATTGCCGAGAATCTGGTTGCCGACGGTGCCGGAATCGTTGATCGATACGCCGGAAAGCGTGTTGCCGGAAATAATGTTGCGGGCCGAAACCAGCGTTCCGCCGACGATGTTCGATTGTGATTGTTCGGCGATTTGGACGCCGTGGAAACCATTCGGAATGGCATTTGTTCCCTGCGGACCGGTGCCGATGTAATTGCCCTGGATGAGATTGCCGATGGAGCCGAAGTGCTGAATGAGAATCCCCTGGTTGTGATTTCCGGAGATGACATTTCCCGACCCAGCCGCGGTACCGCCGACCTGGTTGTAGTGGGCGCCGCCAAAGAAATTAATTCCGGAATAGGCGTTGGGGACAGCAGCAGTGCCGGAGGCGTTCAAACCCACATAATTTCCCTGAACCATGTTCCCGATGGTGTTCGTGTCGGTGAAAGTGATCCCCTGCGCGTTGTTGCCGGAGATCACGTTGCGCGCACCTGCGATCGTCCCGCCAATCAAGTTGGATTGGGAGCCGAGGGCCACGGCGATACCGCCCCAGGTGTTGGGCAGGGCGTTGGTGCCCGTGACGCTGAGGCCGATGTAATTGCCCTGGATAAGATTGCCGCTGGTCCCGGGATCGGAAAGCAGCACGCCCTGATTCAGGCTGCCGGAGATGATGTTGCGGGCCGCGGCGTTGGTCCCGCCGATGGTGTTGCGATTTGCGCCTCCATTTATCAGCACGGGATAGACTCCGTTTGGCGCTGCATTCGTGCCGGCAGGGCCGACGCCCAGGTAACAGCCGCGAACCGTGTTGCCGATGGCGTTGCTGCCGGTGATCCAGATTGCGTTGTTGGCGAAGTTGTTGATGACCAGATTGCGGATCGAGCAATTATTGCTCTTCATAACCAAGCCGCACGGAAAGACACTCGTGGTTTGGGCCAGTGAGCCATCGAGTTGAATCGCCGGGCCATTCGAGTTGAGGTTTACTGGTTGGGTGCTGCCGTCAATGACGGTGGCATTTCCCAAGCTGGGATAACCGTCGGTGACCTGGATGCGGAAGACGCGGTTGGTGAGCCCGGGATTGTTGGTGGCGATGTTGAACGTGATCGTGGTGGCCGGATTATCCAGCGCGTAATAAATAGCGGCCCGGAGACTGCCGGGGCCGCTATCCTGGGTGTTGGTCACTACGGAACTGAGCGCAGGCCCCGCGCCATAAACTGCGGCCATGCCGGCGCGATCCGACGCGCTGAGGATGGGGTCGTAAAGCGCCCCCATCAGATTGAGGTAATTCGTGTAGGCGGGCAGGGGGACGAGCGTGTCGAGTCCGTTGGTTTTGGGAAAGGAATTCCGGTTGTAGTGCATCACCGACAGAAAGTCGTAGCTGGTTTTATCCTTGGAGTTGGCGAGCAGAATGAAGTTCGGCTCGGCGCCCGGCGCGATGTTGTTGGTCAGCACGCTCACGTAGGCGTTGCGATTGGTGCGCTGGTGCTCGTGGATCAGGCCGAGGGTATGGCCGAGTTCGTGACAAATGGTCCCACGGTTCCAGGCATTGGGCCCGAATTGGAGAAACTGCTGGCCACCGATCATACCCACGGCGGATTGGCCGCCGGCGAGGGATGGATTCTCAATGATGGTGACGTAGTTGGATTGGCTGGTTCGGAGAATGAAATGCAGATTCGCAAAGGTCGCCCAGTCCGCAGCGCCATCGAGGAAGCACCGCTGCTTGGCGGCACTCACGCCGACATCGAAAGTGTAATAGACATTTCCAGCCGTCCAAGTGGGCGCCAGCCCATCGAACGCGAGCTTTGGTCCCGGACCTCCGGCGAGGTGGTTGCGCCACTGGCGCAGGCGGGAAGCCAGGATTTCCATGTCGCCAACCTGGATCGTTTGCTGGCCGGGAGGTGCGGCAGCGAAGAGTTGATCCAGCACGGAAACGCTCCAAGAAGCGTCCGGGCTTTGGGCGGGCAGGGAATGCGCGAGCAACAGGAGGAACAGCAGAAAAAGTTGTTTGGGCATCGGATGTCGTTTGGAAATATACTCAGAGAACGGCGTGGCGCAAATCGTCCCCGGTTCGAGGGGCGCTTTTTGGCTTGGGTGCGCAGGCAGAATGGAACTAAAGTCCGGCCATGGGTGAGAAAGCTGCGTTTCACATGAAGCCGGAGGAATTCCGCCGCTGGGGGCATGCCGTGGTGGACTGGATCGCCGACTACCAGAAGCAGGTGGAGAGCTTTCCCGTGCAGGCGCGGGTCAAGCCGGGTGACGTGCGCGCCCTGCTGCCGGCGAAGCCGCCGGAGAAGGGGGAGGATTTTTCGGCGATTCTTGCCGATATGAACAAGGTGATCCTGCCGGGGATCACGCATTGGCAGTCGCCCAACTTTTTTGGGTTCTTTCCGTGCAACAATTCGGGACCTTCGATTTTGGGTGAGTTGCTGGCGGCGGGGTTGGGCGTGCAGGGGATGTTGTGGTTGACCAGTCCGGCGTGCACGGAACTGGAAACGCACGTGTTGGATTGGCTGGCCGATATGCTCGGGCTGCCGGGCAAATTCAAATCGGTTGGCCCGGGAGGCGGTGTGATTTTGGATACGGCTTCCAGCGCCGTCCTGTGCGCGTTGCTCGCGGCGCGCGAGCGGGCGACGGGATTTCAGACCAACGAGGAGGGCAGTGATGGTCGATTGGTGGCTTACACCAGCGATCAGGCGCATTCGTCCGTGGAAAAGGCGGTACGCATCGCCGGGCTGGGACGGGTAAATTTACGGCTGCTCGAAACGGACGAAAACTTCGCGATTCGTCCGCAGGATCTGGCACAACAGATTGCCCGCGACCGGGCGGACGGGCGCGTACCTTGCTTCGCGACGGCCACGGTGGGGACGACATCCTCGAATGGATTCGATCCCCTGGTGGAAATCGGACGGATATGCCGGGCGGAGGGCATCTGGCTGCATGTGGATGGGGCGATGAGCGGCACGGCGGCGATTTGCCCGGAGCATCGCGGCATGCACGCGGGTCTCGAATTGGCGGACTCCTACTGTTTCAATCCGCACAAGTGGATGTTCACGAACTTCGACTGTGATTGCTTCTATGTGGCGGATCGCAAGACGTTGATTCGCACGCTCAGCGTGGTGCCGGAGTATCTGAGGAACCAGGCGAGCGATTCGGGAGCGGTGATTGATTATCGTGATTGGCAGATTCCCCTGGGCCGGCGGTTTCGCGCACTGAAGCTGTGGTTTGTGATCCGGCACTACGGCGTGGAGGGATTGCAGCACCACATCCGGCAGCATATTGCGCTGGCGCAGGAATTTGCGAAGTGGGTGGCGGCCTCGAAGGAGTTTGAACTGACGATGAAGCCGCCGATGAACCTCGTGTGCTTTGCGCATCGCGCGGGCAATGAGGTAACGAAGCGACTGCTGGAGAGGTTGAATCAGTCGGGAAAGTTGTTTTTGACGCACACGGTGTTGAATGGAAAGTACACGCTGCGGTTTTGCATCGGACAGACCAATACGGAGGAGCGGCACGTACGGGCCGCGTGGGAGCTGATTTTTGAGACGGCGGCAGCGCTGGAAAAGCCGGGGAGGTAGCGGCGCGGATTATTCCGAGGTCTTCTTGCCATCTTTCCAGCCACCGAGGGGAAGGACGTTGGCGCGAGCGGCGTAGGTGTCCCATTGGGCGGACATGGATTTTACGAGGTCGGGATGGGACGAAGCTAGATCGTGCATTTCGGTGCGGTCCTTTTCCATGTCAAAGAGTTCCCAGGGCTGGCCGGCTTTGGCGACGAGCTTCCATTTGCCATCGCGAATGGCGCGGTTGCTTTCGTGCTCCCAGAAAATCGGATTGGGGCGCGTGATGGATTTTCCGGTGAGCAAGGGTCGGAGGGAGACGCCTTCCATCGGGTTGATGTTTTTGCCCTGCGACTCTTTGGGATAGCTGGCAGAGGAAAGATCAACACAAGTGGCCATGATATCAATGACGTGCCCGGGGGCAGTCTCGATGGCACCGCGGCGTGACGAGGGAATCCCCGCCGGCCACTGGATGATGAGCGGCGTGGCGATGCCGCCTTCGTGGACCCAATGTTTATATTCCCGGAAGGGGGTGTTGGAGACGTTGGCCCAGGCGCGGCCGTAGGCGATGTAAGTATCCGGACCACCGGGCATCACGCCGGGGCCGGTGCGCACGAGGCGGCCGTCGCGCGTTTGCATGGGCGGCTTGGTGCGGTCCTGGAGTTCGTCGGGCTTCATGGCGTGGAGCTTCACTTCGGGACCGGGTTCGGGCCCTTTGCGTCCCATGTCCTCGGCGCAACCGCCGTTGTCGTGGAGATAAAATATGACCGTATTGTCGAGGAGGCCGTCCTGCTTGAGTTCGGCGACGATGCGGCCGATGCCTTGGTCCATGTTATCCACCATGGCGTCGAAGACTTCCTTGCAGCGCATTTCCCAGGCTTTGCGTTTGACCTCGCTCCATTCGCCCGCGGTGGGGGTGAGCTCCCACTGTGGGTCAATCAGGCCGGCCGCCTTGAGTCGCTTGAAGCGCTCGTTTCGTACCGGGTCGTAGCCGGCGGTGAATTTGCCTTTGTATTTTTCGATGTCACGATCGAGGGCGTGCATGGGCCAGTGTGCGGCGGTGTAGGCCACGTACATGAAGAACGGTTTGTCCGGCGATTCCTTGACGTGCTCCTTTAGGAATTTGACCGCATTATCGCTCAGCGCGTCGGTGTAATAGTATTCCTTCGGCTGGTATTGGGAATCGTTTAGCGGCGTGATGAACGTGTTCTGGCGGCAGAGTGCGGAGGGATCATAGAAGCTGCCGTAACCGCGCAGGGTGCCGTAAAATTTCTCGTAGCCCCGCTGGAGCGGCCAGTTGTCGCGGCGGTCGCTGGGGCCGTCGAAACGGGTGAGATGCCATTTGCCGACCATGTAAGTGCGGTAGCCGGCCGTCTTGAGGACTTCGGGAATGGTGACGCAGTTATGATTCAGATCGCTGCGGTAGCCGTCGTATCCGTGATCCACCATCATGTGACCAACACCGGCCTGGTGCGGATAGAGACCGGTCATCAGCGAGGCGCGCGTGGGACAGCAACGGGAGGTATTGTAGAATTGGGTGAAGCGCAGGCCGTTTTTGGCGAGAGCATCGATGTTGGGAGTCTGAATCTCCGCGCCATAGCAGCCGATATCCGAGAAACCGAGGTCATCGGCAAGGATCACGATGATGTTCGGTTTGTCGGCGGCCGAAAGGGGCAGGCAGGAAACCAGGGAAAGCGCGAGGAGAAGGGAGCGAAGTCGCGGCATGATTATTCGGTATTTCTTTTGTCGGTTTTCCAGCCGCCGAGCGGGAGCACATTCGCGCGCGCGGCCCACTGGTCCCATTTTTTGGAGAGCTCGGCCACCTTGCCCGGATTTTGCTTCGCGAGATCGTGCATTTCGGTCCGGTCCTTTTCCATGTCGTACAGTTCCCACGGGCGATCGGCCTTGGCGACCAGCTTCCATTTGCCGTCCCGGATGGCACGATTGCTTTCGTGCTCCCAACAGAGCGGCTCTTTTCGCGACAGCGCCTCACCGGAGAGGGCAGGGCGAAGGGAGACGCCTTCCATGGGCGGCACCTTGGCGCCGTGGTTTTCCTGCAGATACGTCGCGCCGGACACATCCACGCAAGTGGCCATGAGGTCAATCAGGTGGCCGGGTTGGGTCTCGAGTCTGCCGTTGCGGTTCGTGGGGATTCCGGCCGGCCAATGGACGATCAGCGGCGTGGAGATGCCTCCTTCGTGAACCCAGTGTTTGTATTCGCGGAAAGGGGTGTTCGAAACATTCGCCCAGTTTTCGCCGTAAGCGACAAAAGTATCAGGGCCGCCCGGTATGACGCCGGGGCCGCGGCGGACGGGTTTGCCGTCGCGGGTCTGGCGGGGTTGGGCGATCATTTGCAATTCGTCCGGAGCCATGGGTTTTAACTTCTTCGGCGCAGCCTTGGCGGGCGGGCGGCGGCCAGTGTCTTCGGCGCAGGCGCCGTTATCCTGGAGAAAGAAAATGATCGTGTTGTCCAGGCGGCCGCTGCGCTTCAACTCCCCCACGATGCGGCCGATGCCCTGGTCCATGTTATCAAGCATGGCGGTGTAGACTTCCATGCAGCGCGCCTCCCATTTCTGATCAACCTTGTTCCAGTCGCCGACAGTTGGAGCGGAATCCCAGTTTGTGTCAATGAGACCTTGTTCGCGCAGGCGTTTGAGACGGGCCTGGCGCTCGGGTTCGTAGCCGGTGTCAAACTTTCCTTTGTACTTCGCGATGTCGCTCTCGGGCGCCTGCATTGGCCAATGGGCCGCGGTATAGGCGACATAGAGAAGGAACGGCTGGTTGGGAGATTCCTTTTCGTGGGCTGCCAGGAAGCGGACGGCATTGTCGCTGATGGCGTCCGTATAATAGTAACGGTTCGGTTTGTATTCGGGATCGTTCTCAGGAGTAATGAACGTGTTCTGGCGGCAGAGCGAAATGGGATCGAAGAAGCTGCCGGAGCCTTTCAGGGTGCCATAGAATTTTTCGAAACCGCGTTGGATGGGCCACTGGGAACGGTCGCTGTCAGGTTCGGCGAAACGCGTGACGTGCCATTTACCGCACATGTAAGTCCGGTATCCCGTGGACTTCAGCACTTCGGCGATGGTCACACAATTGGTGCCCAGGTTTCCGTGATAGCCAGGGAGGTTATTGTCCGACCAGTTCATGTGGCCGATGCCGGTTTGATGCGGATAAAGGCCGGTCAGCAACGAAGCACGGGTTGGGCAGCAGCGCGATGTATTATAAAACTGGGTGAATCGCACCCCGTCGTGCGCGAGGGCGTCGAGATTCGGAGTCGCAGCAATCCCGCCGAAGCAACCGATGTCGGAGAATCCCACGTCGTCGGCGAGAATGATCAGGATGTTGGGGCGCTCTTTTGATTCCGCGGGCCACTGCTGGGCACCACAAAGCACCAACCAGAAACACAAAAGCGTCAGCCGTTTTATGGGGTGCCGCAACACGCGCAAGGCAGGGGCTATTCTGGTTCGGCAGCCGGGTTTGCCGCCGTCCGCCCGTTGTTGCTCGCGTGGTGCGGCATGCGCTCGGGATTATCGCGGCTGGCGGGCACAGATTGCCACCAGGCCAGGAGAGGTTTGCGCATGTCCCTCACAATATCCGGATGCATCGCGGCCAGGTTGCGACTTTCGCCCGGGTCTTTGGCCAGGTCGTAGAGTTGGGCTTCGCTCCCATCCTGCATGACCAGCAACTTCCAGTTGCCCCGACGCATGGCCAGGTCGGGCAAGACTGCGGCGCCGTTTCCCGGACGATCCGGCGGTCGGCTCCAGAGCAAAGGTTGCGTTCGTTCTTGTTTGTTGAAGCCGAGCATTTGGCGGCTCAAGTCTTCGCCGTCGAGTTTCAGGTTTCCCGACAGACCAATTCCGGCAAGGCGGGCCACCGAGGGGAAAAAGTCCACGGCTGAGATCACAGTGCTGTCATTCACAGTGCCGCGCGCGTTTGGCGACAGGAACCCCGGCGCCCAAACAATGAGGGGTTCGCGCACGCCACCTTCATAGAGCATGCCCTTGTGTCCACGAAAGGGACCCGCGGAGCCGGCGCCGGGCTCGGGTCCATTGTCGCTCGCGACCAGTATAATGGTGTTGGAGCGGAGGGTTGGACTCGCTTTGACATAATCAAGCAGTGGGGCGAGTTGCGCATCCATCGCCCGGGTCACTCCCAGGTACAATTCCTTTTTGGAATTATTACCTCGCAATGCCTTCGGCGGATAAAACGGCGAGTGCACGTCATCGGGCCAGAGGTTAACATAAAAAGGCTTGCCCGATTTTTCCGCCCGGCGAATGAAATCCAGCGTTCGCTGCACAAAGGCGCCGGTTACTTTGGATCGATCCATCCACTGGATGTTTCCCCGGCCCAGGTTGTCGCTGCCCAAGGCGTACTTCTGCGGCGGTTCCCCGTCAAAAGTGTCCAGGAGGGGCAGGATGCGATCGCCCAGTCCTTCAAACTGGGTCAGAGACTCGTCGAAACCGTATTCCGTGATCAGGGGTGCCTCGCCCACGTCGCGCTGGCCGCCCATGTGCCATTTGCCGAAATGTCCGGTGCTATAGCCCGCGTCGTGCAAAGCGCGGGCCAGGGTGGGCGCGGAAGGGTCGAGCCATTGCGCCATGCCGCGGCGATCATTCTCGGCGCGCGAGGCGAGGTAGGAAGTCACGCGCCAGCGCGCGGGGTACTGTCCCGTGGTAAACGCCGTGCGCGAGGGCGAGCAGATGGGTGAGTTGACGTAAAACTGCGTGAACCGAACACCTTCACTGGCGAGGCGGTCTATATTCGCGGTTTCACCAGGCCGGCCACCGTAGCACGTCAAATCGGCGTAGCCCATGTCGTCGATGAGGACAAAAATGAAGTTGGGCCTGAAAGATTTCGAATCGGCGGCGGTAGCTGGGGCAACGTGAGCCAGGCAGAAGATTGCCACCAGCAGGAACCGAAGGTTGCGAGGGACTACAACCGCCCCACAGCACGCGAAAAGATGCGATATGCGAAGACGGTTCAAGCGCTAAAATGGTATGGCGGAGTACTGCGGCAGCATGAGCCGGAGTTCTCCATTCGGGTCCTGCAGATAGAGATCGAAGATGTTGCGAAAGTGCTCCTGAAGTTTGGCGGATTTGGTGGCGGCCACGCCGCCATCGCAGAAGCTGACCACACCCTGGTCATCATGCCGTGTATTCTTCACCCAGCCGCGCCGGATCACCTGCCCCTGATTGAAGGTATGCGCCGATCCGTTCGCGGGATTGTCGGGCATGGCCAGGGTGGAGTTCGCGGGGTAATCCGTGGAGACATGATTGTCGAGGATCATCATCGCCAGCGGCCGCGTGGGCAGGGCGTTCGTGCAAATGGCGTAGCTCAGATTGCTGCGGAATTCGAACGTGTTAACCAGCTGGGCCCAGTCCGAAAATGGATTGCGCTTACGATCCGCGGGACACGTCATCACTTTTGGATTTTTGAGGAATGGCTCCAGTGCGACCCAATTTGTACGGAGCGGATCGGGTCCGATTTTTCCCAAGCCCTGGTTCCACGTATACTTGCCATCGTTGTTTTCGTCCCCCCACATCACGAAAGCGAGGGTGATCTGCTTTTCATTGCTGATGCAATTGGTCCGCTGAGCCCGGGATTTGGCCTTGGCGAGGGCGGGCAGCAGCATCGCCGCGAGGATGGCGATGATGGCAATGACCACGAGCAATTCGATCAGAGTGAACGCGCGGCAGTCACTCCGGCGGCGCTGAAAAGCAGGAAATAGTTCCGTACTGCGGTTTTCGATCATTTTGTGTTTAGGCGCTGTGAATTATTTGAATTATTTTGGATCCAGCGACCTGGGTCAGGGGACGCGAATGCGGAGGAAGGTCGCCGGCGTGGCGAGGTTGATGGCGTTGGTCACGCTGAAGCTGCCGCCGGGACCGAACGTGTTGGTTGCCACAGGGGTCCAGCTGGCCATGGGCAACGAGACATCGGCGGAAGATACTACCACATAGGAACTTCCGGCGGTCCCACCGGTGCCGCTGAAGATAAGATTTCCGCCACTGTTGACCACATTGGTGATGGTCGTGGGGGAGCTGGCCCCGGACACGGAGATCGAACCGTTGATGGTCAGGTTGGTGGTGATCCAGGACAAACCGCCGCTGAGGGTGGGCAGGAAGATCGAGGAGAATGAGCCGGAGCCGGCTTTATTAAAGATTTGATACACATCGCCGCCCTGCGGTTGCGGAGCGCCGGCGCCGAGCTTGACCTGGAGGATGCCGCCGAAGGCGATGGAGCCGCCCACGGAGAGTTGGTCACTGTTCGGGGTCAGGTTGCGATTGACCTCCATCAACGTCGTGCCGGCCAGCGTGGCATTGCCGTTTACGCGGAGGGTGCCGATACCGTAGCCGGGGGAGTTGGTGCCGCCGAGCATGACGAGGTTGCCGGCGAGGACGCCGGAGCCGCCGATCGTGGCATTGGTGACCGTGGTGTCACCTGGATAAGTGTTGGTGGCATTGAAATAGATGCGACCGGGGCCGTTGGCGAAGATGCCGAAGGAGCCGGCGCCACCCACCGGGCCATTCATGAAAGCCGCGGCCTGGTCCACATAGATGGTGTTTGCGTTGGTGAGGGTGATCGGACCGGTGAGGATGTTGGTGTCCGTATCGTTGCCGCTGAAATTGAGGCGGGCATCGGTCATGAAGATGCTGCGGGGCATCGGATTGGTGTAACCCAAATCATAGAACTGCAGGATGGCGGACGGATTCACGGTGATGATCTTGGCCGGGTTGCCCAATTTGAGTGATTCGGCGAAAGCAATGGTGCCGCCGTTTACGGTCACGTCACCGAGGTTCATGTCCCAATAGGGCGTGCCGACGCCGATGTTGCGCTGGCAGGCGATGCTGACGAGGCCGGAGCCCACCTTGGTCAGATTGAAGCCGTTGCCCTGAAGGCCGGGCCCAGGGCCTGTCCCAGAGCGAACACGGATGTCCCAGCGTCCGTTATTTGGGCAGCCGAACGTGGTGTCGCCGAGCAGTGTTACATCCTGGAGATTGGCGTCCACGGTGCCGGTGGCAGTGCTGTCAATAATCGCACCGATGCCGCCGACGCCCGCGCCGGAGGCCCGGACGGGCTCAAAACCGGGCGAAAAATCGTTGAGATCGAGCGTCGCACCGCTGGCAATCGTCGTAGTGCTCGAGGTGGAACCCAACGCCCGGTTGGTAGCCATTTTGAGCGTGCCTTCCTGAATGATGACGGCGCCGTCGTACGTGCTGCTCGGAGCGGAAACGGTGAGGGTGCTGGCGCCGGCTTTAACGAAGGTACCGTTGCCGGGCGTGGTGTCGGTGAGCAGAGTGGAGAACGTGGCGTTGAAAGTATTGCTCGCAATGAAGGAACCCTCGTTGAGCTCGATCGTGGTGATCAAGTCCGCGCTCGTCTCGACGCGGGTGAGCGAATTGGTGCCTGATTTCTTGATGATGGGCACCGTGATCGCGCCGCCGGTCCAGGAGAACGGAACCGCGTTGTTGCTGACGACGATCAACGTGGGAACCGGGAAGGCGCTGAGGTTGATGAGGTTGTTGCTCAATACGTCGAGGAACTCCAGCGGGTAACCATCAGCATACGCCGATGGCGCCATGGTTTGTTTGTCGATCCAGTTGATGGTGGAATAATCCCAGTTGTTGTCCGTGGCGCCCGTCCAGCGCAGGCCGGGGACGGCGGTAATGTTCAGATCAACGGAACTGTTGGCGGTGTTGTCCACGAGATTGGCGACGACACCGGGCGGCAAGCTGCCGAGGGTGAAAGTGAAGCCCCCGACCAGGTTGGTGTAGTCCACAAGCGTGATCTGGCCCACAGCCAGTTGAACGCCATTGGCGACGTTAATCGTGACCGGCCCGTTGACAGTCAGGGTGTCGACTTTCATGAGTGGCGCGGACGGCGTGGCGAACGTGGAGAGGTCAAAACTCAAGGTGTTGAAGGAAGGGCCGGAGAAGGTCAGCGACGAGGCCGACAGGGACGAACCAGAAGCGCGAACCTGCACCCCAAACTCCAGGCCGTCATCCACCACGATGTCGGTGGTATTCGTCTGAGTGGTCGGGAAAATCAGCTTGCCGCCGCGGACAAACGTGTCGCCGGTATAACTGTTGTTCGCGGTCATGGTCAGGGCGCCGAAGTTGCTCTTGACCAGATCACCCGTGCCGCTCAGGGCCTGGCCGATGGTGATGTCCACCGAGGAATCCACCGTGAGGCCGCCGGATAGGATCTGGGCGGTATTGATTCCTGTGAAGAACGCATTGCTGGCGCCGGAGGGGGCGACCAGGACCGCACCGTCGAAATACATGCGAGCCTGGCTGCCGGAAGTGGTCTTCTTGATCTGCCAGGTGCTCAACCTGCCATTCTGCAGGACGTAGGTGCCATGGCCCGCGCCGTTCTGGCTGAAATTGACGATACATCCGCTGACCGTGCCGCCCGCCTGGGAGACCTGGCTGGTTCCGCCGGCTTGATAGGGAATCGCCAGGCTGCCGCCCGACATGGTGAGGGTGCTGTTGGTCAGGGTGAGTCGGTTGGTGCCGCCGGAGAAGGCAGCGTCGCCTACGCGCAAGTTTGCTCCCGCCACGGTCAAGTTGAAGACGCCGTTGCTGACGATCGTTTCGCAGCCGGTGCCGCCCGTGAAGGAGCCGATGCGGAAACCACCACGAGAAGCGAATGTGCCGCCATCCACGACGAGCTTGCCCTCGTTGAGAATGAAAGCGGGCGTGGCGCTGGAGGCCTGGCCGATGTTCAGGGCGCCGAGGACATGCAGGGTACCGCCGGCGATGAGGGTGTTGTCGCCATTGACGTCAATGGTGGTGGTGTTGTTCAACTGCAATTCGCTCCCGCTGGCGATGCTCCAGGTTTTGGCGGAGGTCGAACCCCAGACCAGGTTGTTGTTGAGAATGTTGATGCCGGCCGAGTTGCTGAGGGTCACGGTGTTCGTGAACGTGTTGCCATAGAGACTAAAGCCACCGGTGGTGAAGAGCGTGACCGGCACCGACAGGTTTGTAAGATCGTTGGTGTTGGTCTGGCGGTTGGTGCCGTCAAAGATTATGACTTCGCCGGAGCTCGGCGCCGTGCCGCCCCAGTTGGCGGGGGTGCTCCAGTTATTGTCAGTGCCGCCGCCGTTCCAGATACGGGACGTGACCGCCGGGCCGGAGACAAGGTTCAGCGAAAAGTTGTCGTAAGTGGCCACGGCGCTGGCGGCGATATCATGGATGATAAAGCGGCTCGCGCCATCGAAGCGCCAGCCATTGGTCAACGTGGAATCCGAGGCAGTGTCGTAGAAGAAAGAGGAACCGTTGTTGGTGGAAATCTGAAGGCGGGAGTGGAAATTGGTGCCGGTTTCAGCGCCCGCATCGGTGACGCGAATGAGGAAAGAGACATCGGTGCCGAAAGTATTCGGCGAGGCGGTGGTGATGGGGTCGTTGATGTCGTCGGTGGTCCCGGTGCTGTCGGTGTTGGTGGTCCAGGAAGCGCGGTCGATGCGTTTCTGGAAGGTGTAAAAAGTGTTGGCGCCGGCGGCGCGATAAACCTGGAGACCGAAGTCCCAAAAATTGGCGTTATTTTCGGTGGTGCTCAGGGCAAAAGAAAAGCGCTGGGTGCCCCCCGAGTTGTTATTCATGCTGATCGTCACCTCGTAGATGGACGGGTTGGTGGGCGAGGCGAGCGTGCTGCCCAGCAGCGAGGCGAAATCCATCGCGGTCGAGCCGTCCGTGGAGAAGGTGAACCGGCCCGAATTGGCCGCGCTGGCCACGGCGATTTTTTGAGCGGCGATGGAATACGCGCTGGCGGCCTTGCTCGTGTCCGTCGCGATGTAACGGACGTTGGCGTTGGCCGACCCGGTAAGGCGCGTCGTCGGAGGATTGATGCCCGTGTTGACGCCGGCATTCAGGGCAAAGCCCGTGCCGGAGCCGGTGACACTTACGGTGTCACCGAGAATTACCGCGGCGGGGGAGGCGGCAGTGGCGGTGAGCAGGGCAATCAGGCTCAGCGAGATGGGGTTGAGTCGAGTCTTCATCGCAGTCGGATTTCTAACGGGTTGGGGGTGGCTGAAGGGTTCGGCACTTATTGCAATCGCGTTATGGCGGGCGCCGTGCCGGTCGCCACGCAGCGAATCCGACTTTGGGTGCCCGCGGATACAAGCTACCTCAAAAAAGCGGATTGCGCGAATACCCGCAAATGAGGGTATCAAACTAATCGTCGTCCTCGACGCGGAAAAAGCCCTTCAGATTCGCGGACGGAGGCGAGGTGACTTGCAGCCACTGAACGGAGCCGTGCGGCGTCGTGATGATGAAGGGAGCGCCGACGCCATTGCTGAGGGGGCGCCAGTTGGTGAGATTGCTCGACCACTGGGGTTGCACGGTCATGCCCGGTTGAACGGTCCAGTAGAGCCGCGCTTTGACCGCCGTGGGATTGCTGAAGTCGTAATCGGAGACATTGAGGATGGGCTTGCGGCAGAGATTGGTGCTGCTGCCACCCGCGGTGACATTGACCTGAAGATTATCGTAATGGACGGGAAAGTCGTGAGCGGCGACGTCAAAAACGAGGTAGCGCGAGGAAGTGGACGTATCGAAACGGAAGGAACCGGTATTGATGCTGGCGCCATTGACGAACACTTCGTACGTGGAGTTGTAGCTCGTGACGTCGGCGTTGTAATCCACGATTCGCAATTTCAGGGTCACGGGCGAGCCGATGGGCAGGCCGCTGGTGAGCTTGGTGTTGACGTCCGCCCCGCCGCTGCTGGAAGCGGCGTCAATGCGTTTCCAGACGCCGATCCCGCCGGCGCCGTCGGAACCGATCTGGACGCCAAAGTCCACTTTATCCACCGTGTCGTTGCTGATGTCGGAAATGCTTAGGGACTGCCGTTGGGCGTTGGCACCGACACCATCAATGGTCATTTGGACCGATACTTCATAGGTGCGGCCGGCCAGCCAGTTCCCGAAATCGAAACCGCTGGTGCCTTCCGGGCTGAATTCGAACCGGCCGTTTCCATTGCGCGCGGCAGCACTCAGTTGGTTGGTCGTAATGGTGAAATCGCCCGCGACCCGGGGAACAGTTCCGCCAGTGCCCCCGAGGCGGTAGCCCCACAGGATCGGAGCGGCCGCGCCGGAAATCCGCGTGGCAAACTGGTAATTCACGCCGGCATTGGTGGCGAAGCCGGTGCCGGGCGAGTTGCCGCCGGTCACGTTCCACGAATCGGCGATCACCACGCCGGTGAAGCTGGTGAGGCCGCAATTGTAAGCGGGGCCCACATTGCCGAGGACGATTTCGTCGTACCAGGTCACGAGCTTCGCCTCCATATTGGTGACGATGGAGGAGTATGCGCCCTGTGACACGAGGTTGGTGGCTTCGGAATGATCCTGCGGTATCCGGTAGAGCTCCCGTTTCGTGCCGTCCGGATTGCGCATGAATTTGTAATTCCCATCGCGCATCGCGAGCTTGGGCGAAGCCGGGGCGAGCCCGGAGACGGTGCCGTATTCCCAAAACAACGGCTTGCTGCGCATGCGCGTCGAACCCTTGATCACATCGCTCATGTCCTCGCCCGCGAACGGGGCATTGGGCAGCGCGATATCCGCGAGCGAACAATAGGTGGGCAGCAGGTCGAGCGTCGACATGGCCGTGTTGGAATTGACCACCCCAGCCGGTACCGTGCCTGGCCAGCGGACAAAGAACGGTTCGCGAAAACCGCCTTCATAGAGGTTTCCTTTGCCGCCGCGGAGACCGCCATTGCGATTGAGGATGGTATTAATCGAGTCGTTGGGCGCGCCGTTGTCGCCGACGACGACCACGAGCGTATTGCTCTTTGCGCCAAGTGCGTCCACTGCGGACACCAACCTGCCGATCTGCTTGTCGAGATTGTGGAGTTCGCCCAGGAAGGTCATCGAATCCGTGTCCGAGGTGATATGATCAAAATCGTTCTCCTGTCCGGGCGGCACGTTGTAGGGCGAGTGGACGTCGTTGTAAGGCACGTGCACGTAGAAAGGCTTGCCGGCCGTGACAGCATTGGTGATGAAGGCCAGGGCGGCGTCGGTGTGCTTGGGAGCGGCCTCATAGAAATAACAATAAGTGAAGGTGCCCACGGACGCATCCTCGTTCTGCTGGGAGAGGCTGTATTTGGTGCCATTGTCGTTCCAGTAGAGCAGGCGGTTACCATTGCCTTCGAAAGCCACCAGCGATTGATCAAACCCGTATTGCGTGGGGGCCGGCGCGTTATTCACATCGCGGCCGTTACCCATGTGCCATTTGCCGAACTGACCCGTGCGATAGCCGGCCTGTTGAAAGAGGCGCGCGGACGTTACCGTGTCGGGCTGCAGCCAGTCCGCCATGTTGCGGGAGGCATTGGCGGCTTTGTTGTCGAGAAAACTGTAAATGGCGAAACGGCAGGGTTCCATGCCGGTGAGCATGCCCGTGCGCGACGCGGAACAGATCGGCGCAGTGACGTAGCCTTGGGTAAAGCGCACGCCCTCGGAGGCGATGCGGTCGAGGTTGGGCGTGATGGCCTGGCCCTGCTTGTTGGTCACCGGACTGCCATAGCAGGACATGTCACCCCATCCAATGTCATCGATGAAGATGAAGAGGATGTTCGGACGTTGCGCCGCCAGGGCGGACACGGTACAGGCACCCAGACAGAGGAGGGTAACGAGGATCGAACGGATTTGCTTCAAAGGGAGGACTTTCGAGAACTCGGGAGCGATGGCGAAACTCGCGCGAGGGCTGGTTTGCGCGGCTGCCATCCTTTGAGACCCACCAAAACTGCAATAATTGCAAAAATGAACAGGGCGACATTCGCAGGTTCAGGCACGGCCGTAATACTCAAGCCCCAATCTACCACAGTGCTGGTGTCTCCGGTGGCCATATCCGCGAAAAAAAGCGTCCAAGTGCCATTGGGATCCAGGTTGTTGAACGAGCCGAGTCCAAAATTAACCAGGTCCCGCGAACTGGTATCAATGGCCGAGGCCGGGTCGACGTTGCGCGCATCCGGTTGATACGTGTATGGATTGGCCAGGGTGCCGTAGAGATGCACGTCGGTGGAGGCCTGGTCGCTCAACGTGATATTCATGCCGGCGTCCGAGTAACCATAATGGTTACCGGCGGTGGCGCCGACGCGATTCAGCAGGACGGTGAAGCCGCTGTCATGAACCAGGTAGGCGTAAAGGTCGCCGTTGTAGCCGCCCGAGAGATGCAGAGTCACATCCACGTCGGCGATCTGGACCAAAGAGATGCCGCTGAGCGTGCGGGTATCGCTCCAACCCGTAACATTGCCATCAGGGATCACGCCGCCGTTGGCAAACCCACTGTTGAAGTTGTAGTTAAAGACAGCGGCGGAAGCCGGCAGGAGGGCGGCGGCCAAAGCCGCACCTACTACAACAGCTTTCAGTGTTTTGCCCGGAGTTTTCATTACAATGCCTCAGTTGTGATTAGTTGGAGCGAACGCGGTAATAGGCCGGGCTATACGGCAGCGTCTCGGAGAAGAGGATCTGGCCGTTGCCCGGCGCAGTATTAGTGATCACATCGGTCCAGGTGCTCAAATCCGGTGAACGCTGAATGACGTAATCATATCCCGGGATGCCGGAGAAGCTGAGGTTGGCGCCGCCGCCGCCGGTGGCTGTGATGGTGACCGCGCCGGTTGCATTGGTGCGGGCAATATTGATGTAGTTGGTCGCCGTGCGGACGGTGTCGCCGGGGCGATAGGAGGCGCGCACGTCGCGCACGATGTATTGGATGCTCTCCGCCACGCCGTTGGTGGATTCGATGATGATATCCGTCGCGTTGGTGGTGACGATGGCGTTCGTGCTGGTGATGGAGATCAGCGCGCGGTCGTCAGCGTCGGGGTCGGCGGTGTTCGCAGCGAGGAAGGAAACGATGCTGTTGGTGAACGGTTTCACCACCGCTCCGGCCGCAAACGTGTAGGTAACGCTGCTCGCCGTCGGCGCATGATTGTTGGTGAAACGCACGGAGATCGCCGGATTGGTTTCGATCGCGAAAGCGCCACCGGCGAGATCGTTCGTGAAACCGGAATTGTCCACGGTGAAAAGGTTCGCGGCAAATGTCTGAACGGAACCGCTGATGGCCGGCCAGAGGTAGGAGGTATTGTTATCGAAGTTGCTCAAGCCCTGGGAAACCAGCTTGAAATTGAAATTCGGGCTCGTGACGGAAACGTTGACGTTGCTGGCCCCGGCGTCAACCAGGTCCCAATCCGTGCCGGCGGTCCCGGTCGCGCTGGAGATTTCCCAAACATTGGTTCCGCCTGAATTAAGCGTGAGCGTTCCAGTGGTCAGTTTCCCCACGCTAGCCCCCGCCGACAACGTGCCGGAGACGCTCACAGATCCGTTAACCACGCCGGTTCCACCCAGCGTGCCGGCCGCCGCGACTGAAACTGTGCTGCCGGAAGCTGTGGATCCGTTTACAAGGAGAGCACCCTGGCTGACGGTCGTAGTCCCCGTGTAAGTATTGGTGCCGTTGAGAGCAAGGGAGCCGGTGCCCGATTTGGTGAGCGTGCCGGTCGTGGTGGCGACCGCGCCATTGATCACGGTATTGCCGGCGCCTTGAACCGTGAGATTGCGTGCGGCGGCCGTGACGTCGCTCCCCATCGTGAGGGTTCCGGCGGTAGCCTGTATACGCGCGTTGGCGCTAAGAGTGACGGTGTTGTTGATGGTATTGTCCCCGGTGACATTCGTTATGCCGCCGCTGAACGTGAAGCTGTTTCCGTAAAGGGCGAAGCCGCCGTTGCTGAGGGTCAGGCCGGACGTCGCGAGGCTTGAAATATCGTTGGTATTGATCTGGCGGGTGGTGCCTTGGAAAACCGGGGCATCGCCGAATGGAGCAATTCCCCGATACCAGTTCGTGGCGGTGGACCAATTGGCGTTGGCGCCGTTGCCGGACCAGACGGGAGTTGTCTGCACCACCAGAGAAAAATTATCGTAGGTGTCGGCTCCGTCGTTGATAGCCTGGTCAAAACAGATGAAACGTCCTGCGGTGGTAAAGCGGAAGCCGTTGACCAGGGCCGTGTCATTCGCCGTGTCATAAAACCAGCTTGTGCCGCCGTCAATGGAGACTTGAACCCGGGAATTGTAGGTGGAGGGTTCGGAACCGGCGTCCGTCACGCGCATTACAAGACTGATTTCGGTTCCGGCTGTCCCCGCGTTGGTGATGATGGAATTCAGTTCGGCGCCCAGACCGGAGGCAGCGGTGCGGATGCGTTTGTAAACCTGGTAGCTAAGACTGTTGGAAACGATTTGAAGGCCGAAGTTCCAGTTGCCAGCCCCTGCCTCAGTAGTCCCGAATCCCATGGACATTCTGGCAGTGCCGCCGTTGTTCATCGTGATGCCAATATCGTAAACTATCGGGCTGCTGGCCGTGGCGCTGCTGATACCCAACGCCGGTCCAAAATCATTGGTGGTGACGCCGTCATTGGAAAAGGAGTAGCGGCCGGACTGGGATCCCGAGGGCATTCTGGCCTTGTTGCCGGAGATGGTGTAGGAGCTGTCGTTCTTGGCGCCGGTCTTTATGTACCGCATCGTGGCGGACAGGGCGCCGGTGAGGCGGGTGGTGGGCGGATTGATCCCCGAATTCAGGCCTTCTCCGAGAGCAAAGCCGGAATTCACATTCACAGCAGTGTAATTATCACTGAGCATGGTGGTGGCGCCGAAGGTCGATATGGCTGTCAACGAAGCCGCCAATACACTAGCCGCCCGGACCGAGCGGAAAAACGCGTTCATAGTCGGTGATCTGAGGGACACAATTGGGTTTGCTTGAATTTCAATAAGTAAAGCGTTTGGGAAACGGGTTGGGAATACCCGCAAACTAGGGTATGCAATTTGCCTGAAGAACCACGCCAAAAAGTGGGAACAGCAGCTACTTGATCGCCTTGGTGATCGCCTGTGTGCGCGAATGGACGTGGAGCTTGCTGTAGATGCTCTTGAGGTAGCTGCGGACGGTGGCCGTCGTCAGCCCGAGCGCCTCGGCCACTTCCTTGTCGCTGTAGCCCCTGGCTACGTAACTCAGAACCTCCGATTCGCGCTTCGACAGCACGTCATCCGGGCGGTTGGCGGGCGAGGTTTGTTGAAAGGATTGCACGACCTTGCGGGCGATATAAGGGGACATGGGCGCGCCACCGCGATTCACGTCCTGGATGGCCTGCAGGATTTCGTCCGCCGAAGCCCGTTTGAGCAGGTAGCCGTTGGCTCCCATCTGCAAGGCTTGAAAAATGCGGTCGCTGTCATCATACACCGTCAGCATGATGATCTGGATCTCCGGCAGCAGGGTGCGCAACTGACGGGTGCATTCGACGCCGGACATCTTCGGCAGATTGATGTCCATGAGCACAATTTGCGGCCGGTGCGTGGCGATGTGCTTGATGGCCTCCTCGCCCGTGCCGTAACTGCCCACGCATTCCACCCCACCGGCTTCCTTGAGGAAAGCTTCCAGGCTGGAACGCCAGCGTGCGTCATCTTCGACCAGGGCCACTCGGAGCGACATAGTTTTAAGCGGGGCTCAGTTTGGCGAGGGGAAGGACAAAATCCAGCTTAACTCCTTTGCCCGCGACGCTGGTGATCTGCAATTTGCCGCCCAACCGTTCAATGCGTGTGTGGAGATTGCCGAGGCCGTTGCCGCTGCCGTTGGTTTGCGCGGGCAGGCCTTTCCCGTTGTCAGCAATGGTGAGGCGCAGTTCATGCTCCAGGCACGCAAGCGAAAGCTGGACTTCCGAGGCCCCGGCATGCCGCACGATATTGTTGAAGGATTCCTTGACCAGCAGAAACAACTCATGCCGCGTTTCCGCCGGCAGCGATTGGGACGGCAGATTTGCCGGCAAATCCAAACGAATGCGCAATTCGGTCGGCAGGAAAAATTCCCGCGTATACTGCGCGACGTAATTGGCGAAGTGATCGAGCGAATCATTCCGGGGATTCAACGCCCATACGATGGCGTCCATGGAGGCCACACTCTCACGCGCGGTGCGTGAAATTTGTACCAGATCACGACTGACCGCCGCCGGGTCCGTTTTGTGGCGGCCGCCCATGTCGGCCAGGAGGCCGATGCGCGTCAGGCTGGCGCCAAGTTCGTCGTGGATGTCCTGGGCGATGCGCGTGCGCTCGCGGTCCATGGCATTCTGGCGGCGCATCTCGTCGAGTCGGCGGCGCAACCGTCGCACCGTGGCCAGGCGCACTCCCCAGACTCCTCCACCGACGATTGCGGCGGTGACCCCGGCGAGAAACCAGCTCGTCTGCCAGAAATAAGGATGAACCGAAAGTTCAACGGTCGCCGGATGAGTTCCCCATGCCCCTTCGGGACTCGAGGCCACCACCTTGAAAACGTGGTCGCCCGCCGGGACGCTGGCATAGGTGGCCGTCCGGCTGGTGTCGCCGTCGACCCAGTCCTGATCCACGCCGCTGAGTTGGTAGCGGAAACGGATGCGCTCGGGCGCCGTCAGGCATGGTGCAGTGAAACGAAATTCCAGGCGCCCCGCGCCAGGACGCAGGGTTTCCGGGCCGATCGGTTTGCCGTCCAAAAGCGTTTGTTCTAGCACGACCTGGGGTGGTTTGCTTTCGGGCAAATCCCCGGGATTGAAACTCAGTGCTCCATTCGCCGTGGCGAACCACAATTCATCCTCCTTCGTGCGCCACGACCGGGGATCGCACCACGAGGCAAACGAGACGTCGGGCATGCCGTCGCTCCTGCCATATGTGACCGATTCAACCCGCGTTGCCCGCCCATCCATCACGGCGTTCAATTGCGCCAGGGGAATGCGAAAGAGCCGGTGCGCCGTGCCGCCCCACAGAGAGCCTTTGCCGTCGAGGAGCAACTGCCGGATGCTCGGGTCCGGTCCGCCTTGCTCGATCGAGACGCGGGCGGTCTCGCCGTCTTTCAATCGCAACAAGCCGTCGGCGCTGGTCCCGATCCAAATTACTCCCTGGTCGGCCACCATGCAGCGCACCGCATCCGCGTGGCCGCTGGGCTTGCGGACGATCTCCCAGCGGTCGCCGCGTAAGCGCGCGATGCCGCCTTCCCAATCGCCGCACCACAGCGTGCCCGATTCATCCTCGATCAGACGGCGGATGAGCCCGCTGGGCAGGCCTTCCGCGGTCGAATATGAGGTGAGGGTGTTGCCTTCGAGGCAGTAAACCCCGGTGTTGTCGGTGACCATCCATAATCGGCCGCGCCGATCTTCCAGCATATCCATCGCGGGCTCCCGCATCGGCTTGGCGCCTGCTGCATGCCGCCAAAAGCGGCCGTTCTTCCATCGCCACAACCCGCGTCGGGCGGTTGAGATCCACACTCCGCCGGCCTTGGCCGGCAGCACGCACATTGAGTCATACGCCGGCCAGCCATCCGCTTCTCCCAATTGGTGCCACGCGCCGTTGACCCACCAGCCGAGGCCGGCTTCCGCCGAGAGAATCCAAACCCGGCCGTCGGAGTCCTGACACAGGCTGCGCACGAATTCATTCTGTAGCCCGCTGTTGAGGTCGCGCACAAAAAACCGCCGCTGGCGGAGCCGCAACAATCCCGCGCCGCGCGTGCCGACCCAGAGATTATCGTCACTGTCCTCGAAGAGGCAATTGATGCTGCTGGCCGTGGGAACGACCTGTTTGAATTCTCCGCCCGCATAGCAGTATAGACCCTGCCCGACGGTGCCGATCCAGAGACGGTGCTGGCGGTCCTCCAGCATGCAATGAACCCGGCTTTGGCCCCGCCAGGGAAAAGTCGCCACCTCGCGTTGCTTGCCATCCGCGGTGATGTACCGCAACCGGGCTTCGCGCGCGATCCACAGGCCGCCGTCCCGCCGGGGCGTGGCTACGAGCGAGGCGGTTCCCGGCAGGGGAAGTTCGCGAAAAGCGCCGTCCTGAAACAGTTTGAGATTGCGCAGGTTCACCAGCCAGAGCCTGCCTTCAACATCGCGCAGCCACCGTGAGCTGCCCGCCGCGCCGCCGCCTTTGATTGCTTCGGCTTTCGCGGGGTCCTCCAGGGAGACTCGCCCCAAGCCTCCGTTGGCGTCCGACCACATCATCCAGTTGGTGCCGTCGCTGCACAATCCCTCCACCCGCGTCTTCAGTATGGCTTCGTTGGTTTGCACCTCAGTGAAGGTATCGCCGTGCAGGTAGACCAATCCGATCTCGTCCGGCGCAAACCAAAGCCGGCCGCGCGCATCCGCTGCCAAAGGGTCCACGCGCGTTCCGTAACGCGCGCCGGTCGGGGCGGTGTAAAAGGACTTGAAGTGCAGCCCGTCGAACCTTACCACCCCTTGGTGGGTGCCCAGCCATAGAAAACCGTCCGCGGTTTCCGCGAGGCTTTGGATTTCGTTGGCCGGCAGGCCATCGCCGGATTTCCAGGTGTTGACGATGAATTCAGTATTGGAATCGGCCTCCTCGCGCTGCGGCCCGGGTGGGGTTGATTCCGGATCCGCGACCTCGGCTCCGCGGCTGGACACGGCGCTCAACGCCATCCCCAGCACCACAATTAGGCAGCCGAACTTCACAAGGCTATTGTAGCGACGTTTCGGCATGGCGTCCATCAGGCCTTCCGCGCCAGCCGCTAGTTCTGCCAGACTTGCCGCAAAACGATCAGGAGCCGCTGGGAGGCCAGCACGAGTTGGCGGCGCGCGATTTTGTGCGCACCCGCCACGTATTCGTCGCTGACCTTCGGGATCACCACGTCGGGAGTCTTCTTTTCCTTGAGCGTTTCTTCGCGCACGTACCGAACGTGGTTGGGAGCGTAGGCAAAATTTACCGCCAGGTGATAACTGTCCTGGACCCATGCTGGGATGGAAGTGTGTTCGCGCAGCTCGGCGAGTTTCTCGGGCTTGAGTTCCGCATCGCTTTGAAGGCTGTCCGCGAGCGATTTGATGGTGGAATATTCCGGATCCACGCCCGGCAGCCGGTCCCAAAAGGAATGCAGGTCGGTCTCGTTGCCCTGGCCGTTCAGAACAATGTCGCCACCGCCCAATCCTTCTCCGTGCGGATGCGCCCGCGAAACGCGACTGGCCGCATGGAGGGGTTGATGCAAATCGCCGTACAGATGCAGCACCCAGCAGAGGCTCACCGCCCGGTCATGGGCGCTCGCCTTGGGGTTCCTGAGCGTGGCAACGCAGTTCGAAAGCACCATTTCCGCGTTGGGCTTGGAAATGTGGAATTTCTCCAACAACTCGCGATCGGTTTCACCGGGGCCGAGAAATGGGTAGCCAATGGCGTGCGGATAGAGATCGTATTTGGTCACTGATTCCGGTTTGTGCGGCTGACCTTTCTTCGCCGGGCGCACCCAGTCCGGCCAGACGGCTGCGGTCAGAAAGACCCATTCGTCCTTCCCTGCGCCTTTGGAAATATCGGCCGCCAGGAATTCCTTGTAGTGCGGATGTTGCCGCAGCAACTCCGAGGCTGCCTGGCGCTGGGTGGGAGTGAGTTGTCGCCACGCGAGTTCCGCCACGGTGCGATGGCCTACGTTGTTCCATGCGCGGGCCGGCAGAATGAGCAATCCGAGAATTCCTACGACGGCGGCAAAGAATTTCATGGTACGGGCTGCGGCGTTACGGTCGGCGTGCAGCGCGGTCCTTCTGACGTCCACTCCAATTTGTCCACGCAAAGCTGCCGGTTTCGCATACCCTTGTCCCAGGCGTGGTAGAGAATGTACTGCGTGCGGCCATCCGGACCGGTAACGACGGAATTGTGGCCCGGACCGCGCACTTCTCCCGGGATTCCGTGGAGCACCTTGGCCGAATCGCCCGCCCCCGAATATGGACCGAACGGAGCGTCGGCGCTCACCACGTCCAGGCCGTAGCGGGGCGTCTGCCAGTTCGCGCCGCTGTAAATACAATAGATCTTTCCGTCGTGTTTGAGCACGCAGGGACCTTCGATGGTGTGCCAATTGAAGGTGCCGTTGTAAACGTCCATCCGGCGGTTTGCTTCGTAGAGGGTCCAATCGTGTTTTGCGCGTACGACCACATGCCGATCGCCGGCCAGTTTGGTCATGTCGATCAGCCGATCCACGACGATGCCCGTGCCCGCGTGCGCACCGTCGCTCTCAAATGGGAAATTGCACGCGTAATACAGGTACCATTGGCCGTTGCTGTCGCGGAAGGGGAACGGATCAATCGTGAAACGATTGGTGCCGCCGTCCACGAGGATGTGACCGGTGTCTTTGTAGGGGCCTTCGGGTTTGTTGCTCGTGGCGACGCGCAACACGAAATGCTCATCCTGTACGCCGCCCATGCAGTAATACAGGTAGAAGGTACCGTTGTTCTCCGTCAACTCCGGTGCCCAATATTGGTAGCGAGTGTCGTCTGAGGGCGGAATCAGCGCGCCGCCGAGCGGCTGCCAATCCACCAGGTTGTCCGAGCGCAATAGGCGGAAGATGCGACCGTCCGGCAAACGGTTTTTGCCGGTCGTCCCGACGGCATAGTAAGATTTTCCCAACCGCCGCACCGAAGGATCGGGCATGTCGCCGGCATAAACCGGATTTTGGTAAGTACGCCCGGAGTTCACCGGAGAATGATGCGTGCTGGAACAGGCGCTGAATAAAACAGCGACTCCGATTACGGAAAGGATTCCCACCAGCAGACGCAAACCGATCCAGAAGGGATTGGATTTTAACATTTGCCCAAATTGTATGAATCGCTCCTGGGCGTCCAGCAGGTTGTCCGGTTTCAAATGGTGACTTGCCCACGCAGGGGTATGAACATGCTTTTGGTCATTCGGGCTTCGGACTTCCTTCGACATTCGACATTCGTGCTTCGTCATTTTCCCACTACGGCCTTCTCAAGCGGAAGAATCGCGCGACATTTGTCGGCGTGACGTTTGCCTGATACTCCCCATTCACCAATTGCGCGGCGACATTCGCCCAACCAGCGGTGCCCAGCGAGGTGTTCGCCTGGAGCGCGTAATTGGTCACTGCGGAAACCCAGTAGACCGTGAAGTTGTTGCCATTGGCCCGCATTCCCACATTCGGTACGGCTGGAAAATCGAATTGCTCGGGCGTCAGCGCCTGGTTGTCAAAGCGCACCCGATCGAGGTAGCCGGTGAAGGGATTCGCGCCGTCGGCGTCCGAGCCCAGGGTGAGCGCGGTGCTGGTGCGGAAACCCGCGCCGCTGGTATAGCTCACCGTCGCGGCGAGGACCGCATCTATGTAAAACTTCGTGTTCGCACCGTCGGTGTGGACGACGGCGACATGATGCCATTTACCGTCGTTCGGCAGGGCTGCGGTGGAGGGGATGTCTTTGATCTTGAAGGCGGTGGTGTGCAGAGTGCGGTTTGTGTTGATCGAAATTGAAAAACCGGGGCGACGCTCGTATTGGAAAAGAATCGCGCGCGCGGGCGGGGCGTAGTTGACCGCCACCTTCACCCACGCTTGAAGTGTGTAATTATCATTCAAGGAGTTGGTCGTGATGATCTGGTTCGTGTCGTTGATGGTCAGGGTTTTGGTGCCATCAAAGAAGAGCGAGTAGTCGCTGGATGCTCCGGTCGGTGAATTGGTGCTCCAGGCGGGCGCATTGGCTCCGAATTTCCCGGACAGACCGCTGGCTGAATCCAGCACCTTGGTGCCGCTGCCCTGGTCGAGTGGGAAATAAAAGGCGTTCGCGCGGTTCGTATTCAACACGAAATCCGAAACGACCGGATAATGATCGGAGGCTTCGACGTCGTACCCCACAAATGGATTGGTCGGATACATGTTGTTGCCCTTCGGCCGCCAGAGGTAGTCAATCCGCGTCGACAGCGGCGGAGGGCAGGGGGAGGTGCGTCCGAGCCCGCTGCCGGCCAGCAACCAGATGTCCTCCCATTTCTGCTCCATGACGTCATGCGTCACCTTGTCCGGCGTCGTGTTGAAGTCGCCGCCGAAGATCACGGGCAGGTCTTCGTCCGCGACCCACGTGTTGAAATTCGTCACGCACATCAGCCGCTCCGTGTCGTCCGCGTGAAAATCCAAATGGCTGGTCCAGAACGAAACGAACTTGCCGTTGACCTCCACGATCACCTTCAGCCAGCCCCGTTGCTCGTTGGCACCGATATTCGGCAGCAGCCGGTGATCGCGGACCAACACGGGGAACCGTGATAAAATGGCGTTGCCGAACTGGTCATTACCGGTCAGCGACGTGTCGTTGTTGCTGAACACGTAGGTCATGCCGGTCTCAATTGCGAGTTCGCCGATGGTGTCCCGGCCGTCCGCGCGCGGCATGAACCGGGCGACTTCATTCAGGCACAGAATGTCCACGTTACTCGCGAGAATGAAATCCGCGATGCGCTGGGTGTTGACCTTGTTATCCGGGCCGACTGCCGAATGGATGTTGTAGGACATCGCGCGAAAGACACCCGTCGTGTTCGCGTTGTTCGTGGAGGGATTGAGTTTCAATGAAAAGCTTTCGTAGTTCACGGGACCCGCGTCCGGCGCGATGTCCCACATGATGTGCCGTCCCGGCCCGTTGAACCGCCAGCCGTTCGGCAGACTCGCGTCCGTATCAGTGTCGTAAATCCAGGAATTGCCCCCGTTGAGCGATAAGCGCACGCGCGAATTGAATCCACTCGTTTCCGCTCCGGCATCCGTCACGCGGATCAGGATATTGATATCCATGCCGTAGGTGTTTCCGGTGAGCGCGGTGATGGCCGCGTTCAGATCACTCGCCAAGCCGGATGAACCCGTGTCTATGCGTTTGCCGACCGTGTAAAAGTCATCGCTGGCGGAAGCTCGATAGAGCTGAACCCCAAAATCCCAAGTGGTCGCATCGCCTTCCGCCGTGCTGATCGCGAACGAAAATCGCTGCGCGCCACTGGAATTATTGTTCATCTTGATGGCGAGGTCATACACGACCGGGCTGGCGGGCGTCGCCGCGCCCGTGCCCAATGCGGTGGAGAAATCGAAGGAGTTGCTCCCGTCGGCTGAAAGCACAAACCGCCCGGGATTCGGGGCCGAGGCAACTTGGAGCCTGCTGCCCGTGATGCTGTAGGCGGTGTTGGTTTTGGTGCCCGTATTGATGTAACGCAACCCCGACGCTGCCGAACCGCCCAGCCGGGTCGTGGGTGGATTGATGCCGGTATTGATCCCGCTTCCCACGGCAAAGCCCGTGCCGCTGCCCGTCACGTTGTAGTTGTCGACTACGATATTCGCGCCCACTGCCGGGCTGACGCGCAATATCGCCACCGCCGACAGCGCGATCAAGATTGCCTGACGCGTGAACTTCATGCCGCGTTAGGGAGAAACTTTGACGCGGTAAAAGCGGCTGACGTTGGTCGGTCCGTTCAGGGTGTCGGTGTAAGTTTGCGTCGAGGCCGCCCCAAACGGGCTCATGTCCATTTCCGCATCGATCGAACGCACCACGTCGGTAAAGACCGCGTTCGATACGGAATTCGCGTATTGGACCCGATACCGCGTTCCGCCCACCGATGCCCACGAGAACGTGAAGTTGTGGCTGATATCAAACCCGGTGCTGAGAATCCGCAGGCTCGACGCCGCGTTGGTGGGATTGGTATTGGCTTGGTACTCCGCGAGATTGCTTTGGCCGTCGCCATCGGCGTCGCCGTTCGGATCCGTTACCCCGTAACTGGCCTCCCACGCATCAGGCAGGCCGTTGGTGTTCGAATCCGCCGGCGCGACGACGTTGAAATTAACCTGTCCCACGCCGCTGTTGGCCACCGTATCGTTCACCTGAAAATTGACGCGATCCAGTCCGCGATAACCGTAGGCCGGCAGATACGTGATCACCCCGTTGCCGGAATTGAAACCATAAGTGATGCCCCGGAGGGGCGCGTTGTTCGTTTGATAAGTGAGCCCGTCGCCGTTGGGATCGGAAGCTGGTAGGGTGAGCTGGGTCGGACGATCCCCCGTGACGTTGATCGTGACATTGCTCGCAATGGGCGCGCCATTCACGCCGGTGTTGAATTTGCGGGGCGCGGTGATGAAGGTATTGCCGGATGCATCGGTGACCTGCGCATACCATTCGTACGTCTTGCTCGCCGCACGGCCGCCCCAGGTGAACGAACTCTGCGTATTGGGCAGCACACCGCTGTTGGTGCCCAGCGCAACGTAGGCCGTGCCGGGCGTGCCGCCGCCGTTCGGCTGCATGTTGTAGGAAAACGAAAACTGGCTGTCGGAATCCGTCTCGTACACCCCGGTGTAGGGCGAGAAGGTCTTCACGTTGACGATGTTGTTGCTCGGCGAGAAATACATCAAACGCATCAACCCGTTGCCGCCGTTAAAGCGACCCTGGTAATCCGAAACCAGCGTCCGCACGGTATGGCCGCCAAACGTGTCCGAGCGCGACCCTTCGCCGCCACCATTGAAAACGTGGCCGCCCATCATCAAAAAGAAATTCGGATACCCCTTTAGCGCCGCATAAATCGCATCGCCCTGGTTGCTCAAATTACTGGGAGTGGAATCGCTGCCGATGTAGTGCGTGATCACGATCGCGCGCCGGTTCGGATAGGTGTCCAGCAGGCCCGTCGCCCAATCCAATACCCCCGAACCGTAGCGGCCAAACTCGAACGAAATCACAATGAAATCCAGCCCGCCCACACTGAAGAGGTCGTAAAAGCTGTCACCATTCGAGCTGTAATGTCCGCCGTAATAAGACTTCCCCGCATAGTGCGCCGAACCGAAGTAATTATTGTAATGTGTCGTGGTTCCATCCGGATCGCCATTCGGATCCTGATCGTGATTCCCCACACAGCAGCCATAAGGCACGCCCTCGCGCAGCAGCGCGCGATTCGGATTTTCCAGCCGCCACATCGCATTGGTCGCAATGTTCCATTCACTCTCGCTGCCGTCGCCGTTCTGTACGATATCGCCGAGCTGGGCGACATAAGCGATGTTCGCGCGAACTCGATTGGTAAGAATCCAATCCGTCTGCGCGTACCACATATAGCGGTTCGCGTCCCCGTCGCCCGCGGCTTCGCGCGCGTAATTCTGCGTGTCCGGCAGCACCGGAATCAGGAAGTCCGGTCCCGGGTACGGCTTGCCCGCCTCGTGCCCGAAATACGTCACGCTCACGGGGCCGGCCGCGCTATTCGACACCAACACATTCAGTTTCGGCGCGGCGCCGATGTTGCTCGCATTGTCCGCCGGCGACATAAGCTTGCCGGAAAGCGGCATCGGGGTGATCGAAAAATTATCGTAAGTGACCGTGCCCGCGTCCGGCGCCACATCCCATAGGATGTAACGACCCGCGCCGTTGAACCGCCATCCCAGGGGCAGGTCGGCGTCCGTGTCCGTGTCGTAAAACCAGGTGTAACCTCCGTCCATCGAGAGCTGGATACGCGAATTATAGGTGCTCGTTTCGGAACCCGCATCCGTCACCCGCATCAAAAAAGTCAGCTCGGTTCCGTAGGTCCCGGGCACCGTGTTCGTGATGAACATGTTCAGGCTCGCCGCCTGACCCGAGGCGCGTGTGTGAATCCGCTTGGCGATCGTATAGAAGTTGTCTTCATCCACCGTGCGGAAAATCTGCAGGCCAAAATCCCACGTCGTGGCATCGCCTTCGGCGATGGCAATCGCGAATGAACACCGTTGGATGTCCGCATCACCGTTCGCCATGCTGATATTGATGTCGTAAGTCACGGGATTGGCGGGTGTCGCATTGGTCGAGCCGAGCGCGGGTGCAAAATTGAAAGCCGTCGTCCCGTTGGATGAGAGCGAGAACCGCCCCGGATTCGCCGCCGTGGTCACCCGCAGCTTGTTGCCCGAGATGCTGTAGGCGCTGTTCGACTTCGTGGTCGCCGTCGCGATGTATCGCAGGTTCGCCGCCGCCGTGCCGGTCAGGCGCGTGGTGGTGGGGGGATTGATTCCCGCATTCACCCCGGTACTGAGCGCAAAGCCGGTCCCGTTGGGAGTGACATTATAGTTGTCCCCAATGATCTGCTGCCCGTGGCTCACGACGGCACTCAGGATTACCACGAGCGTTGGGATGGCTTTAAATCTCATGAGAATAAAAGGGAGCAGGGAAGAGATCGTCCGGACATGACAGAACCGCGCCCAGAGCTCGGATTTCGCGGAACGCCCGCGGACAAGCGTTCCAAAACCCGGCTGGGTCTACGGCACCCAGGACAGAACAATGCATTTTACAAGAAAGTAGTCTTCACCGTCGATTGGCACAATACCCGCAAATTGGGGTAAAGCGGCTGCAAAAGCTGTTGGCAACCGGGGCTTTAGGGTTCATTCTAGGGCAAAGGCTCGAGTTCCATGAAAAGATTTCAAGTGCTTGTCCTCTTCGCCGCTTTTTCAACGGCCCTGGCCCAAACCCCCGCCCCGGATTCCTTCTGTCTCCGAAATCCCGCCCGGGTTTTGGAAAGCAAGCGCATTGATCTCTCCCCGCTTTTCGCCTGGTGGACGGCCAATGCCGGAAAGACGCCCCCGCCAGCCGGCACCACCAATCTTCCACCCCGGCCGCTTTCCGCCTGGGTGCGCGTCAACGGCCTCAAGGTGGAGGACGCGTCCACCGGCTGGGTCCTGATGGCCACGTTGGAGTCGCGTCCGGGCCTGCCCTCCGCGCCCGTCAAAATCGTCCTCGGGCATCCGCCGGTCGTCGAAGCAGCGCGGCTGAAAAGTCTCCTCGCTCAGAAACAGCGATCCGAAATCGCGAGCGATCAGGCCGCCGCCGCCGCGGCCCGCAGCGGGAATGCCGCCAGCAACGCGGCGAGCATGGGCGAGCTCGCCGGCAAAATGGCGCGTCTGTCTCCGGATGGCTCCCGCCTCCAGGGTCACTATTCCGACCAGGCCTACGGCTATCGCAGCGCCGCGCGCCGGAACGACGCGAACGCCGCCAATGCCGCCAGCGAACAGGAAACGCACGAAGCGGACCTCAAGGCCATCAACGAGGCAATCGCGGCCATCCCCACCGAGCCAACCACCGAGGGCCTGGTTTATCGCGTAGACGCCTTTGCCTTGGCGACGGGTCGAACTTTTCGCGGGTTGCCGGTGTACGACATCGGCATGACGCCGTGAGGGAGGGCAGCGAACCTTTTGTGGGCTGGAGGCGCGTTGGCTGAGCGGGGGCGGTGGAATGTCTGAAGCGGCAGACGAATGCCCACGCTCTATCCGCCCGGTGGGACGCCCGCCGCCACACCTGAACATCACCAATCCGTCTCGCGGAAATCTTTCAGAAACTTGCCCCAGATGTGCTGGCCGGTGTTGAAGCCGTGGATTACTGGGTCCACGATGCGCGCGGCGCCGTCCACGATATCCAACGGCGGATGGAATTGATGGTCCTGCACTTTCCGCGCGGCGATTTCAGCGGGATCCTCATCCGTCACCCAGCCCGTGTCCACCGCATTCATATGAATGCCATCGGCCTGGTAGTCAGCGGCCGACGTGCGGGTCATCATGTTGAGCGCCGCCTTGGCCATGTTCGTGTGCGGATGGCGCGTCGTCTTGAAAGCGCGGTAAAACTGGCCTTCCATCGCGGACACATTGACGATGTGCTTGTCGCGCTCGGGGGTGTGCATCATCAACGGCTTGAGTCTGGCATTGAGGACGAAGGGCGCGATGGCATTGACAAGGTGTACCTCGTGCAATTCCACCGTGGGCACTTCCGCGAGGCGCATGCGCCAGGAATTATGCTGCCGCAAATCCTTCTGCTGCAAATCCTGATCCAGGTGGCCTTCGGGAAAAAGCTCCGCGCGGGTCGCAAGTTCGTCGGGGAGCAGGGCGACTTGAGAAAGTTCGGCGGAGTTCGCAATTCCAACTTTTGTGGAACCATTGCGGGCAACGGCGAGTTCAGCGGCCGTGTCCGGCAACAACCGTTCCGCGCGGAGGCCTTCGTAAGCGCCGAGCACGCGCCGCGCCTCGTCGGACAACGACCCCACTGCCGCGCGCTCCTCGTCCATCATGTGTTCGTAAAACGCCGGCGGGCGGCGCACCGTCTGGCAGGCGTTGTTGATAATGAAATCAAGCCGCGTGCGCGTGGCCATCAGATGCTGGCAAAAAGCTTCCACACTCGGGGTATGGCGCAGGTCCAGGCCAAATATTTCGAGGCGATGACCCCATTCGGCAAAATCCGGTTCGCGCGCATAACGCGCCGCGGAGTCGCGCGGAAAACGCGTTGTCACGATCAAATGCGCCCCGGAACGCAGCAGCCGGATGCCCGCCTGGTAACCGATCTTCACGCGGCCGCCGGTGAGCAGGGCAACACGGCCGCTCAGGTCCGCGCGCTCGGTGCGCTTTTGGAAATTCAGGTCGGCGCACTCGGGACAGAGTTGATCGTAGAAATGATGAATGGTGGTGTAGTGCTTTTTGCAGATGTAGCAGTGCTGCGGCTCGGGCGTCTGGCGGGCGGCGGGGATCTCCCTCTCCTGGGGGAGCGGGCCGGGGTGAGGGCGAGCCGCTTGCCCATTAACAGTTTCCTCGATCCGATCCACCGGCAATTCCGGCGCGGGCAGGGGATTCGGCGTGGTGAAGACCGGGCGGCGGCGCAGCTGCCGGATGCCGGTCTGGTCCAGGATCTTTTCTTCCTTTTCTATCTTTTGCGCTTTGCGCTGGCGGATGCGGGCTTTGACGAACCGGCGCCGCTCGCGGGGTTCCGGCAGGAAAATCGAGCCCGCGGCCTGCAGCAGGCGCGAATATTCCTCCGTGGTCAGGCCGGTCATCAGGGTGCGATTGGCCGCCGCCTGTTCCAAAGCTGGAATGGCGGCGCGCAATTGTTCGGCGGTGTTGTCAGCGCTCATCGATGCGAAAAATAATTCGCCGCCGGTTGGAGGAAACCCAGCCGGCGGGCAGGGGACAACTTAGCAGTTGGGCGGCCACAGAACAAAGGATAATACGCTCTTGAGCCATCCGGTAGGGACGACCTGCCGGTCGTCCGCCGCCGTGCGGCAGTGCCGCGGCCATCGCGACAATTGGGAACGCGTGACAAAACTGTGCGATGGCAGTCCGGCCTCTCATTAACACACCGTTTCAGCGGGGTGCAACCGTCCGGCCATGATCCCTTCAACCGCTTCAGCGGTTTCCCGGCCCGAACCGGACGCCTCTGCTATCTCTGCCGCCTCCTGTTGAACTCTTTCCGGTGTGCGGCTGGCCTTCTTGCCGTCCTCAAAATTCCCTTGCCAGTGCCGCCAGGCGGTAACAGCTTCTGGCTGGAAAGATTTTTCGGCGTTTTAGAGCGGCTTCAATAGAGCTGTGGTCGCATCCAAGGTAGGGCCGCGCTGCGCGGCCGCGACGTCGTGTCGCCTTGGCTACGGAGTTTAATAAACTGCTGTAGAGCGCTGGAGAACCGCCATCGCTGCGTGCCCGCAGCTCACTTGGATATAAATCTGTGTAGTGCAATCACCACTCCATTTGCGCGTGATGCGCCCCGGGGACCTGCCCTTCGCGGATTCACTCCGCGCCCTCGCGGGCTGGAACCAAACCCTCCATGATTGGCGGCGCTTTTTGGAAATGTCGCCCGAGGGTTGCGTTCTGGCCGAATGGAACGGCTCGGCGGCCGGCACGGCCACCACTCTGTGTTACGGACCGGAACTGGCCTGGATCGGCATGGTGCTCGTACATCCCGAAATGCGTCGCCGCGGCATCGGGCGCGCCTTGCTCAACCACTGCATCGCCTTGCTCCGCGGGCACGGCGTGCGCTGCATCAAACTCGACGCCACGCCGGCGGGCCGGCAGGTCTATGATGCGCTCGGCTTCCAGAGCGAATGGACCCTGGCGCGCTGGCAACACCCTGGACCGCGCGTCACGCTGCCGGCGCACGCGCGTCTTCGACCATGGCAGGCAGCGGACTTTCCGCTCGTCGCTTCCCTGGACGCCACCGCCTTTGGCGTCTCGCGCGAAAAACTGGTGACCGCTTTGGCGGCGCAGAGTCGCGGCGTCTTCCTACCGGAAGCCGCCCCCGGATCCATGGCGGGTTACGGGTTCATTCGACCCGGTTCGCGAGCCAGCTATTTGGGGCCGGTCGTGGCCTCCTCCGACGAGGCGGGTATTCAAATCGTCCAGGCCCTCCTGGCCCACACCACGGGCGAACCCGTTTTCTGGGACATTCCCGACGCGAACACCGCCGCGGTGGCGTGGGCACGCCAACATGGCTTTATTCAGCAACGGACGCTGACGCGCATGTATCTCGGTGAAAACACGACCCCAGGCGACCCGCGGCAACAGTTCGCCCTGGCCGGGCCGGAAGTGGGATGAGCCTCGCTTGGTCTCCGTGCGCACTCACCCATCGATTCGGGCTGCTTCTCCCTCTCCTCCTCTGGAGGAGAGGGTCGGGGAGAGGAGGTTTCCCTGCGGGCTCACAAAAGTGAGATGCGCTCGTTGCGACCGGCGCATTCGGCCGCTGCCTCGGAGCGCGGACATTCCTGTCCGCAGCAGCGTTCGAAAACGGCCTGCCAAAGGGCAGTCAACAGATTCCTGGGAGCTCCTTGGGGCTCGACGGGGGGCGGTGTCCGAATGAACCCCCGTTGCGGCCGTTTCCTCAAAATACACTTGCCAGTGCGAGGGGGCGGTAACAGATTCTGGTTGGAAAGGCTTTCCAGCGTCTTCAAGCGCCGGGAAATCCCCAGTGCGCCCGTAGCTCAGTTGGATAGAGCATCTGCCTTCTAAGCAGAGGGTCCCGCGTTCGAGTCGCGGCGGGCGCGCCAGTTGGGAAGTCTGAAAATCAACGACTTCTGCGGCTTCGTTTGGCAAAAGGCTGACATCGCGCCAGCTGGCATCTTCAACATTATGCGGGCAGCGTGACAACCTCATGCCTACAGGCTGGCGCAAGCTTGCAAAGAGCACGGCAGGCAAAGTCTAAAGCCTTCACCTCACGCCGATCGCTGGAGTGACCCCGATTGAAAGCGGAGTCATTTTCGATCATTTGGTTCTTCCTTCGTGTGGTAAAGTTTGGAACAGATCTTCCTGTTGAGGGCGGATCAAAATGATAAGGATTGTCGGATCAAAAGGAGAATAATGGGGCGGGGGTATGGACAGGGTGCGTGAGTGGGATATTCTGGCCGG
>CAYUVH010000052.1:0-141345 GCA_964448135.1 uncultured Verrucomicrobiota bacterium | reverse complement strand
CCGGCAGAGCGAGCGTGATTGAAAGCGGGTGGGGATTCAAGCGGGCGTCGAGCTGAGAGCAGCGGGTGGTGGGTTTGATTTGGGACGTGCGGGGGGAGGAGGAGCTAGAGGGAAGGGGTTTCGCCGTTACAGGGCTCGTTGGTTGGTTGGACGAGGTTACCCGGGCCTTCAGCCCGGGCTATAACAGGGCGGGCTTTCAGCCCGAAGCACGGTGAGGGCAGCGGGACATGAGAGTGTTGGCGGGCATGGACCCAGGTTGGACTTGCCTTGAACGCGTCTCATCTTTGGGGACTACCGGGTTTAAATCAGACCTGCGCTCCGGGGCAGCGTGGGATTTATCTTGGATTAAGCGGAGAATTAGCTGAAACTAATGCTGGATGATTCATCCAAGCGCTGTGGTCCATCCGGGCGTAAAACTGGACAGCAGCATCGAAGTCGGCCCGTTTTCGGTTATTGACGAAGGTGTGGAGTTGGGTCCGCATTGCGTTTTGGGGCCACGGGTGTATCTAACCGGCCGGACGATCATCGGCGCCAGCAACCGCTTTTTCGCGGGTTCGGTCATCGGCGAGGCTCCCCAGGATTTCAAGTACCGCGGGCAACCTACGCGGCTCACCATCGGCGATCAAAACGTCTTTCGCGAGAACGTGACCATCCACCGTTCGGCCAGTGAAGAGGGCAAGACGACTATCGGTTCGCGAAACTTTCTTATGGCGGGCAGCCATGTGGCTCATGATTGCCGGCTCGGTGACGACGTCGTCATCGTCAATGGCGCCCTGCTCGCCGGCCATGTGAGTGTGGCCGACAAGGCGCTCGTCTCGGGCAACGCCGTGGTGCATCAGTTTTGTCGCATCGGGACGCTGGCGATGTTGCAGGGAGGCGCGGTGCTCACCCAGGATTTGGCGCCCTATACCGTGGCTTACGGCGGCAACCGGCTGTGCGGGCTGAACTTGGTCGGCCTGCGTCGCGCCGGAGTCACTTCCGAGGCACGGATGGAATTAAAACGGCTTTACCGGGCTTTGTTCTCCGGGGGCAAGAGCCCGCGCATCGCCGCCGAGGCGGCGATGGACGATGGAGACTTCCAAGGCCCGGCTTCGCAGAAACTGATCGAATTCATCCTGGCCACGAAGCGGGGAATCTGTCAGGCCCTCGGCAACCGGTCCCGCGGCCGGCGCGATAGCCAGACGTCGCTCGAAGTCGAGGCCCTGGCGTAAGTTTTCTGCCCGCAAGGAAAAGCTCCCGTAGTGTCCGGCCCCGGCAAAAAAAGAGCCTGGCCGGTTTTGCAACCAGCCAGGCTGTGATGCTCGTCAGCCGGAGCCATTGACGACTTTCGCCGTCACGCTCTCCGGCGCCGCCTCGAAATGCGACGGCGTCATGCTGTAACTCGCCCGTCCCCGGCTCAAACTGCGGATCGCATTTGCGTAGCCCCACAGCTCGGACAGCGGCACGTGGGCGTTCACGATCACATTCCGTTCGCCCGGTTCGATGGCGAGGATGTTCCCGCGACGCCGCGTGAGGTCGCCGAGCAAGTCGCCTTGCTCTTCGCCGGGCGTGTCGAGTTCGACCCGCATCACGGGCTCCAGCAACAGCGGCCGCGCTTTGCGCAACGCTTCCTTCGTGGCCGCCGCGGCTGCCTGACGGAACGCCAGGTCGCTCGAGTCCTTCTCGTGCGCCGCGCCGTCGAGGATGTCCACGTGGACGTCCACGACCGGATATCCCGCCAGCACGCCTTCGGACAATCCGTCCTGGATGCCGTGGCGAACCGCTTTCACGAACTGCACGGGGATGCTCGCACCGCGGATGAGGTTCTCGATGGAGAAACCGCGTCCCGGTTCGTTTGGCCGCACCGCGAGGATCACGCGCGCGTACGAGCCGGAGCCACCATTTTGCTTCTTCAGCAAATGATCGGCCTCGGCTGCCGCGGCGATCGTTTCGCGATACGCAATCGCCGGCGCTCCGGCGATGACCGCCACGCCGTGGTCGCGTTCGAGCCGCTCTCGAATCACTTCAAGATGCAACTCGCCCATGCCGGCGATGATGGACTGTCCCGTCTCCGGATTCGTAAACGTCCGGAACGTCGGATCTTCATCGCTCAACGCGGCCAAGGCGTTGGCCAGCCGGTCGCGGTCGCCGCTTGCTTGCGGTTCGAGGGCCATGCTGACCACGGGCTCCGGGAATATCGGACGCTCAAGTTGCAGCGTCCGTTCCGGGGCGCACGCGGTGTCGCCCGTGCTGAATCCCGCCAGTCCCACGGCAGCGACGATGTCGCCCGGTTTCGCGGCGGGCACGTCTTCCCGCCAGTCGGCGAACACGCGCATCAATCGCCCGATGCGTTCCTGCTTGCCGGTGCGCGGATTCTGCACGCGGTCACCTTTCTGCAAAGTGCCCGCATACATCCGCAGGAACACCATGCGGCGGCCCTGCTCGTCGTGCGTGACCTTGAAGATCAGCGCGGCCGCGGGATCAGAATCCTTCGGCTCCACGATCGTCTCGGTTTCGCCCAGGTGGCCAATGGCTAATGCCGCTTCCGCCGGACCCGGCAGATAATCCACCACGGCATCCAGCAAAGGCTGCACACCCACGAACTGATAGGCGCTGCCTGCGATCACCGGTACGAACCGGTTCGCAATCGTCGCCCGTCGTATCGCGGCTTTCAATACACTCGCCGGGACCGGTTGGTTCGCCACGTACAAGGCGGCGACTTCATCGTCCAAGTCAGCGATGCGCGTCACCAATTCCGCGCGCGCGGCCGAAACCTGCTCGCGCAGTTCGGGCGGCACGGCTTCAACGGTGAAGTCGGAGCCGGCGGTTTTAGTGAAGGCATAGGCGCGCTCGTTGATTACGTCGAGCTGGCCGCGCAACCGATCTTCGCTGCCCCAGGGCAGAATGACCGGCCACGCGTTGGCACCCAACTGGTCGCGGAGTTCGCTTACGACTCGCGATAAGTTAGCGCCCACGCGGTCCAACTTGTTGATGAACGCGAGGCGCGGCACTTTGTAACGATTCGCCTGACGCCAGACGGTTTCGCTCTGCGGTTGCACGCCGCCGACGGCGCAGAACACGGCGATGACGCCGTCCAGCACGCGCAGCGAGCGCTCTACTTCAGCCGTGAAGTCCACGTGGCCGGGAGTATCAATGATGTTGAGCCGATGCGCCGCACCTGGATACAAACTTGCCGCACCCGGGAGCGGGCGTTGCGTCCATGTGCACGATACCGCGGCCGCAAAGATGGTGATGCCTTTGCGTTGTTCGATGGGATCGAAATCGGTGGCGGTGTTGCCGTCGTCCACGTTGCCGGCCTGGTGGATTGCTCCGGCGTAAAGCAGGAGGCGCTCGGTCAGCGTGGTTTTGCCGGCGTCGATGTGCGCGGCGATGCCGATGTTTCGTATTCGTTCCGGCGGTTGGGTCCGCGGGTTCAGGATGTTGGTTTTCATATGTATTGCATGTTGCTGGTTTACCGGTGAAGCCGTGTCCGGATGGAAACGGCAGTGAGCTCCGTACGAGCAGTGAGGCCGGCAATGACCGGTCACGTTTCGAGCGGAAAATGAAAAAGCCCCGAGGGACGCTCAGGGCTTCAGGAGAGGGGAGGCAACGCGCGAAACGTGATTACACAATCCCACCTGACCCTGGCGAGAACCGCCGGGCCGGCATGTAAAGCGTGTAAAACAACGTGCGCATAAACTATCGCGGGCTTTACCTACATCAGGGAAGCGGGAATGTCAAATTAGGCGGATATGCGGCTGTCCAGCCGCAGATAAATGGGCAGGTGACGCGTGGTCTTGCTGATTCGGCCGTTGGATGTGCAATCGCACGTGCTGCGGCTGAGGACAGCCGCGCTCCGTTTCAAGAACAGCGTCGGGATGCACCCGGCGCCGGGGGCTTATCTGAGCACTGTCGTTGACGGTAACGAAGCTTCAAGCCCGCACCGCCTGTAGGTGGCATCCTTTTCGGATGCAGGGAGTTTTGGATTCGGTGACCGGTGGTCGTTCCTCGCAGACTCGGAACGACCGACCGTCTACTTTATGTCATCCCTCCGGGATGAGGAAAGGCAGTGTCACCCATGTGCTTGAACATTCAAAACGAACAAATTCAAGATGCACTCCGAAATCACTCGCTCTTTAGCTCATCCACGAAGACCAGTTCCGCGGCGCCTGGTCCCAGCCGAACCAGTGCGACCGGTCGCGAGCCGGCGAGGGCGAGCAATTCCTGATCGTTGATTTCGCGGACCGAGTCGGGCTCGGTGGCGTCGGTCACCATGATTTGAAATGGGCTGGAAATTGCCACGCTACCGGCTGGCAGCGGTACGCTCGTGACGATTTCCTTTTGTGGCAATGCCTCTGTGGGCGCGAGGGTATAGAGACCGAGGCCTTCGCTTACGGTCTTTGCGGTTTCGTGTGATTGCTTCGGCTTGGGATTGTAAAATTTTCCGACTAGCAAGGCTGCGGCCGCGAGGGTCGCCGCCGCTCCCGCGATTCGAGTCATGCGACGGGTGCGTCGTTGTTGACGGACGGCGCGTAAAGTTTCACCGAGCAACTGTTCGCGCGAGCGCGCCAGCTTGCCTTCGCCGAGCACGTCACTCAGCAGCGATTCATTTTTCGGCAATTCACTCACGTTTCAATTCCTCCAGGATGGCGGTCTTGAGCTTGGTGCGAATTCTTCCCAGCCGGGATTCCACGGCCTTTTCGGTGAGGTCCAGTTCCGCCGCGATTTCGCGGACGGAGCGTTTTTCAGAATACTTCGCCGCGAGGAGCTGATGTTCATCGGACGGCAACAGCGCGACGTGCCGATCGAGGAGGCCAAGCAACGCGCGGTCGGCCTCCGGTTCATTCGCGGAGGTTTGCACGCGAGCATAACCCATGAAGCGATCGAGGAAGGCCAAATAGCGGCGACGCTTGCGCTTTTGATCGGCGAACGCTGTCCGCGCGAGCACGGTGAGCCAGCTCCAAAAGACGGCTTCGTCGGAGAACACTTTGATGTGGCGTACCACACGGACGAGCGCGGCTTGCAGCGCTTCGAGCGCGGCGTCCTCGTCTCCCGCAGCCACGACGAGGAGGTAGCGGGAAAGTCTGGGCACATAAGTCTCATGGAAGGTGCGATACGCCGTCTCCTCCCCGGCGACCATGCGTCGGGTCAGCGCGGCCACTTCGGGTGGCGCGGGCGCCAGTTCGGAAACCGGTGTAAGACCGACGCTGATAAGTTGCGCTTCCAGGCTCAAGGGCGGCTGTCGCGGGCGTGCGGGCGGACATTACCTTACGGTGCCGGGCTTTACGGCTGGCGGGACGGGCGGAACTGGTTTTGGACCAGCCGGAACTCCAGGATTCAGCGCCGTAAGCACCGAGTCAATCGTCTCCAGCTTCGCCGGTTCGCCCACGGCGATCAACAGCTTTGTCTCCTTATGGAAACTGATGGTGGGCGTGCTGGTGTCGCCGAGCATTTTCCAGCCGGTCTTGATGGCGGTGGTGATATCGTCCACGGTAAGGCCGCGCTCAAGATACGGGGCCAGGGAGTAGAACTTGCAGACGGTTTGGCTCACGGGCTTGACCAGCGGCATCGCCGGCTTTTCGACGTAAAAGTACCAGATGGCGTCGTCGTTCATCGGGCCGTCGGTGCGGAAGCCGTAGTAGGTGGTCTGGATTTGGTAGTTCTGGTAGCCGCCGAGCCCGGGGTAATTTCCCGAAGTGACCGCTTCGTTCTTGCGGCTGGACAATTCGATCGACTTGAAGAGTTGGTTCACGTCCACGCCGCGCAGGGTGAGCGCCGGGAGTTTCGTATCGGCGAACTGGTCGGGGACGATGGCGTTGAGGGGACGGCCCATGGCTTTTTGGATGGCGGCGACCAGATCGCGGGGTGTGCCGCCGGGGAAATCTAGGTCGAAGGTGGTGAGGCCTTTCTTTTCCGGCGCCGGCGCGGGAATGGGCGGGAGCGGGCGGGGTGGGGACGGAAGTGGTTGCTGGGCTAGTGCCACCCCTGTCATCACGGCGGCGCACAATCCCGAAACGATCCATTTTGGCATTTTCATAAAGTTGATGTTTTTGTTCATCTATACCCGGATACACGCCGCTGGTTCCGGAATCCTTCAAAATATTTCACACCATCTTAGAGCGTTTCGCGAGTTTCCGGTATTCGGAAATGCCCCGAGACGTCGAATAGATGGAGCCTCCTTACGTTGGCTGCTACGAATGGAGAGGGCCAAATCCGATTTGAAACGCCGGGGCGGCGTCGGTAGCCTGTCCGGATGCATGATTTTCGTTATGTTGGTGGCAAACTGTATTGCGAGGGCGTTTCACTTGAGGCGCTGGCCCGCAAATACGGCACGCCGCTTTACGTCTATTCCCAGCACACTTTCACCAATCGCTTCCAGCAGCTCGACCGCGCGCTCAAGGGCGTGGACCACCTGATCTGCTTCGCGGTCAAATCGAATTCGAACCAATCCGTCCTGCGCGCGCTGGCCAATGAAGGCGCGGGTTTCGATATTGTGAGCGGGGGCGAATTGCGCCGGGTGATTGCGGCCGGGGGCGACGCGCACAATTGCGCCTTTGCGGGCGTGGGCAAGACCGACGAGGAGATTGCCTACGCGCTGAAGCAGGGGGTTTACACGTTCAACGCGGAGAGCGAGCCGGAGCTGGCGCGCATCAACAAGGTGGCCGCGCGACTGCGCAAGGTCGCGCCGGTGGCCGTGCGCGTGAATCCCAATGTGTCGGCCAAGACGCACAAGAAAATCACGACGGGCACCTACGAGAATAAATTTGGCGTGGCCTTCGAGCAAATCGAGGGCGTGTATGCGCGCGCGAGCAAGTTGAAGAACCTGAAGCTACGCGGGCTGCAAATGCACATTGGCTCGCAGATCACGGACGTGAACCCATTCGAGAAAGCGGTGAAGAAGGTGCTGCCGCTCGTGGCGAGCTTGAAGCAGAAATACGGCCTGGAATTTCTGAGCATCGGCGGCGGGTTGGGCATCGTTTACAACCCGGCGCTGGACAGTGGCGCCGCTGCGTGGTGGAAATCCTCCGCCGGCCGCGACATTCTCACGCCGCAGAAATATGCCGAACGCCTCATGCCCTGGCTCCGCAAAGTGGGCCTGCGCATTCTCATGGAACCCGGCCGCTTTATCTCCGGCAATTCCGGCGCGTTGCTGACGCGCGTGGAATACGTGAAGCGCACGGGTGCGAAGAATTTTGTCATCGTGGATGCGGCGATGAACGATCTCATCCGCCCCGCGTTTTACGAGGCGTATCACGAGATTCTGCCGTTGCAGAAGATTGCGGGCGGAATGATTTCCTCGGACGTGGTCGGGCCGATTTGCGAATCGGGCGATTTCTTTGCGCAGGATCGTCCGCTGCCAAAGGTCGGCGAAGGCGATTATCTCGGACTGTTGAGCGCGGGTGCCTACGGATTCGTGATGGCGTCGAATTACAATACGCGCTCGCTGGCGGCGGAGGTGCTGGTGAGCGGCAAGAAGGCGGAGGTGGTTCGCGAACGCCAGCCGGTGCAGGAAATCTGGCGCGGTGAGAAGGTCGCGTCCTGGTTGAAGTGATCTGATCGAATGATCGAATCCGGCATCGCCCATTTGCGGAGGGAAGCCGCGTGGGCGGAGCTGTTCGAGCGGATCGGCCCCATCACGCACAAACCGCGGCGGCGGCCGACGTTTCAGTCGCTGGTGCAGTCCATCATTTACCAGCAGCTCAGCGGGAAGGCGGCGGAAACGATCTTGGGGCGGTTTCGGAAACTGTTTCCGGGGAAGAAATTCCCGACGCCGGAGCAAGTAAGTCGCATGTCCACCGCGCGGATGCGGAAGGCCGGGCTTTCGCGCGGGAAGGCCGCCTACATCAAGGACCTGGCCCGGCATACGCGGCGCGGCACGGTGCCGACGCTACGCGAGAGCCATGGGTTGACCGACGCCGAACTGGTCGAGCGACTTACGGTCGTGAAAGGCGTGGGCCGCTGGACGGTGGAGATGTTGCTGATCTTCAATCTCGGCCGACCCGATGTGTGGCCGGTGGGCGACCTCGGTGTGCGAAAAGGCTTTCAGCATGTGTTCGGGATGAAGCGGCTGCCGCATCCGAATTACCTGGAGCGCGCGGCGAAGAACTGGCGGCCGCATCGGAGCACGGCGGCGCTGTATCTCTGGCAGGCGGCGAATCTACTTAATGCGTCGAAATAAGTCCGGTAATTAATAAGCGCTGCTGCGCGTCGTGTTTACTTCACTGCCAGCAAAACCGCGCCCGCCGCAATCAGCCCGCCTCCAAGGATTGTTTTCATAGTCATCGGCTCTTTCAAAAAGCAGGCGGCGAACAGGAGTACGAAGACCACGCTTAGTTTGTCTATGGGCGCCACGCGGGATGCTTCGCCCAGTTGTAGCGCGCGGAAGTAGCATAGCCAGGAAAGACCCGTGGCGACGCCGGATAATATTAGGAAGGTCCAGGTCTTCGCTCCCCACTCGGCGATGGCCGCCGGCCGGCTGGTCACGAAAGCGATCGCGCTCGCAAATACGAGGACTACGGCGGTCCGTACCGCGGTGGCCAAGTTGGAGTCGACGCCGGCGACTCCGACTTTAGCGAGGATGGCGGTCAGACCGGCGAAGAGGGCTGATAGCAGGGACCAGAGGAGCCAGTTCATAATTTTCCGCGTTTTTTCTTTTTGAATTGCTTGCTTGGGCCATGGTTCGGGACAACGCAGTGAAAATCCTCGCCATCGCTGTGGATCGTGCCGGTACTGCAGCCCTCAAGCGCTTCCTGGCAGCGTGCTTCCTCGTCCGGGTTTTCAGGCTGCTTCTTCACATAAGAATACCCTCCCTCGTCGTTGCGCGCGAAATTTTCGGGCGCGAGTTCCCGGCAGAGATCGCAATCCAGACATTGGTCGCCGACGTAAAACTTTCCCGGCGCATTATCGGTCATTCGCCTCGTGAAGCTTTCGAGAGACATAGAGGGTGGAATGCAGAACGAAATTCCAGCCAGATGTTAAACCGTCAGGGTTGCGTGGTCCAGCGGCCATTCCCGAAGCACTCAATCGCGCGGGCCAGTCTGGTTGCCGCAGAAGGAATCACCTTGATTCAGCGGCATTCGGTGATTACGTTAACTCATGCAGAACGGCTTCCCGTTTTGCGGTCCCTGAACTGATGCAAACCAGCACGGAAATTGGCTACAACCAGAAGGTGGAAGGCGATGTGATCGTCACCCGCCGGGATGCCGTGTTGCGCTGGTTCGGGAAACACCTCGACGGCCAGGTTAATTGGGGCCGGAAGAACTCGCTTTGGCCCATGCCCATGGGGCTGGCCTGCTGCGCGATCGAATTGATGGCCGCCGGCGCCAGCCGGTTCGATATTTCGCGGTTCGGGGCCGAGGTGATGCGGTTTTCACCACGACAATCGGATGTCATGATCGTTTCCGGCACGGTGACCTATAAAATGGCGCTGGCGGTGAAGCGGATTTATGACCAAATGGCTGAGCCTAAATGGGTTATAGCGATGGGAGCCTGCGCTTCGACGGGCGGAATGTATCGTAGTTACGCGGTTTTGCAGGGGGTGGATAATATCCTGCCGGTGGATGTATATGTGGCCGGATGTCCCCCGCGGCCGGAGGCGCTGCTGGATGCGCTGATGAAGCTTCAGGAAAAGGTCAAACGGGAGCCCGCCCTCGGCACCCTCAAACAACCCGGACCGGCGCTGGCCGCCAAAGGATAATCGGCCAGCGTGAACGCCCAGGAATTCGCCACCCAACTACGCGAAAAGTTCGGAGAGTTGATCTCCGCACCCGCGGAATTTCGCGGTGAGGTGGGCGTCACCATCTGGGATCCAGAGCGCATCGTGGAAGTATTCACGTTTGCGAAGAAGGAGCAGGGTTTTGGCTTTCTCGTGGACATCACGAGCCTGGACAATTACGGCAGTGATCCGCGCTTCACGCTGGTTTACCACCTGTATGGTATGAAGCATCGCTGTTATTTGCGGCTGAAGACTTCGGTCGGCGAGGAGAAGGCGGAAGTGCCCTCGGTGGTGGGCGTGTGGGCGACGGCGGATTGGCACGAGCGTGAGATTTACGACATGATGGGCGTCCGCTTTCGCGGTCACCCCGATCTGCGGCGCATTCTCATGTGGGATGGGTATCCCTATCATCCGTTGCGGAAGGATTTTCCACTGGCGGGCAAGCCGAGCGATGTGCCGGAAACTGCCTTTAGCCGCAAGGCGCCGCTCGAAGGTGGGCCTTTTGTGACGATCGCGGGTGGCAAGGACAGCGGCGCGCGCGAGCCGCGTGTGCGCACGCCGGAACATTGAGCCATGCAGGATATTCGCGAAATCCAATTGCCCGATCCCGCGACGCGCAGCGCGTCCGCGGACATGGGCAATCTGCAGGACGTCCATGGCGAGAAGATGGTCCTGAACATGGGGCCGTCGCATCCGGCGACGCATGGTGTGCTGCGCATCGTCCTCGAGCTCGACGGCGAGATCATCCAGAAGGCGATCCCCGACATCGGTTATTTGCATCGCGGCGACGAAAAAATCGCCGAGAACATGACCTACACCCAGTTTATCCCGTACACGGATCGGCTGGATTATCTCGCGCCGCTGGCGAATAACGTCGCTTATGCGCTGGCCGTGGAAAAACTGCTGGGGATTCAGGAAAAACTGCCGCCGCGCTGCCAGTATATTCGCGTGATTTGCGCGGAGTTGGCGCGGGTTTCTTCACATCTCCTGGGATTGGGCGCGTTCGCGATGGATATCGGCGCCATCACGGTGTTTTTGCACACGTTTACCGAGCGCGAAAAGATTTACAGCCTCTGCGAGATACTCACGGGCGCGCGGTTCACGACGAGTTACACGCGCATTGGCGGGGTTTCGCGCGATACACCGCCCGGATGGTGCGACGCGGTGCGGAAGTTTGCGAACGAAGTGGTCACCACCATCGACGAGTCGGAGACTTTCCTGACGCGCAATCGTATCTGGGTGGATCGCACGCGCGATATCGGCCGCATCTCCGCCGAACTCGCGATGGACTATGGGCTCACGGGCCCGAATCTGCGCGGCAGCGGCGTGGCTTACGATTTGCGGAAGGATCAGCCGTATCTGTGCTACGGGGATTTGGAATTTGAAGTGCCGGTGGCGGAGACGGGCGATTGCTATGATCGCTATCTCGTGCGCATGGAGGAAATGCGGCAGAGCGTGCGGATCATTCACCAGTGTCTCGACAAAATTCCGGGTGGTTTTGAGAATGCGAGCCACGAGCCCGTGAACGTGGCGGATAGCAAGATCGTCATGCCGCCCAAGCACAAGGTGATGGAGAGCATGGAAGAGCTGATCCATCACTTCATCAATGTAACCGAGGGCGTGAACGCGCCGCCGGGTGAGATTTATTTCGGGCACGAAAATCCGAAGGGCGAGCTGGGCTTTTACATTCACAGCCTCGGTGGCGGCACGCCGCACCGGTTGAAGATCCGCTCGCCATCGTTTGTGAATCTGAGCATTTTGCAGAAAATCCTGCCGGGTCACATGGTGAGCGACGTGGTCGCCATCCTGGGGTCGTTCGATTTCGTGATGGGAGAGTGCGACCGATGAGCACGCCCTACGAGCAACCAATTCCCAATTCGCTGCTTGAGCAGACAAATTTTGCCGTGCCCGCGCCGTTGCTGGCGGAGATTGACGAGCTGGTGTCGCATTATCCGCAGAAGCGCAGCGCTTCGTTGATGGTGCTGCATGCTTTCCAGGAACATTTTGGCTACCTCTCGCGCCAGGCCGTGGAGTGGATCGCCGCCAAACTGGAACTGCAGCCGATCAATGTTTATGAGTTGGTGAGTTTTTACCCGATGTTCCGGCAGAAGCCGGTGGGCCGGTATCATTTGAAGGTGTGTCGCACGTTGAGCTGCGCGCTGGGCGGCAGCTACGCGCTGCATGAGGGCCTGTGCAAAAACCTGGGCCTGGATCCGCACGCGCACGGCGCGCAGACGACGAAGGACGGGAAGTTCACGGTCGAATTCGTCGAATGCCTCGCCAGTTGCGGCACGGCGCCGGTGATGATGTGCAATGATGATTTCCACCAGGGCGTCACCGAGGAAAAGGCAAAAACGATTCTGGGAGAGTGCTCGTGAGAAGAAATTGGCTGCCCGACATGGATTTGAACCATGACAAACAGATCCAGAGTCTGCTGTGCTACCGTTACACCATCGGGCAGGACGGTCTGACTAAGGTAAAGGTTTTGCCAACGGAGTCAACCCGCTGATATGCCCCAGGAATTCCGCCAAATTCTGAAGTTTGCCGACCAGCCGGGGTACACCACGGACATCGATTGCTATCTTCGCAACGGCGGCTACGAAACGCTTAAAAAGGCGCTGGCGCTGACGCCGAAGGCCAATGCGCAGGGCAAGACGCTGACCGGCCCGGAACAGATTCGAGATGAGGTCCTGCGGTCCGGCCTCCGTGGGCGCGGGGGCGCGGGGTTTTCTTGCGGGCTCAAGTGGTCGTTTGTGGATCGCAAGAGCGGGAAGCCGATCTATCTGATCTGCAACGCGGACGAATCGGAGCCGGGCACATTCAAGGACCGGCAGATCATTTACAAGGACCCGCATCAGTTGATCGAGGGCATGACGATCGCGTGCTTCGCGAACGACGTGCACCTCGCCTATATCTATATCCGCGGCGAAATGCCCGATGGCGCGCGTCTGTTGAACAAGGCGTTGAAGGAAGCGCGGGCGAAGAATTTTCTCGGCAAGAATATCCTCGGCAGCGGCTACGATTTGGAGATTCACGTCCATCGCGGTGCCGGCGCTTACATCTGTGGCGAAGAGACGGGTTTGATCGAATCGCTCGAAGGGAAGCGTCCGTATCCGCGCATCAAGCCGCCGTATTTCCCGGCAGTGCTCGGCCTCTACATGTGCCCCACGATCGTGAACAACGTGGAGACGTTGTGCTCGGTAAGACACATTATGGCGATGGGCGCTGCGGAATACGCCAAACTCGGCACTCCGAACAATACCGGCACGCGCATCGTCAGCCTCAGCGGCCAGGTCAAGCGGCCGGGCTACTATGAGATTGAAGTCGGCAAGGCCACCATCCGCGAACTGATCTACGATCCGATTTTTGGCGGTGGACTGCGCGATGGGCGGCAACTCAAGGCCGTCATTCCCGGCGGCTCCTCGGCGAAGGTTTTCAAAGCCGGTGAACGCTTCAAAATCAAACGGCGCGGCCCGGATGGCAAGGACGTCGAGCAGGAATTGGACATGCTCGATCTGCCGTATGATTTTGATTCCCTGATTGCCGCCGGCAGTATGTCCGGCTCCAGCGCGATCATTGTGCTGGACGACTCGGTGGACATCGTCGGCGCGCTGGCGAACATCTCGGAATTTTACGCGCACGAAAGCTGCGGCCAATGCACGCCCTGCCGCGAAGGCTCGCTGTGGATGTCCAAGGCGCTGCATCGCCTCGCGAACGGCGAGGGCCGCAAGCAGGACGCGGATTATCTGCTGCGCATCGCCGACAACATTCCCGGAGGCCGCACCATCTGCGCCTTTGGCGAAGCCTGCTCCTGGCCGGTGCAGAGTTTCGTCGGCAAATTCAAAGACGAATTCGTCGCGCGGGGTGCCGCCGACGAGGAAAAACGCGCCCAGGCCCAACCCACCGAAGCGCATCGCGCCTGATATCCACCACGATGTCAACCGCCACCACCACCGAAACCAAGCCCGCGCCGCCCGCCGTCGAGACCATCAAGGTCAAGGTGGACGGCCGCGAGATTGACGTGCCGAAGACCATGCCGGACCCGATCTCCGGCAAGCCCACGCCGACCACGATGATCCAGGCGTGCTCGCTGGTGAAGGTGGACGTGCCGCACTATTGCTATCATCCGCGGCTGCCGGTGGCGGGCAATTGCCGCATGTGCCTCGTGGAATTCGGCACGCCGGCGCTGGGCCCGGATCGCAAACCGATTTTCAATCCCGACGGCACGCCCAAGATCGCGAAGTCTCCGCGTCCGGCGATTGCCTGCGCGACGCCGATTTCGCCCGGCATGGAGATCTACACCCAGACGCCCGGCGTGAAAGCCATGCGCGAAGGCGTGCTGGAATTCCTGCTGATCAATCATCCGCTGGATTGCCCGATTTGCGACCAGGCAGGCGAATGCAAGCTGCAGGAATACTCGGTGGATTACGGCCGTTCGCAGAGCCGCTTCGCGGAAGAAAAGGTTCACAAGCCCAAGCGCGTCGACCTCGGACCGCGCATCGTGCTCGATGACGAGCGCTGCATCCTGTGCACGCGCTGCGTCCGGTTTACGAAGGACATTGTGGGCGACGACGCGCTCGGCATCGCGAGCCGCGGCAGCCATAATTTCATCACCGCTTACCCGGGCAAAGTGTTCGACAACAATTACACGCTGAACACCGTGGACATTTGTCCGGTGGGCGCGCTGACGTCGAAGGATTTTCGGTTCCAGATGCGCGTGTGGTTCCTGAAGGAAACGCCGAGCGTCTGCACCAGTTGCGCCACGGGTTGCAATATCGTGATTGGTTCGCGGCAGGAGAAGGTCTATCGCTACGAGCCGCGCGAAAACGACGCCGTCAATGCCTCGTGGATGTGTGATTACGGCCGGCTGAATTATAAATGGATCAACAGCGAAAACCGGTTGCGTAAATTGCAGTCCCCCGACTCGCAATCTTCCTGGTCGGATGTGCTCGCCGACCTCGCATCCAAGCTTAAGCAGGCGGCGCCGGGATCGGTGGCTATTGTCGCTTCCGCGCGGCAGACCAATGAGGAGCTTTATCTTATTTCCAGACTGGCCAGGCAGTTTGGTGCGATGACCGATTCAGTCCCGCGCATTGCGGAAGGTGACAAACTGTTGCTGAATGCAGACCGCAATCCGAATTCCGCCGGCGCGCGCTGGACGGGCGTTTCCGCCGAGCCCATGGGCTCCAAGCTGTCCAAAGTCGCCGACGCCATTCGCCAGGGCAGCGTCAAGACGCTGATCGTTTTTGGCGAAGACGTCACCAAACACGGCATCGGCGCCGATCTTTTGGCGAAGCTGGAGACGCTCGTCGTCAGCGATATTCTCCCGAACGAAACGACGCGCCGCGCGCATTACCTGCTGCCCGGCTGCGCTCATGTGGAAAAGCGCGGGACTTTTACCAATTTTCGTGGTCGCGTCCAAAAGTTCATGAAAGCCATCGAGCCCTCCGGCGACGCCCGGCCGGAGTGGGAATTCCTCCTCGAGCTGGTTCGCAATCTCGGCGGGCAGGCGACCTTTAACACCCTCGAAGGCCTCTTTAACCAGATGGCCGCCGAGGTGCCCGGCTTTGCGGGATTGACGTGGGCGGAGATCGGCAACTCGGGCGTGACTGCCCGGGGTGCATCCGATTATACTCCGCTGGTCAAATAAGCGCCCGGTCGGGCCACTGCGCGGCCAGGGGTCGCGCGTAATCAGTCGGCTAAATCTTGATACTGAGCATGTCAGAGGAAAAAGTATATCGCATCGAAGGCGGGCATCCGCTGAACGGCGAGATCTGCGTCGGCGGCGCGAAAAACGCCATGAGCAAACAGCTCGTGGCCTCGCTGCTTACCGCCGAGCCCTGCATCTTCACCAACGTCCCGCGCATCACCGAGATCGAGGCCGTCCTCGACATGCTTTCCGAAGTCGGCACGCAGGCCGAATGGCTTGACGAACGCACGCTGAAGGTTCAGACGCCGGCTATTACGAATCCCACGATCGGCGAGCGCTATTCCGGCTACAATCGCATTCCCATTTTGCTGCTCGCGCCACTGCTCCACCGCGTCCGGCAGGTGAAAGTGCCTGTCGTGGGCGGTTGCCGCATCGGCGCGCGGCCGGTGGATTTTCACGTTGCCGCCCTCGAATCCATGGGCGCGGAAATCAAATACAGTGGCGAAGCTTACGTTGCCCAGACCACCGGCCTTCAGGGTCGCACGATCCAGCTTCCCTATCCCAGTGTCGGTGCGACCGAGAATATCATCATCGCCGCGACGCTCGCCAAGGGTACGACCGTCATCCAGAACGCCGCCGTCGAGCCCGAGATCATTGATACGATTTTGCTCCTCCAGAAAATGGGCGCGCTCATCCGCGTGGACGTGGATCGCCGCATCATCATCGAAGGCGTCTCGCATCTCAACGGCGCGACGCACCATACGCTTACCGATCGCATCGAGGCCGCTTCTTTCGGCGCCGCGGCGGTGGCGTGCGGCGGGCGCATCAAAGTCGTCAACGCCCAGCAGGAACATCTCATCCCTTTTCTCAACGAAATCCGCAAGGTCGGTGGCGGTTTCTCCGTCGAGCGCGATTCCATCACGTTTTTCCGCGCGGCCGACGAATTGCGCGCGACCCATGTCGAGACCGACGTGCATCCCGGTTTCGTCACCGACTGGCAACAGCCGTTCGTCGTGTTGCTCACACAATGTTCCGGTATTTCGGTCATCCACGAGACGGTTTACGAAACCCGCTTTGGCTACGCGAACACGCTCAAGCAAATGGGCGCCGCCATTGACCTTGCGTCCGCCTGCCTCGGCCAGAAAGCCTGTCGCTTCGCGCACCGGGATCATTTGCATAGTTGCATCGTGCGCGGCGCGACGGCCTTGCACGGCCGCTCCATCGAGATTCCCGACCTGCGCGCCGGCTTTGCCTATTTGATCGCCGCCATGGTCGCGGAAGGCGTCAGCGAGATCGGCGGCATTCGTTACGTGGAACGCGGTTACGCGAAAGTGCCCGAGAAGCTGCGCTCCATCGGAGTCGAGATGGAAGTGGTTACTTTGCGAGATGAGGCGATCGAAGCCCGCAAGGCCGCGATGGCCAAGGCTGCCGTGTCCGCCGCGCCCATCCCGGCGCGCGTGTCCAGCGCGGGCGGAACCCTGGTGTTCCCCCAATAATCGGCGTCATTCGCCGCGACCAGTTTCCTGATGTTAGAAAACTTTTTATTATTCAGTGCCCTGAAAATCCTGGTGGTTTTCGCGGTGTTGATGACCATGGTCGCCTACGCGGTGTGGGTTGAGCGCAAGGTCTCCGCGTTCATCCAGGACCGCATCGGGCCGAATCGTGTCGGTCCCTTCGGCCTCATGCAGCCGCTGGCGGACGCCATCAAGTCCTTCCTGAAGGAGGACTTCACGCCCGCGCACGTGCGCAAGGCCTACTTCTGGCTCGCGCCGGCGGTCGTGATGATTCCCAGCCTGTTGACGGTGGCGATAATTCCGTTCGGCTCGATGATTGGCGAGCAGAAGATGGTCATCGCCGATCTGAACGTCGGCATCCTTTATACCTTCGGCATCGTTTCGCTCGGGGTTTACGGCATCGTGCTGGCCGGCTACGCCGCGAATTCCAAGTATCCGTTCCTCGGCGGCATTCGCTCGAGCGCGCAGATGATTTCCTACGAAATCGCGATGGGCATGTCGGTGGTGCCGATCTTCATCATCGTGGGCAGTTTGAATCTCGGCGACGTGGTCGTCTGGCAGAGTCACCATCTCTGGGATTGGCTCATCTTCCGCCAACCGCTCGCGTTCTTCATTTTCGTGGCGGCCATGTTCGCGGAAACCAACCGGTTGCCGTTCGACTTGCCTGAATCCGAACAGGAACTGGCCGGTGGCTACAACGTGGAATACAGCTCGATGAAATTCGCGCTGTTCTTCATGGGTGAATACGCCGCGATGACCGCCGCTTCGGCGATGCTCGTCACGCTGTTCCTGGGCGGTTGGTCGCTGCCTTTCGCGGGCTTGGACCAACCGGCGTCCGTGGAGCACTGGGGCATTGGTATTCTGCACATTGTTATTTTCCTCGCGAAGGTTTGCTGCGTGGAATTCATGATCATCTGGGTGCGATGGATGTGGCCGCGGTTCCGCTACGACCAGCTCATGGACCTCGGTTGGCGGCGTTTCATTCCGCTGTCGCTCGCCAATCTCATTGTCACCGCCCTGGTGCTGTGGGCCGTGCATAAAGGACCGGCATGATCGTCAAGCGCCGCAAACTCAATCTCTGGGAGCGCCTGTATCTGCCGGCGGTGTGGGGCGGATTCAAGGTCACCATCCGCCATTTCTTCCAAAAGAAGGTCACGCTCCAGTATCCCGAGGAGCGTCCAACCATTCCGCCCGGCTATCGCGGCGCGCCGTATCTCGTCCGCGATCAGAACAACAACACGAAATGCGTTTCGTGCCAGTTGTGCGAATTTGTTTGCCCGCCCAAGGCCATCCATATCGTGCCGCCGGGTCCCGCCGGCCAGATGGCCGACCGCCCCAACGCCGAGAAGATGCCGAAGGAATTCGAGATCAACATGCTGCGCTGCATCTTCTGCGGCTTCTGCCAGGAAGTGTGCCCCGAGGAGGCGATTTTCCTCATGCAGGATTTCTCGCTCACCGGCACCTCGCGCGCGGAGATGATTTACGACAAGGAAAAGCTCCTTTCCCTCGGCGGCATCCACCAGGATTCGATCCTCAAGTGGGCGAAGAAAGCCGAGGAAGCCAAAGAGCAGGGGGTCGCACCATGAGGGTTGCAACCGAAGCAGCCTGGACTTCGCACCCGGGCAGGGGGGGCGTGTAACCATGCAGGACGTGCTCTTTTATCTTTTCGCGTTCCTGACGCTGGTGTGCGGGTTCATGGTCATCGCCAATCCCTTCAGCCGCAACCCGGTCACCAGCGCGATGTTCCTCGTGCTGACCATCGCTTCGCTGGCAGGATTGTTTGTGATGCTGCACGCCTTCTTTCTCGCTGCGGTGCAGGTGCTGGTTTACGCGGGCGCGGTCATGGTGCTTTTTCTCTTCGTCATCATGTTGCTGGACCTCGGCACCGAGGAACGGCGCCGCATCAAACTCTACGGCATCATTTGCGGTCTCATCGCTGTCGGCGCGATTGTAGTGATTTTCGGTTTCAGCCTCGGCGCCGTCACGCAATTGCCGGTGCCCGAAACCCTCACCCTGGAAGGCGGCACGGCCGTGCTCGGCAAGCGCCTCTTCACCGCGTACTTGCTCCCGTTTGAAATCGTATCGCTGCTGCTGCTGGTTGCGATGATCGGCGTCATCTGGTTGAGCCGGAAGGAGGCCAAATGAACGTGGACCTTGAACATTATCTCGCGGTCAGCATCATCCTGTTTTCCCTCGGCCTGCTGGGCGTCATCATGCGCCGCAACCTGCTGGTCATTTATCTCGGCCTCGAAATGATGCTCAACGCCGCGAATCTCGCCCTCGTCGCCTTCTCCCGCTTCAACGGCAACCTGGACGGCCAGGTCTTTGTGTTTTTCACCATCACCGTCGCCGCGGCCGAAGTTGCCGTCGGCCTCGCCTTGATTGTCGCGCTTTATCGCCGTCGCCAGACCGCCCACGTAGAGGACCTGGCGACCATGAAATTCTAACTGATGCAACTCGATTTCCTGCCTTGGATCATCTTGTTCCTGCCGCTCGCCGCGGCGGGCGTGATCCTGCTTGGGGCGCGCGCCAACGCGCGTCTGAGCGCGGGTCTTTCGACCGGTGCGGTGATCATCGCGTGCCTGCTGAGCATCATTTTCATCGCGGTCACCCACTGGCAGCCCGCGCCGGAAGTGTCCGTTCCCTGGCTCTCCATCGGCGGTTTGCACGCCGACTTCACCCTGCGACTCGATTCGCTCAGCTTGATGATGCTCCTCATCGTCACGGGCATCGCAAGCCTGGTTCACATTTATTCATGGGGTTACCTTGCCGGCGATCCGGGCTTCGCGCGCTACTTCGGGTGCCTCAGTTTCTTTACCTTCACAATGCTCGGCATCGTGCTCGCCGGGAATTTCCTCCAGATGTTTGTCTTCTGGGAATTGGTTGGCGTCGCCAGCTATCTGCTCATTGGTTTCTGGTTCGAGAAACCTTCCGCCGCCGACGCCGCCAAGAAAGCCTTCATCACCAACCGCCTCGGTGACCTCGGCTTCATCATCGGCATCCTGATGGTCTGGGCCGCCGGTCACTCGCTCAATTTCATCGAGCTCGAAAACGCTTTCAAAGCTTCGCCCATGTTGCTCGGCGGCCTTACCACCCTCGCCGGCGTGCTCATTTTCTGCGGTGCGGTCGGCAAAAGCGCGCAGTTCCCGCTCCACGTCTGGCTGCCCGACGCCATGGAGGGCCCCACGCCCGTCAGCGCACTCATCCACGCCGCGACGATGGTGGCCGCCGGTGTTTACATGCTTTGCCGCGTGTTTTTCATTATCAGCCTGCCCGGGTCGCATGCCCTTGAAGTCATCGCCTGGATCGGCGGCTTCACCGCGCTGCTCGCTGCGCTGATCGCCGTTCAGCAGGACGACATCAAACGCATTCTTGCTTACTCCACGCTTTCGCAACTCGGCTATATGGTGATGGCCGTCGGCCTCGCCGGTCCTTACGCCGGAATGTTCCATCTCACGACGCACGCGTTCTTCAAGGCACTGCTGTTCCTCGGCGCCGGTTCGGTCATCGTCGCCATGCACCACGAGCAGGACATTTGGAAAATGGGCGGCCTTCGCAAATTGGTCCCGGTTACTTTTTGGACGTTCCTCGTTGGCTCCCTCGCGCTCTCCGCTTTGCCGCCCCTGAGCGGGTTCTATAGCAAGGACTCCATCCTCGCCCTGGCGCTGGAGCAACACCAATACGCTCTTTTCGCCATTGGTCTCGGCGTCGCGGGGCTGACCGCATTTTACGTGTTCCGCCTGGTCTTCGTCGTCTTCTTCGGCGCACATCGTTCCGACTCCGCGCGCCACGCGCACGAATCGCCTCCCGTCATGCTCTGGCCGCTGCGCATCCTTGCAGTCTTGAGCGTCATCGGCGGCGCGATCGGTCTGGAATACTTTTACGAAACTGCGTTGGGACACGCCGAAGGTTCCGCTCCTTCCATTGCTGCTCAGTTGATCCATCCATTTGTCACCACTCCGCTAGTCTCCCTGGGCGGCATCGGCGTCGCCGCGGTGGGCATCTGGATTGCGTATGCGACATACTTCCGCGCTGCCGCCGATCCCTTGCCTGCCCGTCTCGGCGTGGTCTCGCGCCTGATGCGCAATCGCTTCTATTTCGACGAGATTTACGAGGCCACGTTCATCCGCCTGCACGACTGCCTTGCGTGCGCCGCGAACTTCTTCGAACGCTGGATCATCTCGGGTTTCGTTGTGCGCGGCATTCACGGCACCACGGAACTCACCGGCCTGCTCCTGCGCGTGATGCAAACCGGTAATCTCCAGACCTACGCCTTTTTGTTCGCGCTGGGCATCGCCGCGGTTCTGCTCCTGCTCCTGAAATAACCGCGCATGTCCATCCTCACCGCCATCATTTTCCTGCCTTTGCTCACCGCCCTGGTGCTCGCGTTTGTGCCGCGCACCTACAGCGTGGTCATGCAGGGGGCGGCGATATTCGCGACGCTCGGTTCCGCCTTGCTGGCGGTCGTCATGTTTTGCGGCTTCCACGCGGGAGCGCCGGGGTATCAATTCGAACAGCGCAATCCCTGGGTCGCCTCCCTCGGCCTCAGTTATCACGTCGGGGTGGACGGCATCAACGTCGGCCTCGTCCTCATGGCCGCCATCGTTGCGCTGGCCGCCGCGTGCGCCGGTTGGGAAATCCGCCGCCGCGAAAAGGAATTCTACATTCTCCTGCTCCTGATGGCTGGCGGCGTCCTTGGAGCGTTTGCGTCGCTCGATCTTTTCCTCTTCTATTTTTTTCACGAACTCGCGCTCGTCCCCACGTTCATCATGATCGGCGTTTGGGGCCGGGGCGATAACCGTGTTTACACCGCTTTCAATATCACCCTCTACCTCAGCCTCGGCGCGCTCATCGCCCTCATCGGCCTGATCGCGTTGTATGTGCAGGCGGGCGCGAACAGCTTCGATATCGCAGACCTGACCAAATATCTGGCCGAAAAGCCTCTCTCCGGTGGCTCGCAACATTTCATCTTCCCTCTGCTGCTCTTTGGCTTCGGCATCCTGGTTTCTCTCTGGCCTTTCCACACCTGGGCGCCTGCGGGCTACGCTTACGCGCCAACCTCCACGGCAATGCTCCATGCGGGCGCGCTGAAAAAATTCGGCCTCTACGGCCTCATCCGCATCGCGCTTCCGCTGCTCCCCGATGCCGCCCACGAATGGGCGCGGTTCATCGCCTGGCTCTGTCTCGGCAACCTTATCTATTGCGGCTGGGTCGCCATGCGCCAGACCGATCTCAAACGCCTTGCCGCCTACTCCAGCATCGCGCACATGGGCTTCGTGTTCCTCGGCATCGCCGCCTTCAATCTCATCGGCATCACCGGCGCCGTGGTGGTCATGATCGCCCACGGCTTCCTTGCGGCGTTGACTTTCGCGCTCACCGGCTTGATCGGCGATCGTGCCGGCACGTTCGAGATGAGCCAGATGGGTGGTCTGCTGCGTCGCCTCCCCTTTGTTGGCGGCGCGCTGATGGTCGCGGCCTTCGCGGGTTGCGGCCTGCCGGGCTTTGCGAATTTCATCGGTGAAGTCGCCGTCCTCTTCGGCGCTTGGAAGGATCTCCCCGCCTTTACCGTCCTCGCAGCCTGGGGCGCGCTGATCATCGGCGCGGTTTACATGTTGCGTGCCGTCCGGTCCGTCCTCCAAGGTCCGCTGCCGGAAACCATCCGTTTCACTCCCGAAAAAACCAGCCTCTGGCGCAAACTCCCAATCCTTACTCTCCTCGCCTGCCTGGTGATCTTCGGCTGTTTCCCTGGCTTGCTCACCCAAAAGATCACTCCCTCGGTTGCCGAGAATGTTCTGAGATCGCCCACGGCCAGCGCCTCCGTCGTTGTCCGCGCGTCAGACTCACCATTCGATCATTCGTCATTCGAGCTTCCTTCGGATTTCGTCATTCGTGCTTCGTCATTGCGATGAACGCCCTCCTCCCCACTCACGAATATCTCGTCATCGCGCTCGCCCTGGGCGTGTTGCTGGCGGACCTCTTTCTTCCCGCCGGCTCCCGCCGCTGCCTCGGGTTGATCGGCGCGGCCGGTCTGGGTGTCATTCTCATTCTGAGTTACTGGAAGCTGAATCTTGCTCCCGGCGAAGTCCGCTATGCTTTCGGACCCGACGCCGCCCACGGCGCGTACGTCCTCGACGGTCTGGCGCTTTTCTTCAAGCGCTTCTTCCTGCTCGCCGGTTTGCTCGTGCTCCTGATGTCCGCCGAGTACTCCGAGCGCTTCGGCGCGGGCGTGGCCGAATACTTCGCCCTCACTCTCTTCGCGCTCAGCGGCATGATGTTCGCCGCGTCGGCGAATGACTTCGCGATGCTGTTCGTCTCCCTCGAACTCATCACCGTCACGTTCTACATCCTGACCAGCTTCCAGCGCAACCGCCTCGCCTCGCTCGAAGCCGGCGTAAAATACCTCGTCATCGGCGCGCTCTCCACCGGCTGCACCGTTTTCGGCATCGCCTTGATCTTCGGGATGTCGAAAACCCTCAATTTCAACGAACTCGCCGTCGCCAGCGCCCCCCTGGCTGGGAATCGCATCATGCTCTTCGGCCTCGCGCTGGTTCTCGCCGGCCTCGGCTTCAAAATTTCCGCGGTTCCCTTCCAGATTTGGGCGCCGGATGTCTATCAAGGCGCACCCGCGCCGACCACCGCCTTCCTCGCCGTCGGCTCGAAGGCCGCGGGCTTCGCGCTGCTCCTGCGCCTCCTGTTCACGGCGCTGCCCGACATCACCGTCCATTTGCCCAAGCTGCTCATGGTCCTTTCCGGCGCTTCGATCATTTACGGCAATCTCTGTGCGATTCGGGTGACCAACCTCAAACGCCTCCTCGGCTACTCCAGCATCGCCCACGCCGGCTACATCCTGATCGGCGTGGCCGCTATGGCCGCCGGCCTCGGTGGCGAAAAACTAGGCGTCAGCCCGGGCGGCACCGCGGTGCTTTACTACCTCGCCGGTTACCTGTTCACCGTCCTTGGTGCGTTCGCTGTCATCTGCCTAGCCCTGCGCAATGCCGACACCGATGACATCTCCGCCCTCGCCGGACTGCACAAGCGCTCGCCCTTCCTCGCGGCGACGCTCACCCTGGCCATCGTGTCGCTCGCCGGCATCCCGCCGCTCGCGGGTTTCTTTGGCAAATTCCTGCTCTTCAAAGCCGCCCTGGTCTCCGCCCCGGCCATGTGCGGTTTCTATGCGCTTAGTTTCGTCGCCATCGCGGGTGTGGTCGTCTCCCTTTATTTCTACTTCGGGGTCATCCGCGCCATCTACTGGTCTGAAGATGCCCCGGACCTCACGCCCATCCAAATCTCCTGCTCCAGCCGCATCGCCCTTTGTCTCTGTCTCGCGGGCATGCTGGTGCTCGGCTTGCTTCCCGGCCCCGCCCTCCGCGCCGCGCAGGAAGCAATCCAAGCCTTGCACTAATCGAGCTTCAGCAGCGCCCCTTGTCCCGGCGCATAATGGTCAGGCCGGAGGATTGGTCAGACCTGCCTGACCAATTACCGCCCGGCAAATAGAATTTGCCTTTGGGGCCTTCGTGTGATGTATTATGGCGTGGCTGCGGCTCACAGTTCACTTGAGAATTAGGTGTAATTATTCCCGCTGCCGGAGATTTAAATATGGAAACTACGATCGAACAGACCGCGATCATGCGGAAAACCGTCGAGTTGTGCCAGGCCATCCTGGACCAGCCGGAAACCCAGGACCTGCGCCAGCGCATCGACGCCTTCATGGCCGATGACAAGCTCAAGAGCCAGTATGAATCCCTCGTGGACAAGGGCAACGCCCTCCACGAAAAGCAGCACCAGGGCCTGCCGCTGACCGGCGAGGAAATCGCTGATTTCGAACAGCACCGCGATACGCTCCTGCGCAATCCGGTCGCGCGCAATTACCTGGAAGCCCAGGAACAGCTCAACGACATCCAGAAGACCATCAAGAAGTACGTCGGCAAAACCCTTGAGTTGGGCCGCGTGCCGTCCGAAGACGAACTCGGCGGTGGTGGTTGCTGCGGCAGCGGAAGCGGCGGCGGTGGTGGCGGCTGCGGCTGTCACTAAGCACGGGCGTCAGCCCGAAGAATTTGCGGTCGCGGACCGCTACTACGGATCGAAGGCCGCCGGGGTTTGAACCCGGCGGCCTTCGTCTTTTCACCGTGAGAGCGGAGGAGGATTGGGATTACGATCAAGATCAGGATTAAGAGAAAAATTCCCGCCCCCGCCAAATCTGAAACCAACCTGTGTCCGAGTTCATTTCCACAAAAATGAATTCCCGCGCCTTCTTCCCCCCTCCGAGGTCCACGTCCCGCCAGTAATCCCAATACTCGATTTTAAGCGGATTAACCTTCCCGGGCGCGGCCTTGCCATCCGGCGTGGTGGCGGTGACGGCCATCACCGCCGCGTGATACGAATCGCGCACCTCATTGATGCGGGTGAAAGTCTCCTTCGCGCCCGTGGCATCGTCGGTCACTTCAAAGACGCCGGTGTCGTCCTTCACGACGCCCAGAAAGTCCTCCGAGAACGCAAATTCGTCGTAAACTTTCAACAGCAGGGTGTCCTGGCCGCCGGCTTGGTTGGGCACCGCGCGCAATTTCGGATCCAGCGTCGCGTTCGCGTCGAACGATTTCGTGTTCACGCCGTGCAGCAAATAGTCGGTAAACTGGAAATCCTTTCCGCCCATGTGCCGCGTGTACTCGCGGATCTCCGTGACCGTGAAGTCGTGGTTGGCGAATTCCGGGCCGTTGGCGAAGGAGATGGTTTGGGCGCTGCCGACGCGCAGATCGAGCGGATTGGCAAAGGCGATGCCGGAGCCGTTGCCGCCGGAGTGGCGCAGGCGTTCGCACAGCATTTCCCAAAGGGTCTTGCCGGGTTTCTTGGGGTCCATAACGGGTCGGAGGTCGGGCGCGCGGGAATTGCGGCTACGCGCCCAGTATCGAGGACACCACCCGCGCCACGACGTAGCACAGGCCCAGGATGAAACTGCCGACGACGATCGCGAGGGCGTTGTTGCCTTTGCTCAGTTCGAGGCTGAAATCCAGCTTGGGCGTAAGTTTATCGAAGATGACGTAGCCGAGCACGATCAGGAAGATCGCGAGCAGGCCAAAGCCGAACGTCACGACGATGTCCGTGAGGAAGTAGTCGGGGAGGTTTAGTTGCATAGAGTTTTGATCAGGTTGCAGTCTGCCAGCGTTTAAACCAGATGAGCCAGATGAAGAAGCCGGTGAAGCCAATCGCCACCGGCACGCCCAGGACCCAGAACGCCACCTGGCCGGAATGCGTTGGCCGGTTGTGGTACACCTGCGCGATATGCTCGTCCGAATACATGAGATCACGGTCCATGCCCGCCGGTGTGTAGGTCGGATCGCGCGGCACCTGCTGCGCTTCCAATTGTGAAACGCGATCCGCGAGCTGCTGGTCGTTGGCCACCAGCGCCTGGTAACGGGCGGGGTCCATGTCGTACTGATGGTGATAAGTCCAATACGCGCGGTCATCGAGCGTGCGGTCCAGCAGCCACCACCAGAAGAAGCTGTTGTAGGGGTCGTGGTAAATCACGACCGGCCGCGAAACGTAGGGATTGAAGGTCGAATAAAACCGCGTCGGCCGCGTTGAAATCACCACCTGCGTCGGGATGTAAACCGGTTCGTGATACGTGTAGCGCGTGGTGGTCGTCGTCGACAAGGGCGGGGACGACCTCGCAGCGGGGATGGGAGGTGGCGCGACGGGCGGCTTTTGCGATTCATTATACCGCGCGAAGTCCCGCTGGCTGGCCTCCTGCTTGGACGCCTGCGCCGCCGCGTTGTCGAAGCTCATCCCGCCTGGCGAAACCGCCGATGCCGGGGAAGCTGATTTTGCGGAGGGCGGCCGGGTCGAAGAGGTTGCCGGAAGCGGAGGCGGTGCCGGCGACGATGACGGGGATTCCTTGAAGCGGGCGAAATCGCGCTGGCTGGATTGTTGCTTGGACGCCTGGGCCGCCGCGTTGTCGAAGCTCATGCCGCCCGATGAAACCGCCGGGGTGCTGGGTGAAAATCTTTCGGACGAGGACGGGGAGGATGAACCGTAGGAATTATTTCCCGAGGAAAAACTCTTGCTGGAGCCGCTGCTGCCGTAGCTTTTGCCCGAGCTGTAGCTGTGCCGCCCATCGCTGCTCCACGTGGAACCGGAGGAGTAGCTCTTTCCGCCGCTGGAACTAAAACTCTTTTGACTGCCGCCGGAGCTGGAACTCGATCCCGATCCAGGGCTGGAACTCGAACCAGAACTGCTCCGGCTGCTCGTCGAACCCGATCCCGAGCTGAATGTGCTTTTGCTGCCGCCCGACGACGAACTCCGCGTCGAGCTGCTCCCGCTGCCATACGAGCGTGTTCCGCCGGAACTGGAGCTCGAACTCGAACTGCGCGACGGCGAAGACGAAGAGCTTCGCGAGGACGACGATGAAGAGGAGCTATGCGACGAAGACGACGAATAGCTCTTACTGCTGCCGCTGCTGTAACTCTTGCCGCCCAGGAACAGCGGCATCAGGACCGCGAGCGCCAGCGCGCCAAATCTTCGGACCAACTTCTTGGAAACCAGTCTCATCAACTTTCGTGCGCATCATGCCATTGACGTGGCGAATGCCCATTATTTTTTGTGAGGACGTTTGTATTGATGCGTTGATGTGTGCTTTGCATCCGTCGGCTCAATTCCGTTTTCCCTTCACCGCGCGCGACAGCTGCTCCAGGTCCGGCGGAGACTCCGGAAGAATATGCGAATAGAAAAGGAGGAGGACTACTGCGCCTTCAATTGGAATGGTGGCCGCCACGACGTCGAAATCCCAATCCTCTAGAAGTTGTCGCCTGGGCAGCAAGGTGATGGCCGGCGGAATTGTTGAAGCTAAGCGCATGATTGCGCGAACCTTAACTGCGCCAAAACGGCCGTCCTCTGGAGTTTTGACTTCCGCCGGCACCGGGTATTCCCTATAGGAGGTTCCATCCACGCTCTGCTCGAACAATTGGAGATATTCAAAGGCCACCTGCTCCCTAAGCAAGCCGACGTCCAGGGAGCTGTATTTACCAATGTCGGCCATTCCAACGCCCAGCCTCGCTCTCTACTTCGTCTTGATTTCGCGTCAGGACGCGGGGCTGGCGGCGGCGAGCAGGGCTTTTTCCTCGGGCAACAGCCTGGCTTTGCGCGCGAGGGCAAGAAAGGGGGCGGCCTTGTTGGTCTGGCCGTCGGCTGCCAGCAAAACTCCGTAATAGAGCGCGATTTGCGGATCCTGCAGGCTGGCGGGCTTGAGCTTTTCCAGAATGACGATCCCTTCCCGCGTGCGGTTTTGCAGGTGCAGAGAAAGCGCGTACGTGGAAGCGATCACTGCATCGTCGGGATGCTGGAGATAGCCGTCCTTGGCGGCCTGGTGGGCTTTGGCGAGGTTGATGTTCAGGAGCAATGAAGTCGCGGCGTAGTCGTTCGCGGCCATGCGGTCGTTCGGATTGAAACTGGCCATGGAGGAGTACACGCGATTGAGTGCCCGCGTGTCCCCCGTCACCTGATAGGTGCGGCTCAGTTCATTCAGCGCCCAGCGTTCCCGCGGGTAACGGTGGGTGATCTGCCACAACAACTCCTCCCGTGCCTGATCGCGCCGCCACGACGTCGCCATGCTAAGGAGGGCCGTGAGCGCGCCCAGCCGGTCCTCGGCTTTTTGTAACGCCAGCCGCCAGCGGGTGTCTGCCGCCTGCTCCTGGCCTTGCTTGAGGGCGGCTTGCGAGAGATAAGCCAGGCGGAGAAATTCCAACTCGTTCCACTGCTGGTTTTGCAGAAATACTTCGAGCCCCGCCCAGTCCTTGCGGGCCTGGTAGGCATCCACCAGCGCGAGCGGCACCGGTTGTTCGGCGCGCACCTTGGCCGGCAGGCTGCCCAGCCAATCCATCGTCTCCTGGGCCAGGCTATGATTGATCATCCAAATCGCGACTCCGTAAACGGCGCCCGCGGAATTCGTCGCGCCACGCTGCGTCTCTGCCAGGAAAGCCGTGACCTGGGCCGGGCTGTTCTGGCGCAAAAGCGTCAGGTGCTGCAGCCGGTCGTCGAGGGTGGCGTATTTGTTGGTCAGCAGGAGCTGGGAGAACCTCGTGGCGGCTGCGTAGTCTTTTTGCCCGAAGCTTTCGGCGACCAGCCAGCGCAAGGCCACGGCCCCCAGTTGCGGGTGCGCGCGCAGGCGTTCGAGGGTGGCTTTGGCTTGGGCGGCCTGCACGGCGTTGGTCGAGTGCAGGCGCAGCACGGCAAGATTCAACTGGTGTAGTTCATTGGTCGGGTCGAGGCGGCTGGCTTCGGCGAATTCCTCTTCGGCAACCGCCGGCTTTTTCATTTTCAGTGACAGTTCGCCGCGAAGGACGTGGTAGGAGGCATCATTGCGCGCGGTGTCTGCCAGATCATCCAGCGTCTGGGTGGCCAGCGGAAACGGCGGGCCCTGGGCGCGCAGCGCGGTGGAGGCAAGTTGGAGTTTGTTCGAGATGGAGGGCTCGATTTCGACGGCGCGGCGGCGGTAATCCAGGGCGAGGGGGTGGCGGAGCGCCTCGGCGATTTCCGCGATCATGCGGCAGGCCTCCAGGTTGTTCGGGTTGGCCAGCAGCGTCTGGCGCGCCATGAGGTTGGCGTTGCGCACGTCCCCCTTGGCGAGGTAATCACGCGCCTTTTGCATGCTGACCGTTTCGCGATGCTTGCGATAGGCCGGCCGGCCCACAAACCAGAAGCCCGCCGCCAACAAAACCAGCAAAACCCCCGCGATAAAGACGCTTTTGCGCATAATACTAGACCAGAATGAGTAAATTCCCTCTGTCGTGGCAGGTCAAACTTAAACCGGCGCTTTGTGCGGATTTGAACGGTCAATGTTACCGGGGCCACTTCGGACAGAATAGTGACAAAAAGGTATTGACACCGGACGAATAGGTACTAATATGGCACGAAAGAATCCGAGAACTATGGTGCAGTGTAAATGGCTCTCTAAACAGGTTTCCCATAAACTGGGTTTCCTGGCTGCGCTGACGCTCCTCGGAGCAGCCCTCCCCGTCGCCGCAGCCAGCGATCAAATCATCTTCGACAATTCCACCAACGACCTCGTTGCTCGTTTTAACCCGGGCACGACCGAAGTGGGCGATCAGATTGTACTCGACGGCACCGCGCGCTATCTTACGGATTTCCGCTTTGAGTATTGGGGCGTCAACGCCCTGAGTCCGGGAGGCCCCTCGTTCGACGGATCCGTGCAAGCCCGGGTGCGTTTCTATTTGAACGACGGCACGCCTTTCAACGGGTATGCGACGCCCGGCACCCAGTTCTATGATAGCGGCTGGTTTTCCCTGGACCCGACGGATCGCAGCACTTTGGTTTTCTTGCAGGGAACTGATTTTCCTTACGGCGGCCTGTTGATGCCGTTGTCCGGCGTGCCCGGAGACGAGATGACTTGGACGGTGCAGTTCCAAGGCATGACCGCCAACGATTCCGTGGGTGTGGATCTCTATGCGCCGCCCAATATCGGTGGTGATTATCCCGATTACTGGGAAAACACCATTTCCGGTTGGGTGCTCAAAACGAACGTGGTCACGATGGATTTTGGCGCCCGCATGGAGGCCAATGTCATTCCCGAACCGAGTTCGGCAACCCTGTTCCTACTGGGTGGTTTGGGCGTATTCGCCTTCGCCCGGTTGTTCCGCCGACGCTAAAACACTTTCCAATAACCGACGTGAAAAGGCGCGAGTTTCTCGCGCCTTTTTGCTTGGTGGGCCCCTCCGGTTCGCGGGCGGGCCCTTGTTGCTGCGCGCTTTAACGCATTTTGACTGGTATCCCGCGGTGTCATCCGGCAGTTTGCTTCCCCATGAACTCGCTGCTTCTTCGCCTCTCCCTCGTATCGCTTTTCTGCGCCATCGCCGCCGCCACGGCCCGCGCCGAGGTCAAACCCAATTCACTTTTCTCCGACGGCATGGTCCTGCAACGTGGCCGGGCCGTTCCCGTGTGGGGCGAAGCCGGCGAAAATGAAAAGATCACCGTGACGTTCGGCGATCAGAAAGTCAACACGGTCGCGCACCAGGGGAAGTGGCGGGTGGATCTTGCGCCGCTCAAGGAAGGCGGCCCGTTTACAATGACGATCGCCGGCGACAACACGATCACCATCAAAAACGTGCTCGTCGGCGAAGTCTGGTTGTGCAGCGGCCAGTCGAACATGGGCTTCACGCTCGATCGCGCTGCCAATGCCAAGGAAGCCATCGCCGCGGCCGGCGACAGCGAATTGCGGCTCTTCAAAGTCCCCTCCGCGCCCAGTGATGTGCCGCTGACGAACACCAAGGGCAAATGGAGCGAGTCCACCCCCGAGAGCGCGAAGGGATTTTCGGCCGTGGCCTATTTCTTCGGCCGCGATTTACGGAAGGCGCTGAAAGTACCGGTCGGTCTGATCGAATCCGCCGTCGGCGGCACGCCCGCCGAAGCGTGGACCGCGCGGACGAACCTGGAAAGTGTCGCCGAACTGAAGCCCATCCTCGACCGGCAGGCGGAGGCGGAGAAGGAATATAAGACGGAAGGCGCGGCGGCCAGGCGCAAGCAGGCCGCCGAGGCGGCGAAGAAAGCGAAAGCGGAAGGCAAGTCCGTGGCCAAAGCCCCGGCCGAGGAGCGTGATCCCGCCACCAGCCCGCGGCGTCCCGCTTGTTTGTATAACGGCATGATCGTGCCGCTGCAGCCCTATGCGATCGCCGGTGCGATTTGGTACCAGGGCGAGGGGAATTCCGGACGCGCGCAGGAATACCGCACGCTGTTCCCGACCATGATCCGCAATTGGCGCGCGGTCTGGAACCAGGGTGAATTTCCCTTCCTCTTCGTGCAAATCGCGCCAATGGATCGCATGAGCCCGGAGATTCGCGAGGCCCAACTCTACACCTGGCAGAATGTGCCCCGCACCGCGATGATTGTCACCGCCGACGTCGGCGAAGCCAACGACATCCATCCCAAGCGCAAGGAACCCGTCGGCGCGCGCCTGGCGCTGGCCGCGCGGGCGCTCGCCTATGACGAAAAGCGGGAATACTCCGGTCCGGTGTATGAATCCATGAAAGTGGACGGTTCCAAGGCGGTTTTGAGCTTCACCCACCTGGGCCGCGGCTTGACCGCCAAGGACGGCGACTTGACCGGCTTCACCATGGCGGGCGCGGATAATACGTTCCATCCTGCCACCGCGAAAATCGAGGGTGACAACGTGATCGTGACTTGCCCCGAAGTGAAAGCGCCCAAAGCGGTGCGTTACGGCTGGACGAACTCACCCGTGGTGAACCTCTTCAACAAAGACGACCTCCCGGCCTCTCCCTTCCGCACAGATGCGCCCTGATTCGCCCCTCTCATGCCGAAGGCATGACAGAAATTAGCCGGTGTGTCGTTCTGAGGCTCGGCGAGGAACGACCACCGGAGCAAGGATACGATTGCCATGCATCCGAAAAGGATGCCAGAGCACGTCTTTGGTCAGCCCTTGGAAAAACCCGGGAAGAACCCGCCTTAAACTACCCACCCCGAGGGCCTTAACTCTCAACTTTCAACCCTCAACCCGGTTCCTACACCGTCGTAATTTCCTTTTCCTTATGCGCCAGGTGGCCATCCACCTTGGCGATGTAGTCGTCGGTCAGCTTTTGCAATTCCTTTTCCGCGTGCTCCACCTCGTCCTCGGTGGTGCCGCTGTCGTGGGCGTGCTTCTTGAGTTGATCCATGCCGTCGCGGCGGACATGCCGGATGGCCACGCGCGCGTCCTCGGCCATCTTGCGGACAATCTTCACGAATTCCTGGCGGCGTTCCCCGCTCAGCTCGGGAAAGAAAATGCGGATCAGTTTTCCCTGCACGGCCGGCGTCAGGCCAAGATTGCTCTTCTGGATCGCCTTCTCGATGGGCTGCAACGAAGCCATGTCCCACGGTTGGATCGCGAGCGTGCGCGCTTCGGGAGCGGTGATCCCCGCCAGTTCGCGGATCCGCATCTGGGCCCCATAGACCTCGACCATGATGTTTTCCACGATGGCTGGCGAGGCCTTGCCGGTCCGCACGCTGGCGAACTCGTTGATCACGACCTGCTCGGTCTTGCTCATCTTCTCTTCCGCCTCCAGCAAAAAGTCATCGAGTGTCATAGCCCGGGTACCTTAACCAAAGTTTCGCCGGCTGAAAAGGAGGTTTATCGAAGGGAAGGGGTCAAGCGTTAAAAGTTGAGGCTTGGGGGCCAGGTGCGAGGCAGGCGGCTAAAAGCTAAGGAAATGACGAAGCACGAATGACGAATGACGAAAGCAGCCCGAAGCTCGAAAGCCAAAAGCGCAATGGACGCTGATTTCGGATTTGGGTCATTCGGATTTCCTTCGACATTCGTCATTCGTGCTTCGTCATTTTCTGCCACTCTCGACCACGCGTCCAACCTGTGATACCATACCCTCTGTGCGTTTTTCAGGTTCTGTGGGTCGCCCGCTGCTGGCGCTGTTGCTGTTTTTGACCGGAGTTCTGCCCGCCAGCCGCTGCTCTGCCGCCGGCCTTTGGAGCACCGGCTACTATCCCGGCTACCGGCAGGGCGCCATGAACCCCACCAACGTGGATTTCGGCGCGTTGACCCACATCATCCAATTCAACCTCGCTCCCAACAGCAACGCCACCGTCAGCCTGGCCAACAGTCTCACCACCGCTTACATCACGAATCTGGTCGCCAAAACCCATGCCGCGGGCAAAAAAATCCTGATTTCCGTGGCCGGGAGTGGGGCCGGCGGCTTTCGTGGGGCGACCACCAATCAGAATCGCGGTCTTTTCGTAACGAACCTCGTGAACTTCATGTCCACGTACAACTACGATGGTATAGACATTGATTGGGAGCCACTCCTCTCCTCTGAAGCGAACCAATACACCAATTTCATCAAGCAACTCCGCACCAACCTCAACAGCTTCAACCCGCCCCGGCTCCTCACCGTCGCCACCGCGCAGCAGGAGACCTGGTTCGGCCGCATCCACACGCAGTTCGACCAAATTAACCTCATGACCTACAGCATGTCGGGCGCTTACCCCGGCTGGATCACCTGGCACAACGCGCCCATCTACGACGGCGGCCATAAATTTCCCAGTACTGGAGGTCTCGTGCCGTCAGCCGAAGGCATGGTTAACGACTTCATCGCCGCGGGCGTGCCGGCGAGCAAGCTCGGCATCGGCGTCGCTTTCTATGGCTGCATGTGGGCCGGCGGGACGGGCGGCACGAACGGCGGCGTCACCGCGCCGCTCCAAAGCTACGCCACCGATCCCACGAACAGCGAAGTCAACTTCTCGACGATCATGTCCACGTATTACACTTCGAACCGCTACCATTGGGACGACACCGCGCAGACCTGCTACCTGAGCATCGATAATCCCGGCTCGACCAACGACATGTTCATCTCCTACGACGACGAGCGCACCTGCCAGTCCAAGGTCAGCTACGCGCGCAATCGCGGCCTTGGCGGCATCATGATCTGGGAGCTCGGCGAAGGCTACCGCTCCACCCAGCCCGTCGGCAAACGCGACCCGCTCCTCCAGGCCATCAAGCAATCCATGACCGCGACGCCCAACTTCACCGGCATCCAGCGCACAAACAAAGACCTGCTGCTAAGCTTTAACACCATGCCGCTGGCTTCCTATCGCGTGCAATGGTCCACCAACCCCGCCAGCACCGTCTGGAACACCCTCACCAACGGTGTGATCGGCAGCGGCGCCGCGATGCAGATCGCCGATCGCAATGCCGTGACCAATCCCGGCTCGCGCTTCTACCGCGTCCGCACCCCGCCGTAGGGGCGTCGGGAAATGACGAAGCTCGAATGACGAATGTCGAAAACCGAATGACCGAAATCTAAAAGCATTCCCGCCGCCCTGCTCTCAGTCGAGCTTCAGGTTTCGGGCCTCTTTCGTCATTCGACATTCGTGCTTCGAGCTTTCCCCTATTCGTGCTTCGTCATTTCTTTAGCCTTTAGCCTTCAGCCCTCAGCCTTTAATCTGCGCTGGCCGTGAAGCCATCCACCGCGCATCGTCCCTCGCCAGCCAACCCACCGCCGTCCGCCCCCCGCCTGCCCATCTGGGGCTTCGCCGTCGCGCTCGCCCTGGGCACGCTGATCTTCCTGTGGCCGGTCGTTTATTGCGGCTTCGTCAACTACGACGACCCCGATTACTTCTCGCGCAATCCGCACGTTCTCTCCGGCATCACCGCATCCGGGTTGGCCTGGTCTTTCCAGGCCGGCTACGCCAGCAACTGGCATCCGCTCACGTGGTATTCGCACATGCTGGACACCAACCTGTTCGGAACCGGACCAACGGGGCCGCACGTGGTCAGCCTGCTCCTGCACACGGCGAACACGGTGCTGCTTTTTCTGCTGCTCGTGCGCGCGACCGGCGCGCGATGGCGTGCCGCGATTGTGGCCGCCCTCTTCGGCTGGCATCCGCTGCACGTGGAATCGGTGGCGTGGATCGCTGAACGCAAGGACGTGCTGAGCACTTTCTTCGCGCTCCTCTCGCTGCTGGCTTACGTCAAATACGCCCAGGGGGGGCCGCCATCGGCGGATCGCGAAAAATCAGCGGCGCGGATGTATCTGACCATTTCGCTCACCCTCTTCGCGTTCGGGCTTTTAAGCAAGCCCATGGTCATAACGCTGCCGTTCGTCATGCTGCTGTTCGACTACTGGCCTTTGCGCCGCGTGGCGGCCGCGGGCGAGTCGGGCGCGACGTGGGCCAGCCTGGTCATGGAGAAAGCCTCCTTTTTCGCGCTGTGCCTCATTTCGTGCGTGCTGACGTTTGTCGCGCAACACAGTGGTGGAGCGATGGCATCTTTCACGGGCGTGCCGCTCTGGCTGCGTTTGGAGAACGTGCCGGTTTCGTACCTTGCCTACCTGGGCCGCATGTTTATGCCGCTCGACCTCTGTGCCCTGTATCCGCTGCCCGCACAGTGGCCGCTGCCGACGGTGCTCCTCAGCCTCGCTTTGCTGGTGGGGCTGACCTATGCGGCCTTGAAGTGGTGGCCGCGGCAACGTTACCTCGCGACGGGCTGGCTTTGGTTTCTGGGCACGCTCGTGCCAGTGATCGGGCTGGTGCAGGTGGGGACCCAGGCTTCCGCGGATCGTTACACCTATATCCCGCTGGTCGGGATCTTCATCGCCCTGGTCTGGGGCGCGGCGGATTTGCTTGGGCGGGCCCGGCTTTCGGGACCGGTGCGTAACGCGCTGCTGCTCGCCGGGGCGGCGGTGCTCGTGGCGCTGGGCGCGCGGTCGTGGGACCAGGTTTCCTACTGGCACGACTCCGAACGCCTGTTCCGTCACGCGCTGGCTGTCACGCGGAACAACGCCGTGGCGCACAATAATCTCGGCGCTTTCCTGGAGAGCGAAGGTCGTCCCGCCGAGGCCATGGCCGAATACCAGGTCGCGTTGAAGATCAACCCCAACCAGCCCGGCATGTGGGTGAATTGCGGCGTCCTGCTCGCCAAAGCCCGGATGTTGGACGACGCCCTGGCCAGCTTCGACCAGGCACTGAAACTGGACCCGCGCTCCGTCGAAGCGCACAAAAACCGCGCACTCGCGCTCAGCAGCAAAGGCCGCATACCCGAAGCCCTCGCCGAATACCAGCAGGTCCTCCAACTCAAACCCGGCGATCCGGATGCGTTGAACAATCGTGGCGTGGCCCTCGCCGGCCGCGGCGACCTGCCCGGCGCGATCGCGGATTTCCAAAAAGCCGTCGAAGCCAATCCGCGTTTCCTGGATGCCCGAAAAAACCTCGGCGCCATGCTGGCCGGGCAAAAGAAATTCCCCGAAGCCGCCGCCCAATTCCAGGAAGTCGTGAAGCTCGAGCCCCGCGACATCTCGGCTTGGGATTCCCTCGGCGCGACCCTGGCCGAACAGGGACGTTTTCCCGAGGCGGCTGCGGCCGCCGAGCGGGCGGCTGGACTGGCGCAGTCCACCGGCAAAGCCCCGCTGGCAGCCGAGATCAGGGAGCGGGCAAAGCTATACCAGCAGCACCGGACTTACCGGCCAAGATAGCTCGCTTTTCCCCTGCCTTCCGACCGCCCGGCATGATAACACCACCAAACCCGCCAGGGTTCGTAAATACTTGACCTGCCCGCAGTTTGGGTCCATTTCTGCCATTGTGAAACCCGCGCAAACCGAGTTTGCAACCTCTTCGCACGCTGCCGGTATTTTGCGTTCAACCCTTGAAGTAAAAAACGACCTATGAGCCGATTAATATTCCTCGCAATCTTCATCGCCATCATCGCCGGATTCTGGAAGGTCTTTACCAAGGCAGGCAAACCCGGATGGGCGGCCATCATCCCCATCTATAACGGGATCGTCCTGCTGGAAATTGCCGGCAAGCCACTCTGGTGGATCATCCTGTTCTTCATCCCGCTGGTTAATGTGATTATGGCAATCCTCGTCGGCCTTGCCGTGGCCAGGAATTTCGGAAAGAGCGAACTTTTTGGCGTCGGCCTTGGCCTGCTGGGCTTCATCTTTTATCCGATACTCGGCTTTGGCGATGCGCAGTATCAGGGTGGGAGCGCGCCCGTCTCCTGATACTGAACCCTAAATCATGCCACTGCGCTGGCCTGGCTCTGTTGGCGTTGTGTTGCGTCGCGCAATTCTCCTGCGCGACCGGGCCGGCCAAAGGAGAGCTTCACCGCGGGCTCACACCGGCTGAATCCCCGACGATTTCGTGGACTGAATTGACCGACCGCGCCGGCGGCGGAAAAGGCGCGGTGCAACTGGCCTCCGGCGAGATTCTGGCGACCCGGACCCGCTGGCGCGGCGACGAATCGGAGGTGGTATGCTCTCGCAGTGGAAACGGCGGAACCAATTGGGAAACTCTGCCCGTGATCGTGCCCGCTCGGGGCGCTCGGGACTTGGGCGACGGCGATCTGCTGGCGTTGCCGGATGGCAGCATTTGGTACAGCTACCGCGACAATTCTCTCCGCGAGGACCCCGCCGGTGACAGGCACTACACCATCCGAATTGCCGTGAGCCATGATGCCGGCCAAACATGGTCGCCCCATTCCTTGGTGGCCGAATCGAAGCGAAATGTTACTGACGAGCCCAAGGCCTTGCGCGGCCTGTGGTCCAGCTTCCTTCTGCGCAAGCACGACGGGACAATCCAATGTTACTTCGACGACGAGGATACCCCGCACCGCGAAGGCTTCAGCCGCCATCAATGGATCACGATGAAGACATGGGACGAGGCTGCCAAAAGTTGGGTAAATCCTGTCACCGTGGCCCGCGCCCACGACCCCGCGCACCTGTCGCGCGACGGGATGCCGGGCGTGGCGGAATTGCCTTCCGGAAAACTCCTGTGCGTGTTTGAGAGTGTGCTGACCCCCAAGCCGCATGCCAATTGCCTGCGGATGGTGACGAGCGATGATGGCGGGAAGACGTGGGGTTGGCGGGAGCGCGAGCGGGACATTGTGTTTCAAACGGAACATCCGGAGCATCTGGCCGTGTCGCCTGCCATTGCGCGGATGGAAAGCGGTGCGTTGATTTGTGTTTTTGCCACGGACGACAATTTTCCCACGCTGACCAAACCCGGCACGCCGGCGTGGTCGCTGAACACCGATGTGAAGTGCATTGTGAGTCTGGATGAGGGCACATCGTGGACCTCCCCGGCGCAGACCATCTTCGCCGGAACACATCATACTTATGCACCGGGAGTCTTGGTCCTCGCCGATGGCCGTCTATTGGTGACCGTGCAGGATTATTCGGCGCATGGCCATCGGGCGTTTCAGGGAGAGTTTCAGGCGGAAAGATGAAGCGTGAATGAACGAAAGATCAACGCCTGGCAGGTCCTCCTTGACTCCCATCCCAACCGTGCAATCCTGATTCCGGAGGAGGGAGATTTGGCTGCCAACGAGAAGTGAAACCGGAAGGACTATTTCATTGTAACCGACGAAGAATGGAAAATCATCGCGCCCTCTCTTCTCTCCTCAAATCAAAACACATTCCGACCAATGAATTCAGCCTTGTTGCAACTCCCACCGCGATTTCAGCCAATGTTAATAGGCTATTCTATATCTGTTGCACCCTTGTTGCACCTTGTGTTGCACCCTGGAACTCACTTTCGACCAATGTTTATGCGGTTTGTTGCATGTTGCAGGTCGTTGGAGGGGGTATGGGGGTCCCCTCCTAATCCTAATCTTAATCCTACTCCTAATCCTCCCAAATCCTCATGAACCCGGAACCCCGTGCCAAATCAGTGGCTGCCGGCCGTTCCCTCGGCGAAACCCGGCGTATCCCCGTCAAGGTATGTCAAGGTATGTCAAAGTATAAAAGGGGCCCCATTTCCCTTCCTCCCCATGAACTTCCCCTCCGTGGCGCGGCCCCGGACCCTTTTGGGGCTGCGAGTTTATCCGCCGTCCCGGTGCGTATTCCTGTCTTCCGGGATATGTCTTCAATCCCAAAGGGATTGCGTCCTCCAGCCCAAGGTTGGCCCGCAACCTTCTTGCGGGCCAACCTTGGGTCCGTCTTTCTCATCTTGCTGATGGGCGCCTTCCTGGTTTCGGCGCAGGCGGCCGGGTTGCCGGTCGCGGACATGGAGTTTTTGAAGGGCATGACGCACGACGTGCTCGCGGCTTCGACAGTTGCCCCAGGCTCGAACGGCGGGGGGAAGTGGCCGATCACGAACTCGTTCGGGTTTGCGCTCATCACTCCGGGCAAGGACACTTACACGGCGTTTTGGGTGCGGGATTTCTCGATGGCTCTGGATACGGGATTGGTCTCGTCGAAGGCTATCCAGGAGCACTTGCGGCTGATTTGCCGGATTCAAAATGGGGCAACCAATCTGGAGCTCGCGAACGGGTTGCACGTCCCGCCATGGTCGATCCCGGATCATATCAACTACGATGGCAAGCCGGTTTGGTATCCGGGGACGTATTCGTCGGGGAACGATCAGGGCGCAGGGGCGTGCGGGCGTGTGCCGCCGATTGATGACCATTATGAATTGGTGCATATCGCCTGGGTGCTGTGGAACCAGACGAAGGACACGGCATTTTTGCAGGAGGAAGTCAATGGGATGAAGGTATACGACCGCCTGGTGAAGGCCTTTGATTCACCCACTGTAGATCCCAAAACCGGCCTGACCCAAACCACGGAAGCGGATCGCGCGGTCGGATTCGGTTTTTGCGACGCGGAGGTGCACACGGGAAAACTCCTCTTTGCGTCGCTGCTGCGATATCGCGCGGCCGGTGAACTGGCCGATCTTGCCGCGGCGCTCGGGCGGAAAAGCGGCGTGCCGGAATATTCGGCGATCCAAAAGCAGATTCGCGAAAACGTCGCCACGGTGTTTGCCGACCCGAAGAGCGCCTGGCTCCTGGCCTCGACCGAACGGAGCGCCCAGCCCGATGTGTGGGGCACCCTCTACGCTCTGCGTCTCGGAGTCATGGACGGCGCCGCTGCCCCCGCCGCCCGTGAGGCGGTGGTGAAGGCTGTGAAAGAACGGACCATCGTTTTTGAAGGCGCCGTGAGACACGTGCCGACCGATCGCGATTTCAGCAAGACCACTGCCTGGGAAAAATCGCTTTCGCCTTCGGGAACGTATCAAAACGGCGGCTACTGGCATACCGCCTCCGGCTGGTTGATCGAGGTGCTCTGGCAGGAGGACCAGGAGCTCGCGCTGCAAGTCTTCGGCGACATGATCAAACACCTTCGCGAGCAGGATTTTCGAAAAGGACCGGGTCACGGCGCCCCTTGGGAAGTTTTCGGCCCCAACAAAGAAGCGCTGCGCAATCCGGTTTACCTCGCGTCCGTGGCGCTACCTTACAGTATTTTGAAGGATTTGAAGTGAAGGCAGGTCAATCGCGCACGTGAACGAAATCTCTATTACTCATGACACCACTTGAACGATTACAGGAACGCATTGCCCGGGCCGGCGATCTCGCTGATCTCGCAACTCCACGGCCCCTCGTAAGCCTCGAAGAGTTTTTCGAGGGCAACGACGACCATGGCTCCATCGGCTACAACTTCTATCCGGATCAGCCCGCCCCGAGCGAGTTCTTCGAAGTTTTCAAGCGGATACGAAGCCGTCCGGAAGTGTCGGATGTGCGAGTCGAATTATGCCAGCATGAAACGCCCGACGAATGGCCTTCGACCGACACAGTCTGGATCATAACCAGCGCCCCGATTTCCGAAGTCAAAACCTGGCTCGGGGAACGTTTCCACGCCGATGATATCTTCGACGGCTGGACCGATCACGTGCGCCGGGAACCTTACGCGGTCCCACCCGGCATGAAACCCATCGGCATTTGGTGGGACTAGTGCACCCCCTGTTTGCGGGTATTGTGGGAGGGGATGGAGATGTTAAAAAGCGGAGGAAAATTCGAAATAACGCCAGCATTTGATACCTCGCGCCTACCAAACCCGTCTCTTTAGGGACACTAAGCGGGCCCGCCTTGTTGAGCGGTGAAAACCGCCGCCTGAAACCTCATGAAATTAATCGCTGCCAAAAACTCGTTTCGACTGGTCCTGACCTGCCTCGTTTGCCTGATAAGCGCGGCTTTCGTTTCCGGCGCCGACCAGCGGCCGAACATCGTCTTCATCCTCGCCGACGACCTCGGCTACACCGACCTCGCCTGTTACGGCAGTGGCTACTACCAAACGCCCAATCTGGACCGGATGGCGAAGGAGGGAATGCGGTTCACGGATGGGTATGCCTGCGCGCCGAACTGCCAACCGTCGCGCGCGGCCATGATGAGCGGGCAATATATGCCGCGGACGGGGATTTATACGGTGGGCGGCATCAACCGATTTGACTGGCAGAGTCGGCCGCTCAAGCCGGTGGACAACGTGACGAAGCTGCCCTTGGAAAAGGTAATCATCGCGAAACGGCTGAAGGACGCGGGCTATGCGACGGCGATGTTCGGCAAGTGGCACCTGGGTGAGGACGGCGATTTTCATCCCGGCAAGCGCGGGTTCGACGAGGCGATCGTCAGCAGCGGTGTGCATTTCGATTTTGTCACCCATCCGCCCGTGGAATATCCGAAGGGCGAATACCTCGCGGACTTTCTGACGGACAAGGCGGTGGACTTCATCCAACGTCACAAGGACGGTCCGTTCTTTGTCTATCTGCCTCACTTTGCGGTGCACGCCCCGCACCAGGCGAAGCCGGAGATGATCGCGAAGTTCAAGGGCAAGCCTCCCGTGGGCGGGCATCACGACCCGACTTATGCCGGCATGATCGCGAGCGTCGATGAAAGCGTGGGCCGCGTGCTGGCGAAGTTGAAGGAACTGAAGCTCGAGGACAACACGCTGGTGATTTTTTCGAGCGACAACGGCGGCGTGGGCGGCTATGTGCGCGAAGGCGTGAAACAGGCCGGCGATGTGACCGACAACGCGCCGCTGCGCGGCGGCAAAGGCATGCTCTACGAGGGCGGCATTCGCGAGCCGTATATCTTCCGGTGGCCGGGCAAGATTCCCGCAGGCGTCACTTGCAGCCAGCCGATCTGTGGCGTGGATTTGTATCCGACCTTGCTGGCGGTGGCGGGAATTCCCAAGCCAAAGGATTATCCGCTGGATGGGGTGAGCTATCTCGATGTGTTGACGAGCGGATGCAAGACTCAGTTGGCCCGCGACACGATGTACTGGCATTTCCCCGGTTATCTTGGCGCGGGAGTAGGCTCCTGGCGCACGACGCCCGTGGGCGCGATTCGCTCGGGTGATTGGAAACTGCTCGAGTTCTTCGAGGACGGAAAGCTGGAGCTCTACAACCTCAAACAGGACATCAGCGAAACGAACAATCTGGCCGCAAAAATGCCGGACAAGACGAAGGAGTTGCACGATCGCATGGTGGCCTGGCGGACGGAAATGAAGGCGCCGATGCCCACCAAGAACACGGACCAGCAGCCGGTCGCGTCCGAGAAGAAAGGCAGGAAAAAGAAAAAAGGTGCCGCCAGCGAGGATTGAGGCTATATCAATCCGCCAAACCTCCCATACATACAGACCGATTTATGGAAACCACACCCCCGAGCACTACTTCCCGTCGCGAGTTCATTAAACAAACCAGCCGCATCGCCGCCGCTTCGGCGTTGGCGGGTGTCGCACTTCCTCATGTGCATGCGGCCGGCAGTGACACGATTCAACTCGCGCTGATCGGTTGCGGCGGACGCGGCACGGGCGCCGTGGCGAATGCGATGTCGGCCGGCGGACTCGTGCTCGGCGATAACGGCGGCACGGAGCGGGCGGCGGGTTCGGGAGCGGGCGGGCCGATCAAATTGGTGGCGATGGCCGATTTGCGGCAGGAAAAGATCGACTCGTCCTACACGGCCTTGAACGAGCAGTTGGGGCAGTACATGGACGTGCCAAAGGAACGGCGCTTTGTGGGGTTCGACGCCTACAAGCACGCGATCGATTCATTGAAACCGGGCGACGTGGCGATGCTCTGCACCCACTGCGGCTTTCGTGCGCCGCACATGGAGTATGCGATCGAGAAGGGCATCAATGTTTTTATGGAGAAGGAATTCGCGGCTGACCCGGGCGGCATCAAGCGCATCCTGAAAGCCGGCGAAGCGGCCGAGAAAAAGAATCTCAAGGTGGCGGCAGGGCTGATGTGTCGGCATTCCAGCGCGCGGCAGGCGATGATCGAGCAAATCCGAGCGGGCAAAATGGGCGATATCGAATTGATCCGGGCCTATCGGATGGACTCGGGCTACGGGTTGCCGCCGTTTCCGAAGGGGAGCGGCGAAAGCGAGGTGCTTTGGCAGCTGACGTCGGGACGGCCGTACCAGTTTATGTGGGCCTCCGGCGGGTTGTTCATTGAGTTGATGATTCACCAGATGGATGAGTGTTTCTGGATCAAGGACGCGTGGCCGGTGTCCGCGCACGGCGTGGGCGGACGGCGGCCCGGGAGCCAGGATGCCGGTCAGAGTTTCGATACCTACTCTGTCGAATTCGCTTTTGCCGACGGCTCGCGCGCGATGGTCACGGGACGTTACATGCCGAAATGCTTCAATGACTTCGGCACCTACGTCCAGGGCTCGAAGTGCTCGGGAAAATTCTCCGGCAACATCCATGCGCCCACTTCGATGATCTTCAAGGACAAGCGCGCGGAATTCTCCGGCGTGAAGTCGTCCGATATCGCCTGGCGCGCGCCGAAGGAAATGGTCAATCCCTGGCAGGCCGAATGGGATGTGTTGCTCAGCGCGATCCGCAACGACAAGCCGCACAACGAAACGAAGCGCGCCGCGCTCTCGAATCTCGGCGCCATCATGGGCCGCGCGGCGGTGCACACCGGCCAGATCGTCACGTGGGACCAGGCGATGGCGTCTGATTTCATGTTCTGCAAGAACATAGACAGCCTGACGGCGGATAGCCCGGCACCCGCGCAGTCAGATGCGAATGGACATTACGCGGCGCCGATCCCGGGACAGACCGTCGAAATCTAGGCAACCCTCAATCGCAGGGACAATGGAGGTTTCCTGACGCCCGAGCGCCGGCGGTGGTGGCTGGTCGCGCTGATTTTCTGCGCGATGGTGCTCAGCTATGTTGATCGCCAGATCGTCTCGATCCTCAAGCCCACGCTCAAGGTTGAGTTCCACCTGGACGACGCAGGTTACGCGTGGTTGGTGAATATTTTCACGGTCTGCTACGCTACCGCATATCCCATTGCCGGCTGGCTGGTGGACCGTTTCGGACCGCGCCGCACTATGCTCTTCGGAGTGATCGCGTGGTCGAGCGCATGTTTTGGGGCCGGGTGGGCGCGGGCGTTCTGGCTATTCGGAGCTTTTCGCGGCCTGCTGGGGCTGGCGGAGCCAATCGCCTATCCGGCTCAATTGCGTGTCGTGGCCGCGTGGTTCCCCGGCGCTTTGCGGGCGACGGCGAATAGCTTGTGCGTGGCGGGCGGTTCGGCCGGCGCCATTATCGCGCCGCCGTTGGTTGCCTGGCTGGCGCTGAAATTTACGTGGCACGCGGCTTTCTGGGTGCCGGGCGCGGCGGGAATGCTGATCGCCGTTTTGTGGTGGCGGCTGTATCGCGACGCGCCGCGAGAATTGACCGCCGTCCCGGCAGGGTCCCCCGCCACCGCGGCCTTCACCTGGCCGGAGCTTTGGCGAACTCGCAGCTTGTGGGGAATTTTGCTCATCCGTTTCGTGAGCGATCCCGTTTGGTATTTTTGTTTGTTCTGGCTGCCGGGCTACCTCCAGGAGCAATCGGGTCTCACGTTGAAACAAATTGGCATGGTGGGGTGGATTCCGTTCCTGGTGGCGGACCTCGGAGGCATTGGCAGCGCGGCTTGGTCCGACTGGCTGGTGAAGCGCGGGCGCTCTCCGCTCTCGGCGCGCAAACTCATGTTGATTTGTGCGGCCGCACTGGGACCGGTGTGTGGGCTGACGCCGCATCTTCCGCATCCGATCGCGACGCTGGCCATCTTCAGCATCGCGGGAGCAGTCTGCCTGAGCTGGTTGTTTTCGTTGAGTGTTGTGATTGCGGAAACTTTTCCGGCGGCCAATGTTGGCAGCGTGCTGGGCATCGCCGCTGGTTTCGGCGCGGCGGGCGCGATGATTTTCAATTACTACGTGGGCCAGATGATCGGCACGCTCGGCGCGGGAAGCATGTTCGCGGTCATGGCTTTTCTTCACCCGATCGCCGCGCTAATCTTGTGGACGATGGTCCGGCCGGAGCGGCCGAATCGGGCGTCCTCGACTCAAAGAATAAATCCATGAAACGACGAATCTTCCTCAAACAACTCGGACTGGCCGCCTCACTTCCCTGGCTCGGCCGCGCGTCGCTAACAGCGGCAGAAGTGCCTGCCGTTGCCAATCAGGCGGCCCACCGAATCCTCACGTGCAATGTCCGCGTCGTGATCGCCCAAGATGCAAAAACCGGCGACGCCTGGACGGACCGGAAGGATTTTTGCGCCGAAGTTATCGGCGCGCAGAAACCGGACCTCATCGGCCTGCAGGAATGCCAGGAAGTCCACCTGACCGATTTGAAGAGCCGGCTGCCGCAGTTTGAGAGTCTGGGTGTGGCGATTCCGGCGACGCCGTTCCATGTTTCCGACGCCATCCTTTATTCACGCGAGCGATACGAGGTGATTTCCTATGGCGGCTTCTGGCTTTCGGAAACCCCCCACATTCCCGGCTCCAAATCATGGGACTCGGCGTTGCCGCGGATGGTGAACTGGCTGCATTTGAAGGACCGGAAGTCGGGGAAGGATTTTCGTTTCTGGAACACGCACCTGGACCACAAAGGCCAGCAGGCGCGCGAGCATTCGGCGGCGCTGATCGTCGCCGCGGCCGCGGCCTACCCCGCGGACGCTCCCCAAATCTTTACGGGCGATCTCAATTCCGGCGGAAAGAATCGCGCGATTCAAATCATCCGGGAAGCGGGGTGGCGCGATACCTATGCCGAGATCCACGGGGACAAGGATCCGGGTTTCACGGCGCACGCCTTTCTCGGGGAAAAGCAGAATCCGAAGGACTCGAAGGGTGGCACGAAGCAAAAAATAGATTGGATCTGGTGCCGGGGCGGCGTGAAAACGCTGGCGGCTGACATTATTCGCGACAGTCGCAACGGGCACTATCCCAGCGACCATTATTTTGTGTCCGCCACGGTTACGATTTGAGAAGCTGGGCAGCTTGAAAGTCATGGACCAGCAGTCAGTTCGCACAATTCAGGAACCCGCCAGAAGCATCCCCGTCCGTGCGGAAGTGGACGTGCTCGTCGTTGGCGGCGGGCCGTCGGGAATCATCGCCGCGATGGCCGCGGCGGAAAGCGGTCTAAAGACCAGGCTGATTGAGAATCGCAGCTTCGTCGGCGGCAATTTGACGATTGGCCTGCCGGTGCTGGGTTTTCTTAGCCAGAAAGCCAAGCCGATCATTGCTGGCTTGCCGCAAAAGTTCATCGACCGTTTGCGCGCGCAAGGCGCGGCCAGTGAACACCGGCCTTGTCCGCTGCACGTGAGCCTCACCTTGGTCGAACCCGAGGCGGTGAAGACGGTGGCCCTCGAGATGCTGGTGGAGCGCGGGGTGGATGTGCAGTTCTACACGATGTGCGCGGGCGTGATCATGGAGGGAAATCAACTTCGCGGGATCATCACCGAGAGCAAGACCGGGCGGGAGGCGATCCTGGCGAAGGTGATTCTGGATTGCTCGGGGGATGGGGACGTGGCTTTTCGGTCCGGCGCGCCGTGTGAGAAAGGGAATGAGCATGGGGGCATGCAACCGCCGACATTGATGTTTTGCCTCGCCGGGGTGGATACGGAAAAACTGCGGCTGGCGATTGCGAAGGAACCCAAGGCCTACATCACCGATTTCATCCCGTCTGAATATTTTGGCCAGAACCAGCAATACATCGTGGTCGGTTTGCGCGAGTTGATCCAGAAGGCGCGCGAGGAGCGCGGCCTGGATATTCCCAATGAGCGCACGATCGTGATCACTGGGCTGCGCAAAGGCGAGGCGTGGATCAACATGACGCGCGTGAAGGGCGTGGACGGCACAGATGCAGGCAGTCTTTCGATGGGCGAAATCGAGGCGCGGAAGCAGATTCGCGACATTCGCGAATACCTGGTTTCGTATGTGCCCGGCTTCGAGCAGGCGTATTTCACGAAGACTGCGCCGTTTCTCGGGATTCGCGAGACGCGCCGGATTGTTGGCCAATACGTGATGAACCGCGAGGACGTGTTGAGTTGCCGCCATTTCGATGACGCCATTGCCGTGGCCAGTTACCCGATTGATATTCACCGTCCCAACGACAACGGCTGCACGCTCGAATGGTGCGGCGACTGTTACGATATTCCCTATCGCTCGCTGGTGCCTCAGCGGGTGGAAAACCTGTTGGTGGCGGGCCGGTGCATTTCGACGACGCATGAGGCCATGGGGGCGACGCGGGTGATGGCGACGTGCATGGCGCTCGGAGAAGCCGCAGGCCGGGCGGCGGCGTTGAGCGTGCGCGATGGCGTGCCGCCGCACAAACTCGATGCGGGAAAGCTGCGCGCGGAGTTGCGCGCGCGAGGAGCGTTTCTGCGAGGCGATTCTTAGACCTGAAGCGCAGTAGCCGGTGCGTGCGCGGGGTTTCTGGACGCGAGCAGGCGGTCGAGGTTATGGAGCCTCGTTACCTCGGCTGCTACGGATGAGGATTATTGCATCGCGCGGGCGAGGCTGTTCCACCAGACGTCGTGAAGGTCGGCGACGGGCCAGGAGGATTCACCGGAAGTAGTTTTGATGCGGAGAGTGTCGCCGCTGACTTTGCCGATTTGCACGGCGGGTACGCCCATGAGTTTGGCGCGTTCAATGACTTTGACGGCATCGAGGGCTTTGGTGGTGATGACCACGCGGCCTTGCGTTTCGCCGAAGAGCAACGCGTCGAGGCGAATGGAAGGCGGAGCTTCCTTTTCCTCGGAGCCGTTTTTGGCTTCGGTAGCGGGTTTCGGCGGGGTCAAATCAATCTGAGCGCCGATGAGGCGCGGAGTGTTGCGGGCGGTTTGCTGGGAGATGCAGGATTCGGCGAGGGCGACGGCGAGGCCGCCTTCGCTGCAATCGTGCGCGCTCTTGATACAGCCAGTGTGAATCAGCGCGCGCAGGGCGAGGTGGAGCGCCGCCTCTTTTTCCAGATCGCAGCGCGGAGGGACACCGGTCTTTAAGTTGTGGCGCGCGCGGAGGTAGGCGGAGCCGCCGAGGCCGAGCAGGGGATCGGATTTGTCCGCGATTTCACCGAGCAGGATGATGGCGTCGCCTTCGTCCTTGAACCATTGCGTGGTGATGTGCTCCGGCTTTTCGATGATGCCGACCACGGCAACCGTGGGCGTGGGATCGATCGGGCCTTCGGGACTTTGGTTATAAAGGCTGACATTGCCGCCGGTGACGGGGGCGTTGAAGGCGCGGCAGGCTTCGGACAGGCCGCGGACGGCTTCGCGGAGTTGCCAGAAGATTTCGGGATTCAGCGGGTTGCCGAAGTTCAGGTTATCGGTCGCGCCGAGCGGGCGGGCGCCGCTGCAGGCGAGATTGCGCGCGGCTTCGGCGACGGCGATTTTGCCGCCTTCGTAAGGATCGAGATAAACATAGGTGGCGTTGCCGTCCACGCTCATGGCGATGTATTTCTCGGCGACGGACGCTTCGCCGACGCGCTCTTCGACGCCGGGGACGGCATCGGCCTTGATGCGAAGGACCGCGGCGTCGGAACCGGGGCGCACGGCGGTGCCGTTGCGGACGGTGTGATCGTATTGGCGATAGACCCAATTCTTCGAAGCAATGGTCGGCCAGGCGAGCAGGGCGGGGAGATCGGCGACTGGATCAGTGGTGTCGGAAAGCTGTTCGAGTGTGAAGGCGCGGATGGCCTGGAGGTAGGCGGGTTCGCGGGCTTCGCGTTGATAGACGGGGGCTTCGTCGGCGAGTTTCTTAGCCGGGATGTCGGCAACGATTTTGCCGTTGTGGCGGACAACCATGTGCCCAGTGTCGGTGACGCGGCCGATTTCGGCCCAAGGCAGATCCCATTTGTCGAAGATACGTTTCACTTCGTCTTCGCGGCCCTGCTTCACGATGATTAGCATCCGTTCCTGCGATTCGCTGAGCATGATTTCGTAGGAAGACATGTTCGGACCGCGCTGGGGAACCTTGTTGAGTTCGATCTCGATGCCGGTGTCGGCGCGGGCGGCGGTTTCGCAGGTGGAACAAGTGAGGCCGGCGGCGCCCATGTCCTGGATGCCGGCGACGGCACCGGTGGCGAGCAGTTCGAGACAGGCTTCGCAGACCAGCTTTTCCATGAAGGGATCGCCAACTTGCACGGAGCCGCGCTGGTGCTCAGCGGAGGATTCGGTGAGATCCTGGGAGGCGAAGGCGGCGCCGGCGAGGCCGTCGCGGCCGGTGGCCGGGCCGACGTAGAAAACGGGATTGCCCACGCCGCTCGCCCGGCCGCGGATGATTTGGTCGTGGCGAAGGACGCCGAGGCAGAAGGCATTTACCAGGGGATTGCCTTCGTAGCAGGGATCGAAGGCGACTTCGCCGCCGACCGTGGGGATGCCGAAGCAATTGCCGTAATGCGCGATGCCCGAGACGACGCCACCGAAGAGGCGACGGTTGTTGGCGGCGGCGGGTGAGTCGGTGATTGGGCCGAAGCGCAGGGAGTTGAGCGAGCAGATGGGCCGCGCGCCCATGGTGAAGATGTCGCGGATGATGCCGCCGACGCCGGTGGCGGCACCCTGAAAGGGTTCGACCGCGCTGGGGTGATTGTGCGACTCAATTTTGAAGGCGATGGCGATGTTGTCGCCGATGTCCACGATGCCGGCGTTTTCCTCGCCAGCGCCGACGAGGATCCTGGCGGAGCGAGTGGGGAAGGTTTTGAGGAGCGGGCGGCTGTTTTTGTAGGAGCAGTGCTCACTCCACATGACGGAGAAGATGCCGAGTTCGGTGTACGAAGGCGTGCGGCCGAGGATGGCGAGGACCTTCTGGTATTCCTCGGGCGTGAGGTTGTGCTGCTTAACCAATTCGGGCGTAATGGCTGGCTCGATCATGGAAATCCGGGTGGCAAGCTGGGATGGCGACGCGCCGTCAGTTTGCGGAGAGAGGATTGCGGGTGGGGGGAGGTGAGGCAAGGAAAAGTGGGGGTTGGAATTAGGATTAAGATTACGATCAGGATTGGGAGTTTGGTGGTGAACAGGAGTCGGTGATCGATGATTGGAGAGGGACGGGGCACCCCTTCCCCCAAACAGGTTGCAACATGCAACAAACCGCATAAACATTGGTCGAAAGTGGGGAACAGGGTGCAACACAACCCGCAACAAAGGTGCAACAAATTGAGAAAGCCCGGTAAACATTGCTTGAAAATGCGCTGCGACCCGCAACAGACCGCATAAAAATTGGTCCAAGACGTTGTTGGGATGCGCGCAACGCGCTGCCGTGGCCCCGGCCCAATCCCGCAAGCTCACCGGGACTTCGGGCGGCCAGGCATTCCTTTTACCTCCGGTCATCAACCTCCTTGTCATTCCCGCGCTGATTGGACCGCAAAGTGGAGAAATTTCCTCAATGGCGGCGGGAGATTCAGGCACTTTTTTAGCGCTTTTATTTTGAACGCGGGAATAGAGGCAGCGCCTTGAACAAAGCGGCTTGACCTTCCAGCGCGGAAGGAATATCAGGGGACAGCATCACAACCACCACGCGGGCGCGGCGATACTCCTCCTCTGCTGCCGTGTCTTCGCGAATTTCAGCAGACCCATGAGAAGTGTACGCGGCAAACTGCCCTTCGAAGCCCGCTCCGGACGCGGCATCGCAACCATACTGCTGTTGGCTTTGTTGGGGGGAATCGCCCTGGCACAGCAAAACGGCCGCCTGCCCAAGGCTCCGGCGACACCGTTTTGCGCCTCCGACGAGGCCATGCAGCGGAACCTGGCGAATAATCCTTCGCTTTCCTCCATCCTCGACGCGCAGGACAGCGCGATCTGGGCGCGGAGCCGCATGCCGTCGCCCATGTCGGGACCACCCTCGTATTTGGTGCCGACGGTTGTTTATATCGTGCACCAAGGCGGCGCGGAGAATATTTCGGACGCACAGGTGCAGGCGCAATTGGTGGTGTTGAACAATCACTTCAGCGCCTACGGGATCAAATTCTGCCTGGCCACGAAGAATGGTTCCAGCCCGTTCCCCGGGCCGACGCCGGGGATATTCCGCATTTCCAGCCCGTTGACGTATCACAACATGAGCACGGACGAGGCGGCCCTCAAGGGGTTGTCATCGCTGCCGGGAGACAAGTATTGCCGGATATTTGTGGTGAAGGACATCAATTCGGGGAGCGGCGTGGCGGGTTATGCGCAATTTCCGGGCACGGTGCCGACGGCGCTGGACGGCATTGTGATGCGGTATGATTTCTTCGGGGATTCGAGCTACCTGACGATTCCGAACTACAACCAGGGGAAGATTCTCGCGCACGAGGCGGGGCACTACTTTAATTTGTATCACACTTTTCAGGGAGGTTGTGCGGGGATGTCCACGGCGGATTGCGCGACGGCGGGCGATCGGGTTTGTGATACGCCGCCCGTCGCGGTGGCGAACACGGGTTGTCCGAGTTCGGTGGATTCCTGCGCCGAGGTGCCGAACCTGCCGGACCTGCTGAACAACCACATGGATTACACGGATGACACGTGCCGGACGCTGTTCACGTCGGGGCAGGGCACCCGGATGAGTTCGGCGATCACGCTGTTTCGCAGCCTGCTGGTGTCGCCGGCGAACCTGATAAACGCCGGGGTTTTGTGCGCGGGCGGATTGAACCCGACGTTTTCGCCGGACAATTACAACCCCTGTGTGAGCAACGTGGTGACGTTCACCGCGGCCAGCAATCCCGGCGCGACGAATGGCTGGGACTTTGGCGACAGCACGACCGCGATCGGGAGCCCCGTGACGCATCTTTACGCGACTTCCGGGATTTACACGGTCACGCTGACGGTATCGAACAGCACCAACAGCATATCGAGTTCGCAGCAGATATTCGTGTCCGCCTGCGCGCCGATTTTGAGCAGCCAGGGGAACTGGTATTTCGGCAATCGGGCGGGTTTGAACTTCAGCACGGGCGTGCCGGTGCCGGATTTCAGCGCGCTGAATAGCAATACCGTCAGCCAGCTCGAAGGCGTGGTGAGCCAGAGTAGTCCCTCGGGAAATCTGCTTTTTTACAGCGACGGTGTACGGGTGTGGAACAAATTTCACCAACTCATCAACCCGGCCGCGCCGTTGCGCGGGCACCCGAGCAGCAGCCAATCCGCGCTGACCTTCCCGGTACCGGGCAACACGAACCGGTATTACCTGTTCACGACGCCCTCGTACGTATTCTCGACGCCCACCAACCTCGCATACTCCATCGTGGACGTGACCGGAGGCCTGGCGACGCTGGCGTTGACGAACGCGCCGATCCCACTGCCGGCGGGGGCTACGTCGGTGGCCGAATCGGCCATCGCGATTCAAAGATGCAATGGCGACTACTGGGTGATTCTGCGCGGCTACCTCGGCGATCCTTCACCCCAACGCGATTCCTTTTATGTTTACTCCGTCACGTCGAGCGGGGTGACGCTGGCGGCCACGTATCCGCTGGCGGTGCCATCCCACGTGGGCTATCACAAAATATCGCCGGACGGAACGATGCTGGCGTGCAGCGGCGGTTACGCGGTCATTTGCGATTTCGACCGTAACACCGGCGTGATCAGCAATCGACGGGCGCTGCCGCGGGGAAATTACGGCATCACCTTCAGCCCAAATTCGAAGCTCTTCTACATCGCGGACTTTGATTACGCGGTGCTGCCATATTACCAGACGATCTATCAATACGATCTGACGAGCGCGACGCCGGCGGCGACGGAGAAGATCATCGGGACGACGGCCGACCTGGAATCGGTGCTGCAGATCGGGCCGGACAAGAAGGTTTACATGTCGCTCATCAACCAGCAGCACCTGGCGGTGATCAATTTCCCGGATGTGCTGGTGACGCCGAGCAATCCGAATGCGTGCGGTTACAACTACAACGGGCCTTCATTGATCACGAGCACGCAGGCGATCACGAGCCAGTTGGGATTGCCGAACATGATTGACGCCCTGCCGGTGGCGCAGGTGCCGCTCAATTTCACCTACACCATCAGCAATTGCACGACCGTGGCATTTCACGGACCGGTGTGCGCCAGCTCATTCCTGTGGAACTTTGGGGACAGCACGACGTCCACGCTGGCCAGCCCGACGCACACTTATTCTGCGCCCGGAGCCTACAATGTGGTGCTGACGGTGAACGGAACGAATGTGGTGGCGAAGACAATTTCGATGGGATTCACGGCGTCGCTTGCGGGACCAACGGCGATCTGCATCGGCCTGGATCCGTTGCCGTATTACAGCTACTCGGTGTCCGCCTCGTTGACGGGGTTGCAGTATGCGTGGACGGCGTCCGGTGGCGATATATCGAGCCTCACCAACCAGGATAATGTGACGGTGGTGTGGACGAATACTCCGGCGACGCTGGCCGTGACCGTGACCGATCCGGTTACCGGCTGTTCCAAACTGCTCAGCATGGTGGTGAGCAACGGAAATTGCTGCGTGCCGCCGCCGCCGAACATGGAATTGTGGCTGCCGTTCGACGAGATCGCGGGACCGACGGCGGCGAACCTGGTGCCGGGCGGGAGCAGCGGGACGCATTTCAACTCGCCGACGGTGATGAGCGGTTATGTGGCGCGCAGCCTCGCCTTCGACGGTGTGGATGATTACGTGCAGGTGCCTTCGTATGCAGGGATCAATTTCGGAACAAACGATTTTTCGATTGATGCGTGGGTGCGCCGGCCAGCCGGGAACATCAGCGCGGGGATCAAGATCATCGTGGACAAACGTGTGGAGGGTGTCACCACGAACGGTTATGCGTTCTTCCTCAATGGGACCAGTGGGCTGCTCGGATTCCAATTGGCGGATGGAGTCTTTGCCAACTACGCATCCACGCTGGGGGTGCCTTCCGATTTCCGGTGGCACCATGTGGCGGTGACGGTGCAGCGGGCGAATACGAACGGGTTGCTGTTCTATCTTGATGGCGCGGTGGATTCGGTGCCGCAGAATCCGACGGCGCGACCGGGATCGGTCAGCACCGCGCAGGCGTTGCGGGTGGGCGCGCGCTGTTCGGCGGTAACAAATATTTTTCTGGGGAACATAGACGAGGTGGAATTGTTCAGTCGCGCGATCACGGGCGCGGAGGTGCAGCAGCTTTGGAAGGCGGGTTCGAGCGGGAAGTGCAAGCCGCCGACGTTCAGCGATTGTCCGTCGTCGGGAATCACCTTCGATTGCCTGGCGTATGTGCCGTCGCCGCCGATGCTGACGGCGACTTCGACCTGCCCGGGAAGTGTTTCGGTTTACTACAACGAAACGCAAAGCGCGCCCGGTTCGTCTTGCAGTAATTTCATCACGCGGACTTGGACGGCGGTGGATACGTGCGGACAGAGCAATACCTGCGTGCAGACGTTCCTGGTGCAAGACACATCGGGGCCGATTCTGACGTGCCCGCCGAACATGACGGTGGGGGGGTGCACGAACGCGCAGGTTTGCTTCTTTGCAGAGACGTTCGACAAGTGTCCCGGCACGGTGACGGTGACGTTCAATCCGCCGTCGTGCAGTTATTTCCCGATGGGCACGACCCCGGTGACGTGCACGGCGGTGGATTCGTGCGGCAACAGCAACACCTGCACGTTTACGGTGACGGTGATCGGAGACACCAATCCGCCGGTGATTACGCTTTGTCCGCCGAAGCTCCTGGTGTGCATCACGAACAACGAGTGCGGCGTGATGCCGGATTTCACGACGATGGTGCAGGCGACGGACGACAGCGGCACGGTGCATGTGTCGCAGAGTGTGCCGGTGGGCGCGGTTATCTGCGGGCCGACGCCGATGACGTTTTATGTGACCGACAATTGCAGCAACCTGGTGACGTGCCAGACGGTGGTGGTGCCGGAGATTTGCTGCTACCGGCCGCCGGAAAGCATGGTGCTGTGGCTGACGTTTGACGAGAGTGCGGGCATTACCTGCCTGAACTCGGTGGGCGGCAACAACGGCATCCGCTACGAAGGCGGGACGATCGCAACGGCGGCCAACGGGCCGGTGCGCACAGCGGGGCAGTATGTCGGAAGCTGCCTGCGCTTCGACGGCGCGAATGACCAGGTGCGCGTGACGGATTACGCGACGATCAACTTCGGGACGAACGACTTCTCGATGGACGCGTGGGTGAAATGGGATGGACGGCCGGGGACGCGCATCATGGTGGACAAGCGCAAGGCCAGCCCGGTGACCGGGTATAGTTGGTATCTTTCGGGCGGGATCCCGGCACTGCAACTGGCGGACGGAACGGCAGGGAATTTTGCGGCGGCGAGCGCCATTCCGTCGAATGTGTGGACGCACCTGGCCGTGACGGTTCGAAGGAGCGCGACGAATGGACTAAGATTCTACCGGGACGGGGTGCTGACGGATTCGCTGAATCCGACCTCTCGTTCCGGAAGCCTGACTACAACGTCGAACCTGATTGTAGGCGCGTCGCTCGTGGCCGGGAATGCACCGTTCCCGGGGATGCTGGATGAGATTGAATTGTTCCGCCGGGCGCTGAGTGCGAGCGAGATCATGGGACTGTATCAGGCCAAGGCGAAGGGCAAATGCCGGCCGTCGTGTTCGTTGCCGTATGTCACGACGATTTGCAGCAATTCGGTGACGCTGACGACGCTGGTTTGCAACGATGGCGCGACGACGATGGATTGCGTGGTGAGCTTCAACCCGATCAATCCGCCGGCGTGTGGCGACACAAGCTGGCCGCCGCTGCCGGGCTCACCACCGCCGCCGTACTTCGTTTATACGCCGACGAACCTGCACATCCTGCCGCATCAATGTTTGCCGGTGACGGTGACGATCACGCGGCCGCCGGGATTGTACAGCTCGATCTTCGCGGCGCCCAAAAACGCGTGCTACACGATGGATCTGTTTGTGCCCGCGACGTCCGAGCACTTCAGTTGCCTCGGGACCGTGCAGAACAGCAAGTTCGGATGTCCGCAAATCGTCATCGGACCGGGCAACTGGACCAACCTCACCTTCGCGACGAACATCGTGGTGCATGGGCTGGGGACGAATGTGGTGTCGCTGAAAATCACCAACCCGACAAACGCGCCGGTGACGCTGCATCCCCAGTTCGTGGTGTTGGATCAAAACCAGCAGCCGGACCTGCGCGTGCTCAGTCTGAACGGCCTGCCGCCCGGAGAGCCCGTGCTTGGCCAATTGACGCTGCCGCCGGATGGGTCGGCGGATCTGCCGGTCGCCTTCAGTTACACCGATGCGCAGCCGCGGTCTCCGTATCAGCTGGTGTTGTTGCTGGATATCGGGGAAGGCGGAGCGCTGGTGCCGGTGGCGTCGGTGACGATCAGTTACGCTGAATTGCCGACGGAAGGACCGCTGTTAAATGTTGTCGCGGGCAAGGGCGGGGCGGCGATCACCTGGGACCTCGTGAACAGCGACTTCCTGCTGGAATCGATTGGTGGCCTGGGCGGGACGAATTGGAGTCCGACCGGTCCGGCGGTGGAAATGCCGGAGGCCACGCAGGGCATCACGGTGCCGGCGACCAATGTGCAGCAGTTGTTCCGGTTGCGGTTGAAGCCGTAGAGATGTGGAGAAAGATCTCCATCGCAAGTGATGAGGGAAGCTCTGCCATCCTTATCGGATGGAAGAAAATGTCGGAAACTCTGTCCGGTGGTCGTTCCTCGAAGACTCGGAACGACCGACCGGCTACTTTCTGTCATGCCTTCGGCATGTTCAAACAAGGCCCTTCAGGCGGGATGGCGGAAGTTGAGGCATAACAATCAGTTCGATTTGTTCATTTTTTCTTGAACAAACTAAACTTTCTGGTACGGTTCCTGCCATGTTAGCCGGCGTGGAACAACCCAAAACAACGGCAGGTGGACGCGCAACTGGCGCGGCGCCGCGGTTGAATGCGGTGGAAACGGAGGTCATCGAGGCGTTCGTCCAATTGTCCCGGGTGCTGGGACAGCCCCGTTCCCTGGGCGAAATCTACGGTTTGCTATATATCTCCGCGAAACCCCTGGCGATGGACGACTTGATCGAGCGGCTGGGTCTCAGCAAAGGCTCGGCCAGCCAGGGCCTCAAATTTCTTCGCAATGCCGGCGCGGTCCGGATGGTTTATGTGCCGGGGGACCGGCGGACGCATTATGAGGCGGTGGCGAAGCTGCGGGAACTGGTGTCGCGATTTCTCCGTGACCAGGTGGAACCACACCTGGATAGCGGGCGCGCGCGGCTGGACCGGATTGTAACCCAACTCGACGAAGTGCCGGCGGCGGATCGGGCCCAGGTCGCGGCGCGGGTGAAGATGCTCCAAAGCTGGGGGAAGAATGTGCGGCGGGTGCTGCCGCTGGTGATACGGATTTTGGGTTGAAGAATTTCCCCGAGGTGCGGTGCAGCGCCGCGGGGCGGAAATCCGGACGTGATCCGGAAAATAAAATACACGGTTGGAACCGGGCGAACGCAGCATTCCCCGCAGCCGTCAAAACGTGAATCAGGTTTTGCCGAAAACCACGGCAATCAACCAAGGGCGGCAGCTTGTTACTCATGAGTCCAGTGCAGGAAACGATTCTCGAAGCGGGTCGCGCGGAAAAAAACTACTGGCGCGACCTGTGGCGGTATCGCGAACTGTTTTACTTCCTCGCCTGGCGCGACCTGTTGGTGCGCTACAAGCAGACCGTGATCGGCGTGGCTTGGGCCGTGGTGCGTCCGCTCTTAACCACCCTGGTATTCACGGTGGTGTTCAACAAGATCGCCCGGCTGTCCGCCCCGGGCGCCGCGCCTTATACCCTGATGGTCATGGCGGCAATGCTGCCGTGGCAGTTTTTCGCGACGAGCCTGGCGGAGTCGAGCAACAGCCTGGTGGGCAATGCCAACCTGATCGCCAAAGTCTATTTCCCGCGCTTGATCGCGCCCGCGAGTTCGGTCATCACGAGTTTTGTGGACTTTTTGATCACGCTCGGGCTGCTGGCGGGCATGATGGTGTGGTATGGATTTTTGCCAGACTGGCGGCTGCTGGCGTTGCCGCTGTTTGTCGTGCTGGCGTTTGGCGCGTCGTTCGGGGCGGGCTTGTGGTTGTGTGCGCTCACGGTTCGGTACCGTGATTTTCGCTATATCGTTCCCTTCCTCGTGCAATTTGGTTTGTACGCCTCTCCGGTCGGCATCAGCACCACGCTGGTCCCGGAAAAATGGCGGTTGCTGTATTCGCTCAACCCAATGGTGGGGGTGATCGACGGCTTTCGATGGGCGTTGCTGCGGGGAGAAACGGTGCTGACCGTCTCGGAGCTCGTCATGTCGTGCATCGTGGTCGGTCTCCTGATTGCCAGCGGAGTCTGGTATTTCCGGAAGATGGAGCGAACATTCGCGGACGTCATTTAGACCGCCTGACCATGTCCAATCCCGTAATTTCGGTTGAAGGCCTCGGCAAATGTTACCGGCTGCGCCACGTGCTGAGCAAACATGACGGATTGCGGCATGTGTTGAATCACGTGGCCACGCATCCGCTGGCGTGGTTGCGGCGCAAGGCGGCCGTGCGCCGGCAGAACGCCGCGGTCGAGGATTTCTGGGCGTTGCGTGACGTATCGTTCGACATCCAGCCGGGAGAGGTGGTGGGGATAATCGGCCGCAACGGCGCCGGCAAATCGACGCTGCTCAAGGTGCTCAGCCGCATCACGGAACCCACGGAAGGCCGGGTGCGTATTCGCGGGCGGGTGGCAAGTTTGCTGGAGGTCGGCACGGGCTTTCATCCCGAATTGACCGGGCGCGAAAACATTTTCCTCAACGGATCGATCCTGGGCATGAGCCGGGCGGAAATTCGCGCGCGCTTCGATGAGATGGTGGCGTTTGCGGAGGTGGAGAAGTTCCTGGATACACCGGTGAAACGATATTCGTCGGGGATGTATGTGCGGCTGGCTTTCGCCGTCGCGGCGCATCTGGAGCCGGAAATCCTGATCGTCGACGAAGTGCTGGCGGTGGGGGACGCGGAATTTCAAAAGAAGTGCCTCGGCAAGATGGAAAGTGTGGCCCGGGGGCAGGGCCGCACCATTTTGTTTGTGAGCCACGATTTGAAGGCGGTCGAGCGTTTGACGACGCGGGCCATCGTGCTGTCCCAGGGCAAAACCATATTTGCGGGCCCGACCGGACAGGCGATCTCGGCTTATCTCGGTGCTTCGTCGGCGGCTTCCGGATGGTTGGAGGATTTTACGCGCGTTCAGCGACCGATGTGGGGTACCGGATCAGGCGTGATTGAGCGTGTCTGGTTCCCGGCCAGGTCCAGCCGCTTTGAGTTCGGCAAGGACCTGGCGGTGGGTGTGCGGGTGCGGTGCGCGGCGGCGCTGGACAGCGCGGTCCTGGCGGTCACCGTGCTCGGCGGCGATTTGAAACCGATTGGGACTTGTTTCAGCGCCGCGCCGTTCAGCCTGGCGGCAGGGGAAACGGCCGATCTGGAGATTCATTTGAACGATCACTCGCTGGCCCCGGGCCAATACTCACTCGACGTCGCGGTTCTGCAGGAGGACTGGCTCGGCAGCACGCTGCTGCACGACATCGTGAAAAATGTTTTGCACTTCGATATCGACCCGCCCTTGAACCGCCATGGCATGGCGGCGGGCTGGCTCTCAACTTACTGGGGTGAAACGAGCCTGCCGGCCGGGCCGACGCGCAAACTGCCGCGGGAATCAGCTCCGGAATCTCCCGTATGAAGGAGCCGGTGCATGTCATCATGGTTTCCTCGATTCGCCCGGCGCCGACCAGCGCGGCGAGCATGACGATGCATCGCCACCTCGTGAATCGGGCGGGCATCTCGATGACGGTTTTGCCTGCGGAAATCAGCGAAATTCTGCCCGGGCATCGGCTCGCAAAAATGATTGGGCGATTAAAACGGACGCGGTTCGCGCGGTTTGCGGCCGACTTGTCGTTCCGTTTGCACAACACCAAGCCGCTGGAGAAACATCTGCCTGCGCCTGACCGAAACCACCGGCGCTCGCTCGTTTTCACGCTGGCGACGCTGGATGGGTGTTGGGTGGCACAACGATACGCAGCGCTGCACGGATTGCCGTTGTTGGCAAAATTCGATGATTGGTGGCCGGATATCAGCCGGGTGCACGGATTAATGCGCGGCGCGCTGGAGCAGCGTTACCGGCAATTGCATCGAGCATCGAAAGTGAGCCTCGCCATCGCGGACGGCATGAAAGCGGAACTAGGACCGCACCCAAATTCGCATGTGGTGCTGCCGATGCCGGATGCAACGACGACGCCGGTGGCGCCGTTTGTTCCGGGAGGCAACCCATTGCGCGCGGTCTATCTCGGCAACATGTTCGATTACGGCCCGATGCTGGCGCGACTGGCCGAGGTCGTGCTGGGGCAGGAGGAGATTCGGATGGAGTTTCGCGGCGCCGAACCTCAATTGCCGGAGCCGTTGAAAGCAGCCATGCGCGCGCGCGGATTGCTCCACGGCTTTTTGGACGGTGCGGAATTTGAGCGCTGGTTCCAAAGCTTTGACGTCTACCTCGTGGCGATGTTTTTCGAGCCGGAGCAGAACCGGCGGGTACGAACGTGCTTTGCGACGAAGCTGGTTGATTATTGCCGGCTGGGCCGTCCGGTCGTCATTTGGGCGCCGGAGCAGGCGTCGGTCGTGCAATGGGCCCGAAAACACGACGCGGCATTGTGCGTGTGCGATCCGAAACCGCGAAAGTTGCTGGCGGAACTGAAGCGGCTGGCGGACGATCCAGAGCGACAGAAGCAACTCGCGGCGGCGGCCCGGCGGGCGTATGACACCGATTTCAATCCCGCCAAGCTGCAGGCTGATTTCGAAACCGCGCTGGAATCAGCGTTTCCCGGTTGATCATGGTGCGCGTCAGTTTCATCACGCCGTTGCACAACAAAGGTGCGTTCATTGCCGATACCATTGAGTCGGTCCGCCGGCAGACGATCTCCGACTGGGAAATGATCGTCGTCGAAAACGGCTCTCAGGATGATGGTCCGGCCAAAGTGCGCGAGCTGGTCAAAGTGGATTCGCGCATCCAATTGCTCGTGGCGGAGGTCACCGGCCCCGGCGCGGCGCGCAATGCGGGAATTCGTGCGGCGACAGGGGAATGGATGCTTTTTCTGGATGCGGACGACCTGGCACAACCGGACCATGCCGAAGCACTGTTGCGCGATGCGAAAGGAGACGTGGATCTCGTGGCGGGCTGCTGGCGGAGATTTACGGATTCGCCGAATTACCTGCTGCCGCTGGAGCGGCCTTCGACTTATGGAAAGACTCATGCGCAGTTGCTGGATTCCGTGATCGCTTTTTGTCCGTGGTCAGTGAATGCCGTGATCGTGCGACGATCTGTGTTGAGCGAGGATTTTTTGTGGCCAGAGGAACTGGACCGTTTTTTGGGTGAGGACATTGCGTTCTGGTTCAAGGTGCTCAACTCCACTTCGAAGTGGGTGAATTCCGATAGTTGCGGCGCGCTTTACCGATGGAAGACGGCCGACTGCCGGACGCAGGACGAAGACCCGGAAAAATGGTTTGCCGGTTTGCACAATGCCGCGAATGCGAATTTGGAATGGCTGAAGGAACGCGGCCAGGAACCGACGGCCGGCCAATGCGAAAGCCTGATGCGGCTTTACGAAGGATTGTTTTTGCTCGCGCGCAAGCATCGCAACCAGGCCGTTGCGGAAGAATCCCGCAACCTGTCCCGACACTGGCTGGATCTGGCCTGGCAGCGCGGGCGGAAGGGTAAGGGCTTGCTGGCCCGCCGCATGATGGGGCTGCCGGTTTTTAATTTATTTCGCAAATGCACGCCTTCCCCAGATTAAGAGACACGCTGTTTCGTGTGCGACACGGCTTTCGGGGTGTGCCATTTCGAATTGGCGACCGGGAAATCCGCCTCGATGAGTCGCTGCGACGCTGGGATGTCGCCGGTGAAGCGCCGGTGCAGGAAATATTGACGAAGCATTTGCGCCCGGGGGATTGCATGGTGGACGCGGGGGCGAATTTTGGACTGCACGCGCTGCTTGCGGGAGTGCTAGTGGGGTCGAAGGGCGCAGTGCGGGCGTTTGAGCCGATACCGGCGAATTTCGAGCGGCTGAAGCATCATATCCGGCTCAACAAACTGGAGAATGTGGTAAAGGCGATTCCTTCCGCGGTGTCGGACTCACGGGATCCCACGCTGCAGATGTTTAGCGGCGCGGAAGAGTTGGGAGTGACGGCGTCGTTGCGGCAGTCAGGCGGAAACACCCGCGGTTCCTGGGTGCCGAACACGCGGCTGGATGACTGTCTGCCTGACCTGCCTCCACCGGTGCGGTTGATCAAAATAGATGTGGAAGGCGCGGAATTGAGTGTTTTGCGTGGTGCTGAAAAACTTTTGCAGGCGCATCATCCGGTGCTGGTCATCGAGGTGCATGTCTTTGCGTTCCCGTCATTTCAGACTTCGCTGCCTGAATTTCTGGCGTTTCTCGAACGATTTGGCTACCGCGAGCACAAGCTTCCGGGCAATCTCAGCGAAACCGGGCTTCATTACCAGGCGGTGTACCAAACCGTCGGCGGCTCCGCTTAATTTCAACCAAAGACCGGCACTTAACGACTCATGAACAAAGTAATCGTAACCACGACCATCAATCCACCCACCGAGGCCATCCTCCGCTTTGATGCGATGAAAGACTGGTCCCTGGTGGTGATCGGCGATAAAAAGACGCCGCCCTACAAATTGAAGCGCGGCACTTACGTGACGCCGGAGCAGCAGGAGAAATACGATCCGGCCTTGTCGGAAGCGATTGGTTGGAATTGCATCCAGCGCCGCAACCTGGGCCTGCTCTGGGCGCACGATCTGAAGGCGGACATCGTGGCCGTGGTGGATGACGACAACATTCCCGAGCCCGGCTGGGGCGAAAACCTCGTGCTGGGCCGGAAGACCGAAGTGAACTATTACGAAACCGACTTGCCGGCGTTCGACCCGGTGGGCGCGACGAATCATGCCAGGATCTGGCATCGGGGCTACCCGCTGCAACTGCTGCCCAAGCGTGACTATTCGCGGAAGAGCCGCCGCAAAATCACGCCCGATGTGCAGGCCGACTTTTGGAACGGCGACCCGGACATCGACGCCATCTGCCGGATGGAGCACAAGCCCGAGTGCAAGTTCGATCCCGCCTGCTTTCCAATCGCGGCCAACCGGATGGGGCCGTTCAATTCGCAGAACACCTTCATCACCGGCAAGTGGTTGAAGCACTATTTCCTTTTTCCGCATGTCGGCCGGATGGACGACATTTGGGCCGGCTACTATTTGCAGGCGCTCGGCGCGAAGGTCGTCTGGACCAAGGCCTCGGTCTATCAGGCGCGCAACATCCATGATCCGATTCGCGATATGAAAGCCGAGTATCTCGGCTACGAGCACAACCTGGAAATGGTCGGTAAACTGGCGGCCGATCCCGAAAGCATCATGCGTTATCTTCCCGGCCGGGCGGCGGATGCCTTCCGGCTGTATCGCCGGCATTTCAAGGCCTGAACATTCGCCCGGAAGCCATGCGAAGGATTTTAATCACCGGGGCGGCGGGATTTGTCGGGCGGCATTTCGTGCGCCGCTTTTTGGAGGCGGGCGACAAGGTGGACGCGGTGGACTCCATTGTTCCCGATACCGGCGGCATCGATCCGGAGAAGGGCTGGCCGTTGTTCGAGCCGCGCGACTACCAGAACTTCGAGTTCTTCAAAGAGGACTGCCGCGCGTGGTTCCGGCAGGACCGCGGACGGCAATACGATTACGCCTTTCATCTCGCGGCCATGGTCGGAGGGCGCATGATGATCGAGCACAATCCGCTCGCGGTGGCACAGGATCTTTCCATCGATGCGGAATACTGGGCCTGGGCGGTCAAGGCGAAGCCCAAGAAAACCGTTTGTTTCAGCTCGAGCGCGGCTTACCCCATCAAGTACCAGCGGGCGGGCGACTACCGGTTGCTGACGGAGGACATGATCGAGATCGGCGGCGACATCGGCATGCCGGACATGAGTTATGGCTGGGCCAAACTTACGCACGAATACCTGGCCCGCCTGGCGTTTGAGAAGCATGGGCTGCGGTCTGTGACCTACCGGCCCTTTTCGGGTTATGGCGAGGATCAGGACGACCATTATCCCTTCCCAAGCATTTGCAAGCGCGCGCTCGCACATCGGGGGCAAGCCACGCTGACCGTTTGGGGCACCGGCGACCAAATGCGCGATTTCGTTCACATTGAAGATTGCGTGGACGGTGTCCTGGCGACGATGGACCGGATCGACGACGGCGGCGCCTTGAATCTTTCGACTGGAATTTTTACGAGCTTCAAGGAATTTGCGCGCCTGGCGGCGGAGGCCTGCGGTTACGCGCCGGAAGTGGCTGGCACTTCGAACCGGCCGGAGGGCGTTTTCGCGCGCGGCGGTGACACGTGCAAACAACGCGAGTACGGATTCAGCGCGAAGATCGGCTTTCGCGCGGGCATCGCGCGCGCGATGGAGTATCTGTCGTCGCGCCCCGGCAAATAGTGCAGACTCCATCCCCAGCCGTTGCGCCGCGCAACCCGTTGAAGATTTCGCTCATCGCCACGGTCTTTAACGACGTGGAAGGAACCCGGAAGTTTTTGCGCCGCATGGACGAGCAGACCCGCCGGCCGGATGAAATTGTGATTCTGGATGCCGGCTCCCGGGACGGCACCTACGAGGCGCTTTTGGAATATCAAGATCGCTGCTCCATTCCCATGAAACTGCTCCAGCAGGTCCGTTGCAAACCCGCGCCCAGCCGCAACATCTGCGCGCGGGAGGCCACTTATGATTTGCTGGCCGTGACCGATATCGGTTGCGACTGGGAGCCGCAGTGGCTCGAGGAACTGGTCGCGCCGATGGAACAGGATCCCTCCCTCGCGGCCGTGATGGGAAGCTGGCGCATCGCCTGGGAAGACCAGCAAACACCCTGGGCCAGGGCGGATTATTTTTTGCAGCCCAATATTGAACTCCGCGCCACGCCCACCTCGTTGGCCGCCAATCGCGCGATTGTTTACTGGAAGGAGTTTTACCTGGGACTGGGCGGCCTGCCCGAGGACCTGACTTTTGCGGGGGATGACCTGTTGCTGGCGGTGCAGATCCAGCGCAGCGGACGCAAGATCGGCGCGGCGCCCGTGCCGCGTTGCACGTGGGAGCGGCCGCAGGAATATCGTGTGCTGGTAAAAGAAGCGCGCCGCTATGCGCGCGGGAGCGCCGAAGCCGGTTTCAGCGGGCGCGGTTTCATCCTGGTTTCGGCGCGGCTCGCCGTGGAGTTCCTGATGCTGCTCAGCGGCATCGTATTGTTGTGCCTGGGGAAGTGGCTCGCCGGAGCTGGCGCGCTGGTTTTGGGAGGACTCCTGGTGGGATCCCGCTTTTTGAAATTGCACCGTCGCGCCGCCCGCCGCGCCCAGCCGGGGCAGCAGGCCGCACTCTGGCGGATGGCCGCATTGGAGTACGCCACCAAGCTCGCGAATTTGCGCGGCTTCATCGAAGGCTGGTTTCACGGGCGGACCCATTGCGGCGAGAGCCGCGCGAAACTGCGGGCCGCGGGAGTGATTCGATAGATAGCCTGTGTCGACGCCGGCTCATCGACCGTTGGTGCTCCTCCACGCGCCGAGTCCGCGGGGCGGGCTGGCGGAACATGACTACTACCAGGGCGAGGCATTGCAAAAGCTGGGTGCCCGCGTCGTTTGCCTCACATGTCCCTCCTTTTTGGATGGCCGGAATACCAATTTTGAAACTCGCCGCCAACTGCCCGATCCGGTTGCGCCGGGAAAATCCGGTTTTGCACGGCGCGTACGTCTGGCCTGGCGAATCATCGCGTGTCAGCTCCTGCTGGCCCGGGAGATCCTCCGGCTCATGCCTGATCTGGTCCTGCTCGAGTCCTACGTCGAATATCTCTCGCCCGTGTGGGTCTGGCCGCATCTGCTGCTCGCCAGAGTGCTCGGGATTCGTTACGCCGCCAATCTCCACGACCCGGTGCGCGGTTATGCGGTGGGCCCGCGCCGCTGGCACGAGCTTTCGGTGCGGCTGGCTTATCGGCCGATCCAGATGGTCCTCGTTCATAATCCTCCGCCGCCGGAAGCTCGCATTCCCGCTTGTGTCCGGATCATCGAGGTGCCGGTGGGAGTCTATGAAATACGGTCCTCCGGACGTGCCGCGGAGGAAGTCCGCCGCGGTTGGACGATCGGGCCCGGGCAAAAAGTATTCCTGGCGTTCGGTTTTGTTCGCGACGACAAGAACCTCGATCTCGTTGTTCGCGCGCTCGCCGGAGTCCCCCTGGCCTGCCTGGTCATCGCGGGATCCGTCGCTTCGGCGAAGGACAAGACTTTTGCGGATTACAAAAAACTGGCGCGCGAGCACGGTGTGGGGGATCGCTGTGCCTTCCACGAAGGATTTATCGCCGACGGCGAGCTTGGCGATTACTTTGCCGGAACCGATTTTGTTTTGCTGACTTACGCCTCCAGCTTTCACTCGCAGAGCGGCGTGCTGAATCTCGCCGCGCGCGCGCGCAAACCCGTGCTGGCTTCCGCCGCGCCGGGGCCGTTGGTGGATGCCGTGCGCCAATTCAATCTCGGGGTCACCGTGTCTCCGGATTCCGCGCCGGCCATTGCCGGGGGAATGAAACAACTCCTCGCCGGCGTGCCCGAGCCCGACTGGAGCGGCTACGAAGGCGCCGCGGCATGGGAAACCAATGCCTCCCGTCTGCTCGCTGGCGCGGGAATCGCTTCCGCAATTCAAGTCAACGCATGAACCTCCGCCTGCGCGCCGGACAGGTGCTGTCCTACACTTACAATTATTGGGTGGGCCGAATGCCCAGCCGCACGATCCGCAGTTTGTTTTTGCGAAGTTGGCTCGGCGCTTTGGGTGAAGGCACCGGCGTGCAACTGGGTTGCCGCTTTCTCAATGGGCGAAAAGTGTTTCTCGGGCGCCGCAACGTGATCAACTTCGGCTGCCTGTTCGACGGCCGCCGTTACACGATTCGAACCGGTGACGATGTTTCCATCGGGCCGGAAGCGGTGATTCTTACCTTGGGCCATGATCCCCAGTCGCCCCAGTTCGAAGATCGCGGCGGCGATGTCGAGATCGGGGACCGGGTGTGGATCGCCTGCCGCGCCATGATTCTGCCCGGCGTGAAAATTGGCGAAGGGGCGGTGGTGGCGGCGGGCGCGGTCGTGACACGCGATGTGCCGGCCTTTACGATGGTGGGCGGCGCGCCGGCGCGCGAGATCGGGCGGCGGGAGCGCGATTTGAAATTCTCGTTGCGCTTTGCGCCCTGGCTGGGATGAACCCAACGCGATGGTAATGATTTTGGCTCAATGACATTGTTTTGGTTTTTGTGGTGGCTGACGGCCTGTGTGGCGGGATGGCAGATCCTGCGCGTGTGGGTCTATCCCCGCGAGGTGGTCGGCTTCGCCACCATTGTCAGCCTGATGTGGCTTTACTTCTATGCCTGGCTTCCGTACCAGGCAGTCCACAATTTCATGGACGCTTTTCCTACGCGCATCTGGACGCTCGGGCAATTGATCGCGTTGCTGGCGTTGCTGGCGTTTCTGGCGGGTTGGTATTGGCGGCTGCTCTCCCGCCGGCGCACGGTTCCCAAACCCGTGCCGGACTTCAATTACGACCGGCTCTGGTGGGCCGGCATCGCGTTGATCTTTATTGGCAAGGTTTCCTACAACATCTTCCTGGCCTCGGGCCGGGAGTTCGACGACACCTCGGCTTACTGGTACATGCTGCTGACGGTTGTGTATCCAGGCATGGCGGTGTGCACTGTCGTCCTCATCGCCTCGCCGCAACACCGCACGATCTGGCGTTTCGTGACGTTGGCGGTGCTGGTGGCCGTCGTGGTCTGGCCGTCGTTGCGGGGTGCGCGGCGCGGGCCGGTCTTTGTAACTATCATCTCGATCACCATGACTTACTTCATCGTGCGCCAACGGCCGCCGCGCCCGGGCGTCGTGCTAGGTGTCTTCGTGGCGACGGGCCTACTCATCCTGACCATCTATACGGGCCGTCGATCGGTTTATTCGGAAGGCACCTGGTCGGAGTTCTTCGAGACCGTGACCGTGGATGAAGTCGTGACGGAACGTGCGGCACGAACCAGCGACAACGAGTTCTTCAATCATTGTCTTGCGCTGGAAGCGAACTTGCGTACCGGCCTCTACCAGTACGGCACCACGCACCTCGCCATGCTCGTGCACTGGGTACCGCGTTCTTACTGGCCGGGCAAACCCAGCCGTGGCCGCGGTTTCTTTCCAACCGCGCTCTACGCGGTGGAAACGGAATACGCCCACAACGTCGGCTACGGCGGAGCCATCGCTTGCGTCGAAGACACTTTTGACAATTACGGCTACTTCTTTCCCATCTTCTGGTTCATCGTGGGTTACGGCAGCGCTTCCTTTTTCGCGCGCAGCCAGGACAGCGGGGACCTGCGCTGGAAAATGCACTACGTCGGCTTGCTGGCGTCCAGCCACTGGTTCATCGCGCAGAATTTGCCGGAGGCCCTCGTGCCGTTTTGCTTTTTCCAGGCTTCCTATTTTGCGGCGTTTTATTTGGCGCGGGTAAACCCGGCGAAATCGCCCGCACCCACCCGTCGCGGCCCGCGGCCCGCATTAAACAGCGCATGATCGCTCCGCAGTTGCCGGGTGTGGTGGTCGCGCAAAAGGGATCGCGCGAGCATTTCCTCGCGGCCCGCGGGCTGTTGCGGCAGGGCATGCTGCGAAAACTCGTGGTGGATTGGTACATGCCGGCGAACCCCATGCTGCGTTTTGCGGTCTCCCAATTGGGCCGCCGGGGCGCGTCCATGCTGGGGGCGCAATGCGCGGAAATTCCCCGCGCCTTGGTGCGATCATTGCCCGCGGTGGGTGTTCGCGGCAAATGCGCCGAACGATCCGCCGCGCGTCGCGGCGCCAAGTATGCCGGTTTTGTGGAGACGGACTCGGCCTTTGCCCGCGCAGTGGGACGATTGGACCTGCCGGAACATGAAGTGTTCTTTGGATATTCGTACGCGAGCCTCGAGGCGCTCGCGGCCGAGAAGCAGCGGGGAAAATTTCTGGTCCTAGACCAGATCGATCCCGGTCCGGTCGAATTCCGGCTGGTGGCCGAAGAGATGACCCGCCGCCCCGAACTCGCGGGCCCGCCGCCGGAGTTTCCCCAGGCTTACTTTGATCGCGTCCGCAGCGAATGGAAGTTGGCGGATGTCATCCTCGTCAACTCCGAGTGGACCCGGGACGCCATCGTGGCGGAAGGCGCGGCTGCTTCCCGAGTCGAAATCCTGCCGCTGGCATACGAAGCGGAGCAGGGCGCCCGCACGCTTCCGGAAGCGGCCGCAAAATCAGCCTCTGCGCAAAACCTGAAGGTGCTGTGGCTCGGGCAGGTCAATGTGCGCAAGGGAATTCATTATCTCATCGAAGCCGCGCGCCGGCTCGCGAACGAACCGGTGGAATTTCTGATTGCGGGTCCCGTTGGAATTCGTCCGGAAGTCGTCGCCGCTGCGCCGCCCAATATGAAATGGCTCGGACCGATTCCGCGCACGCAGGCCGCGGAACTATACCGGCAGGCTGATGTTTTCGCTCTGCCCACGCTTTCGGACGGCTTTGCCATCACGCAGCTCGAAGCTCTGGCGCACGGCTTGCCGGTGATCGCCACTCCGAATTGCGGACGCGTCGTGGAGGCGGACCGCACCGGCTGGATCGTGCCGCCGCGCAATTCGACCATCCTCGCCGAGGTGGTGCAATCGTGCATTCGTGACCGGAAGCGTGTGCGAAGCATGGCGGTCGAGTGCCGGGCCGAAGCCCAAAAATACTCCGTCACCGCCTACGGTGAGCGCCTGGCGGAAATTATCACCAGGAGAATGCCACCGCTGCCGGCATGAGTCAGACCGCCAATAACACGGGCCAGCCGGCGCATGGTGTCGGCGGCAGCGTGGCCGTGCTTTTTTATCGCATCGGCCCCTACCATTTTTCGCGGCTGCGTGCCGCCGGGCAGGTGGCTTCGGTCGCCGCGGTGGAATTTTCCAATCTGGATCCCACGTACGCGTGGGATGAAGTTCGCGGCGAGGAAGGGTTCAGCCGGACCATTGTCTTTCGCGATCAGGAAGTCGAGAAACAATCCACTCGTGAAATCAGCCGCCGCATGGAGGAGGTTCTCCGCCGGATAGCCCCCTCGGCCGTTGCGATCCCCGGCTGGTATGATCGCTGTTCCCTCGCGGCCCTGCGCTGGTGCCTGACCAACAAGGTTCCCACCATCGTCATGTCCGAGACCACCGAATGGGACGAGGTCCGGCGGCCGTGGAAGGAAGCGCTCAAGCGGCGGGTCGTGCGGCTTTGTTCCTCCGGGCTCGTTGGGGGCCGCGCGCATGCGGATTATTTGTCCACCCTGGGCATGCCCACCGGCAGGATTTTTCTTGGCTACGACGCGGTGGACAACGATTACTTCGCAAAGGGAGCTGATGCGGCGCGCGTGAACGCGGCGGAATTGCGAAAACGTCACGGGCTGCCGGAATACTTCTTCCTCGCTTCTGCCCGCTTCATTCCCAAGAAAAATCTGAATCGCCTGCTGGAAGCCTATTCGCTGTATCGAAAACTGGCGGAGCGCGCGGCGCCGGATTCCCCCATCTGGGACCTGGTATTGCTCGGCGACGGAAGCCTGCGTTCGAAACTGGAAGCGCAGGTCGCGGCACTCAACCTGAAATCGCACGCGCATCTGCCCGGTTTCCGGCAGTATCCGGAACTTCCGGAGTACTATGGGTTGGCCGGAGCCTTTATCCACGCCAGCACCACGGAGCAGTGGGGATTGGTCGTGAATGAAGCGATGGCCGCGGGATTGCCTGTGCTCGTATCCCACCGCTGCGGCTGCGCCGGCGATCTCGTGGTGGATGGTCGCAATGGTTACGTTTTCAACCCCTTCGATACGCGCCAGATCGCAACCGTGATGCAGCAGGTCGCCGGCGCGAGCGCCGGCAATCGCGCCGACATGGGGCAGGCAAGCCGCCGGGAAATTGCGAAGTGGGGCGCCGAAGCTTTCGGCGCGGGGTTGAAGTCGGCCGCGGAGCTCGCCCGCGCGCGCGGACCCGTCCGCCCGCAACCGCAGGACAGTGCGGTGCTGCTGGCATTGATGCACTCGGTGCCGCGCCTCGCGGCGGAGCGTCCGGGAAAAGCGCCCGCCGGCAGGGATGCCGAAGGTCAAAGCAGCGAGTATATCTGTTTCCGCCACAGCGGTCGGAATGTCCTGGCCGTCCCGTCCCGTCCACCGGCGCTTCGGAACGCCGCCCTGGCGGGCTTCCTGCCTTTTACTCGTCGTCGCCAGGCCTACCGGCTCATGCTGGAGGGCGCCGCGCGCGCCGGGTTGCTTGGCTGGTTGGGGGATCATTCCACCGAACCGGTTCCGGCCGAAGAAGGGTTTGACTACGAGGCATGGCTCGATGCCATGCAGCAGCGGTTTGGCCAGACGCTGTACGGCGCCATCATGTGGCCCGCGGAAATCCGCCGCCGCCGTCTTTACGTCCGCCTGCTCGATCAACGGGGCCAGACGGTCGCGTTTGCCAAAGTCCGTTTGCAGCCGGATCAAGAGGCCGATTGGAGCGGCACGGCGGGCTTTCTGCAATCCGTCGCTCACAAACCCAACGCCGTGCTGCGCGTGCCGGGATTTATCGCCCACGAAAAATTTCGCACGGCCGAGTACCTGCTCACCGAAGGCATCCCCATCTCCACGCAGCCTCTGCGGCTCTCGCGCACTGCGGATGTGCGCCGCTGGATCGCGGAATACGCCGGCGAAACGCGCCGGCTAAGCGAGGCGGAATTAAAGCGACTGAATTGGTGGCGGCGGTACGAAACGGTGGCAAAGGATTTTGCACCCGCGTTTCACCAGGAGTTGACCCGCCTCCTTTCCGCCGGAGGCGAAGTCCACCGTGCGCACGGCGATTTTGGCATCTCCAATATCACCGAAGAAAACGATGTGTGGTGGGTCTTCGATTGGGAAATGACGGACCCCGACGCGCCTTTGCTGACGGACGAGGTCGGTTTCTTCATGTCTTACTCGGTGGGCAAGGTGTCGCGGTCCCCGCGCAAACACCTTGAGGAGTTCAGAGCTCATTTTCTGCGCGATGCCTCGCCGGAGCGGCGGCTGGCGGTCATGCTCGCACTGGCGTTCCGCAGCGGCTGGGGCCTGCCCGACGCGCGCAGCTTCCTGAAGCACTGGTCGGAATGACCCGATTGTGATGGCCACTTACAAGGAACATTTCGGTAACGCCAACGAGGCCGCCGGTTATGACGCGGTGGAATACGCATCCGGCTCCTACTCCGCGTTGCTGTGGAGCCTCGAGCAAATCCTCCTCGAACAAATCATCGCGGATTTCCGCGCGAGTCATCCACGCATCGAATACCTGGATTTCGCCGCGGGCACCGGGCGGGTGCTTTCTTTTTGCGAACCGCGCGTGGACTCCGCGACCGGCATGGAAATCTCCGAAGCCATGGCCGCCCGCGCCCGTGAGCGCGTCTCCCGCGCCACCGTGCTCTGCCGTGATATCACCGGATCGGGAGCGGCCGTCGAGGGACAATACGATTTGATCACCGCCTTCCGTTTCTTCCTGAATGCCGAACCCGCGCTCCGCGTCGCCGGGATGAAGGCGCTGGCCGGCCGTCTGCGAGACAAGACCAGCCGGCTCGTCTTCAACAATCACGGCAACCTCTGGAGCATCAAGCTGCTCGCCTGGCCATATCATCGACTGCGTGGCCTGGGCAAAGGCTGGCGCCCCTACGGCAATTACATGACGGATGCCGAAATCCAAAAACTGACCCGCGAAGCCGGCTTGCGCATCGTCAAACGAATCGGTTACGGCATGCTGGGCGGCACGATTGCGGGCCGGATGTCTTATGATCGCGCCATGCGCCTGGAGCGCCGGTTGCCCGCGCAAAAGATGTTCCAGCGGCTCGCGCAGAATCAGCTCTACGTCGTTTGCCGCAAATGAAAATCACGGCGGTCTTCGATTCGGTCTCCCGCGCCAACGGCGGCGTCTTCGAAGCGGAGCGGCGTCTGTGGCCAAGGTTCGAAGCACAGCCGGGAACGCAGGTTTTCGTATTCGGACTTGCCGATTCGTTTGCCGCCGAAGATCGCGCGCAATGGCAGCCCTTGCAGCCGCGCGTGTGCGCGGTAACGGGTCCGCGCGCGTTTGGCTACTCGACGGAGTTGCGCGAGGAACTCGCCCGCACCGATGCGGAAATCGTCTATCGCGCGGGGCTATGGCAATACCCTTCGCTCGCCGTGGTGCGCTGGGCGCAACGCACGCGCCGGCCCTATATTGTCGCCCCGCACGGGATGCTGGATCCGTGGGCGCTTCAAAACTCGGCTTGGAAGAAACGCCTCGCCCGCTGGCTCTACGAAGACGTGCATTTGCGCAAGGCCGGATGCTTTCGCGCCCTGTGCACCGCCGAGGCGCGCGCCATCCGCCAACTCGGTCTGCGGAATCCCATTTGTGTAATTCCGAATGGCGTGGATTTTCCCGATACCAAAGCATTCCAATCTACTGATGGCCCCGTGGCTAAATTGAAAGCGGAAGGTAAAAAGGTTTTGTTGTATCTCGGTCGCCTTCATCCAAAAAAAGGCCTCCCCAACCTTGTGAAAGCCTGGTCAAAGGTTTCGAGGAAGGACGACTGGCACCTGGCCATTTGCGGCTGGGACCAGGGCGGGCACGAAGCGGAATTGAAGCAGCTCGCCGCTGGGAGCAACTCGATCAGCTTTCCTGGTCCCCAATATGGCGACGCCAAGGCGGCTTGCTATGCCGCTTGCGACGCCTTTATCCTGCCGTCGTTCAGCGAGGGTTTGCCCATGGCGGTGTTGGAAGCGTGGGCCAGCGCCCGCCCTGTGCTCATGACTCCCGAATGCAATCTTCCCGAAGGCTTCGCGCGCGAGGCGGCCCTGGAGATCCAGGCATCGCCCGAAAGCATTGAGCAAGGCCTGACGTGCCTGTTTCGAATGAGTGACGCTGAACGCGCCGCGATGGGCGCCCGCGGTCTCGCGCTTGCCAGGGAACAATTCAGTTGGCCACGGATTGTTCAGGAAATGCGCGCGATGTGCGAATGGATATTGGGCGGCGGCGCCAAACCTGCGACCCTGGCGGCTACCTGACATGGAAGTGGACCTTTCGCGTTACTCCAGCGGAAACTTTGACCGCGGCGCCGGCCGGCTCAAGGAAGGGCTTTGGCTCCTGACCAGCCTGTGGCTGTTCCGGTTTTGCCCGTTGAAACTTTCCGGACTCAAATCCGCCGTGTTGCGCGCCTTCGGCGCGCGCGTGGGGCGGGGAGTCGTGATCAAGCCCGGCGTGAAAATCACCTTCCCCTGGAAACTCACGCTGGGAAATCACGTCTGGCTGGGCGAAGACGCATGGCTCCTCAACCTCGCTCCCATCGTGATCGAGGACCACGTTTGCATCTCCCAGGGAGCGTTGCTTTGTACGGGCAATCACGATTACGCCTCCGCGACTTTCGATTTGATCGTGAAACCGATCACCATCCAGCGCGGTGCGTGGGTGGCGGCGAATGCGTTTGTTGCTCCTGGCATCACGTTGGGCAATCACGCCGTTCTCACCGCCGGTTCGGTGGCAGTTTCTGATCTCCTCCCAGCCGGCATCTATCGCGGCAACCCGGCGACGCTGGTTCGCCAGCGCGTGATTCGCGAAATGGCCCGCTAGACCCGGCGTTTTTGTGTCCTCAAATCCTTCATTGGCTCAAGCCGCGACAACCTCAAGCACTGCGCGCTGGCTGCCGTTGCTCATCCTGGTTTTCCTCTGGGGCTCGCTCATCAATCACCTGCGCATCGAATGGGCGCTCAATCCCCAATACGGTTACGGTTGGGCGGTTCCGTGCCTTTGCGTTTTTCTGATCTGGCGCAAAATGAATCAACGGGCGGAGAATGCTGCTTCGCCCGCAATCGCAATCGCAACCGCAGCTCCGCGCGAGCTCCCTGGCGCCGGATTCGCGATGTTTGCCCTGGCCGTTTTGTGGTTGCCGTTGCGGCTCATTCAGGAGGCCAATCCCGAATGGCGCCTCGTGAGCTGGGTGCTGTCGCTGGTCGTGATCGGACTGTCGTTGTTGGTCCTCAATTATGCGGGGCCGACCGCGCGGCTTTCGCTGCGCACCCGCGACTTCGCATTTCCACTGTTCTTTTTCCTCGTTGCCGTGCCGTGGCCGACCGTTTTTGAAACGCCAATGATTCAGGCGCTCACCCATGCCAATGCCTCCGCCACCGTCGAAGTCCTGCGCGTGCTGAACATCCCCGCCATCCAGCACGGCAACGTCATTGAAGTCAGCACCGGCGTCGTCGGCATCGACGAAGCGTGCAGCGGAATACGTTCGTTTCAAGCGAGCCTCATGATCGCCCTGTTCTTCGGGGAATACTATCTGCTCACGACCGGTCGCCGCGTCGCTTGCGTCCTCGCTGGATTTGCGCTGTCGTTTCTTTTCAACCTGGTTCGCACCACCCTTCTCACCTCTGTCGCCGCCAAATCCGGCATCGCCGCCATCTCCCGCTGGCACGACCCGGCCGGGGTCACCATCCTCCTGGGCTGCTTCATTTGCCTTTGGCTGCTGGCCCTTCGGTTGCAAAAGCGCCCTCCCCAAGGGAACGTGTCCGCCTCCGCCACCGCAACGTCCGATCCACTACCCATTTCGGCATCAACCCGTGTCCCCGTCGTGTTACTCTACCTCCTCACCGCCTGGTTGGTTATGGCCGAGGTCGGCACCGAACTGTGGTATCGCATCCACGAATGGCGTCTCCCGCCTCCCGTGACGTGGCAGGTTGAGTTGCCGACCGACAACCCCACCTTCGCAGTGCGGCCGATCTCCGAAAAGAGCCGGCAATACCTCCGTTACAGCGAAGCTAAAAACGCCGCCTGGCGCGGGCCCGACGGCACCTCCTGGCAGACCATTTACCTGCGCTGGGACCCCGGCCGCACCGCTGTGCATCTCGCCAAAAACCACACACCCGAAATCTGCCTCGAGGCCAGCGGCCGCAAAGTGCTTTCCCAGGCGCCATTGCGCCACTATTCGGTAAACGGCCTCGAACTGCCCGTCATTCAATACCGCATCAGTGACGAATCCGGTCCGCTCCAGGTTTTCTATTGCCTGTGGGAGGACCGGCCGCAAAAGGCGAAGCGTGATTTCTCCACGATGCTGCTCGGTTACGCCAATCGCCTCGAACCCGTCCTCGCCGGCCGCCGCAACTCCGGCCAGCGCTCTCTCGAAATCGCCGTCTGGGGCATCGCGGATGACGCCGAGGCCGAGGCGGCGTTCCGCGGTCAGTTGACGCGTTTGGTGCATGTGCGGCAATAGGTAAGCTCTGAGATTCCTTCTCCTAAACCAGACTTTCCACCCGGATGTTGTTTCAACGGCGCAACATCTGACGGATCTTGCCCTTGCTTTGATTGCGAAGGGGCACGAGGTGACAGTCGTCACCGGTCGTCGCGCTTACGATGATCCAACGAAGCTATTTCCGAAGAGCGAAATCTGGCGTGGGATTCGCATTTACCGCATCGCTTCGACGGGCTTTGGGAAAACCGCCAAGTGGCGTCGTGCCGCGGACTTCGCCAGCTTCATCGTTTCCTGCTGCCTTCGACTTCTCTTTCTTCCCCGGCCGGACCTCGTCATCGCCCTGACTTCGCCGCCGCTCATTTCCTTCATCGCCGCGTGGTATTCGCGAGTGCGGCATTGCCGGTTTGTTTATTGGGTGATGGACCTGAACCCTGATGAAGCCATCGCCGCCGGTTGGTTGCGCCAGGGCTCGTTCGTGGCGCGCGTGCTGGGCCGGATGTCACGGTTCAGTCTCCGGCGGGCGGATCGGGTTATTGCCCTCGACCGGTTCATGGGCGATCTCATTGCGGCGAAAGATGTTCGCCGGGACCGCATTCGTGTGATTCCACCGTGGTCGCACGATGATCATGTGAATTTCGATGCCGCCGGCCGCGATGAGTTTCGGAAAGCAAACCGGCTGGATGGTAAATGTGTCGTCATGTATGCCGGCAATCATAGCCCGGTCCATCCGCTCGATACTCTGCTTTCGGCGTCGCGAAAGCTGAAAAGCGATCCCGGTTTCAACTTCTGTTTCGTCGGCGGCGGCAGTGAATGGCGGAAGATCAAGCAGCAGACCAAATCTTCCGACGCGTTGCCGAATCTGAGTTGCCTGCCGTATCAGCCACTGGAAAAGCTTGCCGGAATGTTGTCAGCGGCGGACATCCATGTCGTGGTCATGGGGAATCCGTTCGTCGGCGTCATTCATCCCTGCAAGATTTACAATGCCCTCCGCGTTGGCGCGCCCATCCTTTACATCGGGCCGCGCCCGAGCCATCTCACCGAGATTCTGGAAGCCGGAAAAAATCCCGCCGGTTTTGCGGCGCATGATGATGTTGAGGCCGTCATTCGCGAGGTGAAACGGCTTCGGGAAAACGCCGCCCAAACATCCCGGCCCGCAACTCCTTCCGATTCTCCCTTCTCCAAAGCGGCGTTGCTCCCGCAACTCGTCGCCGAATTGGAATCCCTCCGCGCCTGAGGTGCGATTCTGGAAAGTTCCCCAGCCGCGTCCCGAATCCGGAGGTGTGCTTCTAAGCCGTCTCGCGCAACGCCTGATTGACGCGCGCCAGCCCCTCATCCACTTCGGCCGTGTTCTTGAAGCCGATCACGATCGCGCTGATTTCCGGCCGCGACATCGCGAAGCGGATGGATTTCTCGCGGTCCTCGGGCTTCGTGAAGGTGCCGTTGCCGATGATCTTCATGCCGATCACCCCGCGGCCTTCGGCGTGCATCTGTTCGATCTCCTTCATCACTGGCGCGATTTGCGGCAGCTTTTGATCCCATTGCCCCTTCGCCCCGTCCATGAAGGCGCCCTGCGGATTCACCCGCACCAGGTGGACTTGCGTCCAGGGTGAGACCGTCGCCGCCTGCAACGCCGGCAGGCTGTGGCAGGACACGCCTTTGGCTCGGATCCATTTCTTTTCCTGCGCTTCGTTGAAGGCGTCCATCACGCGCTTCCATTCATCCGTCCATTGGTCTTTCACCATGCAATGGATCAGCATGCTGTCAATGTAGTCGGTGTCGAAAGTCAGCCGGTGATTATCAATCGTCTTGAGCACGTCCTCCGGCTTGCCGGGTATCTTCGATTGGATGAACAGCTTTTCGCGCGGCAGGCCTTTGATCGCGCCCTTGATCCACGGGAACGTCTGGTAGTTTTGCGCGCAATCTAAATACGTGATGCCCTGGTCGTAGGCGTAATGCACGAGGTCGTTGAATTTCTCCTGTCCGAGCGCGTGTTGTATCTGGCCGCCGTTGCTGCCGGTGCCCATGCCGACGCGGCTCAGCTTGATGCCGGTCTTGCCCAGCGGCACCTGGTCCACGGCGGTGCGCTTGGCGGATCGGGCGGTCGCGCAGGAGGTGAGCAGCAATCCGCCCGCGGCGGCCGCGGAGCGCAGGAGGAAGTCGCGGCGATTAAGCTGGTTGGTCTTCATGATCGGCTGGCGTGAGGTTTGTTGGACTATACGCCCCGGCAATCGTGCTGGCAAGGGGCCCCGGCACTGGCCTCAAATGCCCTCGCGCTACTGCGTCAATGCCGGCACGGGATTTACGCGCAGGGATTCGTCGGTGAGGGTTTTGAGGAAGGCGACGAGGGCTTTTTGGTCGGGGTCGGAGAGGGGGACGCCGGCGTTGGGGTGTTTGGCGAGGTTGGGGTCGAGGGTGGCGCTGCGGTGGAGGCCGGTGGTGTAGTGGCGGATGACTTCTTCCAGGGTCTTGAAGCGGCCGTCGTGCATGTAGGGGGCGGTGTATTCGATGTTGCGCAGGGAGGGGACGGCGAAGCGGCCCTGGTCGCCGTTGCGCTTGGTGACCTGGTAGCGGCCGAGGTCCGTAAAATCGGAGTCGAGGCCGTTGTTGGCGAAGCCCTGGCTCTGGAAGAGCGGGCCGCCGTGGCAGTGGAAGCAGTCGGCGCCGAATTGTTCGCGGCGGGGATCGTATTCGGTGATGAAGAGCTGGAAGCCGCGTTCTTCTTCGGGCGTGAACTGCGCCTGGCCGGCCATGGCGCGGTCGAATTTGGAGTCGTTCGAGGTTTGGGTGAGGAGGAATTGTTCGAGGGCGCGGGCGACGCGGTCGGAGTCGATGCCGGGATCGCCGAACACGCGGGCGAAATCGGGACCGTAGCCGGCGGCCAGGAGCTTGGCGGCGACGTTCGGAAGGGTTTCGTGCATCTCGATGGGATTCTGGATGGGATCGAGGACTTGCTGCCGGATGCTGGGGGCGCGGCCGTCCCAGAAGAAGGAACCTTTCCAGGCGAGATTGAAGAGGGGCATGGCGTTGCGGACGCCGGGCTTGCCTTCGGCGCCGATACTGAAGGCGCGGCCGGGATCGGCGCCGGCGGCGTTGAGTTCGTGGCACCCGGCGCAGGATTGCTGGTTGTTGATAGAGAGCCGTTTTTCGTTGAAGAGCTTTTTGCCAAGCGCGACGCCTTCCTCGGTGAGGGGATTATCGAGCGGGAGCGAGGGGCGTGGGAAGCTGGCGGGAAAGCTGAAGCGATAGGGCGTGGCGTTGGAGGCGACGAGCGAGCGGACTTTCGCGGCGGCTTCGACGACGAGGCGCGCGGGGGCGACGGATTCGACGCGAAAGGCGCGCTCAAGGTTTTCGTGGAGTTTGACGGCTAGCGGATCGTTCGTGCGCGAATGCGAACTGGAGGCGTCGGGCGCGAGCGCGATCTGATGCTTCGCACTGAAGATCGCGGCAACTTCCAGATTGAGTTTCAGGGAGAGATCGTTGGTGAGGTCGAGCGCGGCGGGGAGTTCGATGGTGGTTAGTTGCGGGTCGTTGGCGATGTGAAAGGAATATCCGGAGACGGCAGTGTTGTTGGTGGTATTGACGGCGGACTTCGGGTTTTTGTCGGGCAGCCAGTTGCCTTCGATGGCGAGGAAGACGTAGCCGCCCTGCCAGCCCCAATGGAGGCCGTTCACGTCGGGATTGAGCGGGTGCTCGGGCGGGTATTGGGCGGGGTCGCTGTGATTCAGATCGGGGGTGACGCCGACGTAGAACCGGATGGCGTTGTAGTTGCCGGGCGGGATGTGCCAGAGGCGGAAGCTGCTGCGTTTCTCGCGGGGGCTGAGGTAGGAGACCCAGTTGGTGAGGCTGAGCCAGACGCCGTCTTTTTGGCGGAGGGCAAAATTGGAGACGAGGAAATCGAGGCGGGAGACGGAGATGAGCTGGCCGGCGGAGTTGGTGTTGGTGAGGGAATCGAAGACGAGGGGTGCGCCGGAGAATTGGGGACGGATTTCGATTTCGAGGTTGGAGGCGTTGCTGGAAAGGCAGCAAAGAATGCCGGCGAAGGTGAGTAGAGGGCGCGACCAAGTCACAAAAGCTCCAAGGGCCAAGGACCAAGCATCCGCCTTCGCGAAGAAGCTACGGCGCGACAGGCCAGAGAACCTCCAAGGACCGAATTTTTTCGAAGGTGTGGATTGGACCGAAAAGTCCCCCTCACCCCGGCCCTCTCCCATCCGTCCCGCTCGGAGCGGGACGCGACAAGAAGGAAGAGGGAGGGCGATTGGTCGGCCAAGTTTTGAGCCGTCTTGTGATGGGGCCGGCTCCGAAGGGTAATCGAAATAAGTGAGCCTCGTCACCTCGTCTGCTACGCGGTCATTGGGGTGACGAGGCTCCATGCGTGAGGGGACGCTAATTGACCGATGTGGCCAGGGAACTGCGCGTGACTTTGTAGTAGCGCGCGGCGTTGGTTTTGGCGGCGCCGAGGTGGGTCACGGTGGCGGTGGCACCGGTGGCGGTGACGGAGGAGACGAAGTTCGAGGTCCAGTTGGAGAAAATCGTCGAACCGCTGATGACGTAGGTGCCGCCTTCGGTGCTGCTCCAGGTGAGGGTGACGTTGCCGGAGGATTTATCCACGGCGGGCGCGGACAGGCGGATGACGGTGTTCGAGCCGCCTACGAAATTCGTGACGATCGTTTCGGCGAGGTTCACGACCGTGCCACCGGTGGGATTGCCCTTGAAGCAGCGGCCGATGTTGTAGGGAAAGACCGGCGTGCCGTTCGTGCTGACGCTGACGAAATAAGCGTAGATGCCGCCAGGGAACTCGGGCGTGTAGCACCAGCGGCCATTGTATTCGTCGAGGTCGAAATCAGTGCCTTTAGTATAGCCCAGGTCGCCGAGGTAATCATTGTCTTCCATGTAGCGACCGAGCGGGAAGCTGCTGCTGACGGCTGGTCCGATGACGGCGTTGGCTGCGCCGCCGTAGAAGCGAACGGCCCAGGGCGGAATGTTCGTGCGACCGTTGGCGGTGAGGTTTTGCGTGCCGTTCTGGCCGTTGCGGATGATGAAGCCGCTGGCCATGCGGCGAATGCCGCTAAGGGAGTTGCTCGCGCTGGAATAGCCGTAAGGCCCGTAGATCGGATAGCCATCCCGCACCCAGCCGAGAATCGGCGAATGCTTAAGCACCGCGTTGGTGGATTCGGAGTAGGTCTTGGTGCTGGCATTGAAGTCCACGTGGTCGCCCAATTGGTAGCGGAGGGCGATGGGGTTCGCGTGGTAATGATGTGTGCCGTCCATGGGTTGATGGGCCTGGCCGGGATCGAAGGTGATTCCTTCGTTCACCCAGGCTTCGCGGTTCCAATTTCCCGTGCCGTTGGCTTCGGCGGAACCATTCCAGTAGAACGCATCGCGTGTGTCAAACATGGCGACGCCGTCCACGAAGTAGCCGATGGCACCGAGCCCCGTCAGGGCATTGGTCAGCGAGACCGTTTGCGTGCGCGGGATGCGATACATGGTCAGCGTGCTTTTCGGGAAGGCGGGGAAGTTCGTCAAGTGGCCGGCATCGAGATACCACGGGCCCATGATATGGGTGGCCAGGCCGCTGCTGCGGAAGTAGAACCAGTTCGCGGAGTTGCCCACGAGATAGATGCCGTTATACGCGGGCGACGTCTGGGTGGTCATGCCGCGGCTCCAGGTGGTGGAGGTGGTGCCGGAATTCTTATCCGCGTCGGAGGTATAGATGCGGGCGTACTTGCCGGAATAGTTGGTTTGCCAGGAGGTGATTTGCGGTTGGGCCTGGGCACTGGTGGCCGCGAGGGCGATCATGAGGGCGAGGCAGCAGGCGGTCTGACGGACCGTGCCTTTCAAGATGTTTTGGCGGGTTTTCATATGATTTTGCACTTATTTGCCGCCAGTCTAGGCCGCTTTTCCCGGCCCCGCCCCGGCCAAGTGACGAAACCGACTGTGGGTGGGATAAACCTTAATGAAGATGTGATGAAATCCAACGCCAAAAAAAGAAGGGACGGCGCTTGCGCACCGCCCCAACTCGCTCGGGGATACCAGCCGGCGCCTTGCGGCATCCGGCCGGCTTTGTGAGCGAAATCAGTTCATACCATTTTTGGCTGATCCCTAGTATTTCACGGTCACCCACTTTTGGCTGCGGGAGCTGGCCAGAATGGCCTCGCAGATGGCCAACTCGTCGTGGCCGTCCTGGAAGGTGCTGAAATCGCCGCCTTTGCTCTTGCCGGCGAGGTGCGAGTAAACCCGGAGCATGAAGTTCTTCAGGCCGTCCGGGTAAGCTTCAGGATGACCGCCGGGATAATGCGCATAGGCGCGGGCGCGGTCACTGAGCAGAGAAGGGTCCTTGATGAGCAGCTCGTTCGGCTTCTCGCGGTAGCCGATCCAAAGTTCGTTCGGCCGTTCCTGGTCCCAGACCAGTGATTTTTTGGAGCCGGAGAGTTCGTAGAACAGGCGGTTTTTTCTGCCGGCAAAACACTGGGACACACTGAAGGAACCGTGCGCGCCGTTGTCGAATTGGAACAACACGCTGGCGAAGTCCTCGGTGTGAATGGGCATCGCCTGGTAGTCACTGGGCTTGAGCATCTTGCCGGAGTAGGTCTCGACCTGCTTCTTCGGCTTCATGCGATGCTTGTGAATGGTCTGAAAATCCGCGCAGACCTTGGTGATCTTGAGGCCGGTGATGAACTGGATGCAATCGCACCAGTGCGAACCGACGTCCGCCACGGCGCGGGATTCGCCGCTGAATTCGGGAACGAGGCGCCAGTTCCAGTCCGTGGGGAGAAACAGCCAGTCCTGGGTGTAACTTCCCGTGGCGTGGAAGACATCGCCGAGCTTCCCGGAAGCGACCTGGTCTTTGGCCTCCTGCACGAGCGGGTAATAGCGGTAATTGAAATCGATGGCGTTCACGACGCCGGATTTCTTTGCGAGTTTGACGAGCTCCTTCGACTGCTTGGTCGTCATCGCGAGCGGTTTCTCGGAGATGACGTGCTTGTCCGCCGCCATGATCTTCTTGCTGATCTCGAAGTGAACGTGATTCGGGGTGCAGTTGTGAACGACCTCGATTTCGGGATCGGCGAGCAGGGCATCCACGCTGCCGTAGGCTTTGGGGATGCCGAGTTGCGCGGCCTTGGTTTTGGCGAGCTCGTCGTTGGCTTCGCCGAGCGCGATCATTTCCACAAACCCCAAACGCCGCGCGGCCTCGACGTGCGCGGGTCCAATGAATCCGGTTCCGATGATTGCTGCTTTGATGGTTTTCATAATATCCGCCCGCTACACCAAAATCCGGTTCGTCCGCAACCTGCCGGCCTGACACAACAAGCGTCCAGATGCGAACCCGGCCAGTCCCGCTCGCTGTGCGTCTGAATCATTTGCAGCGCGCTGCGGCTGGGGACAGCCGCGCTCTGGAACTTTTTCCGCCAAGCTGCCACAGCTACTTGACGTTCGCCACCTTGACCCAGGCCTTGCTCTTGCCGGATTTCGCCGCTGCTTCGAGGACCGCCACGCATTTCGCGCCGTCGAGGAAGTCGGCGTGAACGGGCGTGTTGGTGGCGACACCGTTGATGAAATCGAACACCGTGTGCGTGAAAGTGTGTTCGTAACCGATCACGTGACCCGGGGGCCACCAGGCGCCGAAATACGGGTGAGCGCCCTCGGTACAGAGGATCGTCTTGAAGCCCGGTTTGTCCGCGGGATCGTTGCGGTTGCAATATTGCAACTCGTTCATGCGCTCGAAACAGAAGTTGATGCTGCCTTCCGAGCCGTTGATCTCCCAGTAATTGTAATTCTTGTGACCAGGGGCGAGCCGCGTGGCTTCGATGGTCGCATAAGCGCCGTGGGCGACCTTCTTGCCGGGCGCGAACTTGCCGATGAACACGCTCGCGTCGTCCACGGTGACTTTTTCCGTGCCCTTGCCGGCGGCGGCGGTGAGGCCGATGGCGGTGGCTTCGCGGGGGCGCTCGGTCATGAACGTGTGCTGCAGGCCGACGACTTCGGCGATGTCGCCCACAAGGAAGCGCGCGGTGTCAATGAGGTGCGCGTTGAGATCACCATGCGCGCCGGAACCGGAGACTTCCTTGCGCAAGCGCCAGTTCATCGGGAACTTCGGGTCGCTGATCCAATCCTGGAGATACGTGCCGCGGAAATGGCGGATCTCGCCGAGCTGGCCGGATTCGATCATCTGCTTCGCGTAGGCAATGGCCGGAACGCGGCGATAGTTGAAGACGACGGTATTGACGACCTTGGTCTTGCGGACGGCGGCCAGCATTTTTTCGGCGTCGGCCACACTCAGGGCGAGGGGTTTTTCACAAAGCACGGCCTTGCCGGCCCGGGCGGCGGCGCTGGCGATTTCCGTGTGGGAGACATTCGAGGTGCAGACATCCACGATGTCAATCAGCGGCGACTCGACGACTTCGCGCCAGTCCGTGGCGACATTCTGCCAGCCATACTGGACGCGGGCGGCTTCGACCTGCTTGCGGTCGCGGCCGCAGATGGTGTGCATTTCCGTCCGGGCCTTGAGGGGGAAGAAGTGGCCGACCTGCCGCCAGGCATTGGAGTGGGCCTTGCCCATGAAGCCGTAACCGATCATTCCGACGCGGAGTGTTTTAGCCATATTGAGTAGAGGTTCGATTGAAATAGTGGTTGGGCCGGGATTTGACAATTACAAACTTTGTGAAGGGGCCTCAGGGACCCCGCAAAGTCTGCGAGCGGCCGGAATCGGGGAGGGTGAGGTGGAAGAAGCTGTTGTATTCGTTGTTGGTGCAGCGGCGGCCGGTTTCGTCGGTCAGGTCCCAGCGCACCTGGAAAAAGCGGTTGGTGGTGCTGCCGGCAAAGGTCCGCACCAGCTCGCCATTGAGGGATTTCAATTCGACTTTGTAGGTGCCATTGGATTCGGGCAGCCGGGCGTAAAAGTTCGCGCCGGTTTGGGGCGTGAAGTTGGCCGATTCCGGCGTGAACTGGCAGAGGTTGGTGACAACAAAAGAGATTGCCGGACCAAAACAGGCTTCGTTGGTCGGCGAATCATTGTGCAAAGCGAATCCCATGAAAATGGCGTGCGTGCCGGGGGGCTCATAGATGGTACCCCACGTGATGCGGCAATTTCCGTTTGCAGTGCGCGTGCAATTAAAATTTCCGGCTTGCCAGCCCAGCTCGCTTTCCTCGCCGGGGCCATCCACGCACAGAAACAATTCGCCGAGCCCCAGCAAGGCGTCGTATTTGATTGGTAATTCGAACGTGGCTTTTTCGGGTTCGCCGCCGGTGATGACTTGCTTCAGGGTGAGCAACTCAAAGAGCGAGGTTTGGTTGGTGACAGAAGTATTGCGCAAGAGTTCGCTGACGGCCCGGCCGGCGTGCATGGGTTCATGGGGCGGCGGTTTGGGTGGTTCGGCCAATACCTGCGCCGCGTGCTTGAGCCGGGAGTCACTGAGTCTCCAGTAATCCCGCTCTTCCCTTGCCGCTGCGTTCGCCATCGCCGCCTGCGCGGCGCGCGTCTGCGCAATCTGCTGACGCTCGATTTCCTCCGCGGACGCCGGTCGCGGCCAGACCAGGTCATCGGTCATGCCAAAGGTGGTGAAAAACCCGTTGGGCGGTGGAGCCACGACGCCGGGCGGGCGAATCCTCCCGCCATTATCGACTTCATCGGTGCCGATCGAATAGAGCACGAAGTGTCCGTCCGGAGTCTGGAGATAACGCAACGGTTGGCCATCCATGAAATCCACGGGCACGACCCGAAGGAATTCCGGCGCCAGCTCCGACAAATTCGCGGGGTAATTGCCGTGCCGCCCATGATATCGCTCCAGCGCCAGCGCCGTCACGATCAGCCGCCGGCGGGCCTCGGTCTCTGCGGCGCGTCCCAGGAAGCCCACCCCTCGCCGCTGAAATCCCGCGTTCATCTGCCGCAGGTTCATGAGCGCGCCCGAACGCGATCCCGGTCGCGAGACAAAGGGCGGGGCATTGGTCGCGCCGGGCAGGTCGCGCATCGTCAGCCAGTTGGTGGCTTCGATCGCGCGGCGAAGCTCGAGTTCGCGATCGCGATAGTAGAGCAGGGCGTCCTTTTCCTCCTCGTAGCTTCCCTGGTGACGGAAACGTAAATCATTCCACCGGGCGGAGAGTTCCGCCCAGGCATCTCCCGGATGCTGCAGCATGCGGTGAAAAGGCGTCCGGCGCGGGATGTCTTCCTGACGCTGCGCTTCATAAAGCGCGGCCGCGTCCGCGCGCGCGTAGGCCGCGGTGGCTGGAAGGTTTGTCCAGAATTGCACGGCTTCCCAGCGTCGCTGCAAATCCGCGAGCTGGACGTCGCTCCACCCCGGCGCCTGCAGGGCATTCCAGGTGGTGTCAAAGGCCGTCCGCACCCAGCCAAACCAGGAGAAGTGCGAAACCTCGATGGGCTCCGGTTCGTAGGAGGTGGCCAGGCAAGTCACGGCCAGCAGGTTGGACCAGGCTTCGCCGCGTTGGCCGTCGCGCAGCGCGAGCAGGGTTTGTTCACTGAACTGATTTGCGAGACTGCGCATGTCGCCGAGATAGGGCAGCATCGCCGCGGTCCGCTGCCGGCCAATGGGCTCGAAACGAATGGGACCCGAAATCGCCGCCGCGCGCGCGGATTTGAGGTCAAAGGCGTTGGTGCGCAGCATGTCAGTCGCCTTGGCCCACATCGCGTCGACGCGCATGTCCCGCAAGTCCCCGGACTGCCAGAGCACGACGGCGGCGTTGGTGCCGATCGGGACCAGCAGTTCATAGCCGCGTCCACCTGACCGGGGCCAGGGGCCGGTGCCGGGCTGCACGTGATTGGTCACTTCACGCAGGGTGGTTCTCGCGAGCAGGGACGCGCGCCGGCGGACATCGTCCGGAATGGAAAAATCGAATTCGCTCAACTCGAGCTTGAAGCCCTCGCGGCGGAGGGATTTGCGGGCGGCTTCGAGGGCGCGCAGGGCGGGGTTGCTGGTGAGCCAGAAGAAGACGCCGGCAATGATGCCCAGCACCACCATTCCGATCACAAGCTTGCCGCGCCGTTTCATGCGTGCTCCCGGTTACAGGCTCATGGGCCGACAATGCCAATCCGGAATTCGGAAATCAATGGCCAAGCGGCTGCCGACCAATTGACGGGCGGGGCAAGCAAGGGCATGTTGAGGTTCGTGGCCGCGATCACCTTCCACGAAAGTTTGGCGCATGAACCGGGTATTATATGAAGAGCTCGCGACCTACCTCGCGGGCCGGGGAATTGGCAGTTACCTGCAGCATCCCGAGATGCTGGTGGTGTCCAACCACAATCCCGTCCTGCCCGCGTCCAACTGCTTCTGGGTGACCATCAAGCGCGAGCAGTGGTATCTCGCGACCTTCCTCCCGACCAGCTACCGAGTGCCCGAGGGCGGAAATATCTGCGAAATTTGCGAGGCGGTTTACCGCTCCTCGAAGGCGGCGCTCTTCACGATCGAGGAAAGCCTGGCGGCGCGGCTCGGGCTGGTGCGGCTTTCGGATGAGGAAGCGGAGCGGCTGGCGGTTTACTGAGCGGGCTGGGTCAGTTCGCCGTGGAGGTGAGCACGACCAATTCGATTGCTGGCGCCGGCAAGGAGGCGGTGAGATTGAATTCGGGGCCGCTGGCTTTTCGGTTTTCGATGACCTCGAAGCCGTGCCCGGCATCCACACGGTAGCGGCGGACGGTGAAGGAATTCTTTCCCCAGGGCAGATTCGTGACCTTGAGCAAATATCCGGGGATTTCTTCGGTGCGAACTTTGCGTCGTTCGAGACCGTGACTGCCCGGCGGAGCGGATTGTTTGGGCGGCTCCTTGGGTTGCGCGATTTGATAATTCGACACGAGGATCTGGACAGTGTCGCTATTCGTGGAACGACCGGCCAGCACGGCAAACCCGTACGTGTCGCCGCCGTGAACATCCAGACGGGTGGGAGTTTCGTTCATCATGCCGGTGGCCTGCAGGGCGTGGGCCTTTTTTCGCCATGAACCGTCGAGATCGAAGCAGCCCATGTTTCCTTCGTTCCCCTTGTAGAAACAGGAGAGGTCCACTTTGGAATCCTGCAGATACATCAACGCCGACGCCGTGAAGGCGGCGGCTTCCATCGAGGCCTGGTGCTGCGGGCCGTTGGTGGATTTGAGCAAATTGAGATTCCACTCATTGCAATGGCTCTCCGCGTTTTTGAAGCCATTCCGGTCGAGGATTTTTCGGACGTCCTTCCCGATCCGCACCATGTCCCACGGATCGCTGGAGTCGGTGTGGTAATGGTGCCAGGACAGAAAATCGAGCGGCACTTTCTGTTTCGCGCAATATTCCACGAAGCCCTCGCGCCATGGGGTCTCCCGCGCTCCCTCGGCCAGGCCCGGCCCGCCGACTTTCAACGTCGGATCCAGATCTTTCAGCGCGCGCGCCGTCTTTGCATAAAGATCGAAAAACTGTTCCCGCGTCCCCGACCAGAATAAATACAGTCCCTTGTTCGGGACCCAGGTCTTCTCGACATTCGGTTCATTCCACACTTCCCAATATTTGATGTTGTCGTGAAAACCGTTCGCCCAGCCGGAGTTGTAGTGCATGACGATGTGGCGCGCGACTTCGGCAAACTTGTCGAAGTCCGGCGGCGGCGTGGGATCCGCAGCGAAACTGCGGCCGAGGCGAAAATAGGGTTGCGCGCCAATCGCGACGATCCCCTGGATCATCCGGTCTGAAGGGCCGAAGCGGTAGCTGGTCTCCAATTTCGGGTCGGCGTTCCAATCCGGAAAAATCACCAAGTCATGGCCTTTGTCCTTCGGATGCGCGTCAAGGTCGGTCGGTCCGAAATAATCGTGGGTCCGAACGGTATCCACGTGGAGCTGCCGATAGACGTCACTGAGCGCGGGGAGATTCGTCTGGGTTTCGAGCGGGCCGAGATTTACGCCTTGGAGCCAGCGGATTGTGCCGGTGGTTTTGGAGGCATCGATGCGGAGGGTTTGAGGTGCCGCGGCAAGGGTTGAGTGGTTGCATAACAAAAAGCATACCAGGGCCGCCGGGAGAGAATGACGAAGCACGAATGACGAATGACGAAAGAATGACAAATGACCGAAGCTCGAAACCCCAGCTCGGAACTCCCTCGACTTTGCTAACCCGGCCATAACCATGCTCATTGAATTAATCGGATGGCCGCCGCAATTTCGACATTCGGATTTCGGGCTTCTTTCGTCATTCGTCATTCGTGCTTCGTCATTCACCACCCTTTCGCGTCCGGAGAGTTCAAACTTTGCGAATCGCCTCCTTCACCCGCTCCGGCGTCAGCGGCATCTGATAAATCCTGGCGCCGGTCGCATCAAAAACCGCGTTCGCAATCAGTGCTCCCATGATCGTGATCGCCGGCTCGCCGCCGCCTTGGGGCATCGTTTCCTTCGAATCCATCAGCACCGTTTCGATCTCGGGGACCCACGAAAAGCGGGGCAGGGAATAGGTATCGAAATTGGTGTCCAGAATTTTGCCGCCTTCGAAACGTATCTCTTCGCTCAACGCACAGCCCAGTCCCATTGTGATGCAGCCTTCGACCTGGATCCTGGCGCCTTCGGGATTGATGATCACGCCCATGTCCTGCGCGCAAACCACGCGCTTCACCTGGACGTCGCCTTTGGTTTTATTGACTTCCACTTCCGCGATCGCGGCGACGTAAGTTCCGGCGTCGGTTCCACACGCGACGCCGAAGCCACGCTTGCTCGGCGCTTTCGCCGCCTGCCAACCGAACTTGTCCGCCGCCGCTTGCAGCAGGCGGATCATGCGTTCGTCCTTCAGGTTGAGCAGCCGGAATTCCACGGGATCCATCCCCGCCGCGGCTGCCATGACATCTATGTGCGATTCGCGCGCGAAACTGTTCGTTCCGTTGCCGGGCCCGCGCCACGCGCCGGTGCCGAAGGGGTGTGTGCCCGGCGCGGTGCCCCAGCCGGCGCCGTAGGATTTCGTGATTTCGTTGGGCACGGAGTAAAATGGCGACGCCCCGCGCTCGCCCGCGTAGTAAACATTGTAGTCCCACAACGTCAGTTTGCCCGCCGCGTCCACGCCCGAGCTGATCTTCACGATCGCCGCCGGCCGGAACGTGTCGTAGAAAAACTCCTCGCCGCGGGTGAAACAAACCTGCACCGGTTTGCCGGTGATCCTGGCCAGGCGTGCCGCTTCGACAACCTGGGGATTATGGCTCTTGCCGCCGAAGCCACCGCCCAGAAACGGCGCGATCACGTGCACATTCTTCGCGGGCAAACCCAGCAGTTCCGCGATGTCCCGCTGCACGCCGAATGGATTCTGCGTCGAAGCCCAGATGGTCGCCTTGTCGTCTTCGATCTGAACGAGCGCCGTATGCGTTTCCATCGCCGCGTGCGCGACGTAACTGGTCAAATAAGTGGCTTCAAACTTCTTGTCGGCTGACCTGAGTCCCGCCTCGACGCTTCCGCGTTCGCCCACCACGCGCGCCTCCGGCACGACCTTCATAAGATGATCGAAGATCGTCTCTTGATTCACTTTGGGCTCCGGGGTGTCGAACTCGGCTTTGATGTTTTTCAGTGCCCGCTCCGCCATGTCCGGGTGCGCGTGCAACACCGCCACGATCCCGTCCTGCTGCACCACCGTGACGCCCGGCATCTCTTTCGCCGCCGCGACATCGGCGCTCTTCAATTTCGCGCCGTGCGCCGGCGGACGCAGGATGCTCGCATAGAGCATCCCCGGCACGCGAATGTCTCCCGCGTAATGCGCGGCGCCGGTGACCTTGTCGTGGGAATCGCGACGAATGAGCGGTTTGCCCGCGTGCTTGAATTGCGCGGGCTTGCTCAGCGTGGAAGTCGCATTCACATGCCGCTCGATCTTCTGCCCCTTCGCCAACTGCCCGTAGGTCACGCGCTGGTCCGGATGCTCGCGATCGAAAATTGCGCCGTCCTTCGCCACCAACCGGTCCGCCGGCACTTTGAGCGAATCCGCCGCGAGTTCCAGCAGCACGGCTTTCGCTTCCGCCGCCGCGGTGCACAAACTCGGCCCGAACGCGCGCGTGGTCTGCGAACCGAACGTCCCCATGTCCCACGGGCATTGCGCCGTGTCGCCCATCACGATGCTTACCGATTCCACCGGCAGGTCCAATTCCTCCGCCACCATCTGTGGCAGCGAGGTGATGGTTCCCTGGCCCATTTCCACCTTCCCGGTGAAGCACGTCACCTTGCCGTCCTCGTGAATGCGCAAGTAGGCATTGAAATCCGCCGGCGCATTGCCGCGCCCGCCGCTCTTCTTCTTCGCCGCTTCCTGCGCCTCCGCCAGGTCGCCCATCGCCAGCAGGATCAGAATCCCGCCGGTCACGCCTTTGACAAAATCCCGCCGCGAGCCACCCAGCTCCGGGATCGTCATGTTGTCTTTGAAATTCAGCGCGAGATAATCTTCGGTTTTCATGCTGGTCCTTTCGCGTGAATCAGTTGCTCACTCCGGCCGGCTTTGCGCGGCTCAATTCCGCGGACGCCGTCTGCATTGCCCGCACGATCCGCACATGCGCCCCGCAACGGCACAGATTGCTCTCCAGCCCGCGCATGATTTGCTCCGTTGTCGGCTTTGGATTGCGATTCAACAACGCCACGCCCGTCATGATCATGCCCGGCGTGCAAAACCCGCATTGCAGCGCGTCATGCTCAATGAACGCACTCTGCAACGGATGCAACTTGCCATCCTGCGCCAGCCCTTCGATCGTCACCACCTCCTTGTTCGCCACGTTCGACAGTTTCAGCAGGCACGACCGTGCCGGCGCGCCGTTGATCAAAATCGTGCAGGCGCCGCAATGGCCCGCCGCGCAACCGAACTTCGTCCCCGTCAGCGCGAGGTCCGTCCGCAGCACCCAGAGCAGCGTACGCGTCGGATCAGCCTCGACCGTGACCGGTTTGCCGTTGAGTTTGAAAGCGATGGTGTCAGGCATGGGAATCTCCGGGTTGGCAGTGGCGCGTTCGCGTTGAGGGGCGCGGGTTCACGATGCCAGAACTGTAAGCCGAATTTCTGAATTGGAAAGTGGAGAAAGCACCGCGCTTGAACTGGGAGCGGTTGCATCCCGAAGGGATGGCAGAAAGTAGCCGGTGTATCGGTCCGAGCCTTTTGCGAGGACCGATCACCGGATACCGGGTTCATTTCTTAATGCATCCGAGAAGGATGCCACTCTTTACCCTCGCGTCCTTGATCTTGATTTTGTGAAGGCTATCTTGGACCAGGGAAACGAAGGATTGCAGTCCGCGCCATGGCCCACGAGGAAAATTTAAAACCGAATCCACAGCCAAGCCGCTCTCCGCGGGGTTCTGGCATCGGTCACAAACACATTCTCAGTTTGTTGGGCTGCGTGCTTCTTGCTCTTGGAGTGATAGAGCGCGGTTGGATGCTCCTGGCGCTATGGCCCGGCCTTAACTTCCTTGCCTTGGGCATTGCCCATGCCCGCGGCGCGCACGGCGTCTTTGGCAAGCGCGCGGAAGGCACCTTGCCGCTGTGGAGTTGGGCGCTGTTCCTGCCGTTGCATCTGTTCACCATGGCCGTCTGGCATGTGGGCCGCCTGATCAGCCACGAACCAGCGTGGAATGAGTTCGATGGCCAGTTGGTGCTGGGCCGCCGGTTGCTGGCGAAAGAGTTTCCCGGCGGCTTTGCCAATGTGGTGGACCTCACGGCGGAATTTCCGGAGCCGCAAGCGATTCGAAAGTCTTCCGGCTATCGTTGCCTCCGGTTTCTCGATGGTGCGGCGCCGGTAACTGAAGCCCTGCGGTCGGCCATAAAGAGTCTCGCACCGGGACGGACCTTCATTCACTGCGCGCAGGGCCATGGGCGAACGGGTCTTTTCGCCGCGGCGCTACTCCTGAGTTCAGGCCGCGCGCAAACGCCCGCTGACGCCCTGGCCATGTTGCAAAGAGTACGTCCGGGCATTCGTCTCAGCCGGCAACAACGCGAATGCCTGCGCCTTTTTGCCGAAACCGCCTTCGATAAAGCATCATGAAGAAGCCGTTACTGATTCTGCTGCTTGCCGAACTCGTGTTCGCGATCGTGCTCGGACAGGCAGGCCAGCTATGTTCCGGCGCCACCGCACGCGCCTGGAGCGATTGGCAGCGGAATCCCAACGCTGAAACCCGCGCCGCGTTCGAAAAGGAAAAGCGGCGCGGGGAGATGATCCGGTGGGCTTTCTCGGGAGTGGTGTTTGTGACGTTGTTCAGCGCAACGGCTGTCGCCTTTCGTTTCCGGAAGGATGGCGCCCCTTTGAGCTCGAACGTCCCCAGCACTCCTTCTCATCCGAAAGCGGACACGGGAAAGTAAGCGCTTTCTATGTGCCGCGTAATCGGATCACGATTTTAAGTTTTGTTCTGCTTCACTCCGGGCCAAACCAGCGAGCAAACCAATAGGAACACCCAAAGCAGAAACGCGACCGGAAGCAGCCATAATCCAAAATGCACTTCACCCAAGCCGACGATGACCAGCGCCCAATCCAATAGATGTAACGCGAACAGTTGGCGCAAGGCGAAGACGCCGCGGATGGTGCCGATGATCACGGGAATTGCCGCAACGAGTCCCACCACAAGCATCACTCCCAGGCCTATGGCACTAAATGATTCGGCGGCAAAACTGACGAAGTGCAGTCCATAATCACCAAGCCGGTAGTTGATGCCGTCGTGGGCAACAATCCAAGCGGACGCTTGATAGACCAGCCAGCCGCAAAGGGTGGCCAGGACGGCCCAAAAAGTTCGAGCCAATGATTCCTTTCGAGGAAGTCTCACGCCGAGCATACCCGCATCCGGGGCAGAACCTAAAGCGCCAGTCGGGGGAATCAAAGACCTGAAGTTTTCTTCCGACAAATATTTCTCATACAAACCTCCGGCTTGGCGGTGTCTGCGGGGTATCATCCTTTCTGGCACGACCGCGCAGAATATGTCAAATTGCCCGCCATGAAGAGCTCACGTCGCCAGTCCAAATCCAGCCGCGCATTCATATATTGTACTTCCGGCGCACTGCTGGGTTGCCTTGCGCTGGTTGCCGTGGTGGCAGCCGAAAAGACAAATGTTTCTTCCCCGCCACTCGCCGCCCGGGTCCACAATGTGGATCAGGTTCCCGAGGAAAAAGCGCCTTGGGGCTCACTGCGTTGGCTCACCAGCGGTAAAATGGACCCGGGCTCCGGTGTCACGATGGGCGTGGTGGTCTTGAACGTCGGTCAGTCCAATCCCCTTCACGTTCACACCAACTCCGACGAAGTGGTTTATGTGATTTCGGGAAAATGCGAGCAACGCATGGGCGACGAAACCGTTATCCTCAAACCCGGCGATACCCTTCGCATCCCTGTCGGCGTGCCGCATCAGGCGAAGGTTTTGGGCGACGAGCCCTTGAAAGCGATTATCGTTTACAACTCCGGCGACCGGCAGATGACACCGGTAAAAGACTCGAAATAATTGATTCCATGAAACTTCTCCTCTGCTTAACCGGCGTGTTGTTGGCCGCACTGACGCCGGCCGCTTTTGGTGGAACGACCAGCACCGAAACCGGCGTCATTCCCATCGCCCGCTCGTTCAAAGATGGTGGTCACTACGACAAAACCAACCAAGGCACCGGCGTTCCCGAGCAACTCACCTTCAAAGGCGAAAAGATTCTTTCCGCCGACCCCACCGGCAGCTACTGCTGCGGCTTCACACTGTGCGTTGTCCTGCGCGCCGCTGAAAATCGCGGCCTGCTCAAGGACAAGACCGCGAAAGAGGTGAAACACTTCCAAAAGGAATGGTACGGCGCGACGGGAGACACGCGCGAGCTGACGTGCACCAAGGCGATGACCAATTTCAAACTGGGCCGCGCCATTCCGTTCGACGAAGCCCAGCCCGGCGATTTCGTCCAATTCTGGCGCGGCAAGAGCGGGCATAGTGTGGTCTTTTTGAATTGGGTGGAGAAGGACGGGAAGAAGATTGGCATTCATTATCGCAGTTCGCAAACGAGCACGGATGGGATTGGTGACCGCACGGAATATTTTGCCGACAGTGGCATGAAGGGTGGGCAAGTCCTGCGCGAGCGCACCTACTTCGCCCGCCTCAACGAAAAACCGTCCTCACCTTAGCGGCCGAGATTCGCGGTCACGCGCTTGCGGCGGGAAAGGGTAACGGAACCTCTCAACGAAGAGCGCGGATTTTGGACTGCGCCGGCAGAGCGAAGCGGCGACGGCGCTTTCGGAAGCAAGGGAACGTCCGAACTGGAAACTGCATTTGTGAGCAAAGCGGTGTCGCCGCTTCGCTCTGCCACCGCAGTCCATAACGCCCGCCTCTGAACGGGCGCGTTTACGTCCCCTTGCATCAATGCGCCCGTTCAGAGACGGGCGCTCCGACTGCGGGCAATCCCTCCGCTCGCATTCTTTCCGCCGCCGCTTTCAATCTTCCCTCAATCGCCGGATCCAATTTTCGCGCGGTGTCGAAGGCCGCCTTCGCGCCGATTGAATCCCCTAGTTCGGCCTGGCGAATTCCCAGTCGAACGTAACCGGCCGCATCCTGTGGCGTGGTCTCCTGTTGCAGCCGCTCCCGGCGCGCCCAGTTTTCGAGCCACTCCACGCGATGCTGACCATTCGCGAGGTAAGCCGGTCCGAGGGACGCGAGATGATTGGAATAGGCGAGCCGCCGCTGGTCCGAATTCCCCCATACCCGGAACGGATTGACTAGTCCGAGTTGCCGGATCATTTCCGCCGTGCGGCTGGCGATGAGTTGGTGGCCGCCGATGGTGGGATGCACATGGTCCAGATACAAATCGAATCCCGGAATGCCGTCCGGCGCCTGGTCCGCCAGCAGCCCGGCAGCGTCGAGCATCGGGGTGCGGGTCTCCAGGACGATGCGATCGAGCTTCTTCTCCAACGGCCGGCTGAGCCGGAGCGGACAAATATCCTTGTCGCGGGCGAGTAGATAATGGCGGAGCGCTTCGTTGGTGCGGCCTTGACGATCCAGGACGCGGGCGATGCGGTAATCGAGCAGCGCATATTCGTCATCCACAGCTTGCGCGCGACCGTAGAGTTCAAGCGCGGTGGAGAGATTCGTTGTGGCGGCGGAGGTCGCCGCGTCGAACGCCGCCTGCCATGCTTGTTCCGCTTCGGGTGCTAGGCCGGCCCGATGCTCGGATTTGAACGGCGGACAATCCCGCAGATTCGAGCCGAGCTTGATGATGAGGATCGGCACGTGGGCAGCCTTGCACGCGGCCACCATGACGCGCGTGGACTCCTCGAATTGCTGCGCCACGCGCCCATGCCATTCCGGATCGCGATGGTAGGAGGCGTAACCGCTGAGGTTGTCGAGCCGGGTGCGCACCTGCGGGTCCAATTGGGCGTTCGCCCCGGCCAGCTCTGCGGCGGACATGGGCGACGCCTTGCCGCCACCGACCCACCCGCGTGCCAGCGTGACGACTCGCAACGAATACGCCGCGTCCTGCAACCGCGCGAACAGCGAGGGCCGCGACTTGATGGCATGAAAGGTCCGGTCCTCCAGGAATTCGTTGTGTCCGTCGGCGACGATGATCAGGTCTGGTTCATAGTGCAGGACTTCCCGGACGAGCGGTTCCAGCCGGTAACTGGCATAAGATACGCCTCCGCAATTGATCACCCGGAAAATCTCTCCGGGGCAAATCGCGGCCAGTTCGATCTCCAGCCATTTGGGAAACGCTGTCGCCCCCTCGAACGGATGCCCATAGACTGTCGAGCCGCCGAAACAAAAAATGCGAAACTCGGTCGGCGACTTGTGCGCCGGAAATTCCTGCGGCGCAAAAAACGGCTGCCGCGCCAGTGCCGTGCAGTAGACTTCTCCCTGCCGTTCGAAAAGTCGCGTGCGGCTGTTGAACCCGGAAAGTGGATCGCGCAACGCCGCGGGGTTCGCAAAGTTGAAGAGGCGCAGGAAAACTTCGAGCAGAACGAAAGGCAGCAATCCAACCAAAATAGCTCCCAGCCGGAAGGCCACCTTGCGGCGGCGAGAGGGCGGGGGAGAAATTTCTGGGTCCTGGTTGTTCACCGTATGCGTCGCCAGGCAAGTGTAGCCGCAAAGCGCGCAGTACGGCAAAGCTGCAAAAGGACCAGGTTCCAGGAACCAGGGACCAGATCGTCCGCCCTTGACACCCGCACCACCTCGGTTTACACATCAACCGCAGGAGGACGTAGTTCCGGTTGGGATCAACGTCAAAGCGGTTCTTTGACATCATCTGTCGCCATTTTGGCGCGGCCACGCGACGGCCGCGAAGCCTGCTGGGCACCGTGATTTGCGCTCCCGGCCCCAAACGTCGCATTCAAGGTAAATCAAACCCAATCAAGCCCAATCAAGGTGAATCAAACCGAAAAAATTCCGGGTCTTGTTGCCCCGCGCAAGCAGGCCCGTGGCAATGAGTGGCCCGAAATCGCTGCAAAAGCTGTGTCGCCGCCGATGGTCTGCCGCCTTGAGCATTTTGAGATGGGTCCTACGCTCCTGACGCCTCGTAACGCAGCAATCGAAAGCAAAACGAAAAGCCGCCAAAGGACAGGAAAGGACAGGAAAGGACGTCAAAGGGACACTCACATTACAGCGGAAAAACACCAAAGGACGCCTAAAGACGCCAAAGGAACAACCTATTTAAAGGATTCCTTACCCGCGAATGTTCCTGGTCTCCGCTTGCCGGTCTTCAGAGGTCGGTTTTAAACCCGCTGGCGATTTGCCAAGTGACGCACTCAATAAACGGAGCCTCAAAAGTTCGACTTTGATCGGAGGCGTCCATGGCGTATTCTTAACGATTGTCTAATCGGCAAATTTTGAGCCTGTGAGCAAAGAGTTTATCAGAATTGGCGGAGCGCGTGAGCATAACTTGAAGAACATCACGCTGAACATTCCGCGTGATAAGTTGGTGGTAATCACCGGGTTAAGCGGATCGGGCAAGTCGTCGCTGGCGTTTGATACCATTTATGCCGAGGGCCAGCGCAAGTATGTCGAGTCGCTGTCGGCCTATGCGCGGCAGTTCCTCGACCAGATGCAGAAGCCGGAGGTGGATTTCATCGAGGGGCTGTCGCCGGCGATCGCGATCGAGCAACGGGGCTCGGGATCGAATCCGCGCTCGATCATTGCGACCACGACGGAGATTTATGACTACCTGCGCCTGCTGTATGCGCATGTGGGGCGGCCCCATTGTCCGGAGACGGGCGCGCCGATCATCAAACGCACCACGTCCGACATCGTGGACCAAATCTTCGCCCTGCCGCCGCGCACGAAGGCCATCCTGTTGGCGCCGGTGGTGCAGGACCAGAAAGGGGAGTTTCGGGATGTGCTCGAACGCCTGGCGCGGGAAGGTTTTGTCCGCGCACGCGTGGACGGTGAGATGGTTGAGTTGGGCGAAGGCGTCCGGCTGAAGCTGGATCCCAAGCAAAAGCACACCATCGAAGCCGTGGTGGACCGCCTGGTCATCGATGATCGCATTCGGTCCCGCCTGAGCGATTCGGTGGAAACTTCGCTCAAGTGGGGCAATGGCGTGATGCGCTCGCTGCATCAATTGCCCGAGGAAACTTTGCGCTCCGCGAAAGCCGAGCCTGGCACGGCGGCCGCGGGAAGCTGGACCGAGTCGCTGCACTCGAATCGCAATCTCAGTCCAACGACTGGCAAAAGCTACGAGCCACTTACGCCGAAGCATTTCTCCTTCAACTCGCCCTCCGGCGCCTGCCCGGTCTGTCACGGCCTCGGCCAGAAGATGGTCTTCGACGACGAACTCATCACGCCCGACCCGGAGAAATCTCTCGAAGCCGGCGCGGTGCTGCCGTGGCGCCGCGGCGGGAAGCGGATGATTGTTTATTACAAGGGCATGCTCCGCGGCCTCGCGAAGCACTACACCCAGTCCATGGAAACGCCGTATAAGGACCTGCCCGACGATTTCAAAAAGGTCCTGCTCCACGGCTCGGGAGAGACGCCGATCGAGTTCTATTTCATGCGCGCCGGCAAGCCGAGCAAGATCGAGCGACCGTTCGAAGGTGTGATTCCAAATCTCGAACGACTTTATCACGAGAGCGAAAGCGAGTTCACGCGGAACCGCCTGAAAGCTTTCATGGCGCCGCGCTTCTGCGACGCCTGCCAGGGCCGCCGCCTCAAACCCGAAATCCTTGCCGTCACGCTCATTTCGAGCGACGACGCGACCGCGCCTCCGCCCTCCTCCGAAACCGGCGCTGCCCCGCGCATACCCGGCCTTTCCATCATGGACGTTTGCGCGCTCTCGGTGGACGACGCGGACAATTTCTTCGCCGGACTGAAGCTTTCCGAGTTTGAGGAAAAAATCGCGCGTGAGCTCATCAAGGAAATCCGCGCCCGCCTCGGCTTCCTGAAGAACGTCGGCCTGGGCTATCTCACGCTCAATCGCGAAAGCGGCACCCTCAGCGGCGGCGAAGCCCAGCGCATCCGTCTCGCGACGCAGATCGGCGCGGGTCTCGTCGGCGTGCTCTACATCCTCGACGAACCCAGCATCGGCCTGCACCAGCGCGACAATGATCGCCTCCTGCGCACGCTGGGGGGGCTCCGCAACCTCGGCAATTCGGTCCTCGTCGTCGAGCATGACGCCGACACCATCCGGCAGGCTGACTACATTGTGGACCTCGGTCCCGGCGCCGGCGTGCGCGGCGGCGAAGTCGTGGCCGCCGGCACGCAGGCGGAAATCCTGGTTCATCCGACGTCGCTCACCGCCAAATATCTGCGCGGCGAATTATCCATCCCGGTCCCGCGCGTGCGCACCAAGCCTTCGATGGAGCGCGGCTGGCTGGAAGTTGTCGGCGCGAAGGAAAACAATCTCAAGAACGTCCATGCCCGCATCCCGCTCGGCACGTTCACTTGCGTGACCGGCGTCAGCGGTTCCGGCAAGAGCACGCTCGTGGACGACATCCTCCGCCGCGCGCTGTTCCGAAAATTCTTCGGCTCCAAGGAACGCCCCGGCGCGCACAAAGCGATCAAAGGTTTCGAAGCGCTCGACAAGGTGGTGGTCATTGACCAGACGCCGATCGGCCGCACGCCGCGCAGCAATCCGGCCACGTATACCGGCATGTTCAATCACATCCGCGATCTCTTCGCCCGGCTGCCGGCGGCGCGGATTCGCGGCTACGAGGCCGGCCGGTTCAGCTTCAATGTGAAGGGAGGGCGCTGCGAAAAATGCCAGGGTGACGGCCTCATCAAGATCGAGATGCATTTCCTGCCGCCGGTCTATGTCACCTGCGAAGCTTGCAACGGCCGCCGTTACAATCGCGAGACGCTCGAGATTACCTATAAAGGCCTGAACATCGCGGACGTTCTCAATCTCACGGTGGACGAGGCGCTCACCTTTTTCCGTGCCGTGCCGCATCTGGACGACACCTTGCGCACCCTGGCTGAGGTCGGCTTGGGTTACATTGGTCTCGGCCAATCCGGCACCACCCTCAGTGGTGGCGAAGCCCAGCGTGTGAAACTCGCCGCCGAACTCAGCCGCAAAGCCACCGGTCGCACCCTTTACATCATGGACGAGCCGACCACCGGCCTGCACTTCCACGATGTCGCCAAGCTACTGGAAGTCCTCTTCAAACTTCGCGCTTCCGGCAACACACTCGTCGTCATCGAGCACAACCTCGAAGTCATCAAGACCGCTGACTGGATCATAGACCTCGGCCCCGAAGGCGGCGCTGCCGGTGGCGAAATCGTCGCTCAAGGAACCCCCGAAACCATCGCCCAATCAGAAGCCAGCCACACCGGCAAATACCTGAAGCCGCTCCTGAGCGCGTAGTGAAACCGCCAGGTTTCGAACTTAGAGTCCCGCACTCCGCGGCGGCGCAGCGATCAATTTTTCCCGCGCGCGCGCGATGCGTTTATCCAGCGTCGGTTTCATGGGTGGCAGCAGTTGCGCCAGCCGTTCGTAAACATGCACCGCCGGTTCCCACTGTTGCAGCGCCTCGGCCAGCCGCCCCGCTTCGAGCCCGGCTTTCCTGATCCAGAACCACGAAGGCGTTTCACCCTCGCGGATGGTTTTGTCGTAGAAGAAAACATCCAGGTATTGGTTGAGTGCCAGTTCCTGCAGCGCGGCCTTGTCGGCGGGCGCGGCGGTTTCCGCCGCTTTCTCCAGTACCACGCCGAGTCCCACGCGCGCATTGGCGCGCGCGGCAAAATCAGCCAGCGGCGATTCAATCACCTGCCGAAACGCGTTGCTGGCCGAATCGTATTCGTGCGAGACCAGCGCGTATTGCAACAGGCCGTTCGCCTTCTCGCCCCAGGCGAGCACGCCGAGTTCGTTGGACGGATACGATTCGCAGATCGTGGTGAAAACGCGGATCGCCTCCTTGTAATTGACCAGACGGTTGGTCTCCGGCGCCTCCTGCAGCATCAGCGCGCACCCGTATTGATAAAGCGCCTGCCAGCGCAGGTGGTTGGTGGGGTTCCCGACCTTCGTGACGAGGTTGGTGAAATAATCCGCCGCTTCCTTGTAGCTCTGCCGGGCCATCGCCGACTGGCCCGCCATGAGTTGCGCCTGCCACGAAAGCTCGGAGCCCGGCCACGTTTTGAACAGCAACTGGTAGTCGTTCTCCGCTTCCGCCGGGTTCGCGCGAAACTTGTAATCCGCCACCCACCACTGCGCGAGCGGCGCGAGTTCGTTGGTCGGAAATCGCGCGACGAAGTTGGTGAACTGCAGGAGGGCGTTCGTCTGGTCGCCGGCCTGCCAGTTGCACAGGGCGCGATAATATTCCGCGCGCGCCGCCGCGGGATGGTTGGTGAATTCGTTTACCCAGCGGTCGTATTGCTCGATGGCCTGGGGCCATTTGCCTTCCTGTTCGTAGGTGCGGGCGACGGCCAGCCGGATCTCCGGCGCCAGCGGGGCGCGCGGCGCCAGCGCGAGGAAATCCTCCAGAATCTTTCGCGCCTGGGGCGGGCTGCTCCGTCCCGTGGCCTGCCCGGCCAGCAGCAGCGCGGCGTCGGTGCGAAATCCCTCCGGGCTCAGCGCGAGCAATCGCGCAGCCGCGTTCGTGGCCGCTCCCAGATCGCGTGCCGCGACGGCGGCGCGTACTTCCTGATACAGCGCCGGTTCCAGCAGATTTGTGCGCACAATGGGCACGTCGTCGAATTTGCCAATCACCACGCCGTAGCTCGCGACGGCGTTCGTGTAGTCCTCCAGCACGAATTGCGTGTCGCCCAGTTTGAACCACGCGGTTGCCTGATCGCCCGAATGCTCCAGCCGCTCCGCCGCCGACTGAAAGGCAACGCGCGCCTGCGGCAAATCGTTCGTCATCCAGAAGGACCAGCCCAATCCGAGTTGTGCCTTGCCCCAATAAGCGCTCTGCGGGAATTTGTTGGTGAGCGTTTGAAAGGCATTTATTGCGCCGGTGAGCAAATTCGTTTCGGTCAGGGCATTGGTCGCACCGGGCGCCGGTGTTGTGGCCAGCTGTCTTAAACGCAATTCGCCCAATTCCAGCAGCGCTTCATCTGCCGAAGGCCAATCCGGGTGCTTGTTCAAAAAAGCCTCCAGCGTCTGTGCTGCTTCGGCTGGGCGCTCTTCCACGAGAAACAGAGTGGTGATTTTCGCCAGTGCTTCGCGCTGCCGCGCCGGGGTTACGCCTTCGAGCAGGTTGGTCGAATACGAGCCGCGGGCTTCGGATAACCTGCCCATCCGCTCGAACAATCCTCCCTGAAAGGCCGCACTCTCGGCCGCGAGTTGGCGGTTGCCGGCGGCCTCGGCGAGCGTCAGCAGGTTCGTGGACCCCTTGAGCGCCTCGCCAAAATCCTCCGCTGCGAGATAAACGCGGCAAAGCAGATACTGCCGCTGCCACGCGAGGTCGGGTGACAAATTCTGGGCCGTGGCGGGCGCCAGCGCTTGTGCGGCTTCGGTCGTTTGCTTTTGCGCCAGCAACGCCTCGGCCAGCAGCAGCCGCCCCTGGATCACCTTCGGCGCCGAAGGCGTCGCCCGGGCCGCCGTTTGAAAAGCCCCTTCGGTTTTTTGCAGGAGTTCCACAACCCGCGGCCATTGCGCGAGCTGCGACCAGGCGCGCGCTTCTCCCAGCGCCGCATCCAGTCCCAAATTCGACAGCGGATATTCCCGCATCAACCGGCCGTAAGTCTCCGCGGCCTTCGCGTATTCGCCCTGCCGTTCGCGGGCATCGCCTTCGAACAGCAAGAACTGGTCGGCAGCCGTACCGGCGGCCGGGCGATTTGTTTCCAGCAAATCGATCGCGCCGTCGAAATTCGTGAGCTGCATCCGCGCCCTGGCTTGCTTCAGGACTGCCTCCGTCCAATACGGGGAATTCGTGTAGCGCTTCGTGAAATCGGCAAACTCCGCCTCCGCGCGTTGGAAAAACCCGGCATCGTAAGCGCGCGTCGCCGCGTCGAAAGCGCCGGCACCGGGTGGATTCGCCGCCGCCAAGGGCAGGATTACTGCCGGCAGCGCGGCCAATCCCACCAGCCATCGCAGAAAACGCGCCATCGTCCCGAGCTTAGCCCATAGCAACGCGCCGCGAAAGACTGGAAATCTTCCTTAAAGCTCGCTGCGCGCGCCCGGGCCCTGGCTCGGGTCTTGTGGAATCAGCGGGAGGAACAACGCGATCACGATTGCGCCGACAATGATTCCGAGCACGACAATCATCACGGGCTCGAGCAGCGATGTCATCGCCGCCGTGGCGTTGTCCACCTCTTCGTCGTAGCGATCCGCGATCTTCAACAGCATCTCCGGCAGTGCGCCGGTCTGCTCGCCCACGTCCACCATGCCGGCGACCATCGCCGGAAAGATGGAACTCGCCTTCAGAGTCGGCGCGAGCGCATCGCCCTGTTTCACCTGGTCGTGCAGGTCGCCAATCACGCCGCTCACCACCTGGTTCGCCGCGGTTTCTTTGACGATCAACAACGCCTGCAAGATCGGCACGCCGCTGCTGGCCAGCGTCCCAAACGTCCGCGCGAAGCGCGAGATCGCCGCCTTGCGAAACACCGGTCCCACCACCGGTGAACGCAGTTTGAACAAATCGAAGGCCCAGCGTCCCCCATGCGTGCGGAGCGCGAAGAGGAACGTCATCACCAGCGCCGCGACCACCGACACCAGGGCGAGGAAATGATGTTGCAACGCCGAACTGAGGTTCATCACGTACATCGTGAAAACCGGCAAGGGCCGGCCTTCGAAGAGCCCGGCATAAATTTCCCGGAATCGCGGCACGATGAACACCATCAGGAGCACGAGCACCGCGGTGGCCACCGTCATCACCGCGCACGGATAAACCATCGCGGCGATCAGCCGGCCCTTGAGCTTCTGGTATTTCTCCATGAATTCCGCCAGCCGCGTCAGCGTCACGTCCAGCGCGCCGCCCAGTTCGCCGGCTTTAACCATGTTCAGGTATAACTTGCTGAAAATCCGGGGATGCGCCGCGATCGCTTCCGCAAAGGAACAACCGCCCTCGATATCCGCCGCCAGCTCGCCAATGACCCGCTTCAGCGTGCGATGTTCGGCTTGCTCTTCCAAAAGCCGGAGCCCGCGTAGCAACGGCAGGCCGGCCTCGATCAAGGTGGCGAGCTGCCGCGTAAACACCGCGAGTATGGGACCCTTGACGCGGCCGCCGAAGGGCAGCCTCAGCTTGCCCGCGGACAATGGCTGCCGCAGCGGCCTGGCTTTCGTCTTCGGCGCGCGCCGGGCGGTCCCGCGGTCGGCCAATATGCGCGTGGGAAACAACCCCATCTCCTTGATCCGCCGCACCGCCTCGGCCTGGTCGGCCACTTCGACTCTGCCCCGGGTTTCCCGCCCGCTTGGGTCAATCGCGACAAACGTATAGTTGGACATAGCTCGCTCCTTTTCCTTCCGGTCCACCCGGGCACCAAAGCAACCACAGTGAAACGACCGGTGTGCTCATTCTGGAAGATTGGACCGAGGGATAACAAAAGCGTCACGCCAGGGTTATACCCGACGGTGGGAATCCGCGACCTGCCCGTTCGGAGACGGGTGCTTTGCTACGAAAGTGTCTTCACCGTCTCCACCTCCGAAATCAGCCATGTCCCGTCGATCTTGCGTAGTTTGAAACGCAACTCCTGCACCATCAAATCATTTTCCCCGCCGACCTTTGCCCGCACGGTGAGATGGGCGGTGGCGGATTGTTTGTCCGGGGCGACCGACACATTGATGTCCAGGAAGTCCACCTGCAACGTGCCCACGAGGGAACGGAAGCGCACGGCGGCCGCCAGCAGTTCTCCCCGATCGTTAAACTCCTGACGGGGATGCCCTGGGAGTTCGACGATGAAGCGGATTTCGGGAGCGAAATAGGAAAGCAGCTTCGTGCCGCTGAAAACACTGGCCGCCGCGCCTTCGTTGGGATGAACGCAGGCGAGGCTCGCCAGGTCATTGAGCCGTCGGCGAATGGCGTGTTCCGGGCTCGGAAAGAACCAGATCCAACCCCAAATCACGGCGGCGATCACCCCGGCCAGCAGGATGCCGCGCATGGACCAGCGCATCATAAGAGTACTTTGCCGACGATTCGCTCCCGGTGCGCCTGGCCCTCGGCATGATCAGACCGCGGCATGCCGCGGTTGTCCCCCGCGAAATAATATTCGTCCGCGCCCAGGGTCACCTCGGGCCGTTCCCAATCGCAGGTGCTCTTCACGTAGGGCTCCCGCAGCATCCGGCCGTTGATGAACGCCTTGCCGTCATGGAAGGCGATGGTCTCCCCCGGCATGCCAATGATCCGCTTCAAATACATGATGCTATGCCCCGAGGTCGCGATCGCCACCACGTCTCCGCGCTTCGGCTCGCCCAAGACGTAGGCCAGGCGGTTGACGAAGTTCACCCCTCCGCGATAAGTCGGCGCCATGCTGGCGCCCTGCACGCGCACCGGCAGGAGAATGAAACGGAAGACGACCACCGACACGACCACCAGCAGCGCAACGCGAATCAAGGTACGATCCGGCCTGCGCCCTATGAGCGCCGTCCTCAGCCAGTTCGTCTTTGGCGGCGCCGCTTCCGCTGTTTGGTCCATCCGGGTATCCAGTACATAATACTCGCCCGCCATCGTCAACTTGCAAACGGCATTTAGGTCGGCGTTTCAGGTTCAAAGTTGAAGGTTGCAGGTTAAGAAGGCGGGGTGGGCGACGGAGTATCTGTCTCCAGGTTTTGACTCCGGTGCAAGAGAGTTAGAGGGATGAGACCAAGGTTTGCCAGCACCACGAAGGCAAGGCTTGGAAGGCCAAGGGCAGCCAATAGTGTCAGGAGCATCGCGCCGGCTTCGCCGCCGTACGAGCCCAGCAACGGCACCAGGACCGCCGCCGCCAAAATACCGGCCGGGTAGCGATACTTTTCGCCACCCGGCCGTTGCCCACCTCCACTCAGTGGCAAAATCAAAAAGGCCACGACTCCGAAGCCGAACAAGACTCCCGATACCGATCGCAAGACCGGGCCCTGGGGGAACCAGTAGAGGCCGGACGGAATCATCAGCAGCAGAAACGCTCCGTGCAGTTTCAGAAAGCGTGGGGTTGCTTCCGGCTTGAGCCAGATTTGCAGCAGCAAGGCCGCGAATGCTCCGACATAGATCCCGGTGCAGCGCTGGCACAAGGGCAGGGGAATCCCGCCCGGCGTCCAGGAGTGATCCGGATTCTGGCCGCAGACGGCGCCGAACAAATGTTGGAAGGCGTCCGGCATGGGCTACTTGAAATCCGGATGGTTCGCTGGCAGCGGGATCTCCACGCGCGTCACTTTCCGTTCCCGGCCGGCCAGGTCGATGAGGAAGAGCGCGCAGTTCCCGGGTTTGAAATTTGAACCGGCGCAAGCGAGGTAGGCGGTGGAAATGGCGGCGGTTTTGCCGTCGTGCGAAAAGCCGGCCTGGAAATACATGACCGCGTCGCTTTTGTCGGCTTCATTGGAGGTGAAGAGGATGGTCTCGGTCGTCGGGGCGTCGCTGAGCGGAATTTCCATCAGGCCATAGGCGACGGAGTTGGAGCCCGCTTCCTTCCGGAACGTGGCCCAGAGGCGATCGACATCGCGGTTGAAGGCGGCGTTGCCGAAAGCGTAGCCGCCGTTCGTCGTGCCCAGCGTCCGGCGAAATTCCGGTTTCCCGGCGCGCAACACCACGAGTTCATTTGAATCGTCCGACTTGCCGAGAAAGGCCAGGGTCCGGCCGCGCGCGTCGTAAATGTAGAAGGAATGCTCGGCGAATTCGTTGGTGAAGGTCAGCACCGGGGTGCGCTTCAGGCTGACCGGATCGAGGCGCCCGAAGGCGGTGGGGCTGTCGGCGCCGTGGGTGGAGCCGAGGTAGAAGAGGCTTTTGCCGTCCAGACCGGGCAGCAGCAGGAAATCGCCGGAGTCGGTTCCCAGCGGCGTGGTCTCCACGATGCCGCTGTCCAGGTGCAGGCGGGCGAGGTTGGTTTTCTGCTGCATTAAAAACAGGCGGTCGCCGACCACGCTGAGCGGTTGGGTGAGGGTGGAGTTCTGGTCCTTTTCGTGGGGCAGTTGATATTGCTTGAACGCCGAGCCGCCGCCGACCGGCAACGTGGCGATGCTAAGGCCTTCCTCATCGTCATTACCGGCGGACCAGGCGAGCACGACCCGGCGGTTATCGAGCCAGTGGCCGCGGAACAGCTCCGGGCTGGTTACCTGGTTGGTGAGGGAATCACCGGTTCGTTTGATGGGCACAAAGAGCATTTCGCTCTTTTTCGTTTCCCGGTTGTAAACCGCCATCCCGATTGCACCGCTGGCCGCGTCGAGCGAGGGGTACAGGATTTTCGTATCGTCCGGGCTGAAGGAAGTGCAGGCCACGATGGCCGTGACCAGGGCGCCCAGGCCGAAAAGGGCCAGGGCGCTGTTGCGCGAGATTTGCGGTTTCATGTTCGATTTCCGATTCAATTGCGGTTGCGTTGAGAACGAGTCCAGCCGGCGGCTCCTGTTTTAGCCGACCCTCTCCCGCGGATGCTAATCGAAAAACTGTGGGGTGGCATTGACGGAATCAATGGAACGGGGCGGTGTTTGTGGGGCCCCCTGAGAGAGGTTGTTCTTTAAGTGTTTTTTGGTGTTTTTTGGTGTTTTTTCGGGTTCTTTGAGTGTTCTTTTGGCGTTCCTTTGCTGTCCTTTCGTGTTCCTTGGTGTTCCTTGGTGTTCCTTGGTGTTCGTTGGTGTTCGTTGGTGTTCGTTCGGAAGTAGTGGGACCAGTGGGACCAGTGGGACCAGCGGGACCGATGGGGCTGGTTGGAGGTTCAAAAAGCTAGAAATCGGTACGCAATGAGCCTCGATAATTTTTTCGGTTTGACCGGTCTTCGCTCCGCTACGACGCGGCAAGCTGGGTTTGACCGGCTTGGACTGAGTGAGCGACACAAGCCACGCAAGGCACGCGAGGGAGGAGAACTGTATCCCCGTAAAGGTTGGGCTGGTAGACGGGCATGCAAGGTCGGCATACGTTTGGTTTTACGTTGAATTTCCCTGGTTGTGCCCGCGTAGAGAATCGGCTGAGTCAACCGGCGATTCCCGGGCGAGAAATCCCTCCGGAGATAGATTGGCACGAATTGGGTGGGCGTCAAGGGGGGAGTGCCAAAAACGGAGATGCGGACGGAGACGACGATGAGTTTGAAATGAATCGCGGAGAGGTTGCAGATGGGCAGTGGGACGTATGTTTCCAATCTGCTGGCCTTATCGGGGGCACGGTCTCCACCGCCAGGAAAAGATAAGTGTAAATAGTGAGAACGGACACTTGCACGTGGCCGTCGGAAGTTGAATCCCCCAAAAAAGGTCCACCCCCGCCTTAAACGCGCCTCCTGGGCCAATCCTGAGCGGTTGGCAGGGCGACTATGACACTATTTCGGAAACATCTCGAACCACAATCCCATCACCCTCTACGGTACAGTCGAGCCAATACAAGCAACACGGAGCAGTAGAGTAGCAGATGCTGATAGCCTTTTTTCCCTCGGCGCGGCTGATAGTTATTGGCTCAGCCAATTTTATGTCACGGCTTCTCAACTTCAGAGATTCGTTGGCGTAACGGACTTTGCCAGCCGCCAACATGCCAATAATCTTGTCGGCTGCGATAAGGTCCATCTTTTCCAGCGTCACTAGAATTGACTGCCCTTGAACGGTAAACGTGGTATAAACGTTTGTGTGAGGCCCTCCGCCCCGCGCAACCCAAAAATTACCCTCGGCTTTCACAACATTTCTTCTCTCGGAACTGCGCAACAGCCTCTCCGACTCAATATGGACGTTTACAATGGTGACTTTCCTGCCGTTGGTCGTTCCCATGCCGTTAACGCCGACACCATATGCTGATGACGGTGGAATATGATAAGTGTAAATCTCGCCAACTTGCGCAATGCCGCACTTGTGAGCGAGCGCAATCACACTTTTGATTTCGCTTTGAGTGAGAGTTGCTTCAGGCTCGAATGACGTTTTAAAGCTGGGTTGGTTCGTTGATGGCGCGGCGGCGCGGCAAATGTGAATGCCCAGCAAAAGCAGGAATACGCGGCAACCCATATCGCGTTAAATACACTCGCCAAACTGAGCAAGTCAAGCGGCACGGGCTATCGTCATGCAAGACGCTCACCAGCCCAAAACAGTACCATACTCTGAGTACAAGGAGGCTTTCCCAATTGTCTATTCGCATCGGGTTGCTGTAGTTGTGGGATTTTTTCGGAGTCCAAACAGGCACCTGCCCCAAAAACTCCTAACACTGGCCTGACCCAGTCAGAACCAGCTTGGCACGGCGATTCACCATGCCACGTAACGAATGATGGCCAAAAGCGCGGACATCGTTCGCCCTGTCATGCAGCAGCGACAAGGTACTGGCAGACCGTAAAGGCCCCACAAACCGTATCTGCGCCACAACTAGCCTGTTGTTTCGTCAACGGGCCAACGTTTAGTTGCGGCATGGTGGGATTGACGACGTCTAACCAGAGAGGCGACTTTACGTCATGCTGAAAACCAAATCCGTCTCCTCGCCCATTGATCCCAAAACCGATGGACTGCGGATTCTGGCGACGCGGTTTCGCGGGCGGGGATTGGAGACGTCGCGGTATGATGTGTGGATGGCCAACCTGGGGCCGAGTGAAGCGCTGTTGCGAGATTACCAGTCGAAGAAGCTCAGCGCGGTGCAATTCGCGCAGGCGTATCGCAAGGAAATGTTCGCGGGCGGCGTGGTGGATTCGCGTTGTCGGACGATCAAGAATCATGGGCAGAAGTTTACGCTGCGGTTGATCAAGGAACTGGCGCGGAGGCAGGATGTGACGCTCCTGTGCCATTGCGACGAGGATTTCAAGGGGTGTCACCGGCATGTCTTGCAAAAGTTGATTTTGAACAAGACGATATAGATATCCGGCATTGGGCATGGGTTCCGAGTGCAACAAGTGATGAAAAGCGTGGCGAGTTATGCGGTGTTGATCTTGAGCCTCCTGGCTCCGGCCATGCCGGGGGCGGAAAGTTCTCCGGGGGCGCACGCGACGGGGCAGTTTCAGCTTACGTTTACGGAGCGCAGCCCGCACAGCCGGACCGAGACGGTGTTCAAGCGGATGGGCAGAACCAATCCGCCCACCGCGACCGAGATCAAGGACGCCACGTACGATCCCGCCCGCGATCCGTTCGAGGTGTATGTGCCGCCGACTTACAAGGCGGACGGGTCGTTTGGATTGTTTGTGTGGGTGGGGGTTTCGGAGGCTTCGGCGGAATGGCTGCCGGTGCTGGCGCGGCATAAATTGATTTTTGTGTCGGCGAAACCGCACGACGAGACCGCGCCGTATTACGTGCCGCGCAGGTCGCTGGACGCCGTGCACAACCTGACGGCGCGATACAAAATCAACGCGAAGCGCATTTTTATTTCCGGTTTTTCCGCCGGCGGACAAATCGCCGCCTTCACCCTGCATTTCTTTCCGGATGTGTTCAGTGGCGGCGTGTTTCTCTCGGGCGACGCATTCCATCCGGTTTACCAGGAGAAATCGGGCAGATATGTCTGCACAGTCAGAGAGAACGCGACGTGGCAGGGTTCGCTGGAGACGATCCATCGCGATACGACGATTGTGTTGATGTCGGGTGGATTGGAGGGGAAACCGGACCCGGACGGCCTGACGTTGCCGCGGGCCAAATTCAGCGGCCTGGTGCTCGATGGTTTTCTGAGGGTGTCCTGCTTTGAAATTCCGCAGCTCGGTCACAGTCATCCCAACGCCATTTGGTTTGAAAAAGCGGTCACGGCGCTCGCTCAACCGCAGACCAAGCCGCCGGCGCCGGATATCAGCCCCACGACGAGCCCCAACCCGCTGCCTTCGCAGTTGGCGCAGGCCAGGCGGTTATTGGCGACCGCCCGCTGGGAACTTGAGATTGCCAGTTCCTGGGACCGGAGCGGTGCGCCGAAGCGGGAAGCCATGCGGTATGTACAACAGCTCTTGAAGGATTATCCGGCCACGCCGGCGGCTGCGGAGGGGCGGGCAATGCTCCAAAAATACCAAGTTCCGGAGTAATGGCTTCGACGAATTCCATATCAAGTGGTCGGAGCCAACTCCGCCCGCGTCGCCCTGCGCGCTTGCTTTAGAGTCGCATCCTCCGTAGAACCCTGAGACAGCAAACCAATGCTGGTTGCCCAGGCCTGACTCTTATGAAAAACAAACTGCCCCTATTTGCCGTCTCGATGCTGGCGGTCCTGCTGTGCTCTTGCGCCACGACGTCGGTGCAGAAGACCTGGAAATCTCCGGCCTACACGGGAGGCCCGGTCAAGAAGCTGGCGGTGCTGGCGGTGGCCGATAATGCGTTGGTTCGGCCTCAACTGGAGGGCCGCCTGGCCCGGGACATCGGAGAACGGGGCCAGCCGGTGACCACCACCTATAAACTCCTGACCCTGCCGCAGATCAAAGAAGACAAAGCCGCGGCGGTGGCGGCGTTGCGCGAGCAGGGCGCGGATTACATTCTCATCGTGCGATTGTTGGACGAGACGACCTATAACCGGCAGGTGACCGCCGCGCCGGGCGCCTTTTCCTCAGGCGCATCCGACTATGCCGGCTATGGCTGGTATGGCTATTATGATATGTCCTTCATGGACATGAGCATGACCTACAGCAGCACGCGCCAGCATCTGGTGCTCGACAGCAGCCTGTTCGACCTCAATACCAACCAGCGGGTCTGGTCAGTTGTCACGAAGACGGTGGTGAAGGAAGACGCGGATCGCATTGAAGTGGCCGACGGTCTGGCGGCCAAAGTGGTGGCGGAGTTGGCCAAGGACGGAATGATCCGCTGAGCAGGCAACTGCGTTCGCGGCTTCAGAAAAACCGAGGGTTTTGTTGCAAAACCCTGCGGTTCCCTGGGATTCCAAACACTTGTTCGCCAGATTTCCATGGCGCGGCGGATTCCTTTTTCGCTATTTTCCCCGCCCATGAACCGATTCCTCAATCTGGCTGTGCTTTTATCGCTGATGGTCCTTTGGCCGGGGTACGTCCGGGCGGACCAGGCGGATGACTATCTCCACGAGCAGATGGAGAAGCACAGAATCCCCGGCGTGGCGTTGATGGTCATTCAGGAGGGGCAGCCGGTGAAGACCACCGCCTACGGACTGGCGGACCTCGAGCAAAAGGTGCCGGTGACGCCGGAGACGGTTTTCGAAATCGGTTCCATAACGAAGCAGTTTACCGCCGCGGGTATTCTTATTCTCTGCGACGAGGGCAAACTCTCGTTGGATGACCCGATCACGAAGCATATCAAGTCCGCACCGCCCGCCTGGACAAACATCACCCTGCGTCACCTCGCGACGCATACTTCGGGCCTGAAGAATTACACGGGTCAAAAGGGCTTTGCGCTGACCGAGCACGTTACCCAGGAGCAATTCGTGGAGCGCGCGGCGGCGTTGAAACCGGATTTCCAGCCGGGGGAATCGTGGAAGTATTCCAACACCGGCTTCAACCTGCTGGGCTACGTCATCGAGAACGTCTCGGGGAAGCCTTACTGGGAGTTCATGCAGGAACGCGTGTTTGGGCCGTTGGAAATGTCCGCCACGGGGGATCGCCTGCCGGGCCGGATCATCCCGAACCGGGCGCATGGTTACGAGCAGACGAACCAGGTGCACATTAATCGCGATTACGACCTGACCGAGGTCTTTTCAGCGGGCGCCATTGCTTCGACGGTGGGCGATCTATCCAAATGGAGCGCGGCGTTGGACGATAACAAGTTTCTGAGCGCCAAGAGCAAAACCGCGGCTTGGACTCCCGCCCAGTCCAAGGACGGCAAAGCCGCGCAGTATGGCCTCGGCTGGTTCCTGGACCAGGTGGAGGGGCACAAGAACATCGGCCATGGGGGCTCGACTTCCGGGTTTTCGGCGTCCATCCAGCGGTTTCCGGAGGACCATGTGGTGGTCATTCTGTTAACTAATACAGATGAACAAATCGCCACGACCTTGGCGAAGAAGGTTGCGACGTTCTACTTCAAAGGGGCAGGGAAGTAGAAAAACCTGCCTTTTTAGGCAGGTTTTGGAGGGATTTGGGTCCGTAAATGGCCCGAGAAGCTCAAGAATCCGTGCCAAAAGTGGCGATTTGGTCAAAATAATACATCTTTTACCCCTTGATAGGCCTGTGACAATGTGGCCTAATATTCACCAATTACAGGCTCGTTTGGGCGAGGCTCGCACCAGGCATAATTTATCTTGACGTAGTGTCGGCTGGCACGGTTTGCGTCAGGGGGAATTTGAAGTATAATAGCGTGCGGTAACGCTCCGTAAGGGACTTCGAAAGCCTGTGTCGGTTTTTGGCGCCGGGGTATCACCATGAGCCCTAAATAGCTGCGGATAAATTGTCTATACAAAAGAAAGTCTGAACCAAACCAGACACCACGCGTCTCACTTATAAGTATTATGTTGAATAGGAAAGATAACCGGGCAAAGGGCCACGATCGTTCGCGAAATACCAATCCCACTGACGTAAAATCCCTCCGGCAACGTCGCCGGTTTATCATCTCGCCCAAAGCCCAATCTGCCAACGGCAACCATCGCCCGGAAGAGGGCCGCAACGGAAATTCGGCTGCCAAACCGGCCGCTCCCGCCAACGGCAAGGCGGCGGTTCCCGCCAATGGGAAACCGGCCGCGCCAACCAATGGCAAGCCCGGCGTGCCCGGAGCCCCGGCCACCGGCGCCACCATCAGCGGCGTGGACCTGACGGAAACGATCAAGACGCTCCTCCACCTTTCCCACGAACACGGCCGAGTTACCTACGACGACATCAACGACGTCCTGCCCGAGGGCCTTTCGCCGGATGACCTCGACGAGCTTTATACGAAGCTGCGCGAGATGGACGTGGAAATCGTCGAGAATGCCGAAGCGGAGCGCGCCAAACCGGCCGAGCCCGAAGAGGAAGAGGATCATCGCCTCGAAGTCCTCGACGATCCCGTGCGGATGTACATGAATCAGATGGGCAAGGTCCCGCTGCTCACGCGCGAACAGGAAGTCGAAATTTGCAAGCGCATCGAAGACGCCGAAGGCGAAATGAAGCGGCTGGTGTACGGGCTGGGATTCACGGCGAAGGAGCACATTGCCATTGCCGAAAAGCTGCTCTCCGAGCCGCCGAAGGAACGTTTTGATCGCGTGGTGGTGGACAAGAAAGTCGCCAACCGCGAAGGCCACCTGCGCGACCTGCGCGCCCTGATCAAGAAGGTGCGCGCCCTCGACGGCAAGGTGGACGAGAAGTATCTCGCCTGGCAGAAGGCGGCCAACCTGAAGCTGAAGCAGCGCCAGGCGCTGGCCGGCAAGAAGCTGGACAAGAAGCTGCAGGACAGCTTCCCGAAATTCTTCTACAAGCAGAAGGTGCTGGAAGACATGATCGTCGTGGCCGGCAATGTCCACGAAAAGCTTCAGGCCAGCCTGCGTCGCGTGCAGGAGCTGGAAGGCATGCGCAAGTCCGGCGAGCAGCAGGCGGCGTTGCACGGCGAACGGAGCAAGATCCGCGCGCTGGAGCAGTTCGTCCGCATGCCCCGCGAGGAATTTCACAAGGCCTTCGCGTCGCTGAAGAGCGCCGCCGATCGCGCCCACCGCGCCAAGACCCACATGGCCGAGGCCAACCTCCGCCTGGTGGTGTCCGTGGCCAAGAAATACACGAACCGCGGCCAGTCCTTCCTGGACCTGATCCAGGAAGGCAACATCGGCCTCATGAAGGGCGTCGAGAAATTCGAGTATCGCCGCGGCTACAAGTTTTCGACCTACGCCATCTGGTGGATTCGCCAGGCGATCACGCGGTCGATCGCGGACCAGGCGCGCACGATCCGCATCCCGGTGCACATGATCGAAATCATGAACAAGCTGTGGCGCGCGCAGAAGCAGCTCACCCAGGAACTCGGCCGCGAACCCACGCCCGAGGAAATCGCGGACGAAATGCACATGCCGGTCATCCGCATCAACACGCTGCTCAAGATGGCGCAACAGCCCATCTCGTTGCACGCGCCGGTGGGCGACGATGGCGATGTCAGCGTCGGCGATTTCATCGAGGACAAGAGCGCCGAGAATCCCTCGGATGTCACGAGCTACAGCCTGTTGAAGGAAAAGCTCGGCGACGTGCTCACGAGCCTGACCGAGCGCGAGCGCAAGATTCTGGAAATGCGCTTCGGCCTGGTGGACGGCTACGAGCGCACGCTCGAGGAAATCGGCAAGATGTATAATGTCACGCGCGAGCGCATCCGGCAGATCGAAGCCAAGGCGTTGCGCAAGCTGCGTCATCCGACGCGCGTCCGCCATCTGCAGGGCTTCCTGGATACGGAAGAGCAGGCGGCGTAAGGGGTCGGTGAATCATCTCAATCGCCCGGATCGGCTTCGGCTGATCCGGGCGATTGGTTTTCTGCCCGGGAAGATTTCTGGCTTCAATATTCCTTCGCAACGCGGGATGCTGAAATAAATGCGTTTCGTGCCATTCGATCGTTCGAAGCCGCGCTGAAGTTTCATGTCGCGCGCAAAAGAGACTCAGCGGGTGGTGCTGACTGCCCTGGGACTGGCGGTCGTCACCTGCGCCGCATTCTGGCGCGTCCTCTTCTGCGGGTTCATCAACTACGACGACCAGGCTTTCGTCACCGAGAATCCCCATGTCCTGGCGGGGCTCACTTGGGAAGGTTTCCGCTGGGCGTGGAGCACAATGGATACCGGCATCTGGCAGCCCCTAAGCTGGCTTTCGCACATGCTGGTCTCCCAATTGCAGGGCCAGGATCCAGGCGGCCATCATCTCGCGAATCTTCTGCTGCATACCGCTTCCACGCTGATTTTGTTTTTGGCGTTGCGGAAGCTGACGGGGGCGCATTGGCGGAGCGCGTGGGTGGCCGCGCTATTCGGAATCCATCCGTTGCATGTGGAATCCGTCGCATGGGTCTCAGAAAGAAAAGATGTCCTCTGCGGCTTCTTCTTCATGCTCACCCTCTGGTGTTACGCCCGCTTTACCACCCCTCCTAATCCTAATCGTAATCTTCATCCTAATCCCCCCTTCGGTTCCCTCTGGTACTGGCTCACCCTGCTGGCCTTCGCCTGCGGGCTGATGAGCAAATCGATGATCGTCACGCTTCCGTTCGTGCTGCTGCTCCTCGATTTCTGGCCGTTGCGTCGCATCTCCATCCCGCTGGCGGGCACGATTTCCCTCCGCCGCGTCCTGCTCGAAAAGATGCCATTCTTTGCGCTTTCCGCTGCCATCTGCGTTCTCACCCTCAAAGCCCAAACTCACGAAGGCGCCGTGGTTTCGCTCGCGCACCTCCCGTTGGAATCCCGTCTCGCAAACTCCGCCCTCGCCGCCGCGACCTACCTGCTCAAGGCCTTCTGGCCTTCGCCGCTGGCCATCTTCTATCCGCAGCCGGAAAGCGTGTCCTGGCTTTTCGCCGCCGCCGCCGTCGTCCTGCTCGTCGTTATCACCGGCTGGGTCTGTTGGTCCGCGACTCGCCAAGCTTATCGTGCCACGGGCTGGTTTTGGTTTCTGGGTATGCTGGTCCCGGTCATCGGCATCGTGCAGGTCGGCATGCAGGAAATGGCTGATCGCTACACGTATCTTCCGCTCATCGGCATCTTCATTTTGATTGCGTGGGAAGCTGCGGAGCTTTTTCCACACAGAATCGTGTCCGCCCTGGCACTCCTCACCATCCCCGCCTGCATCGCTGGCACCTGGATCCAAACCGGTTACTGGCGCGACAGCGAACAGCTTTTCACCCACGCCCTCGCGGTCACCCGCGGCAATTACGTCGCCCACGACAACCTTGGCCTCGCCCTCTACCAACGTGGCGCTGTGGACGAAGCCATCGGCCACTACCGGCAGGCGCTGGTGATCAATCCGCGGCACGATGATGCCATGCGCAATCTCGCCCGCGCGCTGGCGGACAAGGGTGAGCTGGCCGAATCCGAGAGCCAATTCCGCGCCGCCCTTGCCCTCCGCCCGCGTGACGCGGCCACTCATAACAACCTCGGCAATGTCCTCGCCATCCAGGGCCGGCATGCCGAGGCGATCGCTGAATTTCAGGAAGCACTCGCGCTTCAGCCGGACATTCTCAGCGCGCGAAACAATCTTGCCATCAGTTATGAATCCCTCGGCCGGCCCGCCGAAGCAGTGGTGCAGTATCGCGCTGCGTTGCAAATCCAACCGGATTTCCCGGCCGCGCTCAACAACCTCGCCTGGATTCTCGCCACCTCGTCCGGCGCCGAACTCCGCAACGGACCCGAAGCCCTGCGCCTCGCCACGCGTGCCTGCGAAGTGTCAAAATACCAGGAACTGCAGCCCCTCATCACCCTCGCCGCCGCCTACGCCGAGGCCGGCGATTTCGAAAGCGCGCTCTCCTACGCCGACCGCGCCAGGTCGCTTGCCCGGGATCAGCCCGCGCAGCTCGGCCGCCTGCAGGTCATGAGCGCGTGCTTTCAGGCGCGAAAACCTTATCATATGGGGGAATGAACCTTCGTTCTCCATTTGCGTCCAAGGTAAAGTGAAAAAGCGCCGCTTTATCATCCTCGCGATCCTGCTGGTTGCCGCCGGGGCGCTGGTGATCTTTTTTCTCAACCTCGACCTGAGCGAAAAGAAATATCAGGGCCAGCCGCTCTCTTTTTGGGTGGGCAAGGCCTACGGCGATGATCCGAAGCTCGCGGAGGTGTTCAAAGGCATGGGTTCCAATGCGGTTCCCGACCTGGTGGAGTTTCTCGGCGCGGAGGACTCGGGCGTCACCAAGGTGGTCTGGTCCGGGGGCAGCCCGTTGACGCGCGAACTCCGCCGCAAGCTCATGTTCAAGGTCAAGCTGCCCTCGGCCGCTATTTTGCGCAGCGGCGCGATTCGCGGCTTGGGGATGATGGGGCCCGACGCCCGCGCCGCGGTTCCCTACCTGATACCGAAATTGAACGACCGGCTCGACAACCGCATCCCCTGGGACACCGCCAACACGCTCGCCCGCATCGGCAAGGATTCCGTCCCGGGGTTGATCGTAGCCCTCTCCTGGACGAACGACGTGGCCCGCCGTGCCGCGATACTTTCGCTGGGCATGATCGGCCCCGACGCGCAGACTGCCGTGCCCGCCCTGGTGGAGTGTCTGAGGTCCAAGGATCCGCTCGTGCACAGTTCCGCGATGGATAGCCTGCTGAAAATCGGCCCGCCTTCGTTGGCGGCCTTGACCGACATCATTGAGCACGAGGACGGTGTTTCCCGCGAAATGGCGGCCGGTTTGCTCGGGCGTTACTATCGCGCCTCCAACACCAGCGTGCCGGCTCTGCTGAAGATGGCGAAATCGGAGATGCCTTCGACCCGCCGCACCGCGGTCGAGGCGATGGCGGCCATGCGGGCCATGGACCCAGCCACGGAAAAAGTCATGATCGAAGCGCTGAAAGACCCTGTCCCGGAAGTCAGAATGGCCGCCATCCGCGTGCTGGCCGGGCTGAATTGGACACCCAAGGAATCCATCGCCGCGCTGCAGGAATGTCTCAAGGACGAAAATCCGCAGATCCGCCAGATTGCCGCGGGAGTTCTGGCCCACGTCACCGGTCAGCCCCGGCCGAAGCAGCCCTGATTCCGATTGCGGTTGAAAGCCATCGGGAGTTGCGCACACTTGGCCCTGGTTCATGAACCCCAATCCGGAAACTCGTCGCGCCTGGTGGCTGGCGCTCGCGCTCGCCGCGTTGACGTTGGGGACCTATCTGCCGACGTTGGATAACGCGTTCGTCGATTACGACGACCAGCTCTACCTCACCGAGAATCCTCAGGTGCAATCGGGCCTGGGCGGCGCCTCGCTGGTGTATGCATTTACGACGCCGGTCGCCGCAAACTGGCATCCGCTGACGATCCTTTCCCACATGCTCGATTGCCAGTTGTTCGGCCTGAGCGCGGGGTGGCATCACTTTGTCAGCCTGCTCCTCCACATCGCCAACACGCTGCTGGTGTTTTTCGTGTGGCGCCGCATGACGGGGGCCATGTGGCGGAGCGCCGCCCTCGCGGCACTCTTCGCAGTGCACCCCCTCCACGTCGAATCCGTCGCCTGGGCTGCGGAGCGCAAGGACGTGCTCAGCGGCTGCTTCTTTTTCCTGACGCTATGGGCCTATGTGCGTTATGCGCAGGGCCGGGCGGGGGCGGAGCCGGGCATCAAAAAATGGTACGCGCTGGCGCTCGGGTTTTTCGCCCTGGGCCTGCTGGGCAAACCCATGCTCGTGACGGTGCCTTTTGTGCTGCTGTTGCTCGATTACTGGCCGTTGTCGCGTGTCAGTGCTTCACCCCCCTATCGCGCCGCCCTGGTGCCAATCGTCCTCGAAAAAATTCCTTTCCTGCTCCTGAGCGCGGTCGCCAGCGTCATCACCTTCATGGTCCAGCAAAAGGCCGGAGCCATGATCCTGATGGCGTCCATTCCCATTTCTCTGCGGCTGACGAATGCCGGGGTCTCCTATGGCCGCTATCTCCTGAAGACGTTTTGCCCGATGGATCTGGCTCCCTTCTATCCTTACCCCGCGGGGTGGCCTTTCGAGACGGTGATCGCCGCGGTCTTGTTGCTGATGGTCGCCACCATTGCGGCCCTGCGCCTGCGCCGGGACCGCCCCTACCTGCTGGTGGGCTGGCTCTGGTTTTTGGGCATGCTCGTGCCGGTGATTGGCATCGTGCAAGCCGGCCTCCAATCCCTTGCCGACCGTTACACTTACCTCCCGTTGCTTGGCATTTTCATGCTGGTGATCTGGTGGCTGGCGGATCTCGCCCAGCAGTTCCCGCGCTGGCAGCTTTCCATCCAATCCGCCGGCGCCGCGGCGGTGGCCGCTTGTGCCATCATCAGCGCCCGGCAAACGACGTTCTGGAACAGCACCACGGCACTCTTCGGCCACGCCGTCGAAGTCACCTCCGAAAGCGCGCTCGCCGAGTACACCCTCGGCCGGGCCTTGTTTGTGACCGGCGATTACGGTTCGGCCGAAACGCATTTGCGCGAAGCCGTGCGCATCGATCCGATCCACGCCGAGGCGTGGTGCAACCTCGGCCTGCTGCTGGTGCTGCGGGACGACCTGGCGGAAGGCATTGCCGATTACCGCCGTTCCCTGGAGATCAAGCCCAACGTCCCGATCACCCATTTCAACATTGGCCGCGCCTTGATGGACCAGGGAAAGCTGGCCGAGGCCGAAAAGCATTTTGCCGAGGCGGTGCGCCTGGATGCGAGGATGTCGGATGCCCGACGCGGCCTGGTCATGGTGTTGCGGGAGCAGGGCAAAATAAAGGAGGCCCGGGAGCAGTGTGCGCAGTGGCTTAAGCTTGATCCCGCCAGCGCCGACGCCCGCCTGGAACAGGCCGCGATCGAGGCCGCGGAAAAGCGCTGATTCCTCCTAGTTTACGCCTTCACGGCGTTCACCCGTTTGTGTAGGTTGATCGGAATGTCGGATAAGAAAACACCAGCCAAGCTGTTGGTCGTCGCTCTCCTGATCGTGGCCACCGTCGCGCTGTACTGGCCGGTTCACAAATTTGTCTTCCTGGGTTTCGACGATGGCGATTACATGACGGAGAACCCTGACGTGAAGGCGGGGCTCACGGCGGACAGCATCAAGTGGGCGTTTGGCCTTTCGTTCGCCGGCAACTGGCACCCGGTTACGTGGCTGTCGCACATGCTGGACTGCCAGCTCTTCGGCGTGGAGTCCGGGCCCCATCATCTGGTCAACGTGGCGCTGCACGCCGCCAACGCGGTCCTGCTGTTTCTGTTTTTGTGCCGGTTTACGAAAGCACTGTGGCGGAGCGCGTTCGTCGCCGGCGTCTTCGCCCTGCACCCGGTGCACGTGGAGTCCGTGGCGTGGATCTCGGAGCGCAAGGACGTGTTGAGCTTGTTCTTTTTTGTGCTGACGCTGTGGGCGTGGTGCGGATACGCGGAAGCCCGCGCCGCCAGACCGCAGCGCTCGGGGCGCCTCTCCTACGTGCTGGCACTGGTGTTTTGTGCGCTGGGGCTCATGAGCAAGCCGATGCTGGTGACGCTGCCATGCGTGCTCCTGTTGATGGATGTGTGGCCCATGCGCCGGCTTTCGCTGGACGCTAAAACGTTGCGCCCGGCCGCCCTGCTTCCGTTTGTCGTCGAAAAAATTCCGTTTTTCCTTTTCTCCGCGGTGTCCTGTGTGCTCACGGTCGTTGCGCAGTCACGCGGTGGCGCGGTCGCCACCACCGAGATCATCTCCATCCAGTATCGCATCGTAAACGCGCTGGCCTCCTACCTGAAATACATTGGAAAGATTTTCTGGCCGGCCAAACTTTCCGCGTTTTATCCCCTTCCCAACCAGATGGAATACGGCCTGGCGGCCCTTTCGCTTGGGATCATCATCGGCGTCGCTGCCCTGGCTTGGAAATGGCGTCAGAGTCGGCCGTACCTGGTTACCGGGTGGCTTTGGTATGTGGGCACGCTGGTTCCGGTAATCGGCCTGATTCAAGTCGGCACGCAGGGGATGGCCGACCGCTATACATATATTCCGAGCATCGGGTTGACCATTGCGTTCGTGTGGCTGGTGGCCGATTGGGTTGGATCCAACCGGGCCGGGCAGGCCGGTCTGGCCGTGGCTGGGGTTGCCGTCCTCTGCGCGTGCGTGCCGCTTACCGCCCGGCAGGTGATGACCTGGAAGGATACCGAGACGGTCTTCGATCATGCGCGCAAGGTCACGGAACGAAATTACGTGGCGCTCACCATGCTGGGCGGATTTCTGGAAAATGACGGGAAGCAGAAGGAAGCCATTCCCCTGTTTGAGGAAGCAATCACCTACGCTCCGCATTATGCGGGCGCCTGGTTCGGTCTGGCCACGGCCCAATGCCTCGAAGGCAATACCGCCGAGGGCATGAAAAATTATGAGACGGCCATCCAGTTGAGTCCGGCCGATCCCCAAATCCGCAACGCCTACGCCGTGGCTTTGATCAACCAGAACCGAACCGAGGAGGCGGAGAAAGTGTTGCGGGAAACCCTGGCGATCCGTCCGAACTGGGCGCAGGGCCACCTGCACCTGGGCGTCGTCCTCGGCGGCCAGGGCAAAATGGAAGAAGCCATGCAGCATTACGAGGCCGCCGTGCGCTACAAGCCCGAAGCCGACTTCACGCACAATGGTTACGCTGAGGCTCTTTTGAAGGCGCGGCTCGTTCCCCAGGCGATCGAGGAGTTCCAGATCGCGCTCAAGCTCAATCCCAAGCTCGTCGAGGCCCGCCGCAAACTGGCGGGAGCCTTGGTCGAAAACAACCAGATCGCCGCCGCCGCCGAACAATACTCCGCAGTGCTCGCCGTCAGTCCCACGAATGCCTATGCCCTCGACGGCATGGGTTACACGCTCGCCATGCGCAACCGGATCGATGAGGCCATGCCGTACTTTGTCAAATCGCTGGAACTTGTGCCCACGAACGGTTTCGCCCAGTTCCATATCGCCATGAATTACCAGGCCAAGGGGGACGTCGCCCGGTCCCTTGAGCACCTGCGCCTGGCGGTGAAGTATTCCCCCGATCTGGTCGGCGCGTTGAACAACCTAGCTTGGACGCTTTCAACCGCTCCCGAAGATCGCTACCGCAATGGCCCCGAAGCCGTCGGCTACGCCGAGCGCGCCTGCGCAATCAGCGAGGAAAAGGAACCCTTCTTCCTTGGCACCCTCGGTTGCGCTTACGCCGAGACCGGCCGCTTCGATGACGCCATCCGCGCCGCTGAAAAAGCCATTGCCGTGGGGCGCGCCAATAACCTGCCCCTGGTGGTCGAGCGAAACACCTATCTATTAGGGCTTTACCGGGATAAGAAGCCTTACCGCGACATCCCGCCTCCAGCCCCGAAGTAGTTCGCAACTTCACCCCGGTTTTGGTGTTTAAGTTGCTGCGAACTAAACCGGAAATGCTGAAAAGTCGAAAGATCGCGGGATGGGGAGGCGCGCTCATGGCGCTGTGTTTTGGCGCGCAGGCCGTGGAGACCCGGGATGCAGCCTCTCCGTATCAGGTCATCCACGTACGCAACGCGTTTGGCCTGCAAGCTCCGGTGGTTGTCACCTCGAACGTGCCAGCGACTCCGCAGCCCAAACCCACCATCATCCTGCAGGGCTTCAGCACCGTGGATGGACGGCGCGTTGCCTTCCTGAAAGTGGTGCCGCCCGGGCCCAACGCCAAAGCGCATGATTTTTTCCTGCGAGAGAATGAAGCCGTCGGGACCATCGCGCTGTTGAAGATCGACGAGTCGCACCGCACCGTCTCCATCCAGGCGTTTGGAGAGGTGACGAACCTGACATTCGCGGAAAACGGTCCCAAGGCGGTGGCCGTCGCCGCACTGCCGGCTGGTAAATAATCCGATTGGCGAAAAATCGGGGTATCCGTTAAGCTTTGATTTGGTGTATATTAGGTAGTGGTCATGAGTAGCCGACTAAAACTGGGGATTGGCGTGGTCAGTGTGGTTGCCGTGTGCGCTGTTGCGTTCGCGGTCGAGACCGCGCCCGCGACTCCGTCCCCGGAAGCGCCGGTCGCGCCCCCTGAAGCCGCGAAGAGCGAAGGCGGGCCGTACCAGGCCATTATCGAGCGCAACGTTTTCAGCCTCAAGCCACCGCCGCCTCCGGCTCCGGATCCGAGCACGCTCGAGCCGCCCAAGCCACCGATGCCGCCGACCACGTTGAACGGAGTTGCCAATATTACCGGACGCGACGTCGCCATGCTGAAAGTCGTGATGCCGGCCTCCGCTGGCGCGGCAGGCAAACCCGCCGAGGGGGCGAAGGAAAAATCATTCATGCTCGGTGCCGGGGAACGCGAAGGTGAGATAGAGGTATTGAAAATCGACATGGCCAGACGGGAGGTGGCGGTCGTTATCTTTGGCACTACGACGAATTTGAATTTTAAAGCCAACGGCCCCAAGGGCCCGCCGCCCGCAGCGGCGGCGCAGGCCGCGGGTGGTGCGCCGGGAGGCGCAGCGGCTGCGATGGCCCCTGCCGCGGGTAATCCCGGTTTCCGCGGGCTCCCTCCCAACACCGCACGCCAGATGCGGATGGGTGGAGCGGGCGATATTACGTCTCCCGGTAACGGTTATGCCGCGGCCGGTCCCCAGGCGGTGGCTCCTGTTAACAACCAACCTGGCGCGCAGGCCGTGCAGGCGAACTCCGGCCAGTTGACCGCCGAGCAGAGTATTCTCGCAATGGAACTGGAACGCGAGCGCACCAAAGACCTCGTCTCCAAGGGCCTCATGCCGCCCATCCCGCCGACCGTCATGACGCCCCAGGAAGGGAACAACAACCAGGGGCAACCGGAGTTACCCGGTAACAACGAACAATTCTTTCAGCCAAATCGCCCCGGCATGCCGACGCTCCCCAGGCGGTAACTTGCCGGGCTCCCCGTCCGTGGTCCTTCGTTCTGCTTCTGTTTGCGTCGCATTGACACCTGGTTTTGGCCTGTGTAGCTTCCGCCTAGTTGGATTTTGGGACGTAATATGAGTTCGATGCTCAACCAACACGTGCTGGTGCTTAACCGCCTCTGGCAAGCGGTCAACGTCTGCACTGTGCGCCGCGCACTGACCCTGCTGTTCCAGGGCCACGCCCAAGCCGTCCTCGACCGCCAGGACGGTTCTTTCCAAGCCTACACCTTCCGGGAGTGGCACGATTTTTCCCAGCAGGAGCCCCACCCTGAATCCATCGGCACCATCTCCTTCCGCATCCGCATCCCGCGCGTCATCCTGCTCATGGTCTACGATCATCTTCCGAAGAAGGAAGTGAAGTTTACCCGGCATAACATCTTCGAGCGCGACAAGAACCTGTGCCAGTATTGCGGCCACACGTTCGAACGGCGCGACCTGAATCTCGATCACGTGATCCCGCGCGATCGCGGCGGACCGACCTCGTGGGAAAACATTGTATGTTCCTGCATCGAGTGCAACACGCGCAAAGCCAACCGCACCCCGCAGGAAGCCGGCATGCACCTCATCCGCAAACCCAAGCGGCCCAAGTGGCGTCCCTTCGTGCAGATCAACTTCACCCTGCATCACCACGATAGCTGGAAGCACTTCATCGACCTCGCCTACTGGAACGTCGAACTTGGCGAAGACGTCAAGTAAGCGGCGTGCCCCGCCTGCTCACGGCTATCGGAAGCCGAGTTTCATGGCAATCTGACGGCAACCTGAAATTTCGGGATCTCACATTTTCGATTGCTCCCGAGGGTTTGTGACGCAGGGCCCGGAGGGGGTTGTAGCCGCGTCCCAAGGAGATTTCGCCGTTTCGAGCCTGGCATCGGCAGTTTTGCCGATGTCACTGGGTTGGGCGGCCGGAATAGCATGCCCCATAGCCTCGTGGCCGAGTGGCCAGCCAGCCACCAATCAACCATTTGGGTCAACATGAAGTTCGATGTGCTGTTACCGGGGCCCGCGGCGGCCGGTTTTGCCCGTCCCCACCGGCCTCGACGTGGGTTTACCTTGATTGAGTTGCTGGTGGTGATCGCGATTATCGCCATTCTGGCCGCGATGCTCCTGCCGGCGCTGGCGAAGGCGAAGTCCAGGGCTCTGCAAATCCAGTGCACCAACAATCTCAAGCAGTGGGGCGTGGCGGTCACCATGTACGCGGGGGACAACAACGATCGGTTTCCGGACAACTCGGACGCACCGGACCTGGCCTGGATGAGCCCGGCGATGAACACCAACTTTTATCCCGTTTACCTTTACAAAAATCTTCCCGGCACTTCGAGTTCGAGCCAGCGCTCGAGGAGCGACGTGCTCTATTGTCCCACGGATGTGTGGCGGCGCGCCTACGAAGCCGGGGCCAACATCAAAACCCTGATCGGATACCACTGGCTGCCGGCACGGGCCGTGAGCCCTGAATATGAAGTCTGCGGCGTGAAGGAGTGGTTTTACCGGTCGAAGCTGGGCGGATCCTACCGGGGGGCGCCCATCATGGCGGACGCAATCGAAAGCGGAGGAGTGGCGGGCCAGCCGTACTGGCTGATTTCGCTGCCTTCGATCGGCTACAACGGCGCGTCCTCCAGCCACCCGGGTCCGGGCGCGGTTCCCACGGGGGGGCAATTTTTTGTTCGAAGATGGCCGGGCGGAGTGGATCAAATTCAACGGCAATACCAACCTGATCGCTCCCGGCGCCCAAAGCGGTGTGGGGATCTATTTCTGCAAACCGGTAAAAATTGGCAACGGCCCCTGGTGACCACGCCCCGGCAGTGGCCGCCGCATTGGACATCGGCAATTTTGCCGATGTCCAATCCGGCGGCGTGAATTAGGATTCTCGAAATCAGCACAACAATCCGGACTTAACGCAAAAACCCATCTCAATCATGAAAAGGCTAGTGTTCATTACCCTCATGGCAATCGGGCTGTTGCAAGGCGCCCGCGCCCACGCAGGAAACCTGCTTTGGAGTCCGGCTTCCGCCGCCTGGGATACCAGCGCGCTGAATTGGTGGGATACCAACATCTCCGCCCAGGTCGCCTTCACCAACGGCAACGATGTGATCTTCGATGATAGCGGATTCGCATTCCCCACTGTGGGAGTGACGGGGACTCTGACTCCGGGCGCGGTCGTCGTGGACGCCTCCATCGGCTACACGTTCACGGCGGTCTCCAGCGGCAAGCTGGGCAATGTCTCGCTGCTGACGAAGCGCGGATCCGGCAAGCTGATTTTGGACACGGACAATACTATCACCGCTCCCACGGTCATTGAAGCCGGCACGCTCGAAATCGGTGGCGGCGCTGCGCGCGGCGCCCTGGGCTCGGGCAATATCACCAACAACAGCCTGCTTTCCTTCAACCGCACCGGGACGCAGACCTACAGCAATTTGATGACGGGAGCGGGCAGCCTGCTGGTCCAGACCAATTCCACCGGCACCGTCAATATCAAGGGGAGCAACTCGCTGACCGGCGCCATTATCCACAACTCCGGCGGCATTCTTAACTTTTCCAACCCGCCGACCATGGGCGTTCCCAGCAGCATTACGATTGCTCCGATCATCGCGGCGGCCAACACGCGATTCCAGATCAGCGGCGGGATCGCCCTGCCCGGGGGGTGCCCGGTTTACTTCACCAACGTCAACGGCAGCGCGCGGGGCGCCCTCCAGAGCCTGGATGGCAGCAATTCGGTAAGCGGCCCTATCTACGTCGGAGTGAGCACGGCCGCGGGCAGCCTCGTCCAATTGATGGCCATGAACTCCGGCTCGGAATTCAGGGTCAACAGCTCCGTGGATGATCTGGATACCGCGGCGCGTTATACCAATTCGTTTTATCTGCGCGGGACCAGTTCCAATGCGTGGGGCAAACTCTACGGCACCATCAACCTGCCCCAAGCCAGCCTGGTCAAAAATGACAATTCGAGCTGGACCCTTTATTCTTCCGGCAATGTGCTCAAAGGCACACTGATCGCCCAGGGCGCCCTGCGGCTCGGAGCGAACAACGCCCTGCCGGATGCCCCGCTTACCATCGGCCAGGCCAGCGCCGTCGCCACGTTCGACCTCGCGGGATACAACCAGCAGGTCTCCGTGCTGAGTGACGTGGCCTCTGTTACAAATATTATTGCCAACAGCAGCACCACCTCGGACTCCATCCTGACCATCTCCGGCCCAGGGGGTGCTTATTCCGGGTCGCTGCAGGATTCCATCTCGAACGGGACGCGCCGGGTGGGGATCACCATCCTCAGCGGAGCCCAGCAACTGAAGAGTATCTGCTCCTACAGCGGGCCCACGACCATCATGGGTGGCGGTGTTTCGCTGGTCGGCTCCGGCAGCATCCCGAACTCCACTCCCATCACCATCAACTCCGGGGCGGCTATTGATGCCTCGAGCCGCTCTGATGGCACACTGACACTGGGAGCAGCCCAAACCCTCCGGGGCACCAACACGTTTAACATCAACGGCAACCTCACGATTGCTGGCACCGTCGAACTGAAGGTGAACAAGACTGGAGGCATTGTGAACAACGATACAGTGGCGGTAGCGGGCACCGTGAACTACGGCGGCACACTCCACTTGGTGCTAAGCGGCGAAGACCTGGTCCCCGGTGATGTGATTCCCGTGTTCTCCGCGGCTGGCTATGGCCCCGGCAGCTTCACCAGCATCGTGCCGGCGGCACCGGCTCCGGGATATCTTTGGGATACCAGCCAGTTGTCGATTTCCGGCCTGTTACAAATCGTCGGCCCGCTCACGGGCACGGCGGTCATCTCCGCGCCGGGCACGAACGTAACTTACAGTGGCACGGGCGGCATTCCCGGCGGCGGCTTCACCATCGTCGGTTCCACCGATATCTCCGCTCCGCTCGGCACGTGGAGCACTGTCCAAACGGGGACCTTTGACGGCAGTGGCAACTTCAGTGTCGTCATTCCGATTCTCCCGGGTGCGCCGCAGAAGTTCTATGACCTGCGCGTTCCCTGATGGCCCGGTCCCCAAGTCATCCCGGGTGACGGATTCCGTCTGGCGGGGCCGGCAGAAAAGCTGCCGATCCCGCCGGGAATAGTTCACCCCGGTTCCTGACCGGCGTTGCCGGAGGCGACCTGCAGCCTGGCGGAGCGCCGCCTTCAGCGCGGTTGAGGCCGCAATTGCTTCCGTCTCGCCAAGCTGCTAACTCTCTCGCGCATGTCCGGGCGCTTCAGCCACTTTCTTCTGCGACGGGCGGTTGCTTTCGGGGCAGCATGTTTTGGGTTGCTCCTCCCTTTGGAAAAGGCGGTCGCGATCTCCGACTGGATTCCCGAGCGGTCGCCTTACGTGGTTCGCTCTTGGAAGGTCGAGGACGGTCTGCCCCACAATTCCGTCAACGCCATCCTGCAAACGCGCGATGGATATCTGTGGCTGGCGACCAATGACGGTCTCGCCCGCTTCGACGGAGTACGCTTCTCGGTGTTTGGGCTGCGCGAAGGACTGCCCAGCTTGCAAGTGCTCGCGCTGCTGGAGGACCGCGCCGGCGCGCTTTGGATCGGCACCAGCCTCGGCCTGTGCCGGCTCAAGAACGGGCGTTTTGAAGCCTGGACCACCCGGGATGGGCTGGCTGGCAACGAAGTCACTTCGCTCGCGGAAGATGAGACCGGCGCCATCTGGATCGGTTCGGTAACCGGCCTGAGCCGCGCGCGGGACGGAAAATTCACCACGTTCGGCAAGCCCGAGGGACTGAATGACAAACGGGTGCGGGATGTCGCCGCGGACCGCTCGGGACATGTCTGGGTGTCGATGTTCTACGAAGGCCTCTTCCAATGGGATGGCAACCGGTTCGTCCAGGTAAAGCGGATGCAGGGTACTCCCGAAGCGCCACCGGTTTGCCTCCTGCCGGATCGGGCCGGCCGGCTTTGGGTGGGTACGGCGCGCGGCGAGGTTTTCTGCCAGGAAGGCAGCCAATGGCATTCGCACGGTCGCGAGCAGGGCTTGCCCGCCAACACCGTCATGGCCCTGACCGAGGGCGCCGACGGCACCATCTGGGCGGCAATGGGTAGCGGCGGATTGTGGTCTCTTCCGCAGGACGGCCAGCCCGCCGTCTGGCGTAACACCGATATCCCGGGCAATGGCGTGGTTTCGCTTTTGGAAGATCGCGACCGCAATATCTGGGTCGGCACCCGGGTGGGCGGCTTGTCGCGGCTCAAGCCCCGGCGTGTCAACGTCCTCCCGATCGTGAGCGGCGAAACCGAAGCCGTGCCCCGAACACTGGCCGAATCACCGGATGGTGTGCTCTGGGCCGGTACCAGCAGCCACGGACTTTTTCGCATTCAGGAGGGCAGCCTGGCTCCGTTTATGCCGGATCCGGTCATGAAGGGGTATCCCTACATCAGCGCGGTGCTCGCCACGCGCGATGGCAGCATGTGGTGGGGCGCGGGCCCGGGTCTTTTCCAGTGGCAGGGAGGAAAGCTCGCGTCGGCGTTCACCTCCGAATTCAGGTCCTGGCTGCGCGAGGATCGCATCCGCGTGTTGTGCGAGGACCGCGACGGCGGTCTTTGGATCGGCACGCAAAACGGACAGCTTCGCGTGCTGCGCGCGGGACAGTTCCTTGCCCTCACCAACTGGCACGCCACGGCGCCGCTCAGCGCACTGATCCAGCGGGCCGACGGGAGCCTGCTGGCCGGTACCTATGGGGAAGGCCTCGTGCAAGTTCGCGCTGGCATCGCCTCGGCCCTGCCGCTTCAGGCCGGCCAGCATAACCAGTTCATTCGCGTGTTGTATGAGGACGCGGACAAGGTGCTCTGGATCGGCACGGAAGGCGCCGGCTTGACCCGGTTGGAGGGCGGCCGCTCCGTCACGCTCACCACCCGCAACGGGCTGCTGAATGACACGATAGTGCAGATCCTCGAGGACGATGTTGGGTTCCTGTGGCTCGGCTCCTACCGCGGAATTCTCCGCGTGAGCAAACAGGAACTCAACGAATTCGCCGCCGGCAAAACCGCCTTTGTCCACCCGCTGATTCTCGGCCGGTCGGACGGGCTGCTTTCGGAGGAATGCATGCCGGGCTTCAACGCCAGTCTCAAGACCCGCGCCGGCCGCCTGCATTTCTCCACCGATCGCGGCATCGTGATGGTGGATCCGAATCAGGAACGCACCAACGCATCTCCGCCTGCGGTCTGGCTGGAAACCGTCCTCGCTGACGGCGAGGTCTTCCATGCGCGGATTCAACCGGGCGAACCCTTGTCCGCGTCCGCGGGCCCGCCGCAATTGCGCATACCCCCTGGCAAACGGCGCGTGGAATTCCACTACACCGGGCTGAGTCTGGGCGCGGCGGAAAACGTGCGCTTTCGCTATCAACTGGAAGGCCTGGACAACCATTGGATCGAAGGGGGCCGCGAGCGCGTGGCCTTGTATTCGCCCCTGCCGGCCGGGCAATACCGGTTTCACGTCACCGCCTGCGACAACTCCGGCATCTGGAACGAACAGGGAGCTTCGCTGGCGTTTGAGCTCGAGCCCTTCTTCTGGCAGACGTGGTGGTTCCGCCTGGGCCTGGTCGCGGTGCTGGTCGGATGCGTCGTCGCCACGGTGCGTTACGTTTCCTACCGCCGCCTCCGCGCGCACCTGCACCTGCTGGAGCAGGAAACCGCCGTCCAGCGCGATCGCGCCCGCATCGCGAAGGACCTTCACGACGACCTGGGCGCGCATCTCAGCCAGATCGCCATGCTCAGCGAATTGGCCCAAAGCGACTTCCATAAACCCGTCCAGGCCCGCGGTCATCTCGATCTCATCTTCCGCACCGCCTGCTCGGTGACGCGTTCCCTGGACGAAATCGTCTGGGCCATCAACCCCCGCAACGACAGCCTCGATATTTTCAGCGCCTACATCTGCGATTTCGCGCCGGACTACCTCCGCGCCGCCGGCATCAGTTGCCGGTTGGATGTACCGCTGGAATTGCCCGCCACCCGTCTGCCCCCCGGCGTGCAGCACCATCTTTACCTTGGGTTCAAGGAAGCTCTCCACAACGTCGTGAAACACGCCGGTGCCACCGAGGTCTGGCTGCGCCTAAAAATCAGCGCCCGCGATCTCACCCTCATCATCGAGGACAACGGCCGCGGGTTCCGACCCGGCGCCGACCCCGCCGCCGGTGAGGACGGTCTCGTCAACCTCCAGCAGCGCATGACCGAGGTGGGCGGAAGCTTCACCCAGGAAAGCGAACCCGGGCGCGGCACCCGGACCGTATTGCTTGTCCCGCTGGAACCCGGATCGCCATGAGCGCGCGCCAGTACCATCCCGGGGGCCAATATCCGCCGCATCCCGGCATCAGCAAAATTGCCGATGTCCGTCGACCCGGCGGGTGCGCTACGGTCAAAGTTGCGAGTAATCAATAAATCCATGCCCATTTCTGTTGCCATCGTCGAAGATGACGCCCCCTTGCGGGCCAGCATCGCCGGCATCCTGGAACGCGCACCGGACTGCCGCTGTGTCGGGGTGTTCGGCAGCGCCGAGGATGCCCTCCGCGAAATACCCGCGCTCGTTCCCCAGGTCGTGCTCATGGACATCCATCTGCCCGGCATTGACGGAGTCGAATGCGTGCATCGCCTCGCGCATCTCATCCCCCGCGCCCAGATCCTCATGCTTACCGTCCATGCCGATGCGAACAGCATTTTTGAATCCCTGGCCGCTGGCGCCTCCGGTTACCTGCTCAAGCCCGTTCGCGCCGCGGAACTCCTCGCCGCCATCCAGGACGTCTACGCGGGCGGCGCGCCCATGACCAGCAACATTGCCCGCAAGGTCGTCCACTCCTTCAAGCGCGCGGGTGCCGACGACAGCGACGGCCGGCAACTCTCCCCGCGCGAGCGCGACGTGCTGGATTACCTGGTCAAGGGCTACAGTTACAAGGAAACCGCCGAGCAAATGGGCGTCAGCTACAGCACGGTTCACACCCACGTCGAGCACATCTACCAGAAACTTCACGTCCAATCCCGCGCCCAGGCCGTCGCCAAATACCTCCGCGTCTGAACTCGGCCGCGTAATCCTGTTCCAGCCGGGACAGTCCGCGTGTTTTCCAACGTAAATGCTTCCGTGCTAGTCCTCACCCCGCACCTCATCCGTCGGATCATACTCCGTCCCCGCGGGGAGACAGAAAAACAACACCCCGCCGAAGACCCGCTCCCAGTGACCGCCCATCGCCATCACCCGCTCCTGAATGACCCGAATTTCTTCCGACTCGATTTTCTCCCTCGAAACCAAAAGATCGTAAGTGCGCCAGCCGCCTTTTTCCACCACGCGCACAAATCGCAGGCCGCCGTTCGGCTTGGGCTCGGCTTCGATGATATCTCCGAATTCCGCTGCTTCCACGAATGCCGGCACACTCTTGATTTGGAAAACGCCCGGGCGCACCTGGCTCAGTTCCAAGTCCACCGTGACCTGTTCCTCCGGAAACTCGACCGCGCATCCTGCTCCTCCGGGGGATTCGATTGAAATGGGCATGTCTGCACTCATTGACAAGTAACCCGCGCGATTAGGCAAACACCCACACCCCATCGTGATGATTTCGCTGCCCGTTTGTCAAATCATCGCCTTGAAACACAAAAGCCTGGTCCTGTTCACCATTCTCATCACGACGTGCGGCCTGCTGCCCGCGCGTTTATTTGCCATCGCCGATCCGGATGGCCCGAAGATCGGCTCCGCACCACCCGAACTAAAACTGTCCGGCACCCTCCATGGTCCGCCCGCTGCCGACATCTCCTGGCCCAAACTCAAAGGCAAAGTCGTGGTCCTGGAATTCTGGGCCACCTGGTGCGGTCCGTGTGTCCGGGCCATCCCGCACTTGAACGAACTGGCCGATAAGTTCAAAGACCAGCCCGTGGTTTTTCTTTCCGTTACTTCCGAAAATGAAGACGTCGTCCGGCTCTTCCTGAAAAGCCATCCGATGAAGAGCTGGGTCGGCCTGGATGATTACGAGTCGCTCAAGACCGGGTTTCATGTGATGGGCATTCCCCACGCGGTCATCGTGGATGCGCAGGGGAAGATCGCCGCCATCGCGCATCCCAAGGACATCGAAGCGCGGCACCTGGACGAAGTCCTGGGCGGAAAGAAATGTTCGCTGCCCGAAGCGCCCGTTTACTCTTCCCAGGCGCCGGCCTTGGAGGCGAACGATACGGTCGCCGCGGGAGGCCGCCCGCTTTACGAGATGGTAATCCGCGAGCATCCCATGCCCAAAAATTTCCACGGGCCGATCTGCTGCTGGTCGCACAATCCGGATTACAGTCGTTGGACCGGTGAAAAGGCGACGGTCGAATCGGCGCTGCAATTTGTGTTTGGCAAAAGCTCCGTGCGGACGGTGGGGAACGGCAAACTGCCGGCGGGCTACTACGATTTCACGCTCAGCGTTCCGCCCGGCTACAGCAATGAACTTCAGAGCCGGTTCAGCAGCGCGCTTCGCACGAACTTCGGCCTTGCCGTGAAACGGACCACCCGGGAAATGGACGTGTATGTGATGACTCAGATCGCCACCAACGCGCCCGGCTTTCGCCCCACCACGGAGAAGGGCGGGGGCGGGGGCAAGATCGGCGGGTTCAGTTTCAAGGCGTGCAGCGTCACCACCGTCGCGGATTTTCTCGAAGACACCCTCGGCAAACCCGTCCTCGATGAAACCCATCTCGACGGCCGGTTCGCCGTGGACATGAAATGGCGCCTGTCCGAAGCCGAACGCCTGCGCATGCTGGATCGTCGCGTGTGGGAGGTAATCGAAAAGAATCCCGATGGTGACTGGATCGCCGACCTCCCCGCCGAGCTGCGTGAGGGCCAGTCTTTGGAAGACATGAAGCGCTTAAAGCTCGAGCTCGCCAAACCCGATGCCGAGCAGTTCCTTGCCGACCCTGCTCTCGTCATCGCCGCCGCCAAAGAGCGCCTCGGGCTCGATCTTACCCTTACCAGGCGTCCCGTCGAAATCCTGGAAGTAACCCGGCAGTGAAGCAGTTCCCGTCTCCACCTTACCAGCGGCTCCAACATTTGTAGGGTTCAATATGGTCGCGTGGTTTGGCCGGTTTACTTTGCGAAGTTCGGAATAGTCAAGCGCGGGCCGGGTCGAACACCTGAGCCCCGCAAGCCAGTGCGTCGCTCATGCGCCGAGCCAGACCCGCGCTCACTGCCCGATTTTTTCACGAAGCACTCCGCGCCGTCCATGGGGTGTTTACCCCATGGACACCAAGCTTCGGGTGGCCCCACACTTCCCATCCCGGCAGCGAAGATGGATCAAATACAAAGATCAAATAAAAAGTCTTGACGACCGCGTGAAGAGTGAATAAAAAACTAATCCCATGGATAAGCTCCTTTTGATCGGTCAAGCGGGATCCTTTTTTCGTGGCACGATTCGCCGGAAACAATTGGCGGTCCTACTCGGGTTGGCCGGCGCGCTGAGCCTCGCCACGCCGGCCCACGCGGCGTCGGCGCTTTATGCCGCCTCGGCGGCGGGCGCGGCCGGCGAGCTTTACATCATCGACCCGGCCAATGGCGCGATGATTCAGGATGTGGGCCCGCTCAACGATTCCTCCGCCCAGAATTATCCTATGACCGGCCTGGCGTTTCATCCATTCACCGGCGTGCTCTATGGCTCGACGGGTAACTCCGTGCCGGCCTCGGCCGCGAAGTTGGTGACGATCAATCCTGGCACCGGGCTCGTCACTCCCGTAGGCCCCTTCAATGTGGGCAATGTGGGCACTCCCGCCACGATGGCGGATATCGAGTTCGATCCAAACACCGGCATCCTCTATGGCATCGGATCGGTGGGCGGTCCGCAACTTTACTCCATCAACCTGGCCACCGGTCAGGCCACCGTGATCGGATCCACCGGGCTCACTTCCACTTCCGGCGGCGGACTCGCGATCAGTTCATCAGGCGTCTTTTACGGCAGCCCCACGCCCAGCCGCTATGGGACTTACGATCTTGGAACGGGTGCGTTCTCACTGATTACGAATCCCGATAAACCGGCGGGCACCGGTGCTTACGGCGCGTTGTCCTACAACGAAAACGGCGTGCTCTACGGGCTCAATGTCGGGCCCGGCTCCCCGCCGCCCACGCACATCGTGACCATCGATCCGCCCACCGGCGCCGTGACCGACCTGGGCGCATCCTTGAATTCCCTGGATTCCTTCGCGTTCCAGATTCCCACGCGGCCGATTCTCTCGATCGCCAAAACCGGCAGTCAGGTATCGCTCACGTGGCTGGATTTGCCCGGCTACCTGCTCCTCTATGGGACCAATGTCGCCACCGGAACGTGGCGGACGAATACCACGCCTCCGACCACGCTGAACGGGACGAACACCTTGACGCTGACTCCCTCTTCGCGCACGAATACCTTCTACCGCCTGTTCAAACCTTGATCGGGCCCACGGGCCCCGGCTCGCGAAAGCTCGCGGGGCCCCTCATGGGCAACCCTTCCCGAAGCGGATGGTCAATCCGTCCCCCAGGGATTATCAATCACGAACCGCCACGAACCATCGGGCTGACGCCGCAGGACATCCGCCGACTTGGAAGCGAGCTTGAGGGGTTCACCGTTTGGCCCGGTTCCGGCAAACGTCCACACTCCGATGACCAGGGCCAGGCCGCCCGCCTCGAGGACCCGCGTTACTTTGAGATCCAGTTTGCCTTTCATCCCGATAAAGCCGGCCAGCGCCTCCCGGATGCCGCCCTCGCCCTGGGAGAGCATTCCCGGCTGCGTCGCGAAACGGGCGCCCGGCTCGTAAAGTGTGAGCAGGGCGTCCAGGTTGCCCGTATTCAGTCCATTCACAATGGATTCGAGGAGCCGCTCCGGCGTGCTGCGGGAATTGTTGCTGTTGGTGTTCATAGGCTTGTCCCTGTCCAATAGGCAAAAGCACTTCCTCCGTCAACGATGGCCTTCAATCGGCGGCCTGGAACTTTCTGCGTTCAGCCTTCACCCCGAACGCTTTCGGGGTTAGCCTTCGCCGATGCAGCACCTCCGAAATCAATTCCTCCTCGCCTCATTGATGCTCACGCTCGCCTTCGCCGGTTTCGCCACCCGCGCCGCCGACGAATCCGCCGGCTGGAAATCTCTCCTCACCGACACCAACCTCTCCGCCTGGCAGGGCGCCGAAACGAACCGGTTTTGGAAGGTCGTGAACGGCGTCCTCGTCGGCGAAAACGATTCGAAGCTGAAGGGCGACATGCTGTGGACCAAGGCCTCCTACCGCGACTTCGTCATCGAATGCGAGACGCGTTGGAGCGTTGAAATTGACAGCGGCATCGTCTTCCGCAAACCCGAGCTGCAAATGCAAATGGGCATTTCCCGCAGCCTCAAAAAGGACATGACCTGTTCCTTCTATACCGGCTCCAAGGAAAAATATCCCGAGGCCGGCCAGGCCAAAGGGTTCGAGAAAATCTTCAAGCCGGACGATTGGAACCAGTATCGGCTCGAAGCCAGGGGCGACACCTTCACCGTCTGGCTCAACGGCCAGCAAGTCGTCCAATACAAAAACACCAACTTCCCCGCCGCCGCCCCCATCGGCGTCCAAATCCACCCCGGCCTCAAAATGAAAGTCGAGTTCCGCAATCTGCGGATCAAGTCGCTGGATTGATCCCTATGCCCGGTTCGGTGTCCCCGCTTTAGCCGGAACGATTCCGGAAAAGCGCGTACGCACCATCACTCCGTAGCAGCCGAGGTAACGAGGCTCATTCCTTCCGACGGCTCGTGCCGGACGACATTACTAAAAGGTGGCTTCGACCCAGACCGTTCAATCGCTCTCCCTCTCCTTTGGGAGAGGGTCGGGGTGAGGGGGGCTTTTCCCCCCAACTGAATCGTTACGGCTTTAGCGCGTTAGGTGAGCGGTAGCGTTTTGCGCGTCCGCCCCGAATCCTTTCGGGGCTACGAAAACCCTGCCCGGTACCACGCAAAGACCGGGCATCGCCCCGTCACTTCACCGGGAATACCTTCCCGCCGAGCACGGTCGCCTTCACCGGGATATCCTTGATCGCCATCGGGTCCACCGCGTACGGATCCTGGCCCAGCACCGCGAAATCCGCGTTTTTGCCCACGGTGATACTGCCGATTTTCTTTTCCAGCTTGAGCAGGTAGGCGCCGCCGAGCGTCACGGCCTGCAACGCATCCTGCACGCTTATCTTCTGCGAGTTGTTCGGGTCATCCAGCACGCGGCCGCTCGCCGTCTGGCGGTTCACGGCGCACCACATCGCGAAGAGCGGGGCCATCGGCGTCACCGGCGCGTCCGAGTGGAGCGAGAAGGGCACGCCTGCGGCCTTCGCCATGGCGGGCGAATCCATCAGGTTCGCGCGGTTGGTGCCCAGCGTGATGGCATAGTGCTGGTCGCCGTAGTAGTAGAGGTGATTGCAGAACAGGTTCACCGTCGCGCCCAACTGCGCCATCTTCGTGAAGTATTCCGGATGCGAAACCTGGTTGTGCTGGAGGCTAAAGCGATGATCGGTTTTCGGAAAATCCTGTTGCAATGCCTCGAGGACGTCGAGCATCTGCCGGGTGGCTTCGTCGCCGTTGACGTGCACGGCGATTTGGAAATCGGCTTTCCAGAAAGGCAGGCAGAGGTTGTAGAGCGGCAGGCCGGGATCCACGTTCCACATGGGATTAGGATCTTCGACGTCCCAATAGCCCGGCGGCTCCAATTCGGCGGTGTAGCCCTGAATCGAACCGTCCGTGATGATTTTCACGGGACCGGTGATGAGCTTCGGCGTGTCCAGGCCGCGCGTCACCCGCAGGTGCTTCACGGCATTCGTGCCCCAATTGGCGATCAATTGATCGGCAAAATATCCCAGCACCACGCGCAAGGGAAATTCGTCGGCATAGGTGGCCACCTGGTAAATGGCGCGGGCCGCCAGCTCCGAGGTTTTGGGCTCCGCGCCAAAGGCGAGGTCCGTCGCCGTCGTCACGCCATTGCGCTGGGCCAGCTTGGCCCCGTCGCTCAGCGAACTGAACCCGCGGCTCAGGAAGAACAGGGGATCGGCCTTTTGCAGCGCCGCAAACGCCACGATGTCCGCCGCCACCTCGTCCAATTCGCCCGTGGGCACGCCGTTCGTATCCTTGATCACGCCCACGGTGTCCTTGATCGCGGGCCAGTTGGTCTCGGCCATGACGAGTTGGAGCATGCGCGTGTTGCAAGCCACGACGTGGCCGCTCAGCAGCGGCAGAAAAATGGGCGTGTTGGTCGAGACCTCGTCGAGAATTTGCCGCGTGATCCGGCGGCCCGGAATCTCCGTCGGGAAGAAGATCGGGTCCAGCCCGAACGCCACGACCGGCGCACGCGAGCCGTCCAGTCTCGTCCGCTGCTTTTGGGCCAGGTTTTTCAATGCGCTGATGACGGCGGCGAAATTGGTCACGCCCTTTTGCAACACGCCGGCCGGGGATTTGCGGTCGAAGTAACCGATATACGGAAGGCTGGAATAAAGCCCGTAGCCCTGGAGATGGCTGTGCGCCTCGACGAACCCCGGCACGATCACCGCGTTTGAATAGGTGGTGTTCAGCACATACGGAAGCTTGCGCATATCCGCCACCACATTGGAGAGCGTGCCCACGGAGATGATCTTGCCGGACTGCACCGCCACCGCCGTGGCCGTCGGCTTCGCCTCATCCATCGTGATGATCTTCTTCGCCACGAAAATCCTGCGCGTCGTGTCCAGCGTCGCGGCCGTCGACGGCAGGGCGAAGCCCAGCGCCAGCAGCCCAATCGCCGCCCGCAGGTGAAAGGAGTAAGATGAAATTTTTCGGAGAAGTACCGAACTGGTTGAATTGCCCATAAACATTAATTGACCCGTGTTCGCTCCACCCTCCGACCTTCGTCCCTCGCGTCCCATGACGCGCGACCAGCCAGAAGGCACCGACCGAACACTTACATTTTGCCGCCATCTCCTCCGTCCCAAGCAACCCAACGGCGCGCCCGGGTGGGTGGAGGACCGGCAGATTATTTCATGCACGGACCGTGTCAATCTCGCGATTTGAAAGCTCAAATCCGAAATGTGCGATTTCACCACCGCCCGCCACCTTCTCCGCAACCCTGCCTCCGCCCTCAGGGCCAACGGCCCGTCCCATACCAGCCCAGCCCAACGGGCTGGGTAAAATCCTCAACATTTCATTCCGAGGGCTGTAGGCCCGATCCATGCTACGCCTGTGGTCGAACGGGGTCCTGGAAGCATTTAACCTTTGCCTCAGCCCTTCGCTTCGGCATCTTGTCTCTGTTAAGATTATGGGTGGCACAAGCACGCAGTTTTCAATCGGTAACACGAAAAGGTCATCTCTGCAGCAACTTAAGAAAGCGATAGGGCTTCAATCGGCATGAACACTCCCCCTTTAGATAATTTCCGGAATAGGTTTGAGGACGGCACAAACATTAAAGCTGGAACCCCCTATCGGGAGGACTACGAAATGAGGGTCCTTCCATGGTATGTCCCAATAAAAGCGAAAGCCGGTCGACAGTGGCAGCACAATATTGAAAAACTACGATCCCGTTTTGAGCGGCTTGTTGATGAATTCTGCCCAGTCGAGTGCGTTCTACTTCAATGGCGCATTCCAATGGTCTATTCGGCGATGCCGAAGCTGCCCATAATGCCACCGAGGTCCAAGTTACTTTGGGCCGGTCCCGGATTATCCCGAGAGCCTGCCAAGTTATTCAGCCCGAGTTGGAAGCCGCTCGCAGCGGACTTCGCGATAAATAACGTCAAAGGTAAACCGATTATCGGTGCTGACGGCAAAGCAGTGCCTTATAGATTTGGCCTCCACCGATATCACTCTGTCTACGCTTCGGCTGAAGAGACGCGCCCTATTCCTATTCCCCACCTTGCAGAACTAATGCACGAAGGTGGCGATTTACTCTATCACTTACCACCAGCTATCGCTTCATCCGTGTGGAGGCTTTGGCTAGTCTCCTGAGTCATAAATAACTTGCATAAATGTCAGCGGGTGTTATCGTGGGCCATGCCTTCAGCCAATTCTCCAGGTCGCCGCCTGAAACTTCAACTCAAGGTGACGGAGTCCCAGTTGCAGGAACTCCGCAAGTTGGTCCAGGGTCGAAAGCATCGCGCCTTGGTTTTTCGCGCCAAAATCATACTCAAGTGCGCCTCGGGCCTGAGCAACAGCGCGGTAGCCGC
>CAYUVH010000051.1:0-104907 GCA_964448135.1 uncultured Verrucomicrobiota bacterium | reverse complement strand
TCCCATGTCCGGTTCGCGGAAGTTTTATCGGTTGTACTAGCGGCTGAAAGCAGCGAGCCGGCAATCGTGACGTCCAGCCGCGACCAGCTGCTGCGGTTATTAATTGATGTTCTCGAATTTAAATGTCTTCTTGCTTTCCCCCTCAACAGGACACTAACGTTCACTTACATTCTCGGTATGGACGTAGAGAATTTGCGGCTCATATAATATCCGTATGGCGTACGAGTGGGATGTCTTTCTGAGCTACGTTCACGAGCGCCCCTGCGGCCCGTGGGTGAATGACTACTTCCTCCCTCTGCTCAGGTGGAATCTCGGGGAAGAACTGGGCCGTTCGCCGCGAATTTTCTACGACCGCACGGGCCTTCACGCTGGCGACCAATGGCCTGAAACACTGAAATACGCCCTCTGGCATTCCCGGTGTCTGGTCGGTGTGTGGAGTGCCCACTACTTCCAATCGCGGTGGTGCCTGAACGAGTGCGCAGTAATCTTACATCGCCAAAATCAACTTGGACTCGGAACAGTTGGCGATCGAAGCGGCCTTATCGTTCCTGTGAGAGTAGGAGACGGGCTACACTTTCCGGCCTACGCGACAAACACGCAGTACAGAAATCTAGAGCCGTATTTCTCCGACAGCTCCGTTTTCCGGAGCACACTTCTTTACGTTGACTTGGAGCAGCAATTACGCCAGTTCGCACCCGACGTGGCTCGCGCTGTCAACACCGCGCCAGATTGGGACGCTGCTTGGGGAACGCCTCCATGGCTGGATGAAGTAGTCGCTGCGGTGCAGGTTCCACCAAGACCACAGGTCGCTCAACCAATAATTAGGTGACGTATGGGCACGCTCATTACATTCTATTCGTACAAGGGCGGGGTGGGACGGACCATGGCCTTGGCCAACGTTGCCACACTCCTCGCAATGTGGGGGAGACGAGTCCTAGTCGTCGACTGGGACCTTGAGGCGCCAGGGATTGAACACTTTCTCCTTCCCGAATCCGAGATTCCTTCTATCCAAGACCGAAGTGGCCTTATAGAGCTCCTCACAGCACTCTCCCAAAAGCCCGCAGAATCGCCAGACTGGAAATCTTTCCTTTCTGAGATCACCGTCGTGGACACTTCGGCTAAACTGACACTGTTGACCGCAGGCGCCCGCACCGACCGTTACTTCAAGACCGTACGCAGCCTAGACGTAAAGTCCTTTTACGAAGAAAAGGAGGGCGGGCAAATTGTCGAGAGCCTGCGCAACAAGTGGAAAGCCGAGTTCGATTTTGTCCTGGTCGACAGTCGAACAGGTATCACTGATATCGGCGGCATTTGCACCATTCAACTCCCGGATATCCTTGCCCTCGTATTCACCGCGACTTCGCAGAGCCTCGGAGGTGCGGTCGATGTCGCCAAGCGTGCAAGTGTGCAAAGGCAACACTTGCCGTTCGACCGACCTCTCGTCCCCACGATCCCCATCCCAAGCCGCTTTGACACGCAAACTGAACATAGGCGCTCCCAGGACTGGCTCGGCAAATTTGAGGAGGCAACGAAACCTTTCTATCACCAGTGGTTGCCTCGTGGAGTGTCTGTGCGAGACTTCCTCCAAGTCACCAAAATCCCCTACACAGCATACTTCAGCTTTGGCGAATGCTTGCCTGTCGTGGTTGAGGGGTCTAAGGATCCCACCGGGCTCGCCTACGCATTCGAGACGCTCGCCGCGCTCATTGGTAATAATCTCGAATATGCTGACCTTCTCTTGAGCAATCGAGATGAATTTGTGCAGAAAGCACGGTTCCCCTCTCGAATTCCAAAGATCGCCCTGCGCGAAACTCAGTGGTGCTGCGTTCTCTTTATCAATATAAGCGTAGACGCTCCCACCAATCCCCAAGAAGAAAGAGAAGCAGCAAGCTCCCCCCTTAAACAGGTCCATGAACTGGTGCAAGCCGGCGCACGCGAATATCGGGGCGACCTCATTGAATCCGATGGGCAGAATTTCGTTTTTGCCTTCCGACAACCCGAAGAAGCCCTCAACTGCGCCCTCAGAATTCAGGAGGACTTGGCAGTCAAGAGCCCCGTAAGCGGCGCTTCTGGCCCTTTCAGTGCTAGAATGGCGGTCCACGTTGTCGCGCCAAAGCAGGACCCTATTGATCGCACGGCAGCCCTGCGGAAATCTGCTGCGCTCATCGCCAGAAATGCGCGTGACGGTGAAGTCTTGGTTTCAGAGCAGGTCAAACTTAAGATCGATTCGCTATTAAACGTTCATTTCGAACCGCAGGGCGAAATCGACCTGACGTCCGCTCCCGATGGCCATACCTCTCTTTTTCGCGCCGACAGGATCGTGACCGTACACCTCAACGAAGATGAATATGCAGCGCTACAAGGCCAAGATCCAGAAACGCGCGGCGGGGGTGGCTTCCAAGCACTCCTTGTCGGCCTTCAGGAAAGAGTAACTCAAGACCGCCGCCTCGATCTAAACCTAACAGACAGAGAGCGCATTGCCCGGTACGCCCACGATTATAAAAGCGGCGGTTGGCAAGGGCGGTTGCGACGCATTTTCGGAAGAACTTTAGGCCACAACCTGGGCCGCGCCTGAGCCTAACTAAGACAAATCACAGCAATACAGGCTGCGAATTCTTTCGCTTTCGCCTCACTTGCGGAAACCGGCGCAACTCCGGCGTCGGTTGAATCACTCCGCGCGCTAGTGCCTGCCGTGCCACCCCCACATACTCAGGGTCAATATCGAACCCTACAAAGCGACCAAGCCCGCACCGCTGGGCCGCAATCGCCGAGTGGCCGATGCCAAGGAAGGGGTCCAGCATAACCAAATCAGGCCGACATCCATGAATTCTTATGCAATTCTCAGCCAATTCCACCGGAAAAGTCGCTGGATGCGGCCTCTCCTTCGACCGGCTAACAATTGTCTTGTAAGGTATGAACCAGTTGTTGCCTCGGCAGCGTACATCCCGCCCCTTGGTATGAGCCCAACGCTTGATGTTGGATTTGTCTGAGTACGGAACCCCAAGGCTCAGTCTGTCAAGAGGCGTGTCCCCGCTCTTCGTCAGATGGAAGATGTACTCGTGACAATCATTGACAAAACGCTTGGACTGCAGGGGCTTGAAGTGCCCAGCCGATACCTGCTCACCGTCTCTTGTCTCTATGGTGATGGATTTTATCCAATGAAACGTGTTCTGCAGACAAAAACCCACACCCTCTTCCTTTAGCGCCACGACCAGTTCATGAGGGATTAGCGGATTTGATGGGCAGGCTCCCAGATTTAGGAAGAACGACCCATTACTGCGCAGCACTCGCTTTACCTCTATCGCCCAACGGCAGGACCAGGCCAGGTATTCATGCCGACTTTTCTTGTCCCGATAATTTCGATACTTGATCCCCAAGTTATACGGCGGCGAAGTTACAACCAAGTCCACCGATTCCTCCGGCATGCTCTCCATGCCATCAATGCAGTCTCTGACCTCCAAAGAAAAACTGGTGACTTTTCGTTCCATTCTCGTGGGTTCAAGCCCCCAGCAGAAACCCTCGGTCAAGATTGGTTCCCAGAGTGCGCCGGAATACCCTGCGCAGAAATTTCCGCCAGCTTGCACTATCGTACGCAAAAGCATATCGATTGATACGCTCTAGCAAAACTCCCTGAAGGTCCACCTCTCCGGTCGTCTCGTCCAGATGGAACCATACCTGAAGTAGGAGATTTTGAAAACCTCCACGCGCCGGACCCTGAGGGACATGCGCTCGGAGCATCTCAATTTCACCAACGGTCAGTTTAATCCGCATCAAAGGTGAGTATGCTCAGTTCGCCTTCTGCGGCCAAGGAAGATCTGTTCCAATGTGGGCGATAGTTCAAAATGAGAATAGATGTCGGATCAAAATGATAATGTGGTTTTGAGGGAGAAGGTCCCGAGCACAGTGGGCCATTTGGAGAGAGCTTTGGTTTGAGGGATGACCCAGAAGCGCTGGCAGGGATGGTGGACAATGATAACGGTTTTGTGGTTGGTCGGGGTGATCTTCCACGTCCGGCCCAAGAACTCAATGGTCGAAGCCGAACTGACCCGGCGGGCAACATGCAGTGCCAAGTGAAGGTTCAACAAGGAGGCGGGCGGGACGGGCTTGAGCAGAGAGCGTTTTTCCTCCAGCGCCTTTTGCCAGGCTTGGTTTGGGGTTAAGCCGGTGGTGGTGTGCAGGTGTGATTGATTGTAGTGCTCGATTTCGTTCTGGAGCAGGGCGTTGGCCTGATCGGGGTTAGCAATCTTCTCATAGGCCAAGAGGCTGACGAGCCGGCGTTGAAAAGTGCCGAATAACCGTTCGATTTTGCCCTTGGCCTGGGGCGAAGGGGCGACGCGATGATTGATCCCCAAGGCGGTCAGAGCGCGCTGGAATTGTGACAGGGTGTCCAAGCGATCTTGAGCTGAGGTGTGACCAAATAAGCTCAATCCGTCGGTGTAGAAGCTGGAGGGGCAATGGTGTTTCTCAAAGGCGGGCCGCAGCAGGCAGAAGTGCTTCCAAGTCGTATCCAGCTCAAATCGGCCGGCGACGATTTTTCGAGAATGGTCATCGACCGTTAAAATCAGGCTCTGCGGCGAGGCCGCGGGCCACCACTGATGCGGCGAGGAGTCGTGTTGCCAGAGTTCCCCAATCGCCGCGGTTTCCCACCGGCGGCGTGGCTTGGGCCCGGGTCGGCTGGGCGCCACCACTTTGGGAAAGTGTTCCCGGAGGTAGTCGGCCACGGCGGCCCGGGACCGGTCAAACTCGAAACGGCGACTCAGTTGGTCGGCGATCAGCGCATAGTTCAGGGGCTGGCAGACGGGTAAGAACTCCTTGAGGAAATCGCGCACCGCTTCCGGCCAAGCCTCCCGGTGATTGCCTCCAGAGACCCTCAGCGAGAAGGATTTCCGGTTCAGCAACCATTGGCTGCGCAGACGGTAAAGTTGAGCCGGGCCGATTTGCAGCCGTTCCGCCGCGGTCTGCCAGTCCATCTGCCCGGCATTGAACCGCTCGAGAATTTCACCGACGATCTGAGGTTGGATACGATGCGCTAACTGTTTTTCATCCCGCCGAAATTAGCAGACTCCGCTTGGGGGCTCTGCCCCCAAACCCCCGAAGTTTATCGCTTGGCATCAAAGTTGATGAGCCCGGCCCAAAGAAAAAGCCTCGGCACGGATCGCACCGAGGCTGTCGGGCCGTGAGGCTCAACTTTGAGATTCCGAGCCGCTCAGGTTGCGCTTCCGCAGAGCCCTATCCTGCTCGTGAATCACCGGCCAGAATATCCCACTCACGCACCCTGTCCATACCCCCGCCCCATTATTCTCCTTTTGATCCGACAATCCTTATCATTTTGATCCGCCCTCAACATCGGGATTTCGCGGAGCCCTCAGTTCCGTAGCAGCCGACGTGAGGAGGCTCCATCCAATCGGAACCCTAAACGCGTCCGATTAGATTCAGCTTGATGACCTTGGCCGCCACGATGCTTACGGCTCAGAGCTTTTTGCCGAGCTCGTCAATTCCCTCGCCCATGCTCTTGAACCACTTGTCCACCTGCTCCGCGCTGACTTTCGCCGCGTCGCCCGTCGCCATGCCGGCTTTCTTGATGGCCATCATCGAAGCTTTCGCGCCGTTGCTGATCTGGTTGCCGGACCATTTTCCCGCACTCGAAAGCGCTTCGCCGGACTTATGCAGGGCATCGGTCGAGTCCTTGCCGGCCTTCCGGGCGGCGTCCGCGGTGGAAAGCCACGCCTTCGCCAGCGCGTGGTCCGTGGACGCAAAAGCCTTCTTCAAGTCGGCGTCCGATTTCACGGTGCCTTCCTTTACCTGCTGACCCAGCTTCTCCAGATCCTTGCCGGCTTTCTTGACGTTCTCCTTGGAATCCGCCGACACATCGTCCGCCTGCTTCCCGACCCAATCGCCCGCCTTGTCTATTTCCGTGCCCGCCTTTTTCATGTCCCCCTTCATGAAGGACGTGTGTGCCGCCGCCATGGTGCGATCGGGCTCGCCATAGCCATTGGCTTTCTTCGCGTCTGCGCCAAAAGCAGAAGCTGCCGAAACAAGTAACGCGGCCGTCAGACCGCCCGCGATTGCAAACGAGGTTTTTTTCATGGGTTTTGAGTGTTGGACTGCGTCTCTCTATTTTTGTGCCTGGGCTGCCTTGAGTTCCTTCTGTGGAGCCTTCGGCGCATCTTCAGGTTTCAACAGGACCGGGCCAAGTTCAAATTGCACTTTCTTGATCTCGCCATTGAAGGCAAACGGCGGCGCATAGTCACTCGAAACCGGCGAGCCCGTGTCCACGCCGATGCCAAAACAGTCTGTGCCAAATGCGCCGTCCACGGTTTGTTCGAGCCGCCCTTCGCCGACCTTCAAGCCATCCACCAGCAGCGTGCCGGTGCCGCCTTTGCCCGGGCCGCCGCCGTCATACTGAAAATCGAAAACAATCGTCGTCGGCCCCGGCTTCAGCCATTCGGGACAGGCGATGGTGAACCGCTCCCGGTCGAAGAAATTGTAATGGTAAATGAGCTTGCCCTTGTAAACGTAAAGCGTGAACCCAACCGTGCTCCCGCCCGAAGCCACCAGCACGCCTTCCGGTTTGTCGTCGGGCATGACGGCGTCCACCGTAATCTTGTAGGAACGATTCGCCAGCGGCGGGCCCGCGCTTTGCGGCAGCCGTGAGACACTCGTGAAATAAGTATAAACGTCCCGTGGCGGCGAAAGCTGCGGCTGGGAGGGCTCCAGGCGCTCGGCGCCGCGATCATCCAGCGGATACACATTGTTCGCCTTGAACTCGCGGTCGATGACTTTCCGCAGTTCCTTGACCTTGTCGGGCTGCAACGCGGCGAGATCTATGGCTTCCGAAAAATCGTCAGCCACGTTGTAAAGCTCCCATTTGTCGTCATCGAACGGCTTGGTGGCCTTCTCCCAGGGCTGGGCATGCCGCGCGGCCAGGACCCAATTCTCATGCAATAGCGCGCGGTTGCCCAACACTTCGAAATACTGCGTCGTGTGCGTGCTGCGCACCCCGGCGTCGCCAAAGGAATACAACAGGCTCTTGCCGGCCAGCGGCGTTTGCTTGATGCCCTCCACGGCTTTCGGCAATTGAACACCTGCGGCTTCATAAACTGTCGGCGCGATGTCGGTCACAAAACCCCATTGCGAACGCAATCCACCCGCGTCTTTGATCCGCGCCGGCCACGCAACCACCATGGGGCTGCGCGTGTCGCCAAAATGCGATGCCACCTGTTTGAAGCCCGGCAACGGCGTGGTACCCGCCCAAGCCCAGCCGACGGGATAATTTGGCTCCGTGCCCGGCTCCCCGATTTCATCCAGCCGCTTGAGGCTTTCCTGTAGGTCCGGCGCCTGGCCCGCCGACGATGCGACCTCATTCGCGGTGCCGGACACGCCGCCACTTGCGCTGGGACCGTTATCGCCGGCGATGTAGAAAACGAGCGTGTTGTCCGCCTCCGGCAGCGCCTGGATACCCTGCAGCAGCCGCCCAATCTGGTAATCAGCGAAAGCCGCGCTGGCCGCAAAGTTTTCCATCAGCCGCGCCGAGAACCGCTGTTCCTCCGGCGACAGCGAATCCCACGCGGGAATCTCCGCGGGGCGCGGGGTCAGTCGCGCATCGGCGGGAATGATGCCCAGCTTCAACTGGCGCTGATAGGTCTCGTCGCGCGTGACATCCCAGCCCTTGTCGAACTGCCCTTTGAACTTTTCGCGCCACTCGCGCGGAGCCTGTTGCGGTGCGTGCGTGGCCCCCGGCGAGAAGTAGAGGAAGAACGGTTTGCCCGGCGTCACTGATTTTTGGTAGCGCAGCCAATCCAGCGCCTTGTCCGTGAGATCCGCCACCAGGTGATACCCCTGCTCCGGCGAACGAGCCGGTTCCACCGCGCGGGTGTTTTCGAAGAGGGCCGGATACCAGTTGTCCGTGGCCGCGCCGTTGAAGCCGTAAAAGTAATCAAAGCCCAACCCGGTCGGCCATTGCGTGAACGGCCCCGCCACGCTGGCCTCCCACGCAGGCGTATTATGGTTCTTCCCGATCCACGCCGTCCGGTAACCATAATAACGCAGCACCTGCGCGATCGTCGCCGTCGTGTCCGGGATCATCGCGTCGTAACCGGGATACCCGGTCGCCCATTCCACCGCCGACCCCGCCGAAGCCTGGTGCGGATTCCGTCCGGTTAGCAACGCCGCGCGCGTGGGCGAGGAAAGCCCGGCGTTATGAAAGCGATTGTAGCGCAATCCCGCCGCCGCCAGCTTGTCCAGGTTCGGCATCGGAATCGGCCCGCCAAAAGTGCTCGCCTGGCCGAAGCCAAAATCGTCCAGCAGGATGATGACTATATTTGGCGCCCCGGCGGGCGGCGCGGGGGTCTTGGGCCATTCCGGTTTCGAATTGCGGTAATCCGGCGCAATGACCCCTTTGAACTCCGGCGGCGGATCGGGAAGATTCTTCTGCTCCGCGGCGACACCTTTCCCCAGGCAGCCCAGACCAACGAACAAGAACGCGAATACGAGTCGCCGATTCATGGTTTTTTCTTGATTCGCCCGTGCGCTGCAACAACCGCAGATTTCCCAATACTCTGGCATGAAAGCGGGCCCTGTCAAAGCTTGTACACCTCCGTAATAACGCTAGGAACGCACCCGGCTGCCGCCGCGGAGCACGGCATTCCCGCCTGCCCCGAGAGCCCTGAGTCGGGGTTCGCCACGATGCCCGGAAGCCCGCTGGCTCAAAAACCAACCGGGCAGTTTCCTTCATTCCGCCCGCCAAACCCGGCGGGGGAAGGCCGGTGCGGCAACGCAAATCCAGTTGACACTCCCGGGAGCGGATGGGGATTTCCCCTTATGGCACAAGCCGTTACCATCGCGAAACACGATAAGCGCAAACGCCTGGTGCTTCCCGACGATTTTGTCGCCGAGGCGCCTTACGGGGAATACATCATCCGCGAAGGTAAAGGGCGGCTCTCCATCGTGGCCATTCCGCCGCCCAAAACGCGGCGATCCTACCGGGCCACGCCGGCGTTGGAAAAAAGCTCTCCGCCGCCAAAGCATCCAAAGAGTTGGATTGTCCTCCCGATTTTTTCACCGAGCCGCTTGACGATTGAAAGTCACGCTCACGGAACTCGCCCGCGACGACTGGCCTAATATTCGACGCTACCTCCGCCGGGAATTTGGCCGCCGAGTCGAATTGTCTGTGGCGCTCAGGATGCAGCAAGCCTGTGATGCCCTCGCCGAAAACCCGGGTCGCGGCCACCCGATTGACTCCACGATCTTCCCGGACCTGCACGGCATCGTGGTCAAAAAATCGTTGGTTTGTTACCGCGTGCTACCAACACACATTCAAATCGTGCGGATCCTTGATCTCCGGCAGGACACCTGGACGATGCTGAAAAGGCAGGATTGATTCAATGCTATCCCGGAGGCAGAAATCCTGCCCCGTTCTCCACGTTTCCACATCTCACTCTGAAAAGGGTCGGTTCTCCATGTTTCCAAATCTCGCTTCATCTCATCCGACCAACCGGCTCGTTGCCACCCTCACTTTTCCCACCTATTTCACTCATTTCTGTCACGGGAGAAACTCCCACCGTGGGAGATTATTTTCCGCCCCGCCGTGCTAAAACTACCCCTGCGTGAATGAATTCTCGTAATTTCATTCGCCGAAAGGAGCCGACGATTTGAACGTGCACCCACTGAATTCGAATGCAAACCAGGTGATCCGGGTGTCCTCAGTCATCATTGCCCCCTCCTCTGTAGGAGACGAGGTGACGAGTCTGCATATTTCCAATCTCCCACCGCGTTCGATCCCGCCCGGCGCTGACTCAATCTCATGCCACCCAAATGCTCTCCCACTTCCACCCGGACAGGACTGGGGCCTGTCCCGCCGTAGCGTCTTCGCCAAGGTGGATGAGGGAGATTCTACCTTCACCGGCATCAATCTGGTAAAGCCGCATGCAACTGCCGGGGCTTCAGGAAACCAGGCGGCAAAGCACTCGAAAAATCACGAAAGGTACACTCAAGGAACGCTAAAAGTACACTCAAAATACACGGGAAAACACCAAAAGACGCCTAAAGCCGCCAAAGGTACAACCTTTTCAATTTTTTCACGCGGCACCGGCAATTTCTGCCCCCTCAGCCCTCAAGCCTCAACTCTCAACCCCTTTTCCGTCAAACCTTCGTCATGCTATCGTCAAATCCTCGTCCGACCCGTGTCCGACCACCGTCACACCCCGGTCATACCGCCCGTCAAACCCAAAAGCCCCGCTGTCAGACCTCGTCAAACCAGAATCGGCCCAAAAAAGGGGTCCCACTCGCACACGCCAACGCAGAAATTGACCTAATGCTCCGCGTCCTCTATTATCGCCCGCTTTTATGAAAGTGCTGGTATGTGATCCCGTATCGCCGCAGGGCATCGCCCTGCTGCAACAACGGCCGGAATTTGAAGTCGTGGTGCTGCCCAAAAAGCTGCCCGAATCGGAGCTTTTGGCGCTGGTCGGCGATGTCGTCGCCATGGTGGTGCGGTCCGAGACCAAGGTCACCAAGGCGGTGATCGACGCCGCCCCCAAACTGCGCGTGGTCGGCCGCGCCGGCGTGGGCATCGATAATGTGGACGTCGAAGCCGCCACCCAGCGTGGCGTGGTGGTGATGAACACCCCGGCGGGCAACACCACCTCCACGGCGGAGCTTTCCTTCGCCATGATCCTCAATCTGGCCCGCAAGGTGCCCCAAGCTCACGGCTCCATGGCCGCGGGCAAATGGGACCGCAAGCAATTCCAGGGCGTGGAACTCTCCGGCAAGACTCTCGGCGTGCTGGGCATGGGCCGCATCGGCAGCGAAGTCGCCAAACGCGCCCTGGCCTTCGGCATGAAGGTCAAGGCCTACGATCCTTTTCTGACGGAGGCCCGTGCCAAAGCACTCGGCGTGGAACTCTCGGGCGACCTGGACAATGTCTATCGCGACGCGGATTTCATCACCGTGCATATGCCGGTGACGGAGCAGACGCGCGGCATGTTGAACGCGGCGGCCTTCGCGAAGATGAAGCCGAAAGTGTGCATCGTGAATTGCGCGCGCGGCGAAGTCATCGTTGAGCAGGACCTGCTCGCGGCGCTCGATTCCGGCAAAGTCGCGGCGGCGGCGCTGGATGTGTTCATTGTCGAGCCCATGGCGGCGGACCATCCGTTCCGAAAACATCCGGCCATTACGCTTACGCCCCACCTTGGCGCGAGCACGCATGAGGCGCAGGAGAAATGCGGCATCGAAGTCGCGGAAGTGATCACGGGCTATCTGCTGACCGGTGAAGTCCGCAACGCGGTCAACCTGCCCTACCTCGACGCCAAGACTTACGAGCAGGTCCGGCCTTATCTCACGCTGGGCGAAAAACTCGGCAAGTTCATCGCGCAACTCGCGCCCGCTCAAGTGGACCGCCTCTACGTCACTTACGGCGGCAACGCCCGCGAACTCCCCAACGTGGACCCCATCACGCGGGCAATTCTCGTGGGCTTCCTTTCGCGCGCGTCGGTGAAGGACCTCAACAACGTCAATGTCCGCAGCATCGCCTCGACCCTCGGCGTCACCGTCGAAGAAAAGCGCTCCAGCGAGCCCGTCACTTTCAATGAGTGGCTCCACGTCCAGGCCTATCGAAACGGCGAAAAAGTCGTTTCGGCCGGCGGTACTTTCTTTGGCTCGCCGGACAATCCGCGTATCGTCCGCGTCTTCAGCCAGCCGACGGAAATCGTGCCCTCCGGCGTCGTCTTGATCCTCGAAAACACCGACCGCCCCGGCATCGTCGGCTACTTGGGAACGCTGCTGGGCAAATACAAGGTCAACATCGCCAGCATGAGCCTCACGCGCGACACCGCCGGTGGCCACGCGCTGACGGTGCTCAATCTGGACAGCGTCCCGCCCGCTGAATTTCTTGACGAAATCCGCAAGGACCGGGACATTCGTAATGTCCGGGTAGTCGAACTCTAACCAGGGTGTTGCCGCTCTCCGACCGTAACCGATAAATCAGCCCCTTATTTCATGAATAGCTTGAACTTGAGAATCAGCCTTATGGCCCTCGCCGTGGCCGCCTGCCCGGTGCTGGCCGCCGAACCCGCCACTCCGCCGGCCACTCCCCCCGCTTCATCCACCCCGGCCAAACCCGATGTCCTGTTCACCGACACCGTGCTCGTGAAAGGCAAAGGCTTCGAAATCAAGCGCAGTGAACTGGACGCCGAGGTCATCCGCTATAAGGCCACCGCGGCGGCGCAACCGGGCGCGCCGGTGCCTCCCGACGTGGACGTGCGTCTGCTGGACAAGATGATCCAGATCCAATTGGTTTTGTCGAAGGCCACCCAGGAAGACCGGGCCAAGGGCAAGAAGGAGTTCGAAACCTATCTCGAGCGCGTCAAGAAAAGCGCGAAACTGACCGACGAGGAATTTTATCAAAAACTCGGCCAGCAATTGCGCTCCACCGGCCAGACCCGCGATCAATGGGAGAAGCAGAACATCGACCAGGCCACCCTACCGATGGTGCTCCAGCACGAGATCAAAACCAACCCGACCGAGGAGCAGGCCAAAAAATATTACGACGAACATCTCTCCAGCTTCGAGGAACCGGAGAAGGTCCGCGTCAGTCACATCCTGATCAGCACCAAGGACAGCGTCACCGGCGCCGATGTCAGCGCCGCCAAACGCGCGGAGAAGCGCAAGCAGATGGATGACATCCTGAAACGCGCGCGCGCGGGCGAGGACTGGGCGAAGCTGGTGAAGGAATACTCGGAGGACCCCGGCTCAAAAACCACCGGCGGCGAATACACCTTCCCGCGCAACCGCATGGTCCCGGAATTCGAAACCGCCGCCTTCGCGCTTACCGCCACGAACCAGATCAGCGAGGTCGTCACCACCAGCTACGGCTTCCACATCATCAAGCTGCTCGAGCACTTTCCCGCGCGCAAAGAACAGTATGTGGGCCTGGACACCAAGACCGTTCTGGTCAAGACCGACGGCAACAAGGCGATCATCCGCGAAATTTTGAGCGATGACGAAGTGCAGAAGGAATTGCCCAATTACATTCAGAAGCTGCGCAAGGAGTCCACGGTGGAGATCCTCGACGATGCTTACAAAATAAAGGAGCCGTCCGATCTCTCGGCCAAACCCGACGAGACAACCCCGCCGAAGCCGGCAAAGAAGTAAAAGCGCGCCGGCCCGGACCGGCGGCGGCCGACGTCAATACGTCTTGCTGAACTTCTTGCGGTGTTCTTCCTCCCCCGCCGGTGCGGGTGACGCGGGCGTGGCTGGCGAAGCCGGCGGCGCCTCGGGCGCGGCAGCGGGCTTCGCTTCCTGCTTCTGGGTGGACTGGACCGCGTCCACGAAGGCGAGGCGAAGATTCACAATCGTCTGCCGCAGCATTTTCGCTTCGGGCTCGGTGAGGTTGCCCTTGGTTTTGGTCTCGAGCATCGCCAGTTGGTCGATGAAGAGCTGCGCGGAATCCAGGTCCGTGACGGTCTGGCCCGTTTCCGGATGCGGCTCGTGACCCAGTAACATGGCGGCCAGGGCCGCCTGCTGCTGCACCAGGCGCGCAAAGAGCAAAGTATTCCGGTCGTCGGGACCAAAGTCCGGTGTAGGTGAAGCAGGCTGGGGGGTGTCGCTCATGGGGGGCTGTTCTTTTGTTGTTCGCGGATCTCAGCGAGCATGAAATGAATCAGTAGCTGAAGCCGCACCTCGACCTCGGCCGTTTCCAGGATCGCCTGCCGTTCCGCCGCTCCCGGCAGGATCGCGCAGGAAATCAGGTCCGCCGCCTGTTCGGGGTCGGTGATCGAATCAAGATAACTGAGAATCTGCTTCGGCGGAATCGCCGACGTTTTGCCGGGGCTTCCCGCCTTCTTGCGCGGCACTTTCTCAAAGGGAAACGGCAACCCCAGGTTCAAGTGCTGCGCCACCAACTCGCGCATCTTCGCCACCAGCGCATCCACCTTGACCGAATCGCACGGCGGCGAAGTCAGCGGGCTGATATGATGCACCCGGTACGGCGAATAACGGTCCACCGGGCCGAGTTCCACGCGCGCCAGGCCCTGCAGCACCAGGTGCGAGGTGCCGTCGTCGTGTTTCATGGCCACGCGAATAAGCCCCAACCCGCCCACAGCGACCGGACTTTCGCGCTTGCTGCCGGGCTTGCGCATGGCGACGGTAAACATCCGCTCCCCTTCCAGCGCATCGGCCAGCATCCGGCGGTAACGCGGCTCAAAAATGTAAAGCGGCAGCAACGCCTGCGGAAACAGCGTGACGCCGGGCAAGGTCATGACTGCTGACTTGGATGGCAATTCCATCTACGTGTCCCAATTTAAGACGAACGATTGCGAATGCAAGCAACGCTGGCATAAAACAAGCTGGCTCAAACCACTGATGCGAACGTCTGCCGCACTCAACATTTTCATCCGCCCGCTCTGCGGAGTGGTTTTTCTTTTCCTTGCCCTGAGCTCCAGCGCGGTCGCCGAAAAACTCGGCACGCTCAAGGTCGGCGAGGATACCTACGAAAACGTCGTCGTGACTTCCGTCACCGCCACCGATCTCTATTTCGAGCACAGTCGCGGGATTGGAAACGTGAAACTCAAAAAGCTGTCGCCGGAACTGCAGGCCCGTTTCCACTACGACCCGGCCAAAAGCACGGCTGCGGAAACGGAGCGCGCTCGTCAGCAAGCTAGCTACCGCCAGAGCGCCGAAAAGGAAGCCGAGGCCGCTCGCGCCGCCGAGCGGGAGTTGGACATCAACGACGAAAACCTTGCCGAAGTACCTCCGCACGCGATTTCAGCCAAGGCGTTTATTGATCAGGCTGCCCCCACGATCGGCGCGGAAAAGTGGCTGAACGGGAAGCCCGACTTGAACGGCAAATTTCTGCTCGTGAGCTTCTGGTCAACCCAGAGCGCCGCATCGCGCGGCAACATCCCGCGCTTGAACAAGCTGCAACACAAATTTCAGGATCGTCTGGTGGTGATCGGCATCACCGACGAGACCGAAGCCGAGGTGCGGCGCATGACCTCCCCCGAGGTCGAATTCTTCGTGGCCATCGATCCCAACAAGCGATCAAGCACGGCGGTCGGCGTCGAGCGCGTGCCCCATGCGGTGCTGGTGGACAAGCAGGGAGTGGTGCGCTTCGAGGGGCATCCCGGATTGCTCACTTACAAAAACCTTGAAACGCTTTTGACCCGCTACGCCCAGTAGCGGCTGTTGGTCGCGGCGTTGGACAGGCGGCGGAATCTTCGTAAGATAGTGCAGGCGCCAGACCATGCCTGCCACAACCCCAGCAACTCCGAACACCACCGAGCTCGTGGTGACGGGAATGACTTGCTCCAACTGCGCGCGTCATGTCGGCGATGCGATTCGCTCCGTGCCCGGTGTGCAATCGGCCACGGTAAGCCTCGCCACTGAATACGCGACGGTGCGCTGGGCGCACGGCGTTGCTCCTGCCGCGGAAGCCGTGGTCAAGGCGGTGGCCGGGGCTGGATACGGCGCGCGGGTGATTCAAGCGAAGACGGGAGACGAGACTTCCGCGGCAAAAACTCTGGAGGCGCCGGGCAAAACATCGTGGCTGGCCGGATGGTCGATCAACCTGTTGCTGGGCGTGCCGGTCACGGTCGCGTTGGTCGTGGGCGAATGGGTTTTTCAACTGGGCATGACCGGGTGGTTCCGCTGGCTGTCGTTCGGGCTGGCGGCTTTGGTCCAGATTTTTGCCGGGGCGCGATTTTACCGGGGCGCCTGGCTCCAAGCCCGACGTGGCGCGTCGAACATGGATACGCTGGTGGCGTTGGGTTCTACCGCGGCATTCGCGTACAGCGTCGTGGCATTGTTTGGTGGCCGGATGGTGCACGTGTATTTCATGGAGGCGGCGGCCATCATCACCCTCGTCAGCGCGGGGCACTGGCTGGAAGCCGGCGTAATGACTCGCGCCACCAGTGCGTTGCGGCAGTTGCTCGAACTGGCGCCCCCTACGGCGCGGCGGCTGGGACCGGATGGTTCCGAGCTTGAAGTGACCGTGGGGGAATTGCGTCCAGGCGACCGCGTGGCCCTGCGTCCGGGCGATCGCATCCCGGTGGACGGCGCCGTGGCGCAGGGAGAATCCTCCGTGGACGAGTCCATGCTGACGGGCGAATCGGCGCCCGTTCCAAAAAAGGCGGATGATTTACTTTACGCAGGCACGATCAATCTCAACGGCCGTTTGGAAATGCGCGTCACGGCCACGGGCGAGGAAACCGCGCTGGCCCGGATCGCCGCGGCCGTTCGTCACGCACAGGACAGCCGCGCGGAAATTCAACGGCTCGGAGACCGGGTCAGCAGCGTATTTGTTCCGATCGTCGTACTCATCGCCCTCGCAGCCGGTCTGTGGTGGGGACTGGCACCGGGTTCCGCGCGAGCCGTCCACGATTCGCTCGCCCATGTCTTGTGGCATTCGGCTCCCGCGGACAACACCGTCGCGACGGCCATCATGATTGTCGCCGGCGTATTGATCATTGCGTGCCCCTGTGCCATGGGCCTGGCCACACCGGTGGCCATCATGGCCGGCGCGAACGCAGCCGCACGGCGAGGCATCCTGATCCGCGACGGTGTCGCGCTCGAAAAAGCCGGGACGATCACCACCGTGCTCCTGGACAAGACCGGCACCCTTACGGCGGGGAAACCAACAATTGTCGAACGTTGGATTGCACCCAGCCAATCGCCGGAGGAGGCGGTTCAATGGGCAACCAGCCTGGCCCGGCACTCGACGCATCCCATCAGCCTCGCGGTGGCCGGCCTGGCCGAATCCTCGCTCGAGTTGTCGCAATGGGAGGAAATCTCCGGATCGGGCATCACGGCCCGACTCGCGGACGGACGCAAGTTGGTCCTCGGATCGCTTCAATGGCTGCAATCATCCGGAGTTGAACTGACTTCCGGAAATAGCTTCGCCGAGGAATGGTCCGCTAAATCGGCAACCGTGGTTGGGTTGGGCGCCGGAAATGTTTTGCTCGCCTTGTTCGCCGCCAAGGATGCCTTGAAACCGAAAGCGACCGAAGTCGTTCAGCGGCTGCAAGCCTCCGGACTAAAGGTCCGGATGGTCACTGGCGATCGCGCCAGCACCGCCGCCGCCATCGCCAGACAGGCCGGCATTCCGCCCGAGAATGTGACGGCGGAGGTTCGTCCTGAGTCCAAAGCGAAGCTGGTGGCGCAATTGCAACGCGAAGGGGAACGCGTCGCATTCGTCGGCGATGGCATCAATGACGCCCCTGCCCTGGCGCAGGCGGATCTCGGCATTGCAGTCACGCGGGCCTCCGATATCGCGCGCGAAGCGGCTGATATTGTTCTGGTCCGCTCGGACATCGAAGCCGTGCCGGAGAGCCTGGCTTTGGCGAAACGGACGCTGCGGACCATAAAGCAGAATTTATTCTGGGCGTTTTTCTACAACGCGGCCGGCGTGCCGCTGGCGGCATTGGGATTCATCAATCCGGCACTGTGCGCGGCGGCGATGGGCTTGTCGGATCTGGTGGTAATTGGAAACGCGCTCCGGATTTTGAGGCGACGGCGGTAGAATGGGAATGGGGATAAGCTCCAAGGACCAGGGACCAAGCGCCAGAGAAGCTCCAAACACCAATAAACGGGCAACAGCCGCCGGCCAACTCTATTGTTTGCCGACGGGAGTAGGAGCGGGTGCAACAGCTTCCGCGTTCGTGCCCTCCGTTGCGCGTCCAGCAGCACCACCGGGACGATGCGGATCGCGCGGGCGCGCGGGCTGACGGGAGAGCTGGTCGAATTTTGCGAGTTGCTCGGGGGTAAGCACCGACCGGAATTCGTCGCGGGTCTTCTCGAAAGCCTGGTTCATCTGCGGCGCGACCGGCTCCATGAGCTTGCGCATGCGGGCCTGGCTGTCTTTGATTAGACGGTCAACCTTTTCATGCTGTTCGGGCGTGAGGTTTAGCTCCAGTTCCGCGCGGCGCAGAAATTCCAGCCGCAGATTCGAGGGCGAAATCGGCAAAGGCTGCCTGGAGGCGGCTGCGGGCGGCTGACGCTGCTGATGTGGACCGCGTATGACCGGCGTCTGGCGGGCCACCAGTGCGCCAATCACCACGCCCGTGCCAAAAATCAGCATCGTGGCGAGGATGACTTTCCAAACATTCACCAAGTCGCGTCCGTACTGGGTTCCGGGTCCGTGGCGGCGAGCACCGTCGTTTCAAGGTCCTGCGCCAGGTCCGTGCTGCCAGAGGCAGCCGGCGCCGGGACGAAGAAGGATATGGCGCTCAACAACACCATGACTGCAAGGCACAAACTAGCCGAACGCCAGAGTGCCCGCGCCCACAATGCCCAAAAATCCGGCTCGGGCAGAGAAGCCAGCTGCGCCATGATGCGCTGCTCAAAAGCATACGGCACCCGGTCATCGGGCGCGTCCTTCCGCGCCGCAGCGATCAACTTTTTCTCCAATTCCAACAGATTCATATGCCTTTCTGTTTTGTGAGACGCCCTTACAGGCGTCCCGGTTACAAGTACTTTTCCTGGGCGATGCGCCTCAAAACTTTCTTCATTTCGGCCCGCGCGCGGAACGCTTTTACCTTCACCAGGGGCACGGACCAGCCGGTGATTTGGGCGATTTCCTTGACGGAACGCTCCTCGATTTCAAGCAACGTAATGATCAATCGGCCGGAAGGGCTCAGTTGCTCCAACACGCGCCGGACCAATTGCCGGGCGGCATCCGCGTCGTCGCGCGCCGTCTCCGGCTGGGTTACGAAGCGTTCCAACCAGTCATTTTCCGGCTCGCTCAGCTCGGTGAAACTCGTCTCCCGATTACGCTGGTGGCCGCGCAGGAAGTCGAAGCACGTCCGCACCGCCAAGCGCATGAGCCAATGCTCAAACGGCGCTTCCCCACGGAAGCTGGCGAGCTTTTGGAAGGCCTTGAGCCAGACCTCCTGGACGATGTCCTCCACTTCGCTTTCGCGGCGGGCGTAACGCCGGGCCGTGGCGAAGACGCGCGGGGAGTACTTCTGGACCAGGGGAGAGAAACTCGCAGCGTCGCCTTTCAGCGTCGCGGCGATCAGCTCCGCTTCAGTCCGTTCCATCAGACTCAGTATGCGCCAAGCGCTGCTACGAAGTCAAAAGTCGGGCTGTCATGTCTGGTCTGGCGCCGGTGCCGTTACCGGCTTCGCCGCTCAGGGCTTCGCCTCGGGAATGCGTTTGATCTTCGTTGTGGTGTCCCAGTCGTCGTAATAGAGGTTCTTTCCGTCCACTTCGACTTCGCCGCGTTGGAAGTCCGCCGGCTCGGAGCGCAGGGATGGCTTGGGCGGGACCAGGTCGCGGCCCCAGTCGAGGTTCACGATCCAGCGGTAGCTGTCCTGGTGGCCGCAGTAGAAGTCGGCCACTTTCGGATTCTTGGATTTTTGCACGCCGTAGGAGGCGTCGGCCGGCAGCCAGCCCCAGGGGGCGAGGTAGATTTCCGCCCAATCGTGCATGCCCCAATTCGCGTCCGGCTTGCTCTCGAAGCCGCTTTGCCAGCGCGCGGGGATGCCGGCGATGCGGCACATGGTCACGTAGATCGTATTTTGCACGCCACAATCGCCGCGCTTGGCAGTAAAGCCTTTGATGGCGAAGGATGGGATGATGCAATACTCGTCCTCGGCGTTCCACGGGATGTTGTCGCTGACCCAATGGAAAATTTTGCGGGCTTTGACCAGCGCATTGGTTTCGTTGCCCACGATTTTAGCCACCTGCGCTTTGATCTCCGGTGTGAAGGCGATGTGAGGAAGGCGCTCGGAGAGATAGGCGCCATTCCAATCGGCCGGCAAGGAGGTTACCTTCGATTCGTCGAGTTTCGGGTAGTAGCCGTAGGAGGTGAACTCGAATTCCTCTTTGAATTCGAGGGGTTTCGAGGGGTCGGTGACGACCTGCTCAAAGTAGACGGTTCGCTGCGGGCCGCCGGTGACGGGGTTGCCTTCGATGGCGCTGGGGGCGATCAGTTTTGGTTCGGGCGAGGCGCTGATCATTTTGACATCGCGCTGCTGATCCCGATATTCCTGCGGATAGGGCAGCCACACCTTCACCACCGAACCAGTTTTAATATTGGGATTGTTCGGGTTGATCATCAAGGTGTGGGCGATGCGGTGTTTCACGGGCACCACTGCGATCGCTCCGGACTTTTCGGCTTCGGCGATGATGGCTTCGAGATTCTTGTGCAGTTCTGCCTTCGAGTCCTTGGGTGCGTGACCGGCTTTGGCGCGGCGGGTCCGGGCTTCTTCGCAAAAGAGGAAAATGTTCTGGGGCTCGCGGCTGAAATAGAATTTCTTCCCGTCAATCATGCGGTAACGGACCCTGGCTTCCTTCGCCCAGCGTTGCGCCTCGGCGGCGGTTACGTTGGGGATGGTTTCCTTCAGCTTTTCCAGAAGGCCGGCGTCGTCGAGAGAGTATTGCAACCGGATGCGGCGGATGAGGTCGGCGAGTTCGGCGCGGGACTGCAGGGCTTTGGGATCGGCGCCGGTCTTGCTTTCGGCGAGCACGGCTTCGGCTTGTTTGAAATCGCCGGCGTCCACGAGACCCAGAGCGCGGACAGTGACGGGATCGGAGGAGGTGAATGCCACGGACGCGCCGGTGGGTTCGGGCGGCGTGGCGGCGGTGGCGACCAGGGTGGTGCAGGCAAGAAACAACAACGCGGTCTTCATATTGTAAGGCGGAACATCGGCATTATCTGTCACGTTCATCTCGGGCGCGCAAGCTTACTCGAAGCTGAAAAATGCTTCCATGCCGGTGTTGAGGAAGACTGCGATAAAATGCGTTAGTGAGGTTAAGAGTCATTTCATTATCAACAAGGGGGGTTGTGGGTGACACAGGATTGGTTTTGGCCGTAACTTCCGAGACGGCGTCCTTCTGCGGAGATTGAACAATTGCAAGCAGCTGATGGATAGGCACTTTCGAAGTTTGTAATTGGAATGAGGCCCCATAATTTTTGGGTGATTCAGGTTTGACCAGGTTTGACAGCGAGGGTTCTTGGTATGACGCCAACACGGACGTTGCCCCGACAGGAGTTGGACGATGGTCGGACAGAGCACGGACGGCGGTTGGACGATGATTCGGCGCTTTGGCAAGCAGAAGCAGGCCGGGCTTCGGGCGGGAAAAGGCGAAACGGCCAGACCCACCATGGGCTGGTTGGCATCGATTGATTACGGGTTTATTTTTCCTCATAGCGCCACGGCGGCTTTCGGCGTCGCAGGTCTCTTCTCTCTCCCCGCGCTTATTAAATCACACAATGAGACTTTGGCAAATCAAATGGGGGAAAATGCGGAAACTGGGAAACAACGAAAACATCGGCACCTATTGGAAACATGGAGAACCTTTTATGAAAGTTAACCTTACCAAAAGCCGAATGCTGTTGGACCTCTTTTGGGGCATGGGGCGGGCCTCCAAGCCTTATGATGTTTTTTGGGGCGATGGTCCTGGTTCGTCCGGCTTCGTCAAGACTTCGCCGCGACACGTTGGCCCAGGCTGGTATTGAACGGGCCTTTGGCTCTTTGAAGTTTGTTTTTGAAAGGGCGCTTTGAAGCGGGAAGGGCCTGGCTGAGACCTTACGACTCAAGCCTGGCCCGACTTTCGGAATTGCGATGTAACCCGTTATTTGCCGGTGGAGTTGGGAGAAACAGCTTGAGGCAGCGTCGCCAACAGGTCGAGCACGACGACCGAGGCGACGGGGTCGGGCGCGGCCTTGGGGAGTTGGATGTGCACGCCGTCCGCCTGCTCGCTAAAGCGCAGGGATTTTCGATGCGCGAGCAGGTAGGCGTTGGTGGGGTGGACGGGCAGGCGTGGCAGGATTAGTTCGCCGTTGGCAGGCCAATCATAGACGAACAGATACAAACGGGTGGATTTCGAGGTTTGCGCCGCAGGGGGATCGCCAAAGGCGAAGGCGGCGCGTTGTTGGAAGAGTGGTGCGGTGTCCACGATTTGTTTTTGGGTGCAGCGGCCCCAGGGGAGTTTTGCGAAAGGACTGGCGGAGGTGCCGTAGATGGCTTCGTGGTTTAGGTCCATCCATTTGCCGATGGCCGCGAGGCGTTCCAGGCTGGATTCGGGGATCAGGCCTTCGCCGGTGGGGCCGACGTTGAGGAGGTAGTTGCCGCCTTTGCTGGCGCAGTCGATCAGGTTGCGAATCAGGGTTTCGGTGGATTTCCAATTGTTGTCGTTTTGTTTGTAGCCCCACGTGCCGTTCATCGTCATGCAGGATTCCCAGTCCACGCCGGGGCCGAAGCCGGTCGGAGGAATTTCCTGCTCGGGCGTGCCGTAGTCGCCGAGGTGATCGTTGCCGTTGTCCATGCCGGACATGCCGGCGCGGGCTTTGCCGATGCGGTTGTTGATGATGATGTTCGGCTGCAATCCGCGAACGTATTGGAAAAGATCTTTGGCGCGGTCCTGGGTCCAGGTTTTTTCCCATTCGCCATCGAACCACAGGATGCCGAGCGAACCGTAACCGGTGAGAAGTTCGCGGAGCTGGCCTTTGAGGTAATCGTTGTACTGGTCGAAGTTTGGCTGGCCGGTGGCGACGTCATTCCAGGCGCGGCGGGGTTCGTACAGCGGGTGATGCCAGTCCATGATGGAATGGTAGAAGCAAAGGCGGACGCCTTCGGCCTGGCAGGCGGCGGCGAGTTCCTTCAAGGGGTCGCGGTGGAAGGGAGTGGATTTCACGCACCAGTCGGTGAGCTGGGAATTCCAGAGGCCGAAGCCGTCGTGGTGTTTGCTGGTGATGACGATGTAACGCATGCCGGCGCCTTTGGCGGCGTGCACCCATTCGCGGGCGTTGAATTTGACGGGGTTGAATTTCGGCACGAGCTCCTGGTATTCGGAGACGGGGATTTTCCCGGATTGCATGATCCATTCGCCGGCGCCGCCGACCGGTTTGTCATGCCATTTGCCGGCGGCGACGGAATACAGGCCCCAATGGATGAACATGCCAAAGCGCGCGTCGCGGAACCAGGACATGCGGGCGTCGTGGGCGGCGGGGGATTCGGCGGGCGTGGAGGTCGGTGTGGCGGCTGCGGCTGCCGCGCTGAGGGGAGAGCAGGCCAGCAGGAGGGCGAGACAGGATAAGGTGAGGGTTCTCATAGGACTCAGGAGCAAGGATTAGCAGGCCGGGGTGAAATGGGAATGAAAAATGGAGAAGACGGGGGAGGAAGAAGGCCAAACGCAAAGGGCATAAGACGCCATGGCGCGAAGGAGGGAAGGAGGACGGGTGGGTATTGGGAGTGTAGCAATTCGAATTGGCAGGGGGCGTGAGGATGGTAGCTTTGAACCGATGACTGAAGCTGAACTTTTGAAGGTGTTTCGCGAAAACGGCGCGCTGCTGGATGGGCATTTTATTTTGCGCAGCGGGTTGCACAGCCGGACGTTTTTTCAATGCGCGCTGGCGTTGCAGAAGATGCCGGTCGTGGAAAAGCTGGGCGCGGCGCTGGCAGCGAACTTGAAAAGCCTGGGCGCGACCACGGTGATTTCGCCGGCGATGGGCGGATTGGTGCTGGGCCAGGAGGTGGCGCGGCAGCTTGGACTGCGCTTCATTTTTGCGGAGAAGGAGGATGGGAAATTGGTGCTGCGGCGCGGGTTCAAGATCGCCAAAGGCGAGCAGATGCTGGTGGTGGAGGACGTGATCACACGCGGCGGGCGGGTGCGGGAGACGCTGGATATTGTCAGCGCCGGGGGCGGGACGGTGCTGGGCGTCGCGGCGTTGGTGGATCGGTCGGGTGGGACGGTGGATTTCGGAGTGCCGCTGGTGAGTTTGCTGGCGTTGCAGGTGGAGACGTTCGAGGCGGACAAGTTGCCGGTGGATTTGGCGGCCGTGCCGGCGGTGAAGCCGGGAAGCAAATAAATGAAGAATGTAGAATGTAGAGTGCAGAGTGCAGAATGGAAAAGCGTTAGTGATTTAGCGATTTGGTGAGTCAGCGAGTGGAGGAGCGATACGAGACGTGCCAAGGCTGAATGACGAAGCACGAATGACGAAATCCGAAAGAAGCTCGAATACCGAATGACGAACGATCCTCGCCACAGCGAGGACTTGATTGTAATCGGGACGTTTTGTGGATCAAGCTACCAATCAAGCCAGGACTTGAATCTCCACCACCGGTCGTCCGCGGAGTCCTTTATTCGCTGCCAGGATGACTTCGGAGTGAAGCATTCCGAGACTTCGAACGTGACCTCCCAGGAGGGTTGGTTGGTAGAGTAATACGCAATGACGCGATTGGCCGCATTGGAAGCAACGGATAGGGCTCGATTGCTGTCGGTTCCCGAATAACAATAGTTGATGTAAAGGAGCATCGTCTCGCGAACCCCTCCAACTTCTTCGAGTTGAAAGCCGGTTTCATCAAGGGCACTGGTCCTCGCTACAACTGAACGACTTTCCGAGCTGTCCAGGATACGGCGGATGGCGCGGGGTCCATTCTGAAAAGCGAACGGAAAAAAGCCAGTGCCTTTGACTTGAGCATGGATCAGCGCGCGGGAATGGATCTTCGGCTGTGGGTTGTGACTGAACGCGAAAAAAGAAACTATCGCGATCACCAAAACGGACAGCGCGATCAGGAGTTTGACTCGCTTGCGCATTCGTGGGTTTTTCGGTTGCACGAATGGTCGCAAAAACGGGAGGCGGATCAAGTCTTGGGGCGGACGTTCCAGAGGCAGGCCAACAAGAGCATGCCGACGATGGTGCAGGCGACCACGGCCCAGACGCCGGCGTCCCAGCCGTAGTGTTGGGCGGTCCAGCCGAGCCACTTGCCTTCCAGGGCGCGGCCGATGTAGCCGAACATGCCCACGAAACCGGAGGCGGTGCCGACGGCTTTTTTGTTGGTGAGGTCCAGGGAAATGACGCCTGAGAACAGTACGGGTGTGTAGACAAAAAAGCCGATGATGCCGAAGAGGAGCATGTCCACGGAGAGCCAGCCTTTGGGAACGAAGGGAATGGCGGCGAAGGCTATCACGAGGGGAATCATGCACGCGATGGTGACACGGCTGCGGAGGCCGCCGATGCGATCGGAGATCCAGCCCATGCAAAGCATCCCGGCCGCGCCGGCGAATTCGATGATCAGGGTGGAGTTGCCGCCTTCATTCAGGGAGGCGCCCTTGGCTTCCTTGAGATAGGTCGGCCCCCAATCGAGCATGGCGTAGCGGGCGATGTAAACGAAGACGTTCGCGAAGGCGAGAATCCAGAGCATCTTGTTGGGCAGGATGTATTGGAAAAACATTTCGCGCGCGGTGAGGTCGCGCTCGTGAACGGTGTGCTCGGGTGAGGGAAAGTCGTTGCGATATTCTTCCACGGGCGGCAGGCCCAGGGATTGCGGAGTATCGCGCATGCGCCAGAAGAGGTAAAACGAGCCGAGGATGGCGATGGCGCCGGGAACGTAAAACGCCGATGACCAGCCCCAGTGCTCGGCGCAACGCGCGGCCAGGACGCCGGCGATGCCGCCGCCGAGGTTGTGCGAAATATTCCACGCTCCAAAAACTTTCCCGCGCTCGCGGACACTGAACCAGTGGGACAGCCCGCGCGTGCAGGGGCCGTAGCCCATGCCCTGGATGAAACCGTTGAGCGTCCAGAGGCCGATGTGGGCCCAGTAGGTGGTCGCGCCGGCGAAGAGGAAGTTCAGGACGCCGGACAGGAAGAGGCCGGTGGCTACGTATTTACGGGCGTCGCTGCGATCGGCGAAGTAGCCCATGACGAATTTGCCCAGGCCGTACGAGAGGGCGCTGTATTGAAAAATGTCCCCCAGCGTGGATTTGTCGTAATGAAAGGCGGCGCCGAGTTCCTTGGCGACGGGGCCGAGATTATTGCGAACGAGGTAATATCCCGCGTAGGCAAGGAAGGCGGCTTCGAAGACGCGCCAGCGGTTGACGGGATAAAGCCGTGCGACTTCCTGGGGGGGCAGGCGCGGCTTCGGCGGCGCGGGGCGAAACCACGCGAAGAGGCCGCCAACATTGTTCGACGAATTCATACGACGCCGGAGTCCAGGACCCGCGGACGCGAAACAAATCCCGGGCAGAGGCTTTCAGCGTGGCGCGGATTGTTGCCGGGGAGATGGTGAATGTAGAGCAAAATCGAGCGCCAATCCGGCGACGGGCTACGGTTGGCTTTGGGCGTGTGAATAAGTTTTTGCGTTTTCCACTTGCGCGAAGGGCGAAGTGGGATAACTGTTAACCATATGGTTAAACTTCAGACACGGCGGTTGGACCTGACCTTCGGAGCGCTCTCCGATCCCACCCGCCGGCGGATTCTCGAACGGCTCGCGGGCGGCGAATGCCGGGTGACCCGGCTGGCCGCGCCGTTCTCGATGTCGCTGCCCGCCATCTCGAAACATTTGCGCGTGCTGGAGAAGGCCGGGCTGGTGCGCCGCCGCCGGCGGGGCCGCGAGCATCATTTGCAAATCGAAGCCGAGCCCATGCAGGACGCGCTACGCTGGATCGAACAGTACCGAAAATTCTGGCAGGGGTCCCTCGATGGCCTCGCCGATTACCTCGAAAAAACCGAAACGCCCAAACCAAAGGAAAAACAGTCATGAGCACGAAAACCGCCCCGGTGGCCACGCTGAAAGTGAGCCGCCTGATCAAAGCCCCGCGCGAACGGGTGTTCGCCGTCTGGACCGACCCTAAACAGCTCGGCTACTGGTTCGGCCCCGAGACCGTGAAAATCGTTTCCGCCTCGATGGATGTCCGGGTCGGCGGCGAATACCGCGTGAAAGTGCAAGGCACGAATTGCGACGGCAGCGCCCCGGCCACGCCGGATCAAATGAAGGAACTCACGGGCACCTACCGCGAGATCAAACGGCCCGAGCGGCTGGTTTACACCTGGGCCTGGGAGCCCCGCGAGGAATTCGGGGAGTCGGTCGTCACAGTGGATTTTCTCGACAAGGAAGGTTTCACGGAAGTCCAGGTGAAGCACGATCTGCTGCCGGATGACGAGCAGCGCGAGAAGCACGGCTACGGCTGGAACGTCTGCCTCGAACGGCTCGCGGCCGCGGTCGGCGACGCCGGTTCGTGCTCGGAACCGGGGGCGTTTTGCTGGAACGAATATCTCGCCGCCGATCCGGCGAAGGCGACGCAGTTTTACACGCAGCTTTTCGGCTGGTCGGCCGAGAAGTTTCCGGGGCCGATGGATTACACGGTGTTTACGCAGGACGGGAAGAAGATCAGTGGCTTGATGCAGCGCCCGTGCGAAACCGCCCCGCCCAGCTGGCTCGCCTACGTGGAAGTGAAAGACGTGGATACGAGCGTGAAGCAGGCCGCGCAACTCGGCGCGGAGATCCTGATGGAGCCGAAGGACATTCCCACCGTCGGCCGGCTCGCGGTGTTCAAGGATCCGCAAGGCGCGCCCCTGGGGATTTTCCAGCCCGCGAGGAAGTAAGCCCGGCGGCTGATTTTGTTCACGCCCTCTCCTGTGATGCGGGAGAGGGCTTTGCTTTTAGTTTGCCGCAGCCTTCTTCACCGGCGGCGGATTCCACTTGCCGGTGAGGGCGTCGGACTTTGGCGCGTAGAGGCGCATGGTGAGATTGAAGGGGCCTTTGGGCGCGGGCAGCCAGTTCGGGGATTTGTCGCCGCCCGGATCCTGATTCTGGAAATACAAATCCAGCGAACCATCGCCGTTGTAGTGGAAGGGCATCCAACTGCTGATGGCAAAACGGTTGAGGGGATTCGCGACCTGATAACCCTGCGGGTCATACAGGGTGATGGACCAAAACGCATCGACTGGCGGCAGATTGGCTTTGTCGAAGTGAAGGGTGTATTTGCTCGCGCCGTCGAGGGGCTTGCCGGCCTCGTCGCCCAGGTTGAAGGGATAAATCGCATCCTCGGGCAGATTGGCGCCCAGCCCCTCCTGGGCAATCAACGCTCGCTTCAAATAGTAATTTCCATAAACGCCCATGGTGTCGGTGTTCATGGACCAGTTGTTGGCCACGCGGGCGAGGGTGGGCAGTTTCCATTTCATGAGCGCCTGCGCGGCGGCGGGCGCGCCTTCGATGGCTTTGCCCACCACGGGGTCCAGTTTCTCCAGTGAGAAGCTGTGACCGGCTTCGATGCCGATGCGTTTCATGCGCGCGAGGATCGGTTCATCGGTGACGTGCGGCGGATGGACCATCATGAGTTGCATCGCGGTGTTGAAGAATTTTTCCGCCGGCATGCCGTCCACCTGGACCTTGGGCGGGGTCTTCATGTCCAGGGTGAGATCGTATGACCCGACGATCGGTTCCGGGTCCTTGCCCCACTCGGCGAGCGGCTTGATGCGGAAGCCGGCCTGGATTTTGTGGACGGCGTCGTAGTCAGGGGGGCCATCGGTCTTTATGCGGCCGATGATCCACACGTAAAGCGTGGGGGCGCTGATGCGGGTCATGCCGGACGGGGCGGCGCCGTTCCAGCCGGGTGGCGTGATGAGAAAATTGTCTTCGCCCGTGCCGGTGGTGCGCCATCCGGGCGAGGCAAACACATCGGACCACATGTCCAGCATGGGCAGCAGATAGTAGCGCCCGTGGGTATTCGGCACGGAGACGACGACGGGATCTTTGGTGAGATCCAGCCAGGCGCTCGAATACAGCGTGTCGAAATTGGGCCGGACCACGTCCTTCATGTCGGCGGTCGGGTAGGCCGGCATATTGGCGAACAGATTCATCGGGGCGCGGGGTCCATCGGGCCGGGCGACGTTGATGAGCTGCCGCCGCGTGAGATCCATGGTCACCAGCGGATAGAAATAAAGATAAGCATCCAGGGCGATGCTGCGGGCGTCCGCTTCCGTGACGGCGGCGGCCGCGGCGCGCGCGCGTTCTCCGCCCGCGAGGCAGGCGGCCAAAGTGAGGATGGAAACGATTTTGCTGAGTGACGAATTCATGGTCGCTTTGCCCGCGGTCTGCATATCTGCCAAATCAACGGCCCGGTGGTTTCTATCGGGTAAAATTAGCACACGTTCCGCGCGAGCAAAACTATTATCCGCCCCCTTTTTGCTCGTGATTTGCCCCGCGCGATGGTATTGGTGGAACCCAGGTAACTATGCGCGATCTCAAGCAAAAACTCGGCATCGCCCGCGGCGAGCAACCGGCCGGACGCCTGTTCAAAAACGCGAAGCTGGTCAACGTCCTCAGCGGCGAAATCCACGAGACGCACGTCGCCGTGGAGGACGGGCGGGTGATCGGGTTCGGCGATTACCCGGCGCGGGAGACGATTGACCTGCAGGGAGCTTACCTCGCGCCCAGCCTGATTGACGGCCATTTCCACGTCGAGAGTTCCATGCTCACCGCCGGCGAATTCGCCCGCGCCGTCGTGCCGCACGGCACGGGCGCGGTGGTGATTGACCCGCACGAGTACGCGAATGTGCTCGGGCTGGACGGGATTCGTTACGTGCTGGAGTCGAGCAAGGGCTTGCCGGTGGACTTTTTCATCATGCTGCCGTCGTGCGTGCCCGCGACCCCGCTCGAAACGGCCGGCGCGCGGCTCACGGCGGATGACTTGCGCCTGATGATTGCGGACAACCGCATCGCCGGCGTGGCCGAGCTGATGAATTATCCCGGCGTCTATCTCGGGCTCGATAGCGAGCTGGCCAAAATCGAAGCCGGCAAGGGCAAGAGCATTGATGGCCACGCGCCCGGATTGCGCGGACGGAATTTGAATGCCTACGTGCTGGCCGGTGTGCGCTCCGATCACGAGTCCACCGAACTGGACGAAGCGCGCGAAAAGCTGCGCCTGGGCATGCATATTCTTTTGCGCGAAGGCAGCACCGAACGCAATCTCGCCGCCCTCGCGCCGTTGATCAATGCGCACAACGCGGCGAATTGCTCCTTCGCGACCGACGATAAACTTGCCGGGGACCTGGCGCACGAAGGACACATTGATCATTGCGTCCGCAAAGCCATCTCGCTTGGTGTTCCCGCGATCACGGCGCTGCAGATCGCGAGCATTAATACGGCGCGGCATTACCGGCTGCGCAACTATGGCGCGATTGCGCCGCGTTATTGGGCGGACTTCGTGGTGTTCGACGACCTGAAGAATTTTCAAGTCCGCCAGACCTACAAGAAGGGCGAGCTCGTGGCCGAGGGGGGACGTTATCTCGCGCCCCCTGCCGCACCGGTATCACCGCCGCGCAGCACGATGAATCTTCGCTACCGCGCGCCGCAGGATTTCGCGGTGCGGATGGATCAGCCGCGGAAGATTCGCGTCATCGAAATCATCCCGGACCAGATCGTTACGCGCGAGCTCCACGAAATGCCGCGCGTCGAGAACGGACAGATCGTTGCGGACACGACGCGGGACATTCTGAAACTCGTGGTGGTGGAGCGTCATCGCGCGACGGGCAATGTAGGCGTGGGATTTGTGCGCGGGTTCAAATTGAAGAACGGAGCCATCGGCTCGACGGTGGCCCACGACGCGCACAACGTGGTGGTGGCCGGAACAAACGACACCGACATCGCCAGGGCAATCAAGGAATTGGAAAAAATGCAGGGCGGGCAGGTCGCCGTGGCGGACGGTAAAGTGAAGGCCGCCCTGCCCTTGCCGATTGCAGGACTGGTGTCCGACCAGCCGTTGCCGGAAGTCATCAAGGGCATTGCCGATCTGAACGCGGCAGCGCATGAACTGGGCTGCCCGTTGGCCGCGCCTTTCATGACGCTGTCGTTTCTAAGCCTGTCGCCGATTCCGGAGTTGAAGCTCACGGACCAGGGCCTCATTGACGCCTCCAAACTGCAGAAGACCACGCTGGTGGTCGGAACTTAGCCGGCAGCGGTCATAAACTGCATCACGTTGTCGCCGTGCTTCAGCGCGCGGCCGGCGACCCAGGCCGGCGGAATTTCCAACGTGTCCCGGCGCGCGTGGCCCAGGATGAACAGCCCGCCTGCGGCCAGCACCTTCGGAAGATTGGGATCGTCCAGAAGCTTTTGCGCCAGCGAGGTCGAACGCTTGCCGACGTTTTTGTCACCGTAAGGCGGGTCGGCCAGCACGAGATCAAATTTCTGTCCCGCCGTCGCCAACTGGTTCAACGCCGGAAAAACATCCTGGGTGCGAACTTCGATTTGATCCGGTGAGAAACCCGCCGCCTGCCAGTTTTGCTTCAGCACTGCCGCGTGGCGGGGCGACAGCTCCACGCACGTTGCCGAGGCGGCGCCGCGGCTGATGGCATCGAGACTGAGCGCACCAGTGCCGGCGAACAGTTCGAGGAGTTTCGCCCCGGCAACGCGTTCGCCGAGGCTGTTGAAGAGGGCCTGCTTGACGCGATCCGGCGTGGGGCGAACCGCGAGGCCGGCGGGAGCGTGAAGAATTCGACGGGCGGCGTGACCGCCGGTAATGCGCATGGGTAAAGACAGTAGCTCCCGTTTACCCTTTGTAAAGACACCGGTCAGGCAGGACCCGGGTGCCCCACCGGGGCGGAAAACCGCACCGGCGCAGAAACCGCGCGGCCGCTCAGGCCGCCGCGGTGGTAACCGGCGCGGCGGGCGCCTTGCGCGAGACCGCCTGCAGCTTGTAGCTCAGCGTACCGTAATAACGGCGCTTGAGACCGCGCTTCTTGCGCTGACGCTCACGGGCCTTCACGAGGTGCTTCAGGCAGCGTGAACCCTGGGCCGCAGGCTCGCCACATTCGGTGCACCGGCGATCCCGCTGCATGCGCAACTGGTACTTGCGCTGACGCGAGATTTCCAAGCCGGTGAATTCGTCTTCAATTCGTTTTCTCATCTTGCTCCATTCCTACCCGCGAACTCATGGTTGCTTGCGAATCCGGCCACGGGGGCGGCCAAAATTCGTTTACATATCGGTATGTCAATTAACATCTTTATGTAGTTTTGTCACTGAGTATTTACGGAAAAAAATTGAGTTTTTTCGTCAGAGGCGATCCAAGCCGGGCTGGCAAGGACGACATAGCGCTCCCGGATTAAGAACCGATTAAGAAGCGAGAAGTTCGCCGACGTTAATGCCATGCCGGAGGCAGTAGGCCGTGATGGCGGCGTATTTTAACGCCAGCTTCTTCAACCCCGCCCTCTCCGCCGCCGACAATTTGCGCACCACCCTGCCCGGCATGCCCAGCACCAGCGAGCCCGGCGGAATTTTCGTTCCCTCGGTCACCAGCGTCCGAGCGCCGATCAGCGATTGTTTGCCGATCACCGCGCCGTCCAGGATCACCGCGCCCATTCCCACCAGCACTTCGTCCCCGACCTCGCAGGCGTGGACAATTGCGCTGTGCCCCACCGTCACATGGTTTCCGAGCACGCACGGAAATTTGTCCGCCAGGTGCAGCACGGCGTTGTCCTGCACATTTGAATGATGCCCCACGACGATGCGGTTTATATCGCCGCGCAGGACGGCGTTGTACCACACGCTCGAGTGCGCACCCAACGTCACATCGCCCATCACGCGGGCCCCTTTCGCGATGTAAACCCCGCGGCCGAGCGTGGGCGTCTTTCGCAAAAACTTGTTCAATCGCTCCTGGACTGTTTTCATAATCTCGTTTGCCGGGTGTGAGCATAATTGAAAACCTGTTCCATTTCCACGTCCCATTGAAATTGGACGCTCGGTTTACATTGCCCGGACTCGGTGGCATGTTTTCTCGGATTTATTAATCATGCGACGTCCGCCCAAACAACGGCCCGCCCCGCCGCCGCGCAAATTACCGCGGTCCTTCAAGGACTTGACCCCGTCCAAACATTTCAACCCCCGCACCTTCTTCCGGGAATTGGTCTGGAAGACCCTGCTCACCCGCCGCGTGGGGGAGCCGCGCATTCCCACTTTTCCGAAACTGACCTGGGGACAGATCGCCGTGACGTGGATCGGCCACGCCTCCTTTCTCCTTCAATTCAAGGACCTGAACGTCCTGGTGGATCCCAATTTCGCCAACTGGCTGTTTCTCCTCAAACGCCTCAAACGCACCGGCCTGCGGATCGAGCACCTCCCTCCCATTGATCTCGTCCTGCTCACGCATGCGCACTTCGACCACTTTCACAAGCCCAGCCTGCGCCGGCTGCCGAATCCGAAAATCGCGGTCATGCCCTGGGGCATGGGCGACCTCGCCCGCAACCTCGGCTTCGGCCGCATCGTGGAGCTCGAATGGTGGGAAAGTTTCGAGCACAAGGACTGGCGCGTCACGCTCGTGCCGTCGAAACATTGGGGCGCGCGCGTCCTGCGCGATCATCATCGCGGCTACGGCGGATTCATCCTCGAACACCACGGCCGCAAAATCTATCACGCCGGCGACAGCGCCTACTTCGACGGCTTCAAACAGATCGGCAAGCGTTGCGAGCCGGACCTCGCCTTGCTCCCCATCGGCGCCTACCACCCCGAGTCTTTCCGTCATGTGCACATGGGCCCCGACGAAGCGATCAAAGCCTTCAAAGACCTGAAGGCGCGCTGGCTCGTGCCGATGCACTACGGCACCTTCCGCCTTTCCTTCGAAGACATGGATGAACCCCCACGCTGGCTCCGTCAACTCGCCGAGGAGCAAGGCATTTCCGACAAGATAAAGATTCTCGAAGAGGGCGTGCCGGGGGTGTTTTAGGTATATCGCCCCTCGGCCGCGCACCCATTTCCCAGCTACTTCCAACGCCCAAATAAAATTACTTCTTCGTGCGCAGCTGCTGCCTTTTGGAAGAACGCCGTCAGCTCGGACTGTGTGGCAAGCCGCGACCGCGAGAAAATGCTTCCTTTCCCCTTCGCGTAGACTGTCGGTCAAAATATCACGTTGTCCCGCGCATTTCGTTGAGCGATTCTTCACTCTACTCAAACAGCCTATGCGACCATTCACGACGGGGAGGCTAAGGTGGCGGAAACCCATTTCATTTGCCGTGCTCTCCAAAGCCATGGTGGACTTCTTCGCAGAGACAAATCTTCGATTCGATCGTCATCATAACCGGCCGGATCTCCATGATGCGGTTTTTCAGATCTCGCGAGGCGGGAAATTTGAGTACTTGGACCAGCCTTGGGAGGACGATCCGATGCTCAAACCGAACTTTACTGCTGCCTGTTGGTCGCTCGTGGAGCCCGACGGATTCGAGTGGGGAGGCTTCGGATACATCTCGGAGAACCAACCCGGAGCGACATTGGAAAATCTGCCCACCGGCGTCGTCGAATTGAGCTTCAGTTTCGAGGGTTTGCTTTATCATTACTTCGACCATCGGGCTCTTGGCTATTATGCCCATGAGATTCCACGCTCCTTCGATCGAGCCTTGGGGAAATACCGGTTGTTGAAAGCCCTTTTCCGGGCACTGAACTGCGATGAATTGGTCGGTGTGGATGGAAATGCGGCCTCCGCTCTGAACCAGCGCTTCGACTCCTCCTCGCAACCCTATGGCGGCTGGTGCTTTCGCTTTGCCAAGGAAGGCACCCAGGTGCTGATCCGCTGTCTTGAGGAAGGGCGCGTGCCACCGCCGGACCAGGGCCCCGAATTCATTTGCATCTCCGCGAATGATATCAGGCAGGAGCCTTGAGTCTGGCCGTGACAGTCCGCCTCTGTCTCCGGTCATTCTCACTGTTCACTTCTCCCAACCCTCGCGGCTACGGCGGCTTCATCCGCGAGCACCGCGGCCGCAAGATTTACCACGCCGGCACAGAAAAAGTCAGGGACAGAAAAATTCAGCTTCCAAAGCCAAGGGCCCGAAAAGCAAAAGAGGTTGGCCCACAGAACATGCGGAATACGCAGAAACGGAAAAGCAGCATATGGCGGGCTTTGCAAACTTTCGCGAGCAGGTGGACCAACTCGTTGACACGGCTTGCTCCTGTTGAAAGGTCTTTGTTTGCCTTTCTGCGTATTCCGCGTGTTCTGTGGGCAAATCTTCTGGTCTTACCGTTTCGTTTCCACCAGTGTCACTTGCTCCGTCGCTCCCGGGTGTATCTCGACTGTCGCCGCGCGTCCGTGTGCCCATGTGTGCGTTCTTGCCTCCGGGTCCGCAGTCGTGGGGATTAGTTCAATAACCCGATGCTGCCCCGGCGGCACCAACGGCAGCACGAACTTCCCGTCCGCCCCGGCCTGCAACCGGTAACCAGAAAAGAAGTCCGCCATCAAACCCGGCTGATTGCCTACCTCAAACAACACCTCCACGTGCGCGGACCCGTTGGTGCCCACCGGCAGCGTGCCCTCAATCCGCCCCCAAGGCTCCAGGCGAATTCGATCCTCCACTACGAAACCAAGGTCCAGGCGGGCGTAACCAACCGGACTGGCCACCACGATTCGGTGCACTCCCTCCGGCGGGAACTTCACCCGGCCTTCCGCATCCGCGCGCAACACAGCGCCATCGGTCCGGCCATAAGCTCGGCCGATTCCACCGGGCACGAGGGGAATCGCGTTTCCCGAAGTCTGCGCCATGTCCAGCAAGCCGACATCCGCGCTGGCTGCTGGGGTACCGTCGGGATTGAGGATTGTCAATTCACGCCAGGCCGCGGGCGACAGCGTGACCTCCAGCTTTACCTGCGCTTCATCAGGCGCAATGAAACGCGAAACGAAAGGCGCAAAGCCGTCTGTTTCGAATTTCAGCCAGTATCCGGCGTTGGTGCCGCTGCAATTCAACGCCTCCTTCAATACGTGCCGGAACACGCCGCCTTGGAAACTCAACTGGAAGCGATCAATCCCGCTCCAATCAAACCCATGCGAAGTCATTTCGCCGATCGTCATGGTAAAGCGCGGGACCGCTTGCCCGGCCGAGTCCTTCACCGTGCCGCCGACGGTCAGTTCCGGTCCCAACCTCAGTACTGCTTCATTCTCCTCCGGTTGGATTTGATGTCCACAGAGGCAGACAAAACCCGGCGCATCCGTGCCGGCCTCCAGCCGAATGACCGGCGCATGTTCGAAAATGGTTTTTCCGTTCGCATCCGTTTTCTTGTGCGCGACGAATTGCGGAATCACTTCATTGGTCCGCTCTGCACTCCCGGCGCGGTTGTTCAGCTCGTGACTCGCCCGCAGGCTTACCTCCACGCCCGCGAGCGGCTGGCCTGCCAGGTCCACCACCCGGATTTCCAAGGGTCGGCCCACGTTCAAGACGAGTTCAACCGAAGCCGCATCCGGCTGCGCGTCAATCCGAAGCGACATCGGAGCAAAGCCGCTGGCGGTCGCGGTCAGCAACCGCTTGCCGCGGGGGACGCCCCGGAAGGCAAAGGTTCCATCCCGGCCCGACTTCGTCTTTTTCGAATCGGTGGTGTAGAGCTCGCCCAGCAGAACCTCGACGCCGGCCACGGGCTGGCGATCCGGATTGAGCACCCGTCCGCTCACGACGTTCACGGGCCTCAAATGCAAAGCATGCTTCCCGGACCGCAGCAAACCTTCGGTCTCCACGTCGGCTTGCACATTCACCGACTCGGACGATCCACGTTCCGGATGATGCGCCTCCAGTTGGAGTTCCCGGACCATTTCCGGTGCCACCGCCCGGCTTTGCCATCTGCCTGACGCATCGGTCGTGACCTCGAATGAGCCCAGCGGGGTTTCCCGGTGGGATTCCCCGAGCTTGTCCGAACGCGCATGGGCCTGCACCTTGGCGCCCGCCACCGGCGCGCCCTCCGCATCCAGCACCCTCCCACCCAAGGTCGCGGCGCGGGCCAGCTTCAACACATACTGCGCCGGTATGTTTTCCCCGCGCGGCGGACGCCAGCCCACCAACATGCTGACAAACCCTTCCACGCGAACGTATAGCTCAAGCTCGACCAGGTTCGTCTTGAGCGGGATCACCGCAACCCCCGCCGAATCCGAGTGAGCCTTTTCCCAATCCGATTGGTCACCGTCACTCCAATAACACTCGATATTGGCATTCGCAGCCGGATCATTCGAATCCGCGGCCACCAACCGCAGCTCCAGCACTCCATTGGTTGCGGCAGCTTCCGCGGTCACGCTTGGATTTACAGACCTCAACTGCACCGCTGGCCGCTGCTCAACCAGAGCTGGCGAATTCGACAATTCTCCGGAAGCAGCCGTGACCGCCGCCGCGTTTGACGCCGTCGCGTCGGGCGACGACCGGAGGAGGAGAACCAGTCCGCCAAATCCGACAGCAATCGCCGCTCCGAGCGCAAACTTGATTCGCGCCGAGCCCAACCACGCCGCCAGCAGCGCGCCCACGCCACCCGCAACAGGTACGGCCATTGAGGCCTGGCAGACACGCTGCGCCAGCCCCAATGGCACGGCCCCCACTCCCTGGTTCGCCAGCAAAAGCGCCAGCGCCGCCGCCGCGGACGTCACGCCGCGCTTGGCCAGCGCGCCCCGCAATTTTTCCAAAGCCCGCTCGACCCGCATTCGCGCGGCGTTCTCATTCAACCCCAGCCGCGCGCCGATCACCGCGAAAGGATGCTTTTCAAAATACCGCCACAACACCGCCTCGCGGTCGGCATCGAGCAAATCGTGCATCGCCTCGTCCAGCACCGGACGCAGCGACGTCCAGTCCGGCTCGGCGGTCTCCGGGAGCGCAAGTTCGTTCATAATTTGGGCGGCTTGTTCATGAACGAGACGACGACTGGCGGCGCGGCGCGCGTTGGCGGCGAGGTAACGCGTGCTCGTGTAAAGCCAGCCCGTGAGGCTGGTGTGCCGGAGCAGCGAGGGAGCTTTGCGGGCCAGGTCCACGAACACCGCCTGGGCCACGTCCTCGGCGGCGTGGGTGTCGCCGTTCACCTGCCGCAATGCGGCGGCATAGACCAGGCCCAGGTGACGGCCCACCAGCTCCGCGAAATCCGCTTCCGAGCGATTCCGCAGGTAGCGCCGCAGCAGTTCATTGTCGTTTGCGCTCATTCAACCAGTTAACAACCGGCCAAATCAAAAACACACAAACAGATTTCCGGGCCCCGGAGAAGCCAAACACTTCCCAACCTCTCCTGGTAGGGACGCGCTGCCGCGCGGCCGGAGCGTGGCCGTCCCCGGCCACAGCCTTGTCCAACCGCCTGCTGGTGTTCCCTCTTTCCCAAGGCCCGCCCGCCATTAATGCCCTTTGACTTCTGTCGTCCCCACGCGGACGAACGTTGCTGCGCCCGGGATGGGCGCCCTCCGAAATCGGCGGGGTAGAAAGAACGTACCGGGGCATACCCCCCAATCTATCGGTTACACGGTTACAAACCGCATAAACATTGGGTGAAATGCATGTTTTATCGGTTACATTTGCGGTTACAGCGCGGTTACAAATCGGGGCGTATCGGTTACAAGGGAGGGGCGAGCGAGCCTGCCCACAGAACACGCAGAACACACAGAAAAATGCTGGCAACCGCGAATCGACGCCAATAAACGCGAATACTTCAAAAGCAAGGCGTGAGCCATAAGGCTCGGAGAAATTGCCTGGCTGAAGGTCGCGTTGTTCAAGCGCCCGGGCGGCACTCCTTTTTTGTGATTTTTTGCCTTCTTGTGGCCAACCCCTTTTTTCTTCGAGTACGTTAAAAAGTTGTTTACATGGACAGCCTTTGTCCAGGTGGCCCGGCTAAGGTTCGCTCGGAGAATGGAGATGAAGATTAGGATCAAGAGCACCACACCGGGGAAAGGATCGGATTGCCTTCGGCTTCCCGGACTCGCGACCGCCACAAATTTCGGCAGGTTCGGCAAGGGTCACCGCTCCCGACCCTTCATCCCGGCCAGGCCCGAAATCCGGCCAGATCCGCCCATATCCGGGTAAATCCGGCCTTTCAAAAAAAAATATGAACAGCACCCGAACCGGAAAAATCGCGCGGCTGCCGGCAAGGCTCCGAGAAGAACTGAACGCCCGACTGCATAACGGCGAGAAGGGATGCCGGCTGGTGGAGTGGCTCAACGGCCTGCCCGAGGTTCAAACCATCATCGTTGACCAGTTCGGCGGCAGGCCCATCCGCCCCCAAAATCTCTCCGAATGGCGACAGGGCGGCTACCTCGACTGGTTGCACCGGCGCGAATCGCAGGACATTTCCCGCCAGTTATTCAACCATCCCAACCTGACCACCGACGTCCTCGCGCGATTGACGACGGTCGGCTACTGCCTGGAAACCAAACACCTCCGCAATCTCAACGGTTTGGCGCACTGGCGGAAACTTCGCCAGCTTACCCAGGACATCTCCCGGCTCCGGCGCGACGATCACGAAGAACAACGGCTGCAACTCGCGCGGCTGCGGGCCGCGACTGCCCTCGCCGCTCAGCGGCGCGATCCGCCCAATGATCCCGCCGCCGAGCCAAACCCCGGAACGCCTCCGCTGGAGGAGGATACCAATGAGAATGTCTGATTCCGATCACCCAGCGCAGCCTCTCTTATTGAAACCTGACAAAAAATGGGATCGGCCAACGGATCTCCCTCTTCTTGGGGGGGGCTTTGCACAAAACGCCCTGGAGCGTCGACATCCTCTTCCTCAGCCATTCATTGGTCCTTGGAACTTGGAGCTTATCTGGTCCTTGGTTCTTGGTCCTTGGAGCTTCGCGGCTACGCCGCTCCGCGTGCGGTTTGGCTTGGCTTCCGGTCTAAATGACGCAACATGCCGGCGTCGAGCGACCGGTTTCGATGAATCTCTTCACCGAGTTTAAAGAAGGCCTGATGATTTCCTGGGGCGCCATCCGCGCCAACCGGATGCGCTCGATTTTGACCACGCTGGGCATCGTCATCGGCATCGTGACGGTGACGCTCATGGGCACGGCGATCGAGGGATTGAACCGGTCGTTTCTGAAAAGCATTTCGGTGATCGGCGCGGACGTGCTTTACGTGAACCGCTTCAACTGGCTGGCTCGCACGCACCAGGAGTGGATGAAGATGCAGAAGCGCAAGCCCATCACGCTGAACCAGGTGAAGGACCTGGAACGCGAACTCTCCGCCTTCCGCGCCTTCGCGCCGACGGCGGACACGGATTGTGACATCAAGGCCGGGCGCATCCGCTCCGGCAGCGTCCGGGTCATCGGCACGACGGAGCAGTTCATTGACACCAGCGGGTTCACGCTGGCGGCGGGAAGGTTTTTTTCCCCGACGGAAGTCGAAGGCGGCCGGCCAGTCTGCGTCATCGGGTCCGAAGTGGCGTCGAAACTCTTCGGTCGCGGCGCGGCGGTGGGCGAACGCGTGAGCATTGATTCGCAACCGTTCGAAGTAGTGGGCGTGCTCGAAAAGCAGGGCAGCTTCATGGGGCAGATGAGCCTGGACAACCAGGCCATCGTGCCGTTGCGGCAGTTCATGAATTCGTTCTGGAGCAACCCCGACTTCAGCATCCAGATCAAGGTGAACAACGTGGCGGAGCTGGACGAAACCCGCGAGGAAGTGCGCGCCGCTTTCCGGCGGGTGCGCAAAGTCGGGCCGGGCGAGGACGATGATTTCTCGATCAACCAGCAGGACCAGTTTCTCGAGATGTTCCACCAGATTGCCGGCACGATCGCGGCGGTGGGTCTGTTCATCACGGGGCTTTCGCTGTTCGTAGGCGGCATCGGGATCATGAACATCATGTTCGTGTCGGTGACGGAACGGACGCGCGAGATCGGCATCCGCAAGGCCATCGGCGCCAAACAGCGGACCATCCTCATTCAATTCCTGGTGGAGGCGGCGGGGCTGTGCCTGCTGGGAGGATTGATCGGGCTGGGGCTGGCGTGGCCGCTCACGCTCATTTTGTCCCGCATGGTGCCAGCGCAGTTGTCCCTGACCGTGGCGTCGATTGCGATCGCCGTCTCGCTCATTACCGGCGTGCTCTCGGGATTTTTCCCGGCCTGGCGCGCGGCGCGGATGAAACCCGTGGATGCGCTGCGCACGGGGGATTAGGCCATGACGAAACGGACCTCCATCTTGCTGGCCGAACTGGCCGAAAGTTTCCGCATGGCGGTGGGCGCGCTGGGGGCGCACAAGCTGCGCTCGGCCCTGACCCTGCTGGGCGTGTTGATCGGCGTTTTTTCCATCATCGTGGTGATGACCGCGATGCGCGTGATGCAAAACGACATCGAAAGGAAAATCAGCAAGCTCGGCAGCCAGAGCTTCATGATCACGAAGTGGCCGGACATTTATTTCGGCGGACCCGACGGCTTCGAAAAATACTGGCGGCGCAAGAACATCACCTATCAGCAGGGACGCCAACTCGAGGAAAGGGCCACGCTGGCGCTGAGCGTGGGAGTGGAGACCCGCTTCTGGGCCGGCCAGATCCAGGCAAAAAATAACAAATCCGCCCCGGGCGTCCGCATGTACGGGGAAACGCCGGGCAGTTTTGTGGTACGCAACTGGGAATTGGCGGAGGGCCGGTTGCTCAGCGACGCCGACGTGGATGCGTCGCGGGACGTCTGCATCCTGGGCGCCAGCCTGGCGCAAACTCTTTTTCCCCAGGCCTCGGCCATCGGCGAAAGGCTCAAGTTGAGCGGCATTAACTACACCGTCATCGGCGTGCTGGCCAAACAAGGCGGTTCGCTCGGGGGCGAACAGGACAATTTCGCCGTCGTGCCCCTGACCACCGGCATGAATCGCTTCGGCCGCTGGAACCGCAGCCTGAACATTCTTGTCCAGGCCAAGGACGCGGCTTCCTATGATGAAACTGCCGAGCAGGCCCGCAGCCTGATGCGCGTCATGCGCAAGGTGGCCCCCGGCGCTGAGGACGACTTCGAACTCTTCTCAAATGACTCGCTCATTTCGCAGTTCAATTCTTTCACGCGCGCGGTGCGAATCGGCGTCGCGGCGATCAGTGCCATCGCGTTGCTCGCGGCGGGCATTGGCATCATGAACATCATGCTGGTGTCGGTCACCGAGCGGACCCGGGAGATCGGCGTGCGCCGCGCGATCGGCGCCAAGAAGCGCAATATCATGACGCAGTTTATTCTGGAGGCCATTGTGGTTTGCGAAGTGGGCGGGCTCGCGGGCGTGCTCCTGGGCGTACTGGGTGGCAACGTGGCCGCGTTTTTTCTCAAACTTCCGCCGACCATCCCGATTGATTGGGCCATCATCGGCCTCGTGATTTGTTCCATCGTCGGCGTCGTCTTCGGCACTTACCCCGCCTGGAAAGCCGCGAACCTCGATCCGATCGAGTCGTTGCGGTACGAGTGACGATCGACAGTGAGCGTGGCGCAGACTTCCAGTCTGCTGTATCGCGGATTTCCAATCCGCAAGCTTTGCAACCACTCCAAACGGCAGAACCGTCGGGAAGCCTGCCGACTGGAAGCCGGCGACACAGTCCCGCCGCGGCGGGAGAAACCTGCTACTGGAGAGCATCATCCATTTGGACAATCCCCTAATTTGAGGGTAGTCGCGTAATTTTCGTTGGCAGCCGTCACCGAATGACTATGCTTTGCGCGCCCAGCTTTCTTCGGCGTCGCGGCGAAAGGCCAGAAAGGGTGGGCCGCTAAAACCTGATACGGATCTTATGCACATCCAACTCGGCGGCATAGACTACGCAATCCTCATCATCTACTTCGGCTTCGTCCTGGCGATGGGCTGGGCTTTGAAACGCTACATGAAAGGCAGCACGGACTTCTTCCTGTCCGGCCGCTCCATCCCCGCCTGGGTCACCGGCCTGGCGTTTCTTTCCGCGAATCTTGGCGCGCAGGAAGTCATCGGCATGGCCGCCTCCGGCGCGAAATACGGCATCATGACGAGCCATTTCTATTGGGTGGGCGCCATCCCGGCGATGGTCTTTCTCGCGATTTTCATGATGCCGTTTTATTACGGCTCGCGCGCGCGATCCGTGCCCGAATACCTGAAGCTGCGCTTCGACGAAAAGACGCGCGGCTTCAATGCCATTTCGTTCGCCGTCATGACCGTGTTCTCCTCGGGCATCTCGCTGCACGCGCTGGCGAAGCTGTTAAACGCCCTGATCGGGTGGAACTACTGGTCCTGCATTGCTGTCTCCGCCGTCATCGTGCTCGTTTACATCTTTCTCGGCGGCCTTACTTCGGCGATCTACAACGAAGTGCTGCAATTCTTCATGATCGTGCTGGGCTTCGCGCCGCTGGTATATCTCGCGCTAAAAGACGTGGGCGGCTGGTCGGGCCTGAAGCAGAAGCTCATCCCGGTGGCGACCGGCCAGGGTTACGCGGCGGACACCTGGACGCAATCGTGGGCACACATGGGGAGTACCACGGGCAATCCGATGGGGGTGGAGTGGTTCGGCATGCTGATGGGTTTGGGTTTCGTGCTGTCGTTCGGTTACTGGTGTACTGACTTCCTCGTCGTGCAGCGCGCGATGGCGGCCAATTCGATGTCCGCCGCCCGGCGTACTCCTTTGATTGCGGCGGTGCCCAAGATGCTTTTCCCCGTGTTGGTTATTCTCCCCGGCATGATTGCGGTCGCCCTTTACCAGGCGGGCGACAAGAGCCTGCTGCCGGTCGGCGCCAATGGCTCGATTGACTACAACATGACCATCCCCGCCCTGCTGGCGAAATACTTCCCCACGGGCATTCTGGGCATCGGGTTTACCGCGCTGATGGCGTCGTTCATGTCCGGCATGGCCGGCAACGTCACGGCGTTCAACACGGTGTGGACCTACGACATTTACCAGAGCTACATCGCGCCGAAGAAATCCGACCAGCATTACCTGTGGATGGGCCGATGGGCAACGGTGGTCGGCATCCTGGTGAGTGTTGGCTGCGCCTATGTGGCTTCGCAGTACGACAACATCATGGACATGCTGCAATTGGTCTTTGGATTCGTGAACGCGCCCCTCTTTGCGACCTTCCTGCTGGGAATGTTCTGGCGACGAACCACCGGGCATGGCGCTTTCTGGGGCTTGCTCGGCGGAACCGGCGCGGCAGCGCTCTTCCAAGGGCTGGTCCTCTCGAAGGAAGCGCCCGATCCGGGATTGAAAGGAGGCTGGTTGCTTAAAATACTTCACATCTCCGACCCGATCGTCCCCAAATTCACCAGCGCCATGGCGCAGAATTTCTACATGGCCATCGTGGCGTGGACTGCCTGCTTCCTCCTCACCATCGTCATTTCGCTGGCGACGCAGCGAACCAAGAGCGACGAGGAACTCAAAGGCCTGGTGTATTCGCTGACGCCCAAACCGAAGGACGAAGGCGAGCCGTGGTACATGCGCCCGGTGACCGTCGGCATCCTGGTGCTGATCTGCACGATCGCCCTGAACATCATTTTCTGGTAAACTGAAGAAAGATTACGCGTATGAATTTCGATCTTCGCCTTCCCATCGGACTGATGTTTTCGTTGTTCGGCCTGATGCTGACCGGTTTCGGCCTGGCCACGGCGAAAAACCAGATGTACGAAACCCACTCACTGGGCATCAATATCAACCTCGGTTGGGGCATCGCGCTGCTCGTCTTTGGGGGCGCCATGCTGTTAATGGCCTTGCGCGGCCGCAAGAAGACCTAGTCCCGCCACGTTCATGGCCACAGGAACCACTGCCGGCGTGAAGCGCGCCGACTTCGGCAGGACCGCTGACGGAACACCGGTCGAAATCTTCACGCTCACCAACGCGCACGGTCTTTCCGCCAAAATCACCAAGTACGGCACGATCATCACGGAACTGCACGTGCCGGACCGGAATGGCAAGTTCGGGGACGTCGTCCTCGGTTTCGACAATCTCGAGCAGTACCTCAAGGGCCATCCGTTCTTCGGCGCGGTGGCCGGCCGGGTGGCCAATCGCATCGCCGGAGCGCAGTTTGAATTGGACGGCAAGACTTACAAACTGGCGGCGAACAACGGGCCAAATTCGTTGCACGGCGGAAAGAAGGGCTTCGACAAATACGTGTGGAAAGCCGAGCCGCAAGCCGGTGCGGCGGTGAAATTTACGCACTCCAGCCCGGATGGCGATGAGGGTTATCCCGGCAAGGTGGATGTGACGATGGTGATGTCGCTCACGGACGCGAACGAACTGACGATTGATTATACGGCGGTCACGGACGCGCCCACACCGATCAATCTGACGAATCATTCGTATTTCAATCTTGCCTGCGGCGGCGACATTCTGAAACACGAACTTCGGCTCGTCGCCGATCAATACACACCGGCCGGCCCGGGTTTGATTCCAACCGGCGAGATTCGTTCGGTCAAGGGGACCCCCTTTGATTTCACGACGGCACAGCCGATTGGCGCGCGTTTGGCCGAGATTGGCGCGGAACCGCCCGGCTATGATACGAATTTCGTCCTTCGCCCCGGCGGCCCGGGACCGCGTCTTGCCGCCCGGGTGCGCGAGCCCGGCAGCGGTCGGGTTCTCGAAGTGCTCACCACGGAACCGGCGGTCCAATTCTACACCGGCAATTTTCTAAATGGCTCCGTCACTGGCAAAGGCGGCACGGCCTATGGCCGGCATTCCGGTTTTTGCCTGGAAACGCAGCATTTCCCGGACTCGGTGCATCACGCGAATTTTCCGTCCACGATTTTGCGCCCCGGCCAGACCTACCGGCAGACGACGGTCCACCGCTTTTCGACGGAGTAAATTGAATTTCATGTCCCCTGGATCCACGCCCCTTCCCGAACTCGGCGCGCAAGCCGCCGCGGAATTTACCAAAGCCTACGGCCGCGCGCCGCAATGGATTGCCGCCGCGCCCGGGCGCGTGAATCTCATCGGCGAACACACCGATTACAACGACGGCTTCGTGCTGCCGATGGCGATCGAGCGCTACACGGTGATCGCCGCCGCGCCGACCACCGACGGCTCGACGCGCATCCGCTTGCGCACGACGGGCGGCCAGCCGCCGGCGGAATTCGACATCGCGTATCCGCTGGCGCCCGCGCCGAAGGGTTCCTGGCACAATTACCCGATGGGGGTCATTGTGGGATTCTTCGCGCGCGGCGTGAACCTGGTTGGTTTCGATGCGCTGATTCAGTCCAACGTGCCGCTCGGCGGCGGGCTTTCCAGCAGCGCCGCGCTGGAAGTCGCCACCGCGACGCTTTTGGAGACGATGACGGGCAAGTCGATGGACCCGATGCAGAAGGCGCTCCTCGCGCAAAAAGCCGAGCACGAATTTGCCGGTGTTCCCTGCGGCATCATGGACCAGGCCATTTCCGTCATGGGCCGTGAAGGTCATGCGCTGCTGCTCGATTGCCGCTCATACGAGACCGAACTCGTTCCGTTGACCGATCCCGCCGTCACCGTGCTAATCATCAATACGAACGTGAAGCATGAACTCACGGGCGGTGAATACGCGCAACGCCGATCGCAATGCGAGGAAGCCGCCGGCAAGCTGGGAGTGCGGTCCCTGCGCGACGCCGACACCGCTCTGCTCACGGCCAAACGCGCTGAACTCAGTGATGTCGTCTTTCGGCGCGCGCGCCATGTCATGGGCGAGATCGAGCGGACCACGCTGGCTGCTGCCGCGGCCCGCGCCGCCGATTGGGCCAGCTTTGGCAAACTCATGTATGCCAGCCACAACTCGCTTCGCGACGACTACGAAGTCAGTTGCGCCGAGTTGGATGCCGTGGTCGAAATCGCCGAGGGTATTGGCGAGGCTGGCGGGGTGATCGGTTGCCGGATGACCGGCGGCGGTTTCGGCGGCTGCGCCGTGGCGCTCGTGCAAACGTCCGTGGTGACGGCGATATCAGCGAAACTGGCGGTGGAGTACGAAAAGCGGACAAAAATAAAACCGACTCTCTTCGTCACGCGCCCGGCGGCGGGAGCAACCGTACTGAGTCGCTGAATTTCAGCTCTCCTGCCCGGTTGGTTTCGCTCATTTGGCCTTCGTCATTTCGAGCTGCACTTCCTTCCAGCCTGAGCCTGCCTTGAGTTTCGCTTGCAACTCGGTCACCAATGCTTTGTTTTCCGGCAGCCCGGCGATATTCACATTTTCCTGAGGATCGGTTTTCTCGTCGTACAGCTCCACCGCCTCCACCTTCGAATGATCATTGCGGTGGACCCAGACGGTGAACCGGTAGCGGTCCGTGCGCATCGAGTAGCCCATGAGCTGCTTGCCGTTCACGGGGCGTGGATACTGGCTGAAGGCCGCGCTCTTCCATGGCCGGCTCAAGTCGTCGAGCACGGGCCGGAAGCTCGTTCCTTCCAGATGCTTCGGCAACGGCAGGCCGGCCATCTCCGCGAGGGTGGGATAAATATCCACGAATTCGACGAGCGAGCGCGTGCTTTTGCCGGCATTCTTCATGCCGGGGACGGAAATCAGCAACGGCACCCAGGTGTCGTTCTCCACATTGCTGTGTTTGCACCAGGCGTCATGCTCGCCCAGTTTCCAACCATGGTCGCCCCACAAAATCACGATCGTGCTTTTGGTGAGCCCAAGCCGGTCCAGTTCATCGAGCACTTTGCCGACCTGCGCGTCCATGTAGCTGACGGCGGCGTAGTAGCCATGCTTGAGCTGGCGCGCGAGATCATCGGGCAGATGTCCCTTCGGGACGTTTTCGTAGCCGCGCAATTCACCGCCGTCGAGAATGGCGTACTCCGGCGCGTCCTTCGGCCGGAACGGGTTGGGCGCCAACGCGATCTTCGCCGGGTCATACAGGTCCCAATATTTCTTCGGCGCCACGAAGGGCAGATGCGGCCGGATGAAGCCCACCGCGAGGAAAAACGGCTGTTGCTTTTGCTTTAATTCCTTGAGCGCCGCAATCGCCTCGTCCGCAAGCGCGCCGTCGTGAAAAGTATTGTCGGGAACGTCCGCCCCTTCGAAGGGCAGGCCTTTGATGACAACAATCTCATCCTCGTTTTTGCCGCTCGCCAGCGCCTCCGATCGCTTCTTGCTCACGAGGTTTCGGTTTTCCGGCAGGCCGTAGGACTCTCCACGCGGATTCAGCCAGGGCACCGACCACGACGGCGGATCGTCGTAGCCGTGGTGGTAAATCTTGCCCATGCCCCGCGTGAAATAGCCGTTGTTCTTGAACAACTGCGGCAGCGTCACCACATCCGGCAGCGCCTTGCGGAAATGCGTTTTCAGGTCCCAGACCTTCGTCGTGTCGGGCCGGGTTCCCGTCAGCAGGCTCGACCGGGTGGGCGAACACACCGCCTGCTGGCAATACGCCCGCTGAAACACCACGCCCGACTTCGCGATCCGGTCTATGTTTGGGCTTTTGATGATCGGGTTGCCGTAACAACCCAGTTCCGGCCGCAAATCATCCACGGCGATGAAGAGAATGTTGGGTTTGGCGGGCGCCGTTTCCGCCGCAAGACCGGCAAAGTTGATTCCCAGGATAAGCAGAGAGAAGACAAACGATTTCATTCTTGTTAAGACTGAAGTCTGGGGGGGCAAACGAAAAGCGTGAACTTTGGAAGGCTCAAGTCTGCGCCGGTTTCGCGCCCGCTTTCAGCAAAGCCTGGATGACTCGATGCTTTTCTTTTTCCAAGGCCAATTCGAGCGGCGGCGGTTGAAAGTCACCTTTCAGATTGGGATCCGCTCCCGCGGCAACCAGCGCCAGGGCCACGTCGTCCAGGTCACGAACGATGGCTTCCTGGAGCGCGGTCACGCGGTGGGGCGCCACGTTGACATCCACTTCGATCGCAATCAGATAAAGCGCGACTTCCGAGCATCCCAACTGGCAGGATTTCCAGAGGCAGTAATCATTCATTTTGGCGCCGGCGGCCACGGCCAGTTTCAGAAAACCGAACCAATCTTCGAACGTCGCATCCGGCTGCTTCATTTCGCCCGCCGATTCGAGCATGCCTGTGATCTGACTTCCGGCTACCCCACACCCCCAACGCAATGACATTGCCACAAGCGCCGCTTCTGAAGCTGCGTTGCAGCCGGGGTAAGGCTCCAGGGAAACCGAAGCGCCCGCCTGGACCAACTCGAGCGCCACCTTGAACTGCTTCTGCTTGATCGCTCCAATCAGAGCTGTACCCGGCAAAGCATCGCAATTCACGCTGGCGATTTGGTTGATGTCCGCGCCAGCCGCCAGGAGTTCCTTGACGACAGCCAAATGCCCGCAACGGGCGGCGGTTTCGAGGGGTGGCCGGTTGTCTTTCCGGCCGGCGTTGACGTTGGCCCCCGCGGCAATCCGCTGTCGGACCACGGACAGAGCTCCATCAACGCACGCTTGCAGCAATAGCGTGTCTGAGCGGGGCGCGCTGGGTTTCTTATCGGTCACGTCGGAACCTTTTTGGAGGAACATACGAGGCGAGTCTTCAAAGAAAAGCCAATCTTAACACTGCCTCTTTCCATTCCTTGACCCACTCCCGCGCGATTTCTCACACTACCGGCCATGAACCGCACACTAAGCGCTCTCTTCCTTAGCCTGACTTTGTTATCTTTTTCCGCCGTGAACACAACCGCCGCGCCGCAATCTTCCGAACAACTTCAGAAGCTGGTGGACCGCGCCGCCAGCGAGACGCTCGCCAAATTCGCCGGAGAAAAGCTGGAAACGAACCAGCTCGCCATCACGCTGATTGATCTGTCCGATCCGGCGCAACCCGTGCGCGCTTCCTTTCGCGGAGGTGAGCAAATCTATCCGGCCAGTGTCATCAAGCTGTTCTACCTCGATGCGATTCATCGCTGGATGGAAGACGGCAAGGTGAAGGACACGGAGGAGCTTCGCCGCGCGATGCGGGATATGATCGTGGATTCGCTGAACGAGGCGACCGGGTTGATTGTGGATTCGCTCACGGAAACCACCAGCGGGCCGGAGATGTCGCCGGAGGAATTGAAGGCGTGGTGCGACAAGCGCAACGCGGTGAACCGCTATTTTGTTTCGCTGGGTTACACCAATATCAACGTGAATCGGAAGCCTTGGTGCGAGGGGCCTTATGGACGGGAGATGCAATCCGTAAGCGTCCTCAAACCGAACCATCGCAACTGGCTCACCACCGACGCCACGGCGCGGTTGCTGATGGAGATCGTCACGAAAAAGGCGGTCAACGAAAAGCGCAGTAGAGAGATGATGGAACTGCTGAAGCGCGACCCTTCGCCGGGCGTGGGAGAAAAAGGCGATCAAGCGCATGCGTTCACCGCGCCGGCGTTGCCGGCGGGAACGAAGTTGTGGTCGAAGGCCGGCTGGACGAGCGAGTCGCGGCATGATGCGGCTTATGTGGAACTCCCGAACGGGGCGAAATTTGTCCTGGTGACTTTTACGACAGGTCATGCGAACAACCACGATATCATTCCGGCGGTGGGAAAAATCGTGGTGGAGGGCATGAAGCCGTGACGGTAGCCGCTGAGGTGAAGAGGCAGACGCTTCACCGCGGCGGCAGGGTCAGGATTTCTTCAGCGCGGCCAGGACGGCTTCCTTGATTTGTTCGCCGCGGAGCCCGGTGGCGATGATTTTGCCGTCCGGACCGATCAGGAAAATTGCCGGGATGCCCTCCACGCCGTAGCGATTGGGCAGGTCCGCTTTTGACCAGTCACCCAGGAATCCCTGCGTCCACTGGATGCCGTTTTTCTTCGCGTAAGCGCGCGGCGCGTCGGCGCTTTGATCGAGGCTGAGCCCGACGATCTGGAAGCGCGGGTCGTCTTTGGCGGCATCGTACGCGGCCTTGAGGCTGGGCGTCTCCGCCACACAGGGCCCGCACCACGTGGCCCAGAAATCGAGCAGCACGTATTTGCCGGCCAGGTCGGAAAGTTTGATGGTCTTGTCGTCGAGCGTCTTCACTTCGAAATCAGGCGCGGCTTTGCCGACTTTCAAACTTTTGCGCGACTGCAGTTCGATGGTGCCCAAGTCCAGCGGTTCATCGCTTCGGCCTCCGGGAGCGTCGGGCACTTCGATTTCTTTTTGCAAGCTGGCGATGCGGGGCGCTGAGAACCGATTCTCGCCGGCTTCGCGCAGGTCAATTCGCATCCGGTATTTGCCGCCCGGCACGTCGTCGATACGGAACGAACCGTCCTTCGCGAAATTCAGCGCGTAGCGATGCTGGCCGGCATAATAATCCCAACCCGGCGGGCTCGCGTAGAAATCGCGCGTCTTTTGCGCATACTCCGCCTGCTTGCGATCGTATTCCGCTTTGACGGCGGCCTTTTCCTCATCAGTGGTGGCTGACTGAAACCGCGGGCCCAAGTCCTTCATCATGCCGCTGAAGTCGGGCAACTCGGGCGGGGAGGTCTGAACCGTTTCGAGGCTTTGCACATCAGCCCGCCAGTTGATTTCGCCCTCGTATCCCTCCACCACGAATTTCCCGATCACCGGGCGTCCGCGCCCGCCCAGTGTCAGGTGATTGGTCGCGCCCGCCTTGACCGCAAACTTCTCCGTCTGCGACATCGGCGTGATGCCCATATTGCCATCGCGAACCTTGGGCTCGTGGTACACTTCCACCCGCAGCGGCGGCACGTGGGCGAAGACAAAATTTCCATTGGTGTCGGTCTGGGTTTTCGCAAAAAGATTCAGCGCCGACGACTGGCGCGGATAATCCTCGTAGGGCACGTGGGCCGGCCACAGGTGCACGGTCTCGCCCGCGCCCGGCTTGGTGCCGATCAGCAACCGGCCTTCCACTCGTCCCCAGGGCTGCAACCGGAGCTCAGTGCCGTCCTTGAGTTCGCTGACTCGCTGTTCGAGGAATCCCTCGTTGGCCACGACGATGATTGAGTGCGCGCCTTCCATGGCTTTGAAGGAAAATCGCCCGGCTGTGTCCGTGGGGACGTGTTTGGAACCGCGGTAAATATCGGCGCGCACCTTCGGCGGATCGCCCTCCACATAGACGCCGTTCTTCATGTCGGTGAGATACACCTCCACGCCGGCCAGCGGTTTCCCGGCGGGGTCGAGCAACACACCGCCCGGTCCATGGCCCTTTATTAGTGAGAAAGTGAGATTGGTCGTCGCGATCCCGATCGGGCCGGAAGCTTGCGGCAAGTATCCCTCCGCTTCGACCAGCAAGGCCGGAGTGCTGCCCTGTTTGTTGAACGAAACTTCGAAAGTCCCGTTGGTAAATTCAATCGCCCGCGATTCCAGCCAGGCCATGACACGCATGTTTCGATCTTCGCGGCCCTCGGTGACCGTAAACGTCGGCAAGGGTTTCCCGGTCTCGGCGTCCACGACCGTACCCGTGACCTGAATGTCTCCCTTCGGAGCCGGTCCGCCCTCCGCGCCGCGGAGCACTTCCTGGCGGATTGCTTCGCGGGCCTCGTAATTGCCCGACTCCCACGGGCGACGCTCGCCCGGTTCGAGCTCCACGACCAGGTTCGTCTTGCTCGATTTCATTCTGCCAACCAGCGCGTAACCTCCCGAAGGATCCAGGCTCGCGTTGCGCGCGGAAAGCCGGTAGCCCTTCACATTCGCGCTCACGTCAACTTCCTCGGCGGGCACGCCCACGAAACGAAAGCTGCCATCTGCGTCCAAGACGGCCTGCGCATTGTCCCAAGCCTCGGCACGACTCAGCATCACGCGGGTCTTCGCTGGAAGGGCCTTTCCGTCGCTCAGTTTGAGTTTCCCGGCCAGTATCAGCCCGGGCTGCACCGCCACGTCGCCGAGATCTTTCGTGGACCCCACCTCCGCCAGCCGCAGCTTGCGCGAACCCACCGCCCCGTCCTGGCCCAGGGACTTCATGATGCCGTAGAATTGGTATTCGGTTTCGGCCGGCATATTCACGAACGTGAACCGGCCATCCTTGTCCGTGCCCACGGAAAATTCCCCAACGAATACCGACGACTCCCGATTCACACCGGCGAGGCCTACTTCCTTCCCCACCAGCGGCTTGCCGTCCTTGACCAGGCGCCCGGTGAGCGTGGCGCCTTCGCTCAGTTTAAAAACGTGAATGTTCGTTCCGCTTGATTGCGTCGGAAAGACACCCTTCGCCAGCGTGCGGGCTTCAATGTCCAGGCCAGCGCCGTCAAAATCCTTGGTGCTGCGGATGACGAACTCGCCGTTCTCATCGCTCACGGCGACGGGGTCCACTTCCGAATTACCGCCGAAGTGAGTGCTTTCGCCGTATTTGACACCACGGATATTCACGACCGCGCCGGCGATCGGCTTGCCCTCGGGATCCAGCACGCGGCCATGCAATTGTTGCTTTGGTGAATCGGAGGTCTTGGCGGCTTTCAACGTGATGGAAAGCGGTTTTACGGCCGGATCCACCTTCCCCACGAATTGAGGCTGGGAATCTTTGCCGACCACCAGCACGCGAAAGATCAGCGCAGGATCCAGACTCTCGATCTTGAATTTGCCCTCGGCGTCGGTCGCGGCTTTCTTCCGGCAATCGGCATAGCACGAGGGGCAAAGCACGCCCGCGCCTTCCTTCGGGCCGGCGGTGTAGATGAACACCTGGGCGTCCTTGACGGGTTGGCCGGCGCTGTCGGTTACGTTACCGGTGAGATCGGGGCGCAGCTGGCCCGCAGCACGCAAGGAAACGCCCGGCAGCAGGAGAGCAAAGCCGAGTGAAATAAAGCCAAAGCGCGAAAAAAGGCGCAAAGAATTGGATGCGTTCCGGTTCATATGTACGTGTGAAACAGCCAACTTTGTCGGACCGTAGTATAGACACCAGGGAAGCGGGAGCCATTCAAAAGATGCGGCGGCAGGGCGCGGACTGGGTTGTGGGGTGTTAAATGGGTGACGGTGGAGCTGCGGTGCTCGGACGACGGCGCGCACGGAGTGGCGCGCCCCACCTGAATGGGAATGCGATAAAATGCGATAGGCAGTGTTGGGTTGAGGGTTATCCGTCCGGCTCAGAGCGGGACGCGGCAGGCAGGTTGGAAGTTTTGGACCGGTAGCCGGAGCAGACGGGTGATGGGGCCCCCCGCGAGAGGTTGTTCTTTAAGTGTTTTTAGGTGTTCTTTGGTGTTTTTTCGTGTGCTTTGAGTGTTCTTTGGGCGTCCCTTGAGTGTTCTTTTGCTGTTCTCTTCGTGTTCTTTGGTGTTTTTTCGGGACCGGTGGGACCGGTGGATGAAAAAGTCATGGTGGCAATAGCTGGCATTAGGTGGCAATAGGTGGATTTTCGATGGCAATAGCTGGCACAGGGGGAAGGTTGAAAGTTGCAGGTTGCAGGTTGAAGAAAAAATCTGTCGGCAATGAGCCTTCATAATTTTTTTCGGTTTGACCCGTCTTCGCTCCGCTACGACGCGGCAAGCCGGGTTTGACTCGGGCGGGACGGGGGCTTCAACAAGAAGCTTCCGAAAGGCCACGGGGTGGCTCTGGTAATGACAAATCTCAAGCGCTTCGGACGCACTGCGGCTGAGGACAGCCGCGCTCCGGGAGGGGGAGGGACACAGGCGAGGCGAGGGAGAAGAACTGTATCTCCGCAAAGGGCTGGCCGGCATGACCGTCATACGTCAGGTTGCAAGTTGAATTTCCCTGGTTGCGCCCGCGTGAAGAATCGACTGAATCAACCGGCGATTCCCGGGCGGGAATTTCCTCCGGACGTAGAATGACACGAATGGGGTGGAAGTCAAGAAAGAGGGAGTGAATCAGTGAGTGCCATGAGTTGAAGGCGGGGAGGAGATGGGAGCTTAAGGGTGGAAATGGATTTTGTTCTAAAATTGGAAGAGGTGGCATCCTTTTCGGATGCGGGGAGTTTTGAGACCAGTGACCGGTGGTCGTTCCTCGAAGACTGGGAACGACCACCGGCTACTTTATGTCATCCCTTCGGGATGAAAGCGACGGAAGTCAAAGACGATACCGAGAGGGGTCTGCTTTCGCTTACTTCGCGTCCTTTTGCATCGCGGCGAGCTTCTTCTGCAAGTCGGCTTCGTATTTCTCGTACTCGCGGCTGGTGACGTCGAATTCGTTGCGCATGTAGTTGGAGTTCTGGTAGTCCCAATCCTGCTTGGCGTCGGTGTAGGTGAACTTGGTGGTCTGGCCCTGGAGATATTCCTTGTGCGTCGGATCGGCGAGGGGCGGGTTCACCACCTTCGGCACGCCCGCGTAACCGCCTTCAACCAGGTGGCCGGCACATACGGAAACATTGCCCACGGTGCAGGTATGCTCGTCGCCTTCGATTTTGCGCGAGGTGGGCACGTATTTATAGATCCGCTCCTTGCCGCCGGGCGGGAAAAGATGTCCGGCCATGTCGCGCAATGCGGCGCGTTGGTCTTCGTTCGCTTTTTCGTCAATGTAAAGGATGTCGACATTCCAATTGCCGACCGATTCAAACATGCTTTTGCCCTCGGGGCTTTGGACGAATTGCGCGAGGGCGAGCCCATCCAGCGAGGTCTTGCCGTAGCGGCCGCTCTTGATGAAGAGAATCTGCATGCCGTTGCAGGTCATCCGCGACGGCTTGGCCATGAACCAGCACGGGCACGGCGCGTTGCAGGAGCAGGCTTCCTCCAGATCGCCTTTGGCTTTCCAGAAGACTTTGGGTTTATCGGTGTCGGCCGCCGCGGCAGCAGTGATCCATGCGCACGCAAACAGGCCCAGCAGGACGGTTCGAATGGTTTGGTTCATAATAAGGGGTGCTTTCTGTGAAAAGCATAATACTGAATGGCCGCTTGGCAAGTGGCACTGACGTCTGGCATTGGAGGTTTGCCGTCCACTTGGTGCTGGGAGTTTGGTCCTTGAAGCTTTCGCGCGTCACGCAATTGTCACCTACTCACCCTCATTTGCGGGTATTAACACCCGCGCGATTTTCTGTTTTCTTAGCGCGCGTAGCACAAGAAACCCGACCGTATACGGCCGACCGCATGCTCGTGGTGTCTTCGTTCGCCGCGGGCTGATCGTGTAGTGCCTTTACGGGAGTCAACTTGAATACGATCATGAAGTCCCCCAAACCCCTCAGCACCATCATCTCTCTGCTTGCCACGCTTGGCTCGCTCCACGCCGGCACCGTCATTGTAAGCGACAATTATAATGTCACAGGCACCGGTTCCGGTTTCGCCCTGAACAACGGCGTCAATACCGGCATCAACCCGCCCACCACACGGCTCACCGGCACCGCGGCCGCGAACCTGCGTTACATATCCACGTTCACAAAGACCAACACGGCCTTCACGATCACGTCCAGCAAACTGCGCGTGACGTCGGCGCCGAACCCCGGGCGGTTTGTGCTGTCGGCGGACGGGACGAATCCATTTGATTTCGCCTCGTCGCTGGGGACCGGGCTGGCTTCGTCGTCAAATCCGGCGAGCTACGATCTGTCGATCGCGATGGTGAACAATTCGGCGGGGATACAACGGTTTTCGTTCGCACTGGGGACGGTCGAGGGTGATGCGACCACGTGGGCTTTTGGTTTCCAGGTGTATCGCGTCAACGCCGCGGACAACAATTATGTGATCGGCAAGCGTATCGACACCGCCGCCTCAGGACTGGGCGCGGACCTCAACAGCGTGATCCTCACGATGGGCGCGAACACCTTCAGCACCAGCATCACCATCACGATGCGCGTGACCGATGCGGGCTCGGAAAGCTCGGGTTATCATTCGCGGGTGCAGCTTTCGCTGGATGGCGGCAGCACGTGGTTTTACGACACGGCGAGCGATTCCGATCTGGCGGGAACCGGTTGGCGGTTGAACGGCGCGGGGCGCATCATCATGTGGGACCAGGCGCCGGACGCGGGCAATGTGAACTATGACAATTTCACGCTGACATGGAATTCGGGCCCGCGCATCTGGAGCGGCGCCGGCACGGACAACAACTGGAGCACACCGGCAAACTGGGGTGGCGCGACGCCGGTGACGGGCAGCACGCTGATTTTCAACGGCTCGACCCGGCAGAACAACACCAACGACATCAGCGGACTTTCCGTGCCGTGGGTGGCGCTGAACAGCGGTGGGTTTACTTTGAATGGCAATACGTTCACCAATACCGCTTCGGTGACAAACTTGAGCGGCGTCAATACGGTGAAGGCCGGGATGGCTTGGGCCGGGACGTCGGCGAAGACGTGGCACGTGGCGAGCGGCACTGAGGTAGCGCTGGCGAACACGACGACCGTCGAAGTGAATGGAGATCATTCTCTGGTCGCGGCTGGCACGTTGCGAGTCAACGGCACTGTAAATATCGGCCAGGCCACGAGCGCAAATCCGAATGTGCTGCTGAAAGAGGGCAAGCTGATCGTGGACGGCGGCACGGTGAACACGCGCGGCAATGTGCGCATCGGCGCCGTAACCACCGGCACGGGCGCGCAGGCGTACGTGACAAATAACGCGCAATTAAATCTGACGGCCTCGACGGCGAATGTGAACGTGGGCGATACGAACAACCCGGTCACAGCGTGGCTGGGGCTCAGCAGCGGCACGCTTTCGCTGGCAGGCGGCAACCTGGCCCTGCCCTACGCGGCGGGAGCGACGGGAATTGTGTCCCAGACCGGCGGCACGATTTCCGGTGGCGTACTGAACTACAATCAGGCGGGCGCGGGCAAAGGACTTTACACGAACAAGAACGGCACACTCACGACATTGCAAATCAAGAAGACGACAGCGGGCGGTGTTTCGGAAATTCATTTTGACAACGCGGTGCTGCGAACGGCGGCGGGGGCGAGCAACGCATTCTTCAGCGGGTTGGACTCGGCGGAGATTCAGTCGGGCGGATTGACGTTCGATGCGACGACGGATGTCGTCGTGGGGCAGGCTTTGGCCGGCGCAGGCACGCTGGTCAAGACGGGCGCGTCGCAGCTCACGCTGACCGCAGCGAATTCCTACAGCGGCGGGACGGTGTTGAACGCCGGGACGCTCGCGGCCGGCAATGATTCGGCGCTCGGCAGCGGAACGATCACGATCAACGGCGGCACGTTGAGCAGCAGCGGCGGGACGCGGAGCTTGTCGGGGGCGATCACGGCGGGCGGTGATTTTTCGATTGGCGGCAGTGACTTGTTCACTTTGTCAGGCGGCGTGAACCTCGGCGCGGCCGCGCGCACGGTGACAATTTCGAGCACGACGAACGTAATTCTCTCAGGAGCCGTCAGCGGGACGGGTGGATTCACCAAAGCGGGCACCGGCACACTCACGGTTTCGGGTGCTAGTGCGAACACGTATTCCGGCACGACCACTGTCAATGCCGGCACGCTTTTGCTCGGCAAATCAGCCGGCGTGAATGCGGTGCCTGCCGACCTGATGGTGGGCGATGACTCCGGTGGCGCGGGCGCGGACGTAGCGCGACTCACGGCAGCCAACCTAATTCCGGATACCAGCGCCGTGACTGTGGCCGGGAGTGGTTTGCTGGATTTGAATGGCAACAGCGAAACCGTGCTGTCCATCAGCGCGGCGAACAGCGCGGCTCAGATTGCGTTGGGTGGCGCGACACTTACCGTGGGCGGGGCGGGTTCTTCGTCGTTCGCGGGAGTGATTTCGGGCAGTGGCGGCATTGTGAAACAGGGCGCGGGCACGCTGACTTTGAGCGGTGCGAATACTTACTCTGGCAACACCGCGATCAACGCTGGCACACTGGCGATTGGATCAGGTGGCAGCATCGCGAACTCGCCCCTCATCACGCTCGCGAGCGGGACGACACTCGATACTTCGGCCACGAGCTTTTCCGTGGGCGCGGCACAGACGATGGCGCTCAGTGCGAACTCCGGCACCAACGTGGTAAACGGCGCGCTGACGCTGGCGTCCGGCGCGGCGCTTTCGCTGCAAGGCAATGGCAGCGGCGTATCGGTCGGTGCGCTCAACGTGGCCGGAAATCTCACTCTGAATGGGAATACGTTGTCGCTCAATGTCAGCGGTTCGGCGTTGGGCGTCGGGACCTACACGCTCGTCACATACACGGGCTCGAAGACGGGCTCGTTCAACGCAACGCCAAACATTACCGGAGCGGGGATCGCCACCGGCATGGCGATGCAGTTCGTGGAATCCGCCGGGCAGATCAGCCTGCAAGTGTACGACCCGCCGCGCATCTGGTCGGGCGGCGGCGCGGATGGGAATTGGAGCAGCGCGGCGAATTGGGCGGGCCTGGCGCCGACGAGCGGGAGCCGGCTGGTTTTCAACGGAACGACGCGGCAGACGAACACGAACAACATCAGCGGATTGGCGGTGCCGTGGATTACGTTGAACAACGGCGGTTTCGCGCTGTATGGCAACACGGTCACGAACACGGGGGCGATCACCAATCTCGCGGGAGTGAATACCTTCAAAGGCGGGCTCGCCTGGGACACGACGGTGAACAAGACGTGGAGCATTGCTTCCGTAAGCGAAGTGACGCTCGACAACGCCAACTCGGTGGAAGTGCTGGGTGACCACAGCATTCAAGGTGGCGGGGTGCTGCGGCTCAAAGGCACGCTCGGCATCGGGCAGACGACGACCGCCAACCCGGCGATCAACGTCAACGAAGGCAAACTGATTGTGGAAGGTGGCACCATCACGTCGCGCGGCGGACTGCGGATAGGTTCGCAAGCCACGGGCGCGGGCGGGCAGGCGTGCCTCACGAATGGCGCGACGCTATCGCTCACTGTTTCCGCGGGAAATCTGCGCGTGGGCGACAGCGCGAACGCGAATACCGCGCGGCTCGATATCAATAACAGCACGCTCACGATGGCGGGCGGAGTACTCTGCCTGCCGTTTGCGGCGGGCTCAACGGGCTTGTTAAACCAAGTAGGCGGCACGGTGAGCGGCTGCACCTTGAGCTTCAGCGATTCGGGCGCGGGCTCGGGTGTTTACAGCAACAACAACGGCACCATTGAAGCGCTGTTGATTCGCAAGAATACCGGCGGCGGCGTGGCCTCGATGTATTTCGACAACACCACGCTCCGGACCGCTTCCGGCGCGAGCAGCACTTTCTTCACGGGGCTGAATACCGCGCAAATCGGCACGGGTGGGCTGACGTTTGAAGCGGTGTCCGATGTCACAGTCGGCCAGGCTCTAAGCGGCAGCGGCGGCCTGACGAAGACGGGCAGCGCGAAGTTGACGCTGACGGGAAATGATACTTATGCAGGCAACACCACCGTCAGCGCCGGCACGCTGGCCATCGGCGCGGGTGGTTCGATCTCCAATTCGCCGACCATCACGCTGGCCAACTCTACGACCTTGGACATCTCGGCGGCGGGGTACAGTATCAAGTCGGGTCAGACGCTCGCGCGCAATGGAAATTCCGGCACGGCGACGGTCAGCGGGAATCTGACGCTCGCCTCGGGAGCGGCGGTTTCGCTGCTGCTAAACCAAGGTCTCGGCAGCGTGGGCAAGATCGCTGTGTCCGGCAACCTCACGCTCAACGCCAACGTGATGAGCGTCAGCGTCGGCGGCGCGGCGCTCGATGTGGGCGATTACACGCTGATGACTTACACCGGCACGAAATCCGGTTCGTTCAACGCCGCGCCTTCGATCACGGGATCCGGCCTGGTCGCGGGACTGGCGGCGAAGTTGGTGGAAGGTTCCGGCAACATCATCCTCCGCGTGTATTATCCGGCGCACGGGATTGCCGCGGCGACGATTGCGGTCGTCGAGAACGACCTGGCGAACACGACGAACTCGGTGACTTTCTCGACCGTCCTCTCGCTGAACGGGTTCGCGATGCGCGACGGGTCGAGCCGCGGCGATGCCACGGTAATGGTCGGAGCCGACGGCAGCGACGATCCGGCGAACGGCGTCCTGATGAGTTGCGTGGCGGATAACGGCCGTGATCACGGAGAACTCTCGGGCACAAACTTTTGCACCTCCTCGATCAACCAGGCGACGGACGGCTATATCATTCCCATTGCCAGCGCCGAGGACGGCTCGGAATACAACATCGACCTCGCGGCCGCTTATTTCCCCTACAACAAATGGTACGGTGGTTACGCGCGCAATTCCGGCGGCACCAACGGTGGCGCGAATAACCTGCTCGTGGCATCGTCGGGTATTAATTTGGGAACGCAGTTCAAGGACAACGGCGGCGGGGTGTCCACGGTGAACCTGACGAACCTAGGCATTAATTCGCAGACCGACGGGGTGCTGCTGGTGTCCGCCGGGGCGAACAACAACAACTACGCTTTGTCCAAGGCGAATACGGACGGCACGTGGACCATCTACGCGCACGACAACGGCACCGACGGCGCGGTCTATGAGCAAACTCCGGTGGCGTTCGTGTTCATTCCGAAAACCAACATGTCGGTCATCTCCGGCCGCATCAACGGCGACGGCACGATTGACGCCTACAGCGGCGCTTCACCCCGATTCACGGTGTCGAATCCGGCGAGCGGCATCTGCCAATTGACGATTCCGGGCTACAATCCGTCTTCCGGCGTGCTGGTCATTTCGGCAGAAGGCGGCAACGGCGGCAACGCCGACAACATTCTGAGTTATGAAGCCAAGGGAAACAGTTGGTACATTCAGACCCGCGATCTGCCGGGACTTGGTCTGCAGGCGATCACGGTGCCGATGGTTTCCTTCGTCTTCATCCCGGGACCGTCGGCCACGCTGATTTCGCCGGCCAGCGGCACGGATATCTCCAGCGCGCCGACGCTCACGGTCAACGTCACCAATCCCGCGCCCGGCAATGTGACGGTGACCTTCAACGGGCACATTGCGCCGAAGCCCGGACCCGGCGTGGATTTCTGTGTGGCCGTGTTGCCCGACACGCAAAATTACGCGCGCGAAGCCGCCGGCAGCGGTGACGCCGTGAAAGAGATGTGGTTCGCGCAGACGGATTGGATCGTGAGCCATCGGGTTTCGGACAATGTCGCGTATGTCTGCCATTTGGGTGATTGCGTCCAGAACGGCGACGACAAGGACGGCAATCCGAATCTCACGGAGTGGCGCAATGCGACGAACGCCATGTATCGCCTCGAAGACCAGGCGGGCACGAAGCTGCTCGAGGGCATTCCTTACGGCGTCTCCGTGGGTAACCACGATCAAACGCCCAACGGCGACCCGGACGGCACGACCGATAACTACAACAACTTCTTCGGCGTGAGCCATTTCTCCGGCAAGTCGTACTACATTGATCACTATGGAGGGAACAATGACAGCTTCTACGACTTCTTCAGCGCGGGCGGACTGGATTTCATGGTCATCTCGTTTGAGTACGGCCGTTATGGGTCGGGCGTCCTCGACTGGGCGAATGCGGCCATTGCGGCGAATCCGAAACGCCGCGTCATCGTGGAGACACATCATGCGGGCAGTGATTCAACGCCGAGCAACCTCAGCACCCAGGGAGATGCGATCTGGACTGCCCTCAAGCCAAATCAGAATTTCTTCCTGATGCTGGGCGGGCATGTGTTCTCCGGCGGCGGTGAGGGCTCGCGCAGCGATACCTTCAGCGGCCACACCATGCGCACGCTGGTGTCCGATTACCAGGGGCGCTTCAACGGCGGCAACGGGCTCATGCGCCTGATGTACTTCTCGCCGAGCAACAACCTGGTGAGCATCAAGACCTATTCGCCCTGGACCGACACTTACGAGACGGACTCGGACAGCCAGTTCACCTTCACTTACAATATGCAGCCTTATGGCAACGGCAGTTCGGGCACCTCGTATTCCGGCATCAAGACCAACACGGGCGTCACTCCGGGAGCAAATAGCGCGGCCGTATGGTCCACCATGGCCGCGAGCAAGTTCTATGACTGGTATGTGACCGTGACCGGCGACAACGGCGATTACGGCACCAGCCCGCAATGGCGGCTCAATACCACCTCAACCTTCTCGAAGACGTCCATCGCGGACCTCGATCACAATGGTCTGCCCGACGCGTGGGAAAATCTGTATGGCGTCCACAATCCGAACGCCGACGACGATGGTGATGGCCAGAGCAACCTCGCGGAATATCTTGCCGGCACCAATCCCACCAACGCCGCTTCGGTGTTTCACATCTTCGACATTCACACGCAGGACGGCCAGGTGACGGTCGCGTGGACCTCGGTCGGCGGCGTGCGCTATCGCGTGGAATCAACCGACGATTTGAGCCAGCCGTTCGTTGATATTGAACGCGACGAGGCCGCCGAAACGGACCCCAATCCGCCCGGTCAGGAAGGCAAACAATCCTACACCGACACGGCATCCTCGAATGGTGGACCACGCTATTATCGCGTGAAAGTGATTCGCTAGCACCGGACCAACCGGTGAATGAACACCCGGCCTGAGGGCTTCCGGGCCCCAGGCCGGGTTTGCATTTGGGAATCAACCACAACCATCAATTCCCATAATTGAACGGATCGGACAAAGTCGGGTCGGTGGCGAGATTCGTATCGGTCAGCGTCTTCAGGAAGGCGACGAGGGCCGCCTTTTGATCGGGCGTCAGGTTGAGCCGCAGCACTCCGCCGTTCGGCTGGCCCGGGCCCGGGGGCGTGCGCAAGGGCGGCGAGAGATTCGGATTATCCACCACGCCGGAATTGTAGAATTCCACCACTTCCTCGAGCGTGGCAAAACGCCCGTCGTGCATGTAAGGCGTAGTGAGCTCGATATTGCGAAGCGAGGGGACTTTGAATTTGCCGTTGTCCGCCTGGTTGCCGGTGATGCCGCCCACACCGGTATCCACGTAGGGAAATTCGAGGCCGTTGTTATTCAAAGCGGCACCGGGAACAAAATTGTCCGTGCCGTGACAGGCGGCGCAGGTCGCGCGGCTGCCATTCTGTCCGAGGAAGATTTGACGGCCCTGGATTTCCTGGGCGGTGAAGTTGGCGAAGCCAGTGGCCGCGCCCACGTCGTATTTCGATTTCACCGAAATGATGGAGCGGACGAACTGCGCCAGGGCCAGCGAAATGCGGTTGGTCGTCACGGTCGGCGAGCCGAATGCCAGCGTGAATAAGTTTGTGTAGTAAGGCTCGGCGGCGATGCGGTTCGTCAGGAGATCCAACGTCATGCCCATCTCGGTGGCGTTTTGAATCGGCTTCAGCACCTGGTCCTCCAAAGTATTCGCGCGTTCATCCCAGAAGAAGTGGCCGCGCTGGTACCAGCGGGCATTGCTCAGGCCCATCGAATTGCGGCTGGTGAGCCCGCCGCCGAAACCGGTGCTGAACCTGGCGGAATCGGAAAAGCCGTGTTTTTGTTGATGGCAGGACGAGCACGAGACGGAAAAGTTGGTGGAGAGTCGTTTGTCGTAGAACAGCGCCCGGCCCAGCGTGGCGCCGGCGTTCGAGGTGACATTCGTCGCGGGCATGTTGTCCTGGCCGAGGATCGGCTGATTCGCGAAGTTCGGCGGCAGCGTCGGCGAGGCGTAGTTGTAGGGCGTGGCGGGGAGCAAAAGCGCGTTGGTCGTGGCGCTCGGGATGTTTTGCCGGGCGGCATCGTAATACGCCCGGAAATAAAGGCCCAGCGGACCGGTCGGGGCGGTCAGCGTTTGCTGGAACATGCCGTTGTGGATTTTCCAGGCGCCGTATTCCGTCCAGTTCACCATGTTGCTCGAACTTTGGATGATCCATACCTGGTCGGCCAGGTTCGTCAGGGTCAGTTTGGCGGAGTGCTTATTGGTGGCACGGATCATCTGCAGCGACCCACTGGGCGGACTCAAAACCTCGCCAAACGCCGAAAACGCCGCCAGACAAACGACCGATGCAATGATCAGGCTCCTTCGTTGGTATCCACGATTTGTTTTCATAAGGTTGAGCTTTCTTGGCCTGAGCGTGCGCTAAATTTGCGCACCTCGCGCCCTGCTTGATACGAAACCGGGGTTGGATGGGACGAAACGGGGAGATTAAGGGATGGCGAGGAAGCGCCAAGGACCAAGGACCAAGAACCAGAGAACCGGTGCAAGCTCCAAGCTTCAAATTTCACTCTCCCGATGCGTGAAGCCGGCGCAGATTGCGTGAAATTCACGCTTTCGAGGCGGGAGTGCCATGGGAATTGGCCCGAAAATCGAGCCCTTTCCACCTTGGCAGCGGCTATGCTCACTGGTCTTTGGCAGAATAAATCCTGGTTGTGGTCCGCTTTAAAATCACGAGGTAACCATGAAGATTCAAACCCGCGCCTTCACCCTGATCGAACTTCTCGTCGTCATCGGGATCATCGCCGTTCTCGCCGCCATGCTCCTACCGGCGCTGAGTCGCGCCAAAACCAAGGCTATGAATATGCGCCTGAAATCCGCTTCCGCGGTGGCGCAAGCCGCGGCCTCGCACACCGAAACCAATGCCGCATCCCCCGGGCGCCCTGCCGGGCAACCCCTGGCTACGCTGAAGGATTTTTCCGCCAGCGTGCTGCTTCAACCCACGCTTAGCGTCGGCTCTTCCGACGCGGAATCCATCTACACGGCTCAATTCACTTCGAAATTCAAGGCTGGCAATCCCGCCGGCGGCCCATGCGAGGTGCAGCTACCGCTGCCGCCGCAGATCATTTCGCTTTCCGGCCTGGAGGTAACCGTGGATTCGCGGCCCAGCGAATCCGTAACCATTCAGGGAGATAAATTGGTCTGGTCCGGCACCCTGCCCGTGGAACCGGTGGCCATTTCCATTGCCTATTCCGCCGCGGGCAAGGGCTTGTATCACCTGCAAACACCCGTTAGCGGCATCCTGGATGTGTTCCATATCGATCTTACCGCGGTGGGGTCGGATGTCCGGATGCTCGACCTGCCGCTTCAACCCACCAAATACGTCCACACTAAAGGGCAATCCAGCTACACATGGGATTACAAACAACTGGTCTTTGGCCGTCCCATCTCCATGGATGTGCTGGGCATCGCGCCGATTGACCGGCTCGGTGAGCTGAGCTGGCTCGGACCGGCCAGCGTCGTGCTCTTTGGCCTAATCCTGGGACTGATCTCGCGGGCCTACCGGGTTGCGAACGTGGACAAATGGATGTTGCTGCTCATCGTCGGCACGTTCACCGGCGCGTATCCGCTCATGTATTTCGCCCAGGAATTCATCCCGCTCAATGCCGCCATGGGCATTTCCTCCGCGGCCGTGCTCGTCATCATCGGCGTCCGGGCCGTGACGATCATGGGCACGCGCCTGGGTTTGTTGGGCACCGTTCTTCCAGCAGTGGTTGTGCTAGCCGCGACGCTGACCGTCGCCATTCACAAGGAATTGCAGGGGCTGGTCATCACGATGATCGGCCTGGCTTTGTTTGTAGTGGCGATGACGCTGATGCCGCGGCTGAAACTTGCCAAGATAACACCGGAAACGGCGAGCGCAGCCAGTCCCGCCTGAATCATCCTGCCTGGTCTTCCCGTCCGGGACCGATGGGCGCCAGCCCGTCTCCCGGACCGTTTTATTTACAGGAAAGTTTTGTGTGCTACGGTGGGGGCGGTTAACCCGCGTACGATTGAGGCATGGTCATGACCTCATTTGAAATAGGATTACGCGGGCAAACCACAAACAATCCAACTGGAAAGGGAATTATGTTGCTGCGAGCTTTTACGATCTTTCACGTCATCATCAGCCTGTTGGGCATCGCGGCGGGTTTCGTCGTCATGGTTGGAATGGTGAACTCCAACCCCATGAACAGCTGGACCCTGTTCTTTCTGGTGACCACCATGGCGACTAGCGTGACAGGGTTCATGTTTCCGGTTAAGAAACTCATGCCCTCGCATGTGGTGGGGTTTTTGTCGGTGATCGTGCTGGGGCTGGCGATTTACGGAAAATATGCCGCACATTTCGCGGGTTCCTGGCGGTGGATCTATGTGGTGACCGCGCTGCTCGGACAGTATTTCAACGTATTCGTGCTGGTCGTGCAAAGCTTCCAAAAAATCCCGGCCCTGCGGGCGAAAGCCCCCACGCAAAAGGAACCGCCCTTCCAAATCGCACAACTGGCCGTGCTGGTTATTTTTGTAGTCGTCGGATTCCTCGCCGTGCGGCAATTTCATCCGTAAATGAAACTCGGCTTCGTCTCCGCCATTCTGCCCGATCTCTCGCTCGAACAGGTGCTGGCCTTTGCGCGCGATGAAGGTTTCAGCTGCGTGGAGGTCATGTGCTGGCCGGTCGGCAAAGCGGATCGGCGGTTTGCGGGGGTCACCCACCTTGATGTGTCCGGGTTTACCCAAGCGCAAGCGGATGACATCAACGGCATGTGCCGTGATTTTGGGGTGGAACTTTCGGGCCTAGGTTATTATCCCAATCCACTCGACCCCGATCCCGACGTTGCGCGCCGGATCACCGAACATCTTAAGAAGGTCATCGTCGCAGCGAAAAAGCTGGGCCTCCAGACGGTCAACTGCTTCATCGGTCGCGATTGGACGAAATCCGTGGATGATAATTGGCCGCGTTTTCTCAAGACCTGGCGCCCGCTCGTTGCTTTCGCCGAGGATCATGGCATCCGCATCGGCATCGAGAATTGTCCCATGGCCTTCACGCAGGACGAATGGCCCGGCGGCAAAAACCTCGCCACCACGCCAGTGATCTGGCGCCGGATGTTCAGTGATATCCCCTCAAAGAACCTGGGCCTGAATTACGATCCTTCGCATTTCATTTTGCAGCAGATGGATCCACTCAGTCCGCTGCGAGAATTCGCCAAGAAGCTCTTTCACGTTCATGCGAAGGACATGATCATCCACCGCGACAAGCTGGACGAGTTCGGCATCTTTTCCGTGCCGAAGAATTGGACGCAGCCGCGCATACCCGGCTACGGCGAGATAAATTGGAACCAATTCATGGCCGAACTCTGCGCGGTCGGCTATCGCGGGCCGGTCTGCATCGAAGTGGAAGACGACACCTTCGGCCACAAACTGGCGGACCGGCAGTCCGCCCTGCGGGTCTCACGCAACGTGCTGGCGCCCTTCTTCGGCTGGAATGAGGCTTGATTCCCAAGTCCGGGAGGACGAAGTTAGGCAAAACCCACACAATCGGAGGCAGTCTATGAAACGTCTAAATTGGCAGATCGGTCTGGCCGCCCTGTTACTCGCACTTGGAAACTGGACTTCAGCGGTATCCGCGGCGCCGGACCCCGGCGCGTCCGGCGAGCGCTTGGAACGCCTTGAGCAGCGCGTAAACCAAATGGCCGAGCGCCAGGAGCAGTTTATGCAGCGATTTGCAGGTTCCGGCGATCAACGCCGCGAAGAACGCACCACCGTCACCCGCGATCGCACTCCGCGCCCGGGCATGGGCGATCTCGGCGCACCCGGCCCCTTCAGAGGCGAAATCCCGCCGCCGATGGCGCCCGCTGGCGGCAGCTCGTCTCAGAAAAGCAAAGCGATGAAAGATCTAGGTGGTTTGATCGGCCTGTGTCTGCTCGTCGGTTTCATTTTCAACATCCTGGTGGCCATCTGGATATTCAGCGATATCCGCAAGCGCGGCGAAGGCTCCGGCATCTTCGTGGTGCTGGCGTTGCTGGCCGGCATACCAGCCGGGGTGATTTACGCGCTGGCGAGAATTGGCGACCGGAAACTTTAGCGGGAAGCACCAAAGACCAAGCTCCAGAGAAGCTCCAAACTTCAAGGACCAATCAAGGCCTGCCATCGAGGTTTGGAATTTGGTCCTTATCTGGTTCTTGGTCCTTGGAGCTTGGTCCTTTTCTACTCCGCATCCGGACCAAAGAAGTCGTTGAAAAAATCAGTCCCCCGCCGGGGAAGCAGGCGGCCATTGTGACACGCGGAATTTCACAACAGCATTCGCATACCCCAACGGGGGACATAGTTGCATGGCTTGCCGACACCGCGACCGAAGTCGGGGGGCCGGGCCATCTTGTTTCCCTATGGGGAAACAAATTCGCGCGGAGAGATCAGGCGCCCAGGCCGGATCTTGAATGAGTCGATTGACGGGCCTCCGCGTACTCCGGCTGTCTCGTTCCGAAGTGAAACCCATCCTCATCCTGGAAGCCCAAAGGTGACCGCGCGGCAACAATCATTTCAATCGTCACCCCGACGCCCAGCAGGGCAAGGACACACAGCGCGACTTCCATTGCAATTCTGTTAAAGCAACCACGGTGCCAGACTCAGGAATGAAAAAAGCCGGGGGATTTTCGGCCAAAATCAAAAGTTGCGAAGGCGGGAAGCAGGGTGCGCTTGTCCTGTTTGACGCGAAACCGTTGAGACACAGGACATAACACCCAATCGAGACGGACATCCTCGGGCTGGGAGCGCCCGTCTCTGAACGGGCGTTTTTGAAGATTCCAGAGAAACGCCCGTTCGGAGACGGGCGCTCCGGCACTAGGTGATTTTCACCGCAACGCCAGTACGGGACGATTCGTAGCAAGCCGCGAGAATCTTCTGGCTGCGCACACCATCCGCGGCCGGCATCGGATTGGGTTTGCCGTCAAGGATGGCCTGGCTGAACGCTTCGATCTCCGCGCGATAGGTATTTTGCGGCGCGGGAGTGATTTTGATCTCCCCGCCGTTACCGCGTGATTGCGCGGCGTCGTAGGCGGTGTCGCCCGGCGCGAGGCGGGCGGTCATTTCACCCTGGGCGCCCTGCCCGATCGTGCCGCTCGCCAGGATTGCCCCCTGCGAACCGTAAAGTTCGAGCACGTTTTTGCTGCTGCTGTCCTGGATGCAGAAAAAGGTATCCACCGAGCCTTTCGCCCCGCAGGCAAAATCGAGAATCATCACTCCGCCGTCGTCGCTGGCGTAGGCATGGATCGTGTTGCCCGCGAAACAGGAAACGCGATTTACCGGCCCGAAAAACATTTCCAGCAGATCAATGCAATGCCCCGCCAGGTCCATGAGGGCGCCACCACCGGCGCGTTTGGGGTCCTGCCGCCAGGCGCCAGGCATCGGGGGATACCAGCACGAAAGCTGTGCCCGCGCGAACACCGGCTTGCCGATCCGGCCCTGCTTCACCAACTGCGCTGCCGCCTGATGTTGCGAATGGAAACGCATCATGAATGCGGTCCCGAGTTGCACTCCCGCTTTGCGGCAGGCGTCGGCCATGGCCTCCGCCTCAGCCACGTCCCGGCCAAGTGGCTTCTCGCACAGCACATGCTTGCCCGCCTTGGCGCACGCGGCCACTTGCTCAAGGTGCGCATCCACCGGACTGGCGACGTAAACCGCCTCGACATCTGTCGCCAACAGGGCGGCGACGCTGTCGACGGCCTGCGCGCCATATTGCTTGGCGATTTCCTGGTTCACCGACGCGGTCGGATTGAAAACGGAGACGAGCTTCGCATTGGACGCGGGCGCGATGCCTTCCGGAATGGTCCGCCGTTTGGCGATGCCGCCGGCGCCGATGACGCCCCACTTGATCCGCCGACCACTGCTACTTGGCATAGGCCTTCAGCACTTTCAGGATCGCGGCCGCAATTTGCTCCATGTCCGACTCGGTATAGGTTGGATACGCAAAGCAGGTGAATGTGTGCGCCTCGTGCCAGCGCGCGTTTGGCACATCCACCTGCGTATAATCCACGCTCGACGGCGTGGCGTATTCTTTCGACTTGAAGGGAAATCCGGTGCGGCCGAACGCGTTGTGCTCCTGGAACGCGCGCTCCGTATGGCATTGCGGCCAGAAGACTTTCCACACCGGCGCGCCCTCGGCGGCAACGGCGGAGACGAATTTCTTGATGTCGCACTTCATGTTTTCGACATCGAGCGAGAACGCCAGCACATACCAACCGTTTTGCCGATCCTTGGTATCAATTGGCGAATATTTGATCAGCGGGTGTCCCTTGAGCGCGTCGAGCAGGATGCGGGCGTTGCGGCGGCGGTTCGGCATGTTCCAGTTGTCCATGCGCTCCAATTCCGCGACGCCGATCGCCGACTGCATTTCCGTCATGCGATAATTCCAGCCGATCATGTTGTGGATGTAGGGCAGCTTTTGCTCGAGCTCGAGCAGGCTGAGCCGCTGCTTCACATCGTAGCCATGATCGCGCAGGCTCCGCGCCTTCCAGGCCAGATCTTCGCTGTCGGTCGTGATCATGCCGCCTTCGCCGCCCGTGGTGAAAGTCTTGTTCTGGCAGAAGCTGCACCCGGCAATTTCGCTGAGCGTGCCGGTCTTCTTGCCTTTGTAAACGCCACCGAACGCCTCCGCGTTGTCTTCGATGACGAACAATTTGTGCTTCTTCGCGAAGGCCTTGATTTTATCCATGTCGCAGACGTTGCCGTAAAGATGCACCGGCATGATGGCTTTCGTCCGCTCGTTCACGAGCTTCTCGGCGGACTCCACGTTGAGGCAATGGTCATCGATATTCACGTCCGCGAAGCGAGGAATGGCGCCGGCCTGCACGACGGAAAAGCTGGTGGCGATGAAGGTGTAGCTGGGGACGATCACTTCGTCGCCGGGGCCGATGCCCAGGGCGGCCATGGAGACGTGAAGGGCGGCGGTGCCGGTGGCGACGCTGATCGCATATTTGCTCCCCTGCCACTCGGCGTACTTCTTTTCGAACTCCATGCCGCGTTTGCCGGTCCAGTAATTCACTTTGCCGGAGCGGAGGACGGCCTCGACCATCTTGATGGCGTTCTCGTCGAAATTCGGCCAGCCGATGAGTTTGTTGCTGACCGCCTTGGATCCGCCGTCAACGGCGAGTTTTTCATTGCTCATTTCCCCATCGCAACCCGCGCCGCAAAAATGGTCAAGGGGAAACCGAACGGAAGGGACACATCGGGAGCATCTCCGTGTTTTTGATCAAGGGGTAGAGATCACCCGGCCCCAGTGGCATACCCGATATACCTTCCAGGGTACGTTTTACCCGTAACACCCGTAACAAGACCTGTAAACATTGGTCGAAATGAGGTTTTTTGACCCGTAACACACCCGTAACCAGACCTGTAACGGACCCGCAACAATTCCGCGAGCCCGCGAATTTCGCTCGGGATAGTGGACATGACCGGGAGTGGAGGCCAGAGGGGCGGCACGGAAAGGTTTCCGGGCGCAGTTCGGAGGCGCGCAAAAATGTGTCGTGACGTGACCAGGCAGGACCCGAGGGGCTTCCGGCGCGGGATCAATCCTCGCTTTTGAGCCGCTTCTGGCCCTCGACAATTTTATGCCAGCCGTAGGTGAGGGAGATGCGGAAGCCATCCATCCGCAGATCGGAGGGGCTGTTGTCATTGACCGTGGCCATGTAGCCAGCAGTCAGGGAAAGATTGTCGGTGATCTGGTAACCCAGGGTGAAGCCCACGCCCACGTTGTTGAGGGCCTCGCCGCTTAATCCATTTATGCTCGACGTGCCCCCGGCCATCCAGGTGCAGTCGAGCGACGCCCAAAATTTGTCGGTGAAGTCACGAGTCAAATGTACTTCAATTTGGAACATCGGATCGGTGCTGAGCGTCTGGCCGACGTAATCATTGTTATCGCTGAAGAGCCAGACGGAGGGAAGCGCTTCCAGGGTGGTGCGCCGGCCCGGCACCCACGGGCCAATCTGCCAGACGATGGGCGCGCCCAAACGGCCATACCAGCGGTTCTGGCCGAGGTTCAATGGCTGGCTGCTGTCATAATTGCCGATCGGAAACGCGAGGTCCACGACCACGCTCAGCGAGAACTTGGGTTCGTAACGCAGCAGGTCGGGAATGGTCCGGAGCGCCTTGGGGCCGATGACGTTGTAGCTCGCCTCCACCATCGGGTCGCCAAACCCATTGGCGCTTTGGTTGTAGTTCAGGCCGCCGACACTGGTCGTGCCGGAGACCCGGCCCATCGGCTCCAGGATCGCGAGGGTGAGCGTGCGGTCGAAGAGGGGCAGGACTCTCGCGTAACCCGCGGTGAGCACATTCGCGTCAACATTGCCGCCGGGGGAGACGAGATACGCTGGATCGAGGGGGTTGGCGTTACCGCTCAGGGATTGGAAAATGACCGGCACGGCGTTTGCCCCGGAGAGGGTCTGCCAATAAAAACGGGGCGGCACCTGCGCCAGGGCGATCATGGGACAAAGCCACGCCAGCACCGCCAGGGTGGCCCCCAGGCGACGCCCGGCCGCTGCCAAAGCCAGGTGTGGCCGGGCACCCCGCAGGTTTGTTTCAGGGAGAAAAGATGGGGCGGTTGGCTGGATGGGTTTCATGATCGTAGGTGCGTGAGGTCATGGCTTCGGGTCGGCCAGCAAGTTCGTCGGGGGGATGAACTGGCGCTTGTAGAGAAGCGGTGGAAAGCCTTCCTGCACCGGATACCGATCCGGCAGTTTTTTCACCGAACCTTCCCAGAGGACGCGGCTGGGCAGGATTACCCCATTGGAGCGGACGTAATCGTCCCAGAGCGCCAGCAGGGCCTTCACTTTGCCGGGCTGCGCCGCGGCGAGATCGTGGCGTTCACCCAAATCTTCGGCCAGGTTGAACAGCTCCCATTGCTCCGTGCCATACGGTTTGTATTGCCAGCGCAACTTCCAATCGCCCTGGCGGAGGGCGCGATTGCCGAATAATTCCCACGCCACGTAATCCTGCGCGGAACGGGGAGACTCCTCCTGGCCCGAGAGCATTTTGATCCACGACTTGCCCAAAAGCGGTGCCGCCGGCTGGTGGTTGATGGTCTGGGGATAAGTCGCGCCGGCTACTTCGAGCAGCGTGGGCATCAGGTCGGCCACGTGCAGAATGCCCCGGTTGATGCTCCCCGGCGGCCGTTTGACGATGGGGCCGCTGACGATGAGGGCATTGCGAATCCCGCCCTCCGCCAGGTTGCCTTTGTACTGGCTGAAGGGAGTCATGGATACCTGGGCCCACATCGGCCCGTAGCCGACGCAGGAATGCGGGTCACCCCAGGCGTTGGGGTTGTTTTCGGCCCACTGGGTCGCAGCGAAGAGAAAATCGCGCGTGCCGGGCGTTCCGGAGATCTGTTTGAACAGGTCAGCCCCTTCCGCTCCGTTGTCGCCGAACACGATGAAGATGGTGTTGTCGTACTCGCCGATCTTTTTCAAGTAATCCATCAGCCGCCCAACGTGGAAATCCATGTTTTCGACCATGCCGGCATAAAGTTCCATTTTCTTGCCCAGCACCGCGCGGGTGGCGGGCGCAAGGAGGATGGGGTCCGGCACGAACCACATTCGCTCGGCCAACTGAGTGCCCGCGGGCAGGAGTCCCAGTTCAATCTCGCGCCCGAGCCGTGCCTGGCGCACCGCGTCCCACCCCTGGTCGTATGCGCCGACGTGGCGGGTGCGCCAATCGCGCGGAAGATGATAGGGGTCATGGGGGGCCTGGTGGGCCACGTAAGCGAAGAACGGCTGGCCGTCCTTCCGATTCGCCTCGATGAAGCTGATGACTTTGTCGGTGTAGGTTTTGGTGGCGTAGTAATTCCTGGGGAGCTTCTTCAGGTAGCGGCCATCCTCGGTAAAGGTGGACTGCGGATTGGCGGCGGTGAAATTCCACATGTCCCAGTAGCTGCCGGCGCCGTCGAGCAGGGCGAAGTCCCGCTCGAAACCGCGCGCGGCGGGGATTTGGTCGGGCTGCTTGCCCATATGCCATTTACCGGCCATATAGGTGTGGTAGCCCGCTTCCTTGAGCAGTTGCGGCAGCGTCGCCACCCGATTGTTCAGATACCCTTCGTAGCCATCCACGCCCCATTGGTTTGGAGCGGTCCACTCGTCCATGTTGCCCAGGCCGTTCAAGTGGGTGTCCACGCCGCTCAGGAGCATCGAGCGCGTGGGGGAACAACTGGCGGAGGTGTAGAACTGAGTGCAGCGCAGCCCGGCTCTGGCGAGGGAATCGAGGTTTGGCGTTTTGATCTCGCTGCCGAAGCAGCCCAGGTCCGAATAGCCAAGATCGTCGCCGAGGATGATGACGATATTCGGCCGCTTGCCCTTTGTGGCGCCGGCCAGGCCGCTGGAAGGCGCGGCGCCAGCCGTGGCGATCGCACCCAGCAACAGCAGGCCGGTGATACACTTCCTCCAGGCTAGGTGCTTTATGATGGGTTTCGCGTGATTTGCCTCCCAGTCCCCCTTCGGGTTCCGGCAAACCGGTAAACGGTATTGCGGAGGCTCTTTTGCCAGCACCCGGTGCCAGGGGACGCAGAATCCGACTCCAGTTTGCATTTTAACTCACCTAAAGGATGCCTCCCTCCTGTTCCCCTACTCGTCATATTTTGTGTTTCTTGAGGCACAAAATATCATGAACCAAAGGTCAGCTTTTGGGCTTTGCGGATTGAGCTTGCAGAGAATTCGGGATTACAAAATCTCGTGCGAGTGTCTGCAAGCGTCGGGCAAGAGCAGCTGGTTTGCGGAGGCTGCCAGATGGGACGATTGAGACGTGTGGGACCTTTGGGACCGCTGGGACGGGTGCGCGGCAGCCAAGCTCGTGGGGGCGAGCCGATGTCAAATGGCGATTCCCAGGTCGGTCGTCGCGTTTTTTTGAAACGACCCATCGGAGCGTCATCTTCAACGCCAGTTCACCCGAAAATACCGCGGCCGCGGCGGCGGTGCGGGCCAGGTTGGCGGGAAAAGAGAAGTGTAAATAGTCAGGATGACAGTTGCACGTTAGCACCGAGCAACCGCGCGAGGCGCGGTTGCTCCAAGCTGTCCTGCCTGTGGCCAGCCATCCGCGGCGGGAAAATCGTCATTCAGGCGAAGCGCTACACCAACACGGTTGGCGTTTCTGCCGTGCGAGACCTGTACGGAACAGCCATGAACGAAGGCGCCACCAAAGGCATTTTGGTAACGACTGCCGACTATGGACCAGATGCATACGAGTTCGCGAAAGGGAAACCCCTGACTCTGCTAAGCGGTGGAAACCTTCTACACCTCTTGAAAAAGCACGGGCACAAGGCAAAGATCGATCTCAAAGAAGCAAAGCTGCTTCTGTCCCAGCAGCAGTAGTCTATTCGGGCGGTCGAGCACGGGGAGGAATTCAGGCGGGTGGCTACCTTCAAAGGGACTAATCGGAAGCTTTTACAAACGGTTTATGGTCCCCAATAAAGCTGGCCATTCTGGTTGACCATGAGAGCCTTGCCAGCGGCTGGGGCATTGGTTGTGGCTAAGCTCGACGCCGCAATGTTTGTTGCTCGGCTCAGGTCACCGAAAATATATGGATTGGGGCCGGCTGCGATAATGGAACCTCTTACGCGAAAATACCCGTTTGTCGCTTGAGGTCCAATTCCAATTGCCGCGCGAAGAGAACTGTTTGTGAAGTTATTTCTGGCCCCATTGCCCCCGGACACATCAACGAAGTCATAAAACTGTATTTCCCCGACACCGATATTGCTTGAAGCAAACGAGAGAATACATGGCTGGGCCTCCGATCCGCCGGGAAGCCCGCTGCCGACCGCGTACTGATTTCCGTTTGTGACAAAATATGCTCGCAGTTGAAGCGGCATGGAGTTTCCGACCGCAGCATCGTTCGTCGCCCTCTGTCCGTCCTGTTGCATGTATACGATCTGGCTGTTGCCAATACCCATTTGAATGAAGCGTGAGTCAGTGCCGGCCAACTGACCCGCACCGATCGCAATTCTTCCGGATGACGCAATTATGAGCTCTGGGGCCGATCCATTACTTTGGCCGTGAGCATAATTCAGGTACATTGCCGCTCCTTTGGGATAGCTGCCTCCATTTTCCCACATTATTCCGGAGTATACGCCGTTATAATTGTTAGTTGGCGCCGCCGCGAGCCGGATCCACATTTCATTACCTTGGGGGTAGTTCGGGTTGTGGGAAACCGTGGCTATCGACTGGCTGTTGGGTAAAGTAAGAGCCACATTGGAAGAAGTGAGTGATCCCGCGCTGACCGAATCTGAGGTCAGAGTCATCCCGGTGAGCTGCGTAACAACCAATGTTGAACTCCGGCCTGCAAACGTTCCCGACAGTGACACCGCTGTGCAATAGTTGGTAACAACTGCTGCCGGTAGCTGGTTGACGTTGAGGGTGCCGCTAACTTGCGCCGCAGAAATAACCCCAAGCAAATTACTGGCCGTTTGTGCGAGGACCGCATAAGGAACAGCGGTTATCGACTGGCGAGGCGCCAAAATGGTATAGGCCGCGGCACTGCCATTTGTTCTCACACCAATTTCAAGCCAGCGAGGCTGGCCGTTAAACACTCCCGAGCCAAAGTCCAGACTCGTTACAAAGAGGCCGTTAGCAACCGCGGTGGAGGAATTCGTGAGCGGGCTCGCCAAGAGATTTCCGGCGAGCGCCTGATCGTAGATGGCAAATCGGAAATCGAACACGCCATGGGCGGGTGTTTGGGAATCCTGCAAACGACCTTGGTAAGTGAAGACAGTTTCTTGAGCGGCGACCTGCAATGTGGTGGCTTCGTAAGCAAAGAGCCCGGCGATGAAAAACAGAACTAAAACACTTGATCCGAGAGTACAGCCAAAACGAACAGCAAAGCAAACCTTCATATCCCTAAATTCTCAATTCCATCACCTGGCGGGTGTAATGCTTACACGGAAAAGCACACACCATGTCCCCCTCCCGAGAATTTGGTCATCTGTGCCCATGGGTGGCGCCGTCCAAGCCTCCGCGTCGTCTAGGATATCGTCCACCATCTCCATACTATGTTTGGAAAAAATTAAATAAGGCATACCGTCAAATCAATTACGAAACTGCCATTAGATATTGCTAGTGTTTATTCCTAGACGTTTTGTGCGATCCGTAGAGCAAAAGTGCGTTAGGTTGGTTCCATTCTAGAATGAAATCGAAAAGGAGTCGGTTCTAAATGAGTCAGTCAATGATATTGTCATTTGCCTTCCTTGCACCCTTCTACCCTGCCCCAAAGACCTGCCGCGCTGCCTTGAGCATTTATGCGATGGGTTCTGTTCCGTTTGGGCCAGCTTTTGGGTTTTCCGAGGTTAACTCCTCGCCTATCTCCTTTCGGCCCCGCTGCCCTGCCCTTGCTTTGGCCGGTCGCTGACCCGGCTCGCTGCCCCAGCTTTCAGGCCTCTGCGGCTTGAGCTTGCCGAGAATGCCGGGTTTCAAAATCTCGTGCGAGTGTCTGCAAGCGTCGGGCAAGAGCAGCTGGTTTGCGGAGGCTGCCAGATGGGACAATTGAGACTTGTGGGACCTTTGGGACCGTTGGGACGGGTGCGTGCGGGAGGTGGGTGAGTGTGAGTGGTGGACGCGTTAGCCGGGGCTTTGCGCGAGGCCGGCCTGGTTCGCCCTCTTGGGGGCGTTTGGGCTAGAGCTTTTGACCTGAGCGACCAGGTTGAGTTGGTTCGCTCGTTTTAAAGATTCTGAGCATTTCATTGCCGCCTTTTTGCAGTCCGTAATCCACCTTCACGATTTCACTGCTCCAGTCGTCGTCTTGAAGCGCGGCGCGCGCAGCATCCAGGTGCGGCGAGGGTTTGCGGGCGAGGGTCAACAGTGGGAAGACCCGCACTTCGCTCGCGACGCGGCAAAGTTCGCGCAAGGCGGCGATGTGAAAGTCGAGGCTCAGATGCTCCGAGTAGAGAAAAAGCAGATGCGACGAGAGCGCGAGGCCGAAGGCCTTGTTTTCGAAAGGGAGCGAGGGCAGTTCACCTATAAGGTACCGTTTTGCGCGGAGGCCTTGGTCGTAATCGGCCAGAAAAAGGTCCAGCGCTTTGCGGCGATTGGCCAGCAAATCGTCCGGGTCGCGATGGAAGGTCCAGCTCCAATCGTCCGGTGTGGCGCGAATTTGGGCGAGCATGGAATCGGTGATGGCTTCGAACCGTGCGCGAATCTCGGCACCTGAAAATGCGTAAATGGGATCTATCGCGACCACCCGGGCACCCGCAGCCGTCGCCTCCGCCGTAAAACTTGCCGGGCCGCCGCCGCAATCGAGGATGCCGCGGGAAAGGTCGGCTTCCGTGAGCTGGAACATCAGTTCATACTCCCGGCGCGACCGGCCCCACGGAACAATCTTGTCCAAACGAACCGCCATATAGTCAAAAGACAGACATTGCCTATTGTATAACGGCACGAAAGCTTGAAATCCGCCACACTGGGGAAAACCTGCACTGAATCCAGGCGGAGGAGTTGGAAGGCTCGCCCTCACCCCAGCCCTCTCCCCCGGGGAGAGGGAGTCGCTAGCGGCCATTGGCGACTAATTTGAGAGTTTGGAGATGTCGTCTGCCCAAGGCATTCGCTGATAGTCGGACAATCTCCAGATCGGCTCCGCATTCTCAAAAACCGGGTGGTATTGCCACCTCCCCTTGGGAGAGGACCGGGGTGAAGGGGAGCGTGATCGCCGTGTGGAAATACTTCAGCGATGAGAAAATAGGTAATACCGCCGCCGTCTTTTCCATCCTTTTCCAGTTTCCCCAAGCTTGGCATCCTCGCCCAATGGCGGATATCTCGCGAGCCCGGGCTTTGCGCAAACAAAGGACTTGGGCGCAGAAGCTTGTCTGGAGCTGGCTGCGGGATCGAAAGTTTTGCGCCTACAAGTTTCGGCGGGAGCATCCTGTGGGGAAATACTACCTGGATTTCTTTTGCGAGGAGGCCAGACTTTCAATCGAGTTGGATGGGAGCGGACATGGTTTTCCGGCGCAGAGAGCCTTTGATGAGGAACGAACGCGCTTTCTGGGCTCACTGGGTATTAAAGAACTACGTTTCTGGAATTCTCGTTTGCGTCCGGAGAAGCAATCCATTCGAGATGCGATATTCCGCGAGTTGCAAGCCCGGGCACCGCATGCCTTGCCGGATTATACCCAGCCTATGAAGCCTTTGCCGATTACCGGAGAAGTGGAGAATTGAATGGAGGCTCGCTTTATCGCCGGTCGGAACGATTCAGGTGAAGGGAAGGCTCGCCCTCACCCCGGCCCTTTCCCCCGGGGAGAGGGGGTCGCTACCGGCCACGGATTGGTAGTTGGGGAGTTTGGAAAAGCTGTCTGCCGAGGTATTCGCTGGTGGGTCTGACAATCTTTGGGTCCGTGTTTTCCAAAGAGCGGACGGCGACTTCTCCCTCTCCCCGGCTTGTCGCGCCATAGCGAAGGCGGAGGGAGAGGGCCGGGGTGGGCGAGCCTTTCTCTCAACGAGTCTTTCTGGCATCCCAAGGTCCTCATCTCGGGTTTTTCAGTCTTCCCTGTGCGGGCAGACGCACAGTTCCTTGATGTGCATGAGCTTGGCAAAGTTGACTGGTCAATGATTACCGGTTGGCTTTGAGGCGGAAAATAGCTAGTTTGTGCGGCGGCTGAGCCCAATACATGACGCAGTTCATCACCATAGCCCGGAATGCCTTCATGGAGCTGGTGCGCCAACCGGTGTTCCTGCTCCTGATGACCTGTTCGGCGGCGTTCGAGATCTTCCTCGCCACGCCTTATTACTTTGCGTTCGGCGACGAGCCGAAACTGGTGATGAACACCACGCTGGCGGTGATGCTCTTTGCCGGCCTGCTGGGGGCCGTCCTGAGCGCCTCCGCCTCGCTGGCCCGCGAAATCCGCACCGGCACCGCCCTCGCGGTCCTGTCCAAACCCATCAGCCGCGCCCAATTCCTCCTCGCCAAGTACGTCGGGGTGATGGGCGCGCTCACGCTACTCAGCTACATCAATCTCGCCGCCGCCCTGCTGGCCAGCCGCATGGCCTTCGATGCCTATGGCTCGACCGATATGTTTGCCGTGGGGATTTTCGTCCTGGCCGTCCTGCTGGCCTACCTGCTGGGCGGGTTCAGCAATTTCTTTCTGCGCCGGCAATTCGCGTCGGACGCCGTGTTGAGCCTGGTGCTGACGGTGACGCTGGCGTTCATCGTGATCAATTTCTTCAACAAATCCGGCGATTCGCAGGCCTTCGGGACGGGCGTGGATTGGCGGATGATTCCGGCGGGCCTGCTGGTGCTGTTCGCCCTGTGGGTGCTGGCAGGCATCGCGCTGGCGTGCTCGACCCGGTTCGACATGATTCCGACGCTCTGTATTTGTTCGGCGGTGTTTTTGCTCGGACTGATGAGCGATTACCTCTTTGGGACCCGCGCCAAGGATGGGTCGGTCTGGGCGACCGTGCTTTACACGCTCACGCCAAACTGGCAGCTTTTTTGGTTCGGTGATGCGCTGGAATCGGGCAAAACGACAATGTATTGGGGTTACGTGGGCAAGGCTTTGCTGTACGCCGCCGGTTATGTCGGCGCGTCGCTCGCGGTGGCGGTGATGCTGTTCGAGGAGCGGGAGTTGAGCTGAGGCGGACATTGAACCGGATTGGTCAAATTTAGTCTGATTTTTTAAATGGAACGAAGTTTACAAAGACACGGCCTGATCAACCTGCTGGTACTGCTGGCGGCAGCCGTGGCCGACCTCGCGGTGGCGCGCTACACCAATTCCCTCGCGGGACAGGTGGCGGCCGTTTTCCTGGGGCTGGGCGTCTTCATCGCCCTGGTGAGCTGGTTTCAGATGCGCCTCCGGGAATCGGAGCGCGTTGAAAAGCTCGAACTCGACGAACTCGCGCGTTCCCGCGGTGACACGGCCCTGTTCCAGGCCCGCTATGCGGAAGGCTTCCCCGCGCAACGTTCCCGCGAGCAATTCGAACGCTACTTCATCCCGGCTTTCACGTTTCTGCTCTTCCTCGGCCAGGGTCTCGGGGCGTGGTTACTTCACCGTTGGATCACCCGGCCCGGAACGGCCGTTGAGGTCGCGCAGCCGACGGTTGCGCTGGCCACGTTCGGCGTGGTTGCGCTAGGGCTGTTTTTGGTCGGTAAATTCTCGGCGGCCTTTGCGCGCCTGGAAAACCACCGCCTGCTGCGCCCCGGCGCCAGCAACGTCCTCCTTGGCGCCTACCTGAGTTTCGTGGCCGCCCTGGGCATCGCCGGCGTCGAAGCCCATTACAAACTCGCAGATTATTACGTGGCCATCGGTCTGTGCGCGGTGCTCGGCCTCTGCGCCCTGGAAACGCTGGTCAACCTGGTCCTGGAAATCTACCGCCCCCGCATCGAAGGCAAAATTGGCCGCCCGCTCTACGAAAGCCGGTTGATCGGCCTGCTGGGCCAGCCGGAAAGCCTGGTCACCGCCACGACGGAGGCGGTAAATTACCAATTCGGCTTCGACGTCTCGAACACCTGGTTTTACCGCTTCATCCTTGAGCGCTGGTTGTTGTTGATCTTCGTGCAGGTGTGCCTGCTGCTGCTCTCCACCTGCGTGGTGGTCATCGAGGCCGGCGAAGGCGGTTTGCTCGAGCGCTTCGGTCGTCCCGTCCCGGGCCGCACGCTGTTGACCGCGGGAGCGCACCTGAAATTCCCGTGGCCGATTGACCACGTTTACCGCTATCGCACCGACCAGATTCAGAGCTTCGATGTCGGCTTCGACCCCGGCGAAACTCCCGGCAAGGAGGAGATCATTCTTTGGTCCGTAGCCCACACGAAGGAAGAAAACTTCCTCGTCGCCAATCGCGAGGAAGCGCTGGTCAATACCAACCGGCAGGACGAAGGCAGCCGCCGCATCCCGCCAGTCAGCCTGGTGACCGGCAGCATCGTCGTGCAATTCCAGATCCACGATTTGATGTTGTGGGAGTACGAAAACGAGGATTCCGCCGGCCTGCTCCAGGACCTCGGCTATCGTGAAGTGGTCCGCTACCTAGCGGGCGCGGACCTGAATGAATTGATGTCCTCCGGCCGCGAAGCCGCCTCGCAAGAACTCGTGAAGCGCATCCAGGCCGCGGCCGACAAGAAAAAGCTGGGGGCGACCATCATGTTGGTGGGGTTGCAGGATCTGCACCCGCCGGTGAAAGTCGCGCCCGACTACGAGAAGGTCATTTCGGCGTTCCAGTCCAAAGAGGCCAAGATTCTCAATGCGCAGGCCGAGGATATCCGCACCAACGCCCTGGCCGGAGCGCAGGCCGCGAAGCTGGTAAACCTGGCCACCGCCGACGGCGTGCGCCAGGAAATCCGGGCCGTTGCCCAGGCCGCGCTCTTCACCAATCAAATCCCGGCGTTCGAAACGGCGCCGGAGGTGTATGTGCAGCAGGAGTATTTGCGCGCCTTTGTGCAAGCCACGGCAAATTCCCGCAAATACCTGCTTTTGACGACCAATACGCACGATGTGCTGACGTTTGACCTGCAGGACAAGATTCGCGCCGACATGCTGGGCGATATCTCCGTGCCGGCGCCCAAATCCAAATAATCCCCATGAATCGCAAGACCTATAGCCTCGCCATCAGCATCGCGCTGTTGCTGATTTTCGCCTTCATGATCTTCAGCTTCCAGGTGCGCAAGTCCGAGGTGGCCGTCGTGACCACGTTCGGCCGCCCCACCCGCCCCCTGACCGAACCGGGCATTTACGGGCGGTTCCCGTGGCCGATCCAGAACGTTTACAAGTTCGACCAGCGGGTCCAGAACTTCACCAATGACAAGCTGACCCAGGGTCTGACGCAGGACGGCTTCAGCCTGCTCACCCAGATTTACGTGGGCTGGAAGATCACCGAGGTCACCAATTTCTTCCCGCGGTTTGCCGGCAACACCGATCCGATCGCGGAGGCCGAACGCGTGCTCGAACGCACCGTGGGCAGCGCCCGGCAGGGAATCATCGGCAAGCATCCGCTGCCCGATTTTCTCTCCGTGACGGGCGGCAACAAGTTCGCCGAAATCGAAAATGAAATCCTCGAGCGCGTCCGCTCCGAAGTGAAGCAGCAGAGTCTCGGCCTGGAGATCGAATTCCTGGGATTCAAGAAAGTCGGGCTCCCGGAAGCGGTCACGCAATCGGTTTTCGATCGCATGATGGCGGAGCGGCAGAAGCTCGCCACCCGCTATGACAGCGAAGGTGTGTCCGAGGCCCAGCGCATCCGCTCGGAAGCCGAGCGCAAGGCGGCGGAGACGCTGGCCGACGCCGAAGGCAAGGCGACGCGCATCAAGGGCCAGGCCGAAGCCGAGGCCGCCAAATCACTCGCCGTGTTCCAGCAGAAACCGGAGCTGGCGTTGTTCATCTTCCGCCTGAACGCGCTGGAAGGCGCGCTCAAGGAACGTTCGACGTTGATCTTCGACCAGCAGACGCCGCCCTTCGATTTGTTCAAGGGGGTTTCGACGAATCTCTTTAAGAAGTAACCCGCTGCCATGGCCGACCAACCTCATTCACACGACGAGCCAAAGCGGACCGACCCGGGGGCGGAGACGCCGATGGATGCCGGCTCGCAGGCGCTATCAGAGGCGCTGCGAAGCAGCTTCAACATCGTCCGCTTCGCGCTGGGCATTTTGATCGTGGTGTTCATTTTCTCGGGTAGTTTCCAGGTGAACCAGCAGGAAATGGCCATCAAATTGCACTTCGGCAAACCGGTGGGGACGGGTGAAGGCGCGCTGATCGGTCCCGGCATTCACTGGGCGTTCCCCTACCCCATCGATGAGATCGTCAAGGTCCCCATCAAAGGCGCCCAGCAGGTGGATTCCACCGTGGGCTGGTACGCCACCACCAAGGTGATGGAAGCCGCCGGCACGGAGCCTTACGCCGGCCCGACGCTCAATCCCGCCGTGGATGGCTACGCCCTCACCGCGGACGGCAACATCATCCATACGCGCGCCACGTTGACCTACAAGATCATCGATCCGGTGCGTTACATCTTCAACTTCACCAACGCGGCCGTGGCGGTGCAAAACGCCCTGGACAACGCGCTGATCGACGCTGCCGCGCATTTCACGGTGGACGACATCCTGACCCGCGACGTCATCGGGTTCAACGACGCGGTCCGCAAACGCGCGTCCGACCTGGTGGAAAAGCACGACCTCGGAGTGTCCGTCGAGCAATGCACCGTCCAGAGCATTGCGCCGCGCCAGACGAAGGAGGCATTTGCGAACGTGCTCAAAGCGGAACTCAATCGCAGCAAGCTGCTCAACGACGCCCGCAGCTACGAAAACCAGATCACGAACCGGGCCGGCGCCGACGCGGTTTCGCGCGTGAATTTCGCCGAATCCGACCGCGCGCGGCTCATCAGCGACGTCGCCGCCCGCGCGAGCCAGTTCCAGGAGCTGCTGCCCCGTTACGAGGCCAATCCCCGGCTCTTCACCGAACAACGCCTGGCCGATGTCATGGGCCGCGTGATGACCAACGCACAGGAAAAGATTTTCCTCGATACCACCAGCGATGGAAAATTGACGGAATTGAGGTTATTGTTGAATCGCGAGCTGCCAAAGCAGAAAACCGAAGAGGCAAAGCCGTAATAAGAATTTAAGCCCCCAACCGGGGCCCTTGAGACATGCAAGTAACTTCGCTCCTGAGCCGTTCCCATAACCGGGAACCCGAAACCGGCCCTGACCATGGCCACGACCACAAGCACGAGAGCGGTGACTCGTGCGGATGCGGCCACGAGCACGCCCCCGTCCGCCTCTGGCAGACGCTGCTGGGCGTCGTGTTCGTCCTCAACGCATTTGTCGTGGACTGGCTCTTCAAGCAAGGCCAGCCCATTGCCAGCGGCAGCGCCCTCATCGGCGCCGTGATTCTGGGTTATCCGATCATCTGGAATGCCATCCGCGATTTGCGGCAGGGTTTGCTGAGCATCAACGAACTCGTTGCCATCGCGGTCCTGGCTGCGTTCGCCTCCGGGGATTACCGCACCGCGGGCGTGGTCGCGTTCTTCATGCTCATGGGCGAAATCATCGAGACCCGCACCGCCGAAGGCGCGCGGGCGTCCATCGAATCCCTCATCCAGCTCACCCCCACCAAGGCCCGTCGCATCACCGGGCAGGGTGAACAGGAAGTCGCCGCCAAGGACCTCGCCGTGGGCGACGTGATCCGCATCCGGCCCGGCGACAACGTGGCCGCCGACGGTGTGATCGTGACCGGCCAGGGCTCCTTCAACCAGGCCACCATCACGGGCGAATCGTTGCCGGTGGACAAAAAGCCGGGCGATGAGGTTTTCGCCGGCACGCAGAATCTCACCGGTGTTCTGGAAATCAAAGTGTCCCGCGCCGGCCAGGACACCACGCTCGGCCGCGTGCGCGAGCTGATTCTGGCCGCCGAAAAGACCAAGCTCCCGATCATGAAGATCGTGGACCAGTACATGGCTTTTTACACCCCGCTGGTACTGGTGATCGCCGCGCTGGTCTGGGCCTTCACCGGCAAGGAGCACGGCCTGAACAGCGTCATCTCGGTGATCATCTTCAGCTGCCCGTGCGCGTTCATTCTCGCGACGCCCACCGCCATGGTGGCGGCGCTTTCCGCCGCGGCCCGCCTCGGCATCCTGATCAAGAACGTCGCGGACATCGAAGCCGCCGCCAAGCTCAACGCCTTCGTGTTCGACAAGACCGGCACGTTGACGCGGGGCGAACTCGCCGTGAGCCGGCTCGCGCCGCTGGGCGACGTGAAGCCCGCCGAATTGCTCCGCATCGCGGCTTCCGCCGAGAAATACAGCAATCACCCCACGGCCAAAGCGCTCGCCCAACTCGCGGGTGAAGCGGGTGTGCCGCTCGTGGAGCCGAAGGATTTCCTGGAAACCGCCGGCCGCGGCGTGAAGGCGGACATCGCCGGGGCGAAAGTGCTCGTGGGCCGGGCCCAGTGGCTTCTGGACAACGGCGTGAAACAGGACTTCCTCCAGTCCGTCGACCTCAATGAAACCGAAGGCTGGAGCCTGATCTTTATCGCCCGCGATGGCAAATGCATCGGCTGGGTCGGCCTCCAGGACCAGACCCGTCCCGAGGCGAAGGAAGCCCTCGCTGAACTCAAGGCCATCGGCGTCCGCCGCATCGCCATGATCTCCGGCGACCGCCAGCCCGTGGCCGTGCGCGTCGCGAACGAAATCGGTTGCGAAGAAGTCCAGGGCGAATGCCTGCCGCAGAACAAGGTGGAATTTGTCCGCGGCGTTCATGCGCGCGGCTACAAGGTCGCAGTCGTCGGCGACGGTGTGAACGACGCCCCGGCCCTCGCGGCGGGCGACATCGGCATCGCCATGGGCGCGGCCGGCAGCGAAGTGGCCATCCACAGCGCGACCATCGCGCTGATGAACAACGATCTCCGCCGCCTGCCCTTCCTGGTGCGCCTCTCCCGCAGCACGCGCACGGTCATCAACCAGAACTTTCTCTTCGGCGTTCTGTTCATTCTCGGCGGCATGACCCTGGCTGCGCTGGGCAAAGTCGAGCCCGCCGTCGCCGCCGCGCTACACACGGCTGGTTCATTGATCGTCGTGTTCAACAGCGCCCGCCTGGTGCGCATGGGCGAAAACCTCGAGCCTTACCGTCCCGTCGCCGCCGCGCCGACCGCAGGCACTCCGGCCGCACCCGTGGCGCCCGCAACCACCCTGTCCCCCAAACCCGCGTGATGGAATCCGGCACCGAGGCATCCTTCAGGGCGGGTGCTCTCACCCGACGCTCCGCAGTTTTGAAGTTTGAAGTTTGGAGTTTGAGGTTTATCTGGAGCTTGGTCCTTGGTGCTTGGTCCTTTTCCCTCCCATGAGCGACACGATCCAACTCCCCACTCCCTCCGCCCCCGCCGCCAATGCGGCCACGGGCGAAGTCGTCGTCTCCGTCCGCGGCCTGACCAAGGTCTTCAAGGATTTCTGGGGCCGCCCCAAGGCGCGCGCCGTGGACAACGTGGATTTCGACGTGCGCCGCGGTGAAGTTTTCGGCCTGCTCGGCCCGAACGGTTCCGGCAAATCCACGACGGTCAAGCTGCTGCTCGGCCTGCTCTACCCCACGAAGGGCCAGATCGAGGTTTTCGGCCACACCCCGCGGCATGTCGCCACCAAGGCGCGCATCGGTTACCTGCCCGAGGAATCGTACCTGTATCGCTATCTCAACTCCCACGAGACCCTCGATTTCTTCGGCAACCTGTTTCACCTCGACAAGCGCTCCCGCAACGACCGCGCCGAACAGCTTCTCGAAATGGTCGGCCTCAGCCAGACGCGCACCCGCGCGGTCGGTGAATTCTCCAAGGGCATGCAGCGGCGCATCGGCCTGGCCCAGGCGCTCATCAACGACCCGGACTTGGTCATCCTCGACGAACCCACCGCCGGCCTCGATCCCATCGGCTGCCGCGAAGTGAAGGACCTCATCCTTGCCCTGGCCGGTCGCGGCAAGACGGTCATCCTCAGCAGCCATTTGCTCTCCGACGTCGAAGACGTCTGCAATCGCGTGGTCATCTATTACGGCGGCAAAATCCAGGCGATGGGCTCGTTGAAGGAATTGCTCGCCACGCCCGATGCCGTGCGCATCACCGCGCCGGTGTTGCGCCGCGAGACCATGGAACGCGTGCTCAGCGTCATCCGGCAGGACATCAACGATGATCGCGTGCGGATTGATACCCCGACCCAGAACCTCGAAGGCTATTTCCTGCAGGTCGTCCAAAACGCCCGCCTCGCCGCCGCCGAAACTTCCGGCGCCACGGGTGGCGCGAAAGTCGCCGCCTACCTCCGCGCCGGCGCGGAGGCCGCCCCGGTGAAGGACCAGCTTCTGGATCGCCTGACGCTGGCGCAACCCTCCACCCCGGCCCCCGCACCCGCGCCTGCTCCGGTCGAAACCGTGGACCAAAGCAAACTCGAAGCCCTCTCGCGTCCGACCGAATTCGTGCCCAAGCCCGCCGCCGCGGAACCCGCCAAACCGGTGGATCTCGAAAAGGCGAACGAGAAACTCTCCAATCTTCTCAACAAACCCAAAGGCTCCTGAACCCATGTCCGGCGACATTCCCACCCGCGCACTCCATCAAAGCCGCGCTTCTCTTCATCGCCCCGCCGAACACCCGGCGTCACTGCTTGGACCTTGGTGCTTGAAGTTTATCTGGTCCTTGGTTCTTGGTTCTTGGAGCTTTAACGACTCGGCCGCCCAAACCACCAGCCGCTTCCGATTTCACCCCCAATGCAAGGCATAATCGCCATCGCCTGGCTCACTTGGAAAGCCGCGCTTCGTTTCCGGCTGTTCCTGGTCGTCGCGCTGCTGCTGCTCGGCTCGGTCGTGGGCCTGCCGCTGCTGCTCAAGGACGACGGCACGGCGCGCGGGTTCACCCAGATTCTGCTCACCTACACCCTGAGCTGCATCACCGCGCTGCTTGGGTTGTCCACCCTCTGGCTGGCGTGCGGCACGCTCGCCCGCGACATCGAGGAGTGCCAGATCCAGATGATCGCCGTGAAACCCATTGCGCGCTGGCAAATCTGGCTCGGCAAATGGATCGGCCTGGTGTCGCTCAACGCCGCGCTGCTGGCCATTTCCGGCGGGAGCGTTTATGCCCTGCTGCTCTGGCGCTCCACCCACCTGCCCGTGGCGCAGCAGGCCATCCTTCGCAATGAAGTGCTCGTCGCCCGCGGCTCCGTCAGGCCGCACATCCCGGAGGAGGACATCGAAAAGGAAACCGACAAACAGTTGAAGGAGCGCGCCACCAAAACCCCGCTCACGCTGGCGGAAGCCAAGGAGGTGCGTTACCAGATCCGCGAGCAAATCCGCGCCGAGTATCAGATCGTCCCCCCGGGTTATCCCCGCTTCTGGCAGGTGGATTTGGGCATGGCGAAGAATTATCTCCGCGACCAGCCGCTCTACCTCCGCATCAAATTCAACACGGCGAACAACAACAACTCCGGCACCTACCCGGGCGAATGGCGGGTCGGCATTCCCAACAAAACCAAAATCTGGGCCAGCGAGCTGATGACCCTCGCGCCGGACACGTTCCACGAGTTTTCCATCCCGGCCGATCTCTTCGACGAAAACGGCATCCTGACCATCGGCTATCGCAATCTGAGCGACACCGCCCTGCTCTTTCCGCTCAACGAGGGCATCGAAGTCCTCTACCGCCAGGGCAGCTTCGCGCTGAACTACGCGCGCGGCCTGGGCATCATTCTCTGCTGGATGGGACTGCTCGCCGCCCTGGGACTGGCGGCGGCCAGCCTGCTCTCCTTCAACGTGTCGGCCTTCTTCTCGCTGGGCGTCCTGATTCTCGTGCTGTCGAGCGGCACGCTGGCCACCGTGGTCTCCGACGGGACCCTGATGGGATTCAATTCCGAAAAGGGCACCTACGGTTATTCCATCATTGACCGCGTGGCCGTGCCGATCTTCCACGCCGTGCTCACGACCATCAAACTGGCCAAGGACTTTTCGCCGATTGATCAACTCAGCACCGGCCGCAGCATTCCCTGGGAGGAACTTTCCCGCGCCTTCCTCCAGATCATCGTCTTCCTCGCGGGCCCGCTTGGGGTTTTCGGCATCTTTGTGTTCAGCCGCCGCGAACTGGCCACCGCGCAGGGCACCCAATGAGCTGAGGCATGAACCCGCGCTTTCGCAAAATCCTCCTCCTGCTCCTGGCGGTTGCGCTGCTGGTGGGGACGTCGTTCGTCCAGCGCTCGCTCAATGCCGATCGCGACCGGCTGAACCTCACCCGCGGCGAGACGCTCAAGAACGCTCCGCCGGTGCTCGCGCTCACCACCGTCGCCCTCGGCGGTTTTCGCGGCCTCATTTCCAACGCCCTCTGGATTCGCGCCAGCGATCTGCAGGACGAGGACAAGTTTTTCGAAATGGCGCAACTCGCGGACTGGATCACCAAGCTGGAGCCCCATTTCGTCCACGTCTGGCTCGTGCAGGCCTGGAACATGGCCTATAACATTTCGGTCAAATTCAAGGACTACCCCGATCGCTGGCGCTGGGTCAAAGCGGGGATCGAACTGCTGCGCGACCAGGGCCTCGTTTACAACCCCAACGAACTGCTCATCTACCGCGAACTCGCCTGGTTCTTTCAGCACAAGCTGGGCGCCAACCTCGATGACGCCAACATGTACTACAAGCAGGAGTGGCTGAAGGAGATGACCAATGTCTTTGGCGGCGGGCCTCCGATCCTGGGGGAGCTCATCAATCCCCAGACGGCCGACCAGACCAACCGCGCGAAGATCCTGGTCGAAAAATACAAGATGGAACCCAGCCTCATGAAGGAGCTGAACGAAAAGTACGGCCCGTTGGAATGGCGGCTGCCCGAAGCCCACGCCATCTATTGGGCCTACAAAGGCCTCCAGGCCGCCAAGGCGAACCCGGAAAAGGTCAAACAGGATGACATCATCACCCTCGAACGCGTCATTTATCAGTCCATGCAACTCGCGTTTCAGCGCGGGCGCCTGATCAGCAATTCGTTCGCGAAGGCTTTCCAATTCGGCCCCAACCTCGACATCATTCCCAAGGTGGATGCCGCCTATCTCGAGGCTGCCGACAAGGACAAGAATTACCACGACCATATCCTGCGCGCGCACCGCAATTTCCTGCGCGACGCCGTCTATTTCCTCTACGAACACAACCGCCTCTCCGAAGCCGCGAAATACTACAAGGAAATCGGCGAACGCTATCCCGATCGCACGCTGATCGAGGGAGACACCAATTCCTTCCCGCGCAATGTCAGCCTCGACCAATACGCCGTGAACCGCGCCGGCATTGACGTGAACGAGACCGATCCCAACCGGATCAAGTCTGCGATCGAAGGCTTCTTCGTCAACGCCTACCTCAGCCTGTTGCTCGACGAGAGCGACCGCTTTCTCGGCTTCAAGCTCCAGGCGCGACGCACTTACGATCTCTATCAGAGCAAAATCAAAGGCCGCACCGATGCCATCGGTCTCGCGCCGTTCGACGACATCGAACGGGACGTCATCGCCCACCTGCTGAATCCCGACGAAGGCCTGAGCTGGCCCGAACGCGCCGCCCTTCGCTCCAAACTGAGCATGCCCGCCGAGCCGCCGCCCAAGAATCCGCCCCCGGCTGCCGCCCCGGCCACTCCCGCGCCCACGAATGCCCCGGCGCCCGTGCTCAACTCCACGAACAAGGCGAGCTGAGGTTCGTAGCCGGATCCATACTTCCGTTCCTTTCGTCCCTCCTCATCCCGAAGGGATGACATAAAGTAGCCGGTCGGTCGTTCCGAGGCCTTTGCGAGGAACGACCACCGGATAGCTCATCAAAATCAAAATGCATCCGACAAGGATGCCAGATTCCCGGTTTCCCTCCGCTGCAATCCTTTTCCTACCTCAAACCGGCATTGCCGCGTTTGGGCCATTTCAAATCTCAAAGTTCAAATTTGAAACACCTTCTCCCCTTCCCTTTCCCATTGACCCAATCCGCTCCTTGGGAAATCGTATCGTCCAAGCACAATTCGCCGCCATGAATCCCGACCTGCTCCTCGAAGTCCGCTCGCTCCAAAAGAGCTACAGCGTTCCCGTCCTGACCGACTTCGATTTCGAGCTGGCCCGCGGTGAAGTGCACGCGCTGGTCGGCAGCAATGGCGCCGGCAAATCCACCTTCGCGCGCATCCTTTGCGGCCTCACCCCGCGCAATAGCGGCGAAATCTGGTTCAACGGCCAGCCGCACGCACCCCGCACCAAACGCGAGGCCGAACACGCCGGCGTCATCATGGTGCTCCAGGAGCTCAACGTCATCGGCACGCTCAGCATCGCCGAAAACATCTTCCTCAGCCGCATGCCCAACACCGCCGGCTTCGTGCGCTACGGTCAACTCAACGACCTGGCCCGCACGGCTCTCGCGCGTGTCGGCCTGGGCGATCTCGATCCCGCCACCCCCGCGCACCGGCTGGGCGTCGGCCAGCAGCAGCTCGTCGAAATCGCCGGCGCGCTCGCGCAGAATTGCCGCCTGCTCATCCTCGACGAGCCCACCGCCGCGCTCACCGATCCCGAGATCGAACATCTTTTTGAAAATATCCGCCGCCTCCAGGCTGACGGCGTGGGCGTGATTTACGTGAGCCATCGCATGGACGAAATCCGGCGCATTGCCAACCGCGTCACCGTGCTGCGCGACGGCCGCCATGTGGCCACCCATTCCGCCGCCACCGCCACCACTGCCGAGCTCGTGCGCGAAATGGCCGGCCACGATTTGCCCGAACGCAAGGCCTCCGAATCACGTTCGCGTGGCGAGCCCGCCCTGCGGGTGCGCAACCTCCGCGCTGGCGAACGCGTACAAGGCGTTTCTTTCGAGGCCTGCCAGGGCGAAATCCTCGGCCTGGCCGGCTTGATCGGCGCGGGCCGCACCGAAACTTTGCGCGCCATCTTCGGCGCCGACCCCAAGGAAAGCGGCGAAGTATTCATCGGGGCTCAATCGCAGCCCGCCGCCATCCAAACGCCCGCTGACGCCGTCCGCGCCGGCATCGGCATGGTGCCCGAGGACCGCAAGCAGGACGGCCTGCTCCTCACCGAATCCATCCGCGTGAACGTCACCCTCGCTACCCTCGCCCAACACACCCGCGCGGGCGGCTGGCTGGATACCGCCTCCGAAACCCGTGCCACGGAGGAATACGGCAGACGGCTCGGGGTGAAGTGCGCGTCGCTCGAACAACCCGTCCGCGAATTGAGCGGCGGCAACCAGCAGAAAGTCGTCATCGCCCGCTGGCTCGCGCGCAATTGCGAAATCTTTCTTTTCGACGAACCCACCCGCGGCATTGACGCCGCCGCCAAGGACGCCATCCACCAGCTTCTCCGCGACCTCGCCGCGCAGGGCAAGGCCGTCGTCGTGGTTTCCAGCGAACTCCCCGAACTCATGGCCGTCTGCGACCGCATCGCCGTCATGTCCGCCGGCCGCATCGCCGCCGAATTTCATCCCGGCGAATGGACCCAGGAAAAAATCACCCAGGCGGCGTTCAGTGGTTACCTTGATCGTGACAAACAGGCAGCTTAGCTATAGTGACAGTGTCCCTTCACTCTGCTCTAGAGACGGACGTCCCGGTCCGGCGTCGAAAGCTGCAACCCGGTGATGTTCGGCTTTTGCTATCTGAGCTTGTTGATGGTCATTCTCAACAATCTACCTTCTACCAAACTTGAATTTCCAGGCTGGCACCCGCGCGCCGCAATTCCACTGGAAGAACGTTTAGGTTCGATCTTGTTTCTCACCTGCTCCGGCATGCTGGCCGGCATTGCCTTCTGGTATCCTTGGTATTTGTGCACCTACCATGCCGCGCCGGACGACCGCTACGGCTTTGTCCTCATGTATGCAATGCCGCTTTGGTTCCTGGGACCAGGGATGGCCGGCGTTGCTCTAGTGCGATTATTGCAGGTTGTACGCCGACCACCGCTCACCATCCCCAACCTCGTAATCGCGGTTTGCGGTATCGCCCTGGCGCTGCCGGGATGCAGTCCGATCCTTACAATGCTTTTCCGATCGTTGCTCTTCCACCCGCCAAAATAATTTAACCCCCACCTGCTTGCTGTTTGCAGGCCAGTTAATGCCAATCCTAGAAGGGGTCGAGAAGGGTTCTTAGTATAGACACATTAGTGCCGACGCCTTCCTTTTCGGTGTATCGCCCGCCAGCTCCGGATCAAATCCGCGGGCGCGGAATAGCATGGGCTAAACTCCGATGTTCACCACGACAACATCGGCTGCTCCCACCCGGCCCGGGAACTCTTCCTCCAACCCCTCACCATGCCGTCCCACGCCAAAAGCGTCGTCGTCCTCTCTTTTTTTGTGCAACCACGCGACTTCGATTGTCAAAATTCCGTCGCGGCCACAAGCCGCCGTGGAGGTCGGGAACCAAATCGTCAGAACAAAGCCAGTACATGCCACCGCTGCCTGCCGCTGAACTGCCCCCAGTTATGGTCCTCGACACCTTCCGTCTCACCAGCCCCACCTGGCCGCGGGCGCAGCAACGAACAACCGCACCCAAAACCCAGGGGAAGAAACGGTTGACGCATGCATTGATCTGGTTGCCCTCTTGAAACCGTCGCAATTCATGCGACTCTGTCTTCGGAGGCATTTACCGCCCGGGAATCGCCAGTGGACTCGTTCGATTGTACACGCGGGCGCACTCAGAGAAATCCAAGTTACAAGGAAACGTATGCCGACCATGCCTGCATGCCAGCCCATTACGGCCGTCCGCTCTACCTGGCTCCATCCGTCCCGCTGTGTTCTGCATTCTGCACTCGGTCGTCCCTTGCGTCCCTCCGGTCCCTTTTGTCCCTGCCAAAAAGCCACCTATTGCCACCATGACTTTTTTATCCACAAGTCCCACCCCTCCCGCAAGAACACCAAAAAACACAAAAAAACACCAAAGAACACTCAAGGAACGCCAAAAGAACACTCCAAGAACACTCGAAGAACGCGAAAAAACACCAAAGAACACCTAAAAACACTTAAAGAACAACCTCTCTCAGGGGGCCCCACGGCCGTCCTCAAGCTCAAAAACTTGCAACCTGCCTGCCGCGTCGAAGCGAAGCGAAGACGGGCAACCTGCCATATTCAATCTGCAACCAAACGCCGCCTATGCCATCCGGGCGCAGCTCAGTTTCGGCTTGGATTAGCCACGCCAAACTTTGACACTCCCCGCTTGTTATGGAATCGAACCCGTCCATGAACCGCCGCCAGTTCATTGCTTCCACCTCCGTGCTGGTCGCCGCCAGCCAGGTAGGACTCGCGGAATCCACCGGCGTCGAACAGGACAAACTCGCGCTCGACGGCGGTCAAAAGGCCGTTCCCCAGCCCATGCCCAAACCCGTTCGCTGGGGCGAACCCGAACTCAAGCAACTCGGCGAGGCGGTGAAGCAGGAATCGCTTTACTATTGGAAGAACAAACAAACCTCGCTCCTGCAGGAACGGTTCCGCGAATTCTACGGCCACAAATACGTCCAGCCCTGTTCCTCCGGCAGCGCCTCCCTGCACATCGCCGTGGCCGCCGCCGGTATCGCGCCCGGCGACGAGGTAATCACCTCCGGCGTCACCGACATCGGCACCGTGATTGGCGTGCTCTTCCAGCAGGCCGTTCCCGTCTTCGCCGATCTCGAACCGAACACCGGCTGCCTGGACGTCGCCGATGTCGAGCGCAAGATCACCCCAAGGACCAAGGCGATCATTGCCGTCCATCTCACCGGCAATCCCTGCCGCCTGAACGAACTCAAGGAGATCGCCGACAAGCACAAATTGATTTTGATCGAAGACTGCGCGCAGGCCTGGGGTGCGAAATACAAGGGCAACCCCGTGAGCAGCATCGGCCAGATCAGTTGCTTCTCGCTCCAGGACTCCAAGCACATCACCTGTGGCGACGGCGGCATCGTCACCTCGAGCGACGAAACCTTTGGCCCCTTGCTCACGAAATTCGGCGACAAGGGAACCAACCGCTACAACCCGAAGGATTCCAGCAACGCCCTCGCCCCGAATTACCGCATCAGCGAGCTGCAGGCCGCCTTCGTTGCCGCCCAACTCACCCGTCTCGAAGGCATCGCGTCGAAGCGGGCGCACCTGGGCAATCTGCTGACGCAGGAATTGCAGGGTATTCCCGGCATCACGACGCATCACGTGGATGATCAGGACCGCTGCGTCTATTGGTTTTACCTGACGCGCTTCGTGCCGGAGAAAATGCGCTGCGACCGCGCGCAATTCGTGAAAGCGCTCGCGGCGGAAGGCGTCACCTTCAGCGCCGGCTACATCACGGTGCCGGTTTACGGCATGCCGATGTTCCAGAACCATTCGTTTTTCGCCGGCCACTGGCCCATCAAGGAAGCCGGCATGACCAGGATGGATTACACCAAAGTCCACTGCCCCGTGACCGAGGATATCCTGAAGACCTGCATGCGCTTCAACGTGAACGAAGCCATGGACGATTCCTACATTCGATCCGTCGCCGGCGCGGTGCGCAAGGTGGCCAAGCATTACGCCGCCTGAGCCCATGCGCAAACCGTCCCTGCTCGTCATCTTCCTGACGGTCTTCATCGACCTGATCGGCTTCGGCATCGTCGTGCCGCTGCTGCCCGTTTACAGCAAGCATCTCGTGCCGCAATGCATCCCGCAGCCCGCGCTGCAGGGCGTGGCCATCGGCCTGATCATCGCCTCGTTTTCGGCGATGCAATTCTTCTTCGCGCCGGTGCTCGGGAGATTGTCGGACCGGCATGGGCGCCGCCCGGTCCTGCTGTTGAGCACCGCGGGCGCGGCGGTATCCTACGCGCTGTTTGCCCTGAGCGCCTACCTGGCGGTGCCTGCCGCCGCCCTGGGATTGATGGTCGCCTCGCGCATGTTCGCAGGCCTTTGCGGCGGCAACATCACGGTGGCGCAGGCTTACATCGCGGACATCTCCGCGCCGTCCGAACGCTCGAAGCGCATGGGCCTCATTGGCATGGCTTTCGGCCTCGGGTTTATTTTCGGCCCCGTGATTGGCGGGCTGGCCCTCAAGCACATGGGCACCGCCGGCCCCGGGTGGATCGCCGCCGGATTGTGTGCGGCGAATTTCATCCTCGCGTTTTTCGTTCTCCCGGAAAGCCGGCAACCGGGCACCGCCCCGGGCCCGGAACGCCCGCACATGGACCAATGGCGCCATACACTCAGCGAGCCGAAAATTGGTTTGCTGATCGTGGTCTTTTTTCTGGCGACGTTCTGCTTCAGCAGCTTCGAAAGTACTTTGGCGATCATGGTGAGCGACCATTTCCACCTGGACATCGAAACTGACGAAAAAGCTGCCGGGACGACCGCGGCGGTGCTGTTCGTTTTCTGCGGTTTGATCGGGGCGTTCGTACAGGGCGGTCTGATTGGCCGGATGGTCAAACGCATGGGCGAACCCAAACTTATCGCGCTCAGCCTCGTGCTGACGGCCATCAGTCTGGCGATGCTGCCCTTTATCACCGGCAACGGGCCGATTTCCTGGGGTGTGCTGTGGCAACCCGCGGGCCGGGGTTGGTGGTTCATGCTCGCCGCGCTGGCCTTGCTGGCGCTGGGTTCCGGCCTCACACGCCCGCCGCTCTTCGGGATGCTCTCGAATCTGGCGCCGGCCAATGAACAGGGCGCAACCATCGGCGTGGCCCAGGGCAGCGGCAGCCTGGCGCGAATCCTCGGCCCGATTTTTGCCTCGACGCTCCTGCACTTCTCGGCGCCCGCGCTGTACTTGATCTGCGCCGTGGTCCTGCTGATTACCGCCGCGCTGGTGGCCCAGAGACTCGCGCCTGGTTACCATCCGCCCGGGACGGCAGCCGATCCCGCGAAATGAAACCCGGAGAGATCTTCGTCACCTGCGCGTTCGCGTGCGCGATGGTAAGCGCCGTTCGCGCGGAGACCGGCTGCCACTTCGACACGAACACGATGTCCTTCCAAGGCACGCCCATCGAACAGGCGCGCTGCCTGTTGCGGCCGGTGTTGCCGTTCGGGCGATTGGGTCCCCAGCTCGCCATACTGCCCGCCCCGCTCGAAAGCCTCATCGGCAAACCCGTCCAGGTGACACCCGCCGCCCTCAGCGCTTACCTTGACGCCAGGCACATTGCCGACGCTGACATCGGCGGGCCCGTGACGAATCACCTGGCGGCGGCTTATTTCGTCATTCACGACACCAGCACGCCGAATTATCTGGACCAGGCCTTTCCCACGAACGTCAATACGGCTTCGTGGTCGCACAACAATCTGCAAGCCCATTTGAAGCGGCCGGTCGCGCATATCTTTGTGAACCGGCTCGGCGAATCCATCGCGCCCCACGAATGGGTGGACCCGTGGCGGGCGACGAAACTGGAAGTGCGTGTCGTCGGTGAGAAAAGCCGCGGCCACTTTGTTCACACCGAGCTCATTCAACCCCGCCGCCGCGATCCGAGCGGCAGTCCAAAAAATGATGCCATCGCTCCCGATCCTGGATTCACCGAGGCGCAGTATGATCGTCTCGCGCTGCTCTACGTTTCGGCCAGCGTGCAACACGGCACCTGGATGATCCCCGGCTTCCACGCGGCCGTGGATGCCGGCATTCCCGACGCGCACGATGATCCCCAGCATTTCGATCTCGCGTTTTGGGGCAAACGGCTCTCGCTACTCCTCGGCACCATTCAATCGGAGAACAAGGCCGCGGGCGCAAAGTAATCAATAACCGCATAGTGAACACCGGCCATTCCAACTTCAATCGGTTACGATTCACTCCCGCCGGCTGGATCTTTCTCAGTCTGGGCCTGTGGTTGCTCCCACTTGTTGGCCAAAGCGCAGCGTTGCGTTTTGAAGTGACCGCCGATGCCCGGCTCCCGGAGCGGACCAACGCCGGCCGGCTGTTTGTGATCCTCAGCGCAACCAACAATCCCGAGCCGCGTCTCACGATTACGCGCGCTGGAGTCAACGCGCCAATTTCCCTGGCCCGGGATTGGGACGGGTTCGGCTCCAGGAAGCCCGCCACTTTGGATGGCCAAAGCTTGATTTTCCCAATTGCCCGCCTCACCGATTTGCCTCCCGATGATTATTACGTCCAAGCCGCTTACGAATGGAACCCGGACCTGCGATTGGTGAATGCCCCGGGCAATCTCTACAGCCCCGTGACCCGGATCCGCTTAGGTGGTGCCACTGGCGGCACCGTGAAGCTCGAGTTGAAGCGAAAGGTCGCGCCCGACCAGCCGCCGCCCGACACGGATCAAATCAAGTATCTTAAAATCCAATCACGGCTGCTCAGCGAGTTTTACCACCGGCCCATATTCCTCCGCGCGTCGGTGATCCTGCCACGTGGTTATGACCAGGAGACCACGCGCCGCTATCCGCTGTGGGTGCGTATTGGCGGCTTCAACACGCGCTACACGGCTGCTCCCCGGCTCCTGAGCCCGAAATCTGAAGTGGGCGCCGCTTGGAAAGCGGACGACACCGCGCGCGTGATTTTGCTTCAGTTGGACGGCGCTGGTCCTTACGGGGATCCGTATCAAATCAACTCGGCGAATTGCGGCCCGTATGGCGACGCGCTGACGCAGGAATTGATTCCGCTGGTGGAGAACCGGTTTCGCGGCATGGCTGAACCGAAGGCCCGGTTTCTTTCCGGAGTGTCCACCGGCGGCTGGGTCGCGCTGGCGTTGCAGATTTTTTATCCGGATTTCTTCAACGGCGCGTGGGGCTTTTGCCCCGACCCGGTGGATTTTCATGCGCTGGAGCTGATCAATCTTTACGAGGCACCCAATGCCTACATCAACCCTTACGGCAATGAACGGCCAAGTGAGCGGGACATTTTGGGAGACACGGTGCTGACCGTGCGGCGCGAGGTGGGCATGGAGAATTTACTCGGTCACGGAAACAGCTTCACGCTCTCTGGCGAGCAATGGGGCGCCTGGAACGCGGTGTTTGGTCCGCGGGGAAAGGACGGGTTGCCGGTGGCGATTTGGGATCCGCGCAGCGGCGTCATCAATCACGAGGTGGCGGAGTATTGGAAGCGTTTTGACTTGAAGCTGGTGCTCGAGCAGAATTGGAAGACGCTCGCTCCCAAGCTGCGCAACAAACTCCACATCGCTGCCGGTGAGGCGGACAATTTTTTTCTCAACGACGCGGTATATCTGCTCGAGGACTGGCTTTCACAAGTGGACCCGCCGTTCGAAGGAAAAATCGTTTACGGCCCGCGCAAGACGCACGGATGGGCGGATGTCTCGGTGAAGCAGATGCTGGAGGAGATGGACGCGCGCGCCCACGCGCACTAACGCGAGACAGGCTATCCGCGCAGACGGCGTTTCTCGCGCGTCTCGAAGAACCGCGCCAGTTCGATGCCGTAGGGCTCGCTCGTCCGCAACCGGATGGCATCCACGCCCGCCGAGCGGAACAGCCGCGCCAGATCATTCTGCGTGCGAGTCTGCCGCTCTGCAAACGCGACGCGCTTGCGGGGATCGGAAGTGTTGATTTCGATCACTTGCCCTGTCTCGGCATCGCTCAGGACGAGGCGACCGAGCGCGGGCAGTTCGAGTTCGTATTTGTCGGAGATTTGGACGGCGACCACGTCATGCCGGCGATTGGCCTGGCGCAGCATCGTGAGCGCGGATTGCGCCAACGATTCAAGGTGCAGCATCTGCGGCCGATGTTTTCCACGCTTTTTTCCCCGCGACGCGGCGGGAGAACCCAGGAAATCGGAAACCACCACGGCGATCGCGCGATGCGGCGTGACGCGCATCAGAAATTCCAACGCGCCGTTCAAATCGGTGCCCCGCCGCTCCGGTTCGTAAAACAACACTTCGCGAATCACGCGCAAGACGTGCCGCCGTCCCTTTCGCGGCGGGATGAATTTCTCGACCTCGTCCGTAAAAAGAATCAACCCCACCTTGTCGTTGTTCCGAATCGCTGAAAACGCCAGCACCGAGGCGATCTCCGCCGCCAGCTCGCGCTTCGACTGTTCACCGGACCCGAATAGATTGGAGCCGCTCACATCCACGACCAGCATCAGCGTGAGCTCGCGCTCCTCGACGAACTTCTTCACAAAGGGATGGTTCATCCGCGCCGTGACATTCCAGTCAATCGAACGCACTTCATCGCCGGGCTGATATTCGCGCACCTCCTCAAAATTCATGCCCTGCCCCTTGAAGACGCTGTGGTACTGGCCGGCGAGCGATTCGCTCACCAGCCGGTTCGTCCGCAACTCGATCTGGCGGATTTTTTTGAGAATTTCGCGCGGGATCATGCCCACCAATCAAGGCACCGGCAGTTCGTCAAAAATCTTCTGAATCACCGTCTCGCTGGTCTGTTCTTCGGCTTCGGCTTCGTAGGTGATGGCGACGCGGTGGCGGAGGACGTCCATACCGATGCTCTTCACGTCCTGCGGGGTGACGTAGCCCCGGCCGCGCAGGAAGGCGTGAGCCTTGGCCGCGAGGGTGAGCGAAATGGTCGCGCGCGGCGAGGCGCCGAGTTGGATGAAGTCTTTGACGTCTATTTTGTGCGCCTCGGGATCACGGGTGGCACAAACGAGATCCACGATGTAATCCTTCACCTTGTCGTCCACGTACACGTCGTTGATGACCTGGCGGGCGCGAAGAATCTGCTGCGGCTCGACCACCGCGCCCGCGGTGGGGGTAGCGGAAGTGCGCGCCATGAGGTCGAGAATCTGGCGTTCCTCGGCGCGGGAGGGGTAGCCGATCTTCAGCTTGAGCATGAAGCGGTCAACCTGGGCTTCGGGCAACGGATAGGTGCCTTCCTGTTCGATGGGGTTTTGCGTCGCGAGAACGAGGAAGGGTTCCTCGAGCTTGAACGTCTGGTCGCCGATGGTCACCTGCTTTTCCTGCATCGCTTCGAGCAACGCGCTTTGCACCTTCGCCGGGGCACGGTTGATTTCGTCGGCCAGCACAAGGTTCGCAAAGATCGGGCCGCGGCGGGTGGTGAACGCGCCGGACTGGGGATTGTAAATCTGGGTGCCGATCACGTCGGCGGGGAGCATATCCGGCGTGAATTGGAGCCGGGAGAACTTCACATTCAGGCATTGGGCCAGCGTCTTGACTGAGAGCGTCTTGGCCAGGCCCGGGACGCCTTCGAGCAACACGTGGCCATTCGCGAGCAGGCCGATGACGAGGCGCTCGACCAGGTAAGTCTGGCCGATGACGACTTTGCCCAGTTCGTTGAACAAAGGCCGGACAAACGCCCCGGCTTCCTGCACCGCCTCGTTGATCGCGTTAATTCCAGTATTCATTGGTCGTAAAATGTTATCGGTCGATGGACAAAAAAGCGATTAAATGCGTTCAACCAAAAACCCTCAAAATCGCCGGCGGGCCTCGACAGTATCAGCCGCGATCTGGGCCCGGAGCGCATCCAGCGACGGGAATTTCTTCTCTTCGCGCAGCTTGTCCACAAAAGTGATTTCCAACTCCCGGCCATACAGGTCGCCCTGAAAATCGAGCAGATGCGCCTCGACCCGTAGTGCCGGCACCGGATTGTTGACGGTCGGCCGCAGGCCGATATTCAGCACCGCCCGATGCGTCTGCCCGGCAATTTCGGCGTGAACGGCATAGACACCCGATGGCGGAAGGACCAGGCCGTCGGTCCGGATATTCGCCGTGGGAAAGCCAAGTTGCCGGCCCAGCTTGTCGCCTTCAATGACCGTCCCGGCCAGCGAATAGGCGCGACCCAGCAACTGGCTGGCGGCGTCGAGATCACCGGCCTTGATGGCTTCGCGGATGCGGGTGCTGCTGACGGGTTTGCCTTCGAGCGCCACGGCGCCGAGCCCGTGCACGGTGAATTTCAATTCCGTGCCCAGTTTCCGCAACAGGTCGACATTGCCGCCGCGTCCCTTCCCGAACACGAAGTTCGCGCCCACGCAAATGCTGTGGATCAAACCGAGTTCACACGCGAGCTGGCGCACGAAGTCTTCACCGGTTTGCTCGCTGAACTTTTTGTCGAACGAATTCAGCAGCAGCGCATCGGGCGACAGGGTCTCGATGGCGCGCAGGCGCTGGGGCAGCGTCTGGATCAACAAGGGCGCGCGCGCGGGCGCGACAACAGTGCTGGGATGTTTGTCGAAGCTGACCACGATGCTCAACCCCTCGTGCTGGCGGGCGTCGGCGGTCATCTGGCGGATGATGTGCTGATGGCCGAGATGGACGCCGTCAAAAAAGCCGATGGCCAGGCAGGTGCGGCGGCCGGCGGGCTGGAGTTCCGAAACGGAGCGGATGATTTGCATGCGTCCCCGGCGCCGCCTCAGGCGCCAGCCAGTTTCAAAAACGGAATGACGTGGTCCTCCAAATCGCGTGGCGACCAATTCACCACGTGCTCGAAGGGGGTGGCATCGGCGGCGTTGAATTTGCCGGACACGACGCGGCGCAGCGTTTCGAGGTGCGCGCCGCAGCCGAGTTTTTCGCCGAGTTCATGCGCGACCGAACGCACGTAGGTGCCCTTGGTGCACGCCAGCCGGAACCATCCTATCGGTTCCTCATACTTGCTGAATTGGAAATTGTAGATGTGGATGAGGCGCGGTTCGCGGGCGACTTCGACGCCTTTGCGCGCAAGTTTGTAAAGCGGGACGCCGTCCTTTTTCACAGCCGAAACCATCGGCGGGGTTTGCATGATGTCGCCGACGAACTCCGCGCCCGCCTTGTTGAGCTCGGGCAACGTCATGGGAGGGACCGGCAGCGAATTGGTGATCTCGCCGGCGGCGTCGTAGCTGTCGGTGGATTCGCCGAATTTCATCGTGCCTTCATACACCTTGTCGTCGGACATCAGTTTCTCGGAAAGTTTCGTGCCTTTGCCAAGGACGATAATGAGGAGCCCGGTGGCATTGGGGTCGAGGGTGCCGCAATGGCCGACTTTCTTGATGTTAAAATGCCGGCGAATCGCATCGACGATATCGTGCGAGGTGGGCCCTGCGGGTTTGTCTATCAGGAGGGCGCCGTCGAGCGCCGTGAATTCTTGCATCGTGCGGCAGATTACCGATGAACCGCCCCGGCGTGAAGGCGAAAGGGTGGCCAACAGGGATATATACTTCCAAAACCCGTACCACCCGTACCAAGGCCCGTAAACATTGGGCGAAACCCGTACCAAAAACCCGTACCAGACCTGTACCAACCCGTACCAATCTATTTGGCCAGCGGCATCAGGAGTATGTCGCCGGTTTCGACGATGGGTTCGGCGGAGGGGTAGTTCGTGGTCTGGCTGTAGGTGGAGCCGAAGGATTGGTAAGCCGGGTGATGAAAGGACAGGCTGACGGCGTACCAAGTTGTATGCTCGAAGACATTGTACACCTTGAGGCTGGTCAGCGAGAAGGTGCCGTCGGCGGCGGTCTGGCAGACGGCAGACGGATCATGGGCAGTGCCGGCCTTGGAGGGGTTTTCGATAATGTAACTTTCGTTGGCGCTGAGCCGCTGGACCGCGACGCCGCTGATGGGCTGATGGGTCTGACCGTCGAGGACCCGGCCGGTGACGCGGGGCGCGACGTATTGGGGACGGGCGGTTTCGCAGCCAATGCAAATCAGCAGAAGCACCATCGAACCGAAAAGCACACCGAAATTCTTCATAAAGCACTTAGACCGTGCCGGTTTAAGCGCGTCACGGCAAGGACGGATGGTGGCGGAGCATGGTTCGGGCCTTCAGCCAAGGCTGGTATGAGGACGGGCCGTTGGCTCTACGGAGAGGGTTAGGGGCAGAGTGATACGACTTTGCCGGTATCCACGGATTCCTGGGCTTTAAGACACATGCGGACGGACCAGCGGCCGTCAGCACCGGTGACGGGCACGATGCCCTGGCCACGCACGGCGCGGCAGACGAGGGCGATTTCCTCCGCGAGCTCGTAGACTTCGCCGGTCATTTTGGTGATGGGGATTTCCTGGATGACCTGGCCATCGAAGTGTTTGAGGGAAAAGGTGGGATGGTAAGTGCGGTCGAGCGCGCCGCTCCACGTGGCCCAGAGCGCGCCGGTGGTGCCGGTGACTTTGACGACCTGATGATGCTCGAAGGCGCTGAGGGTCTGGGAAATCACGGCGTAGGCGCCGCGCGGGAAATTGACGATGGCGCTGAAGTTGTCCTTGAGCTCGGGGTGGTCCACCTGGCGGGAACTGGCCTGCGCGTAGACGCTTTGAGGTTCGCCCAGGCTGGAAAGATACCAGCGGGCGAGGTCAAAGAAATGGATGGGTTCCTCGAGGATCCAGTTGCCGACGCGTTTCAGGTCGTAGCGCCAGCCCTCGGCGCCGGTGCGATAGGGTCGCCGCCAGAGTTCGATCAAAGCGTATTGCGGCTCGCCAATCGCGCCGGCCTCGATCATGTCCTTCACCCGTCCCCAGAGCGAAGAGAGCCGGAACTCATGGCCGATCGCCAGCAAGCGCTTTCGTTCCGCGGCCAGCGCAATGAGCCGATCGCACTCCGCGATGGTCGGGGCCATGGGTTTTTCCAGGAGCAAATGTTTCCCCGCCTCCAGCACGGCGGCGGCGACTTCCGCGTGCAGAAAGGTGGGCAGGACAACATCGACGACATCAATATCAGGGCTGGCGAGCAGTTCGCGATAATCCGCATGAATCGCGGCGCCGCGGTGAACGCTGCGGGCCTCGGCCTGGTTGAGCGGAGTGCGGGTGGCGATGCCGGCCAGTTCGGCATCCGCGCATTCCGCGATCGCCCGCGCGTGATGCCGGCCCCACGCGCCGTAACCGATCAGACCAAAACGAACCTTATTCATGATGCTCAAACAAAGACGAGGCGGAGATAATTCGGTTTCAAATAAATAGCGAGAAGAAAGTTACGGACAGGTGACTTCGGGCGTTTTCCGGGAGCGCGGCGGTCCCCCCCCCCAGCGGCACCGATTTTGCAGGCGAGCGAAGTGATTCGGCCCCGGGATTCAAAAAAGCACCCGCAGCGGCGG
>CAYUVH010000050.1:0-22922 GCA_964448135.1 uncultured Verrucomicrobiota bacterium | reverse complement strand
GGTTGCGCTTCCGCAGAGCCCTATCCTGCTCGTGAATCACCGGCCAGAATATCCCACTCACGCACCCTGTCCATACCCCCGCCCCATTATTCTCCTTTTGATCCGACAATCCTTATCATTTTGATCCGCCCTCAACAGCGGGAAGACATATGCTTCAGGCCGCGGCCGCTTTCTTCGTGTCCTTCGTCGCCCACGAGAATCCCACGCACAACGCCAGCAGCAGCAACGTGAACAATCCCATGATCTGCGGGACGAGCGTGAGGTGGCCGGGGAACCACTTCAGGACGAGCGTCATGGTCACGAGATAGGTGACGGCGAGGATAACCAGCGGCGGGACGATCCGGAATTTGGCTTTCGCGAGCAGGTTGTAAACCAGCACGTTCGCGATCGAGAGCGGCACCATGGCGCCGGCCATCCACGGCAGGACGCGGGTGGTCACGGCCACGTAGTCCTTCGGGTAAACAATTTTCACGACGAACGGTCCCAGCAGGCACAGGCAGAGCGCGCCGCAACCCACGAGCGCGGCCGTGGCGATCATGGTCAGGGCAAAGTAATTCACCTTCTTGTTGCCGCCGGCATTGTTGCTGTCCACCAGCTTGGGAAACATGACGCTGGTGAGCGGGCCCACCGCCCAGATGAGCGCGCGCGACAAAGTGCCCGCGGCGACATAAAAGGCCGCTTGCTCGGAAAAATTGCGCTTCACAAAGATGGTGTCGCTCGTAAACAAAATCTGGGCGGCGGTGAAACCGATCAATAATGGACCAACCTCGCCAATGAAGGCTTTGCGGTCGAATTTTTCCCCGCGCAACAGCCACAAATCGCGCGTGCGCCACATGGGTATGGCCAGGGCGATGGCGGTCCCGACGAGGATGCCGGTCATGACGCCGGTGGCGCCCATGCTCAGGAGGATGACCGCGCCGGCGGCGATGCCGAGCCGGCCCACGCCATTGAGGATGGTGGTCCAGCCGTACCAGAAGAAATCCTGTTTGCCCTGGAGGACGCCCATGAAGACCGGTTGCCAGAGGGAGAACAGAATGACCACGAGCGTGAGCCAGATGAGCGCGGGATTGGTCACCGCGAAGAACGCTTCGACGGCGCCGTGGCGCAGGCAGGCCGCCGCAAAAACAACGACCCACATGATCATCGTAAGAAACCAGACGAAGTGGACCTTCCCGGCCATCTGTCGCCGGCGATTGAGCGCAATGTCGGCGGCCGTCTGGTAGGCGAAGACCTGCTGGAGCGGTCCGGTGGGCACGAACATCAGCACCGAGAGCATCGTCCCCGCCAGGCCGTACTCCGCCTCGGTCATGGACTTGGCCTTCGAGAGGAAGTGCACGGCCCACATGAACACGCCGGAGATCAGGCCGGAGATCATCAACCAGCCGCCCTCGCGGAAGAATGCGGCGTGATGATCTTTTTCGCTTACGGGCTCGGCGGGGGCTGCGGCTGCGGCGGCTGCGGCGGTGGGGGTCTCGTTGGCCATGGATTTATTGGACGGCAGGCTGGGTAGGTCGTTCAATTCAACTGTTTCAGTTTAGTCCGGAAAGGAAGCGAACCAGCAGGCTGCGGGCCATTTCCAGCGATTTCAAGGAAATCCATTCGTCGGCGGTGTGTCCCTGGGCAATGTTTCCGGGGCCGAAAACCACGCTGGGAATGCCCGCGCGCGAAAGCACCGACGCATCGCAAAAGTAATGGATACCCACCGGCCCGCGCTGCCCGGCGGATTGCAGAAACTGCCGCACGAGCGGCTGCCGCGCGTCGGTTTCCATCGGGAGGCAGGAGGCGAGTTTGCCGCTGTTGATGGTGGCGTGGAGCCCGTGTTTTTTCAGCAGCGCGAGAATTTCCCGGCACACGCCGCGCTCGGATTCGCCGGGCAGCGTCCGGCGGTCCACGACGATCTCGCAGGCATCGGGAACGATGTTCGCCTGCACGCCGCCGTGAATGGCGCCGACGTTCACCGTGCCGGGGCCGAGCAAAGGATGGCAGCGGCGGCGGAGCTGTTGCGCGTAGGTGGTCTCGAGCAGATCCACCACGCGGGCCATTGCATGGACCGCGTTGCGGCCGAGCTCGGGCTGCGCACCGTGAGCGGAACGGCCGCGTGTGTTCAAGTGGAGCCACAGGCTGCCCTTGTGCGCGGTGACGACTTTCAACTCCGTGGGCTCGCCGACAATGGCCAGGTCCGCCTGGAAACCGGAATCCGCCAGCGCGCGGGAACCGAGCTGGCCGTTTTCCTCGTCCACGAGGCCGGCGAAAAAGATTTCGGTCCCGGCCGGGCGTGACGACCGGCGCGCCAGATCGCAAAGAGCGGTGAACATGGCGGCGACGGAACCCTTGGTGTCGCAAGCGCCGCGCCCGTGGAGGCGGCCGTTTTTGGTGCGCGGGGAGAATTGTTCCTCGGCGGCGTTCACCGTGTCCAGGTGCGGCGCCAGCAGGATCCGGCGTTGGACCTTGCCGGACGGCCCGAGCCGGGCCAGCAGGTTCCGGCGACCGGGGGCAACCGGGCGGAATTCCACGTCGAGCCCGGCTTTGGCGGCCGTGGCCGCGAGAAAATCGGCGACGCGTCCTTCTCCCGCATGCCGGTCGCCCGGCGGCAGGAAAGCGGGATTGACGCTTGGCAAAGCGATCAATTCGCGGAGCAGTTTTTCGGTCGCAGTCATGGTTTCAGCCCGGTCAGACGCGCCGGGAGGGTAGGCGGAAATTGCCGCGGATGTCGAGGCTGGTTGGGGGATGAAGATTGGGGGATGAAGGTTGAGGGTTGAGGGTTGAGGGTTGCCCGCCTCCGCTGCGCTTCGGCGCGGCACGCCCGCCTTCGCTTCGCTATGGCGCGGCACGCCCGGCTTCGCTCTGCTACGACGCGGCATGCCCGGCTTTGCTTGGCTTTGACGCGGCGAGAGGGGTGCAAGTTTTGGACCGGGAGCCGGGGTGGGTTTGCGCAAAGAGTGTTGAGATTTGACCATGAATGTCTGCTCTGACCGCAAATTCCCATGCTTTTGAACGCGCTGCGGCTTATAAAGCCGCGCTCCGGGACTTTTTGTGCAAAGCCACCCGGGTAGAGGGGGTGGGGCCCCCTGAGAGAGGTTGTTCTTTAAGTGTTTTTTGGTGTTCTTTGGTGTTTTTCCGTGTGTTTTGAGTGTTCTTTTGGCGTTCCTTGAGTGTTTTTTGCTGTTCTCTTCGTGTTCTTCTGGTGTTTTTTCGGGAGGGGTGGGACTTGTGGGACCGGTGGGACCAGTGGGACTTGTGGAAGAAAAAGTCATGGTGGCAATAGAGGGCATTAGGTGGCAATAGGTGGCTTTACGATGGCTATAGATGGCGGGGTGGCTGGGAGTTCCAAGTTGAAGGTTGCCCGTCCCGCTCCGAGCGGGACGCGGCGAGCGAGTTGCCCCGAGTTGAGGCCCTCGGAGCTGGCCCGTCTTCGCTTCGCTTCGATGCGAGGCGCAGGTTGCAAGTTCAAGGCAAGGCTGCGGCAGGGTTTTTGATCCGCGTGACTGGCGAGCCGCGTTGGCATAGGTTTCCTGGTAACTTGAATTTCCCTGGTTGAGCCCGGCTAGAGAATCGACTGAGTCCACTGGCGATTCCCGGGCGAGAAATCCCTCCGCAGATAGATTGGCACGAGCAGGGAGGGTGTCAAGGAGAGGAGTGCCAAAAATGGATGTGCGCCCGTCGGCCGTCAAACTTGCCCACGTCCAAGTCTTGTCCCTATACTCAACCAATCCACGGCCGGCAAATGCGGCTGGCGATGAATGAGAAAGTGAGATGGAAACATGGAGACCCCTCCACAAGGAAACCGTGAAGCACCGCGCAGCTCGCGCAACTGGGAGGCAACCGTTGAGCCGGCAGAATAATCGCTAGGAATGGATGAGTTCGAACGTCGCATTGTCGATCAGAATGATGTCAGCGTTGGTTGGAACAATGTTCTCCTGCGTGATCCTACCGCTCCTAGCTTCTGGAAATCAGTCGCTTAAGTCTCCATTGGTAATCCTTGGGGCTGTCATTCTGACCTGTTCAGGCTGGCTGTACGTGGTGGCGAAAGTCCGAGTAGCAGGCTTTCTTCATGGAGTTTTGATGCTGGGAATTGGTGGTTACCTGTCATTGCGAATTCTGCCCTTTTTGGTTGCCCCTCACGGATTGGCTGACAACGCAGCCGGAGGAGCGATTGGGTTGGCGAACGTGATCGCGGCGGCTCTCGGAATGCTTACGCTGGGCAGTGGCGTAGCAGTCTTGTGGCTAGTCCTAGCCAAGCAAAGACCGTCGGCCTAAAATCTAAAAAATACATAGCGATTCAACCGGGGTAGGCTTTTTGGCCTCCGCCTTGCGATGAGCTTGTTTGGCGTGGGCTAAAGGCAATAAACCTCATCAGCCCGCAGGGCAGAAGCGTCGAAACCGGCAATATCCCTTGAATTCCGAGGGTTCTGTCGAAGTACGCTTGATCTGATGCGTGAGTTTTTTGTCGTCCCTGGCGACTAGGCCGATGGAGGTGGTGTAAAAACCGCGGGGATTGGGCATAGCTCCTACTGAAGCAGACAGCGAATTTAGATGCGTCTGCCGCCCTGACCTTCACTTGCCTCCGCGTGACAAATCCCAGGCCACCGGTTAAAGTGCGTCCATGGTGGCCCGGCTGGCGGCGCCACGGAAATCAACCGAACGAAAGGCTATTATGATCCGCGCTTTGCATAAGACGAAAAACGACCTGTCCGAAAGCATTCGCCGCAAGTCGGTGGACCTGCTGAACCAGCAACTGGCCGATGTGCTGGACCTGGGCCTGCAATGCAAGCAGGCGCATTGGAACGTGAAAGGCCCGCATTTCATCGCCCTGCATGAGCTGTTCGACAAGGTGGCGGAGGAAGTGGAGGAGTTCACGGACGATATCGCGGAGCGCGCGATCGCCCTGGGCGGCACCGCCCTCGGCACGGCGCAGGTGGTGGCGCGGGACACGCGGCTGAAGCCCTACCCGGTGAATCTGGTTTCCGGCAAAGGCCACGTGGCGGCCCTTTCGAGCGCGCTGGCGGCTTTCGCGGCTTCCACGCGGGAGGCGATTGATGCCTCGGCCCGCTTCGGCGACGCGGACACGGCGGATTTGTTCACGGGCGTTTCACGGGAAGTGGACAAGTTGCTGTGGATGATCGAGGCGCATAACCAGTCGAAGGACTGAGGGGCGGACTACGGACGCGCGGGCGCGGCCAGGATTTGGAACGGGTGAGTCGGTGAATACCAAGTCGTGATGTTTCCGGGAACCATCAGCGTCATCATGGTCACCTGCGCGGTCTCGCTGCTGGCTTTTCAGCGGCGGGACCTGGTGAACCGGCTGATCTTTTCGCCGGAGCGGATCCTGGCGAACAAGGAGTATTACCGGCTGGTGACTTCGTCGCTGCTGCATGCCAACGGAGCGCACCTCTTTTGGAACATGTTCAGCGTGTTCCTGTTCGGGCGGAACGTGGAAGCGGCCCTCGGCACACCGGCGTTTTTTTGCATTTATTTGGGGGCGATCATCGGCGGGGACCTGCTTTCCCTGTATCTGCACCGGCATCACGAATATTCAGCGCTGGGGGCGTCGGGCGGGGCGTGCGGGATAGTATTCGCGTGCGTGCTCCTCGCTCCCGGCATGCGTATCTATCTATATTTTATTCCGCTGGGAATTCCCGGCTGGCTTTATGCGCTGGGATACCTGGGCTGGACGTTCTGGCGAATGAAGGAGGGTCGGGACAACATCGGGCATGACGCACACCTGGGCGGAGGCATCATCGGACTGCTGATTGCGGCGGCGTTTTCACCGGTGTCGGTGCGGGAGCACTGGGAATTCTTTGTGGCGATGATTGCGGTAGCCGGAGGGATGCTGCTCTATCTCTGGAAAAATCCGCTGTTCCTGCCCCTGAGCTCTTTCTGGCAACCCGGACGGGGCGGATGGCGTTCCTCTTCCCCCAGTAAACCTTCGCGGCGGCCAGAGCGCCTGCGGGTGGACGAAATCCTGGAGAAGATCAACCAGCAGGGCATCAATAGCCTGACGCCGGATGAGCGGGCCTTGCTGGATGAAGTTTCTGGAAAGTATCGCCGGCGCAGCGAATCCAAGAAGCCGGATTCGGACTTGATTATCTGATTGGGGATTGGGGATTGCCGATTGCCAATTTCCAATTGCCGATTACTGATTACTGATTACCCCGCCTCTCCCCATGAGCAGCAAATATAGCCTCGGACTCGACTACGGTACCAACTCGGTCCGCGCCTTGATCGCGGACACTGCCAATGGCGACGAAATCGCCTCGGTCGTGTGGAATTACAAGAACGGCCAGGACGGCGTGATCCTGGCGCGCGATCCGAATCTGGCGCGGCAGCACCCGGCGGATTACGTCGAAGGCACGGCGATCACCATCACGAAAGCGCTCACCGCGGCGCGGCGGAAGCGGCGTGATTTCCGGGCCGGCCAGATCATCGGCATCGGCGTGGATACGACGGGCAGCACGCCGATTCCCGTGGACCGCCAGGGGAAACCGTTGGCGCTGGGCAAGCGCTTCGCGAAGAATCCGGCGGCGATGGCGTGGTTGTGGAAGGATCACACGAGCATTGCCGAAGCCGCCGAGATCACCGAACTCGCGCGCCAGATTCGTCCGCAATATCTCGCGAAGTGCGGCGGCACGTATTCGAGCGAGTGGTTCTTCAGCAAAATTTTTCATTGCCTGCGCACGAGCCCGGAAGTCTTCGACGCGGCTTACACGTGGGTCGAATGCGCCGATTGGGTGCCGGCGATGCTCACCGGCACTGAAGCGCCGGAGAAGCTGACCGTAGGCGTCTGCGCCGCCGGCCACAAGGCGATGTATAACGACGCGTGGGGCGGCTATCCGGATGCGGAGTTTCTGGGCAAGCTGGATCCTAAGCTGGGCGAATTGCGCGCGCGCCTGCGGCCGCAGGCGCACACGATCGATCGGGCGGTCGGTGGTTTAACGGCGGAGTGGGCGAAGCGGACAGGGTTGCCGGAGAATTTGCCGGTGGCGGTCGGCGCGTTCGACGCGCACCTCGGCGGAGTGGGATCGGGCATCGCGCCCGGTGTCCTGGTGAAAATCATCGGCACGAGCACGTGCGATATGATGGTCGTGCCGCAGGACCAGGAACTGGCGGACATTCCCGGGCTGTGCGGCATTGTGCCGGGCAGTATTTTGCCCGGTTGCTACGGGCTTGAAGCGGGGCAGTCGGCGGTGGGTGACATTTTCAATTGGTTCGTGAATTATCTCCGGCCGTTCGGCAGCAAGGCGGGGTCGCACGAATCGTTGAGCGAAGCGGCGGCGAAACTCGCGCCGGGCGAGTCCGGTTTGCTGGCGCTGGATTGGAACAATGGCAATCGGACGGTGCTGGCCGATCAACGATTGACTGGATTGTTACTGGGGCAGACGCTTTACACGACGCCGCCCGAGATTTATCGGGCGCTGGTGGAAGCGACGGCGTTCGGTGCGCTGACGATTATTCAGCGCTTCGAGGAATACGGCGTGAAGGTGGAGCAGATTGTGAACTGCGGCGGCATCGCGGAGAAGAATCCGCTGGTGATGCAGATTTATGCGGATGTGACGGGGCGGCCGATCCGGATTTCGCGTTCGGCGCAGACGTGCGCGTTGGGAGCCGCGATTGCGGGGGCGGTCGTGGCGGGGAAGCCGGCGGGTGGACACGCCAATTACCCGGACGCGCAGCGGGCCATGAGCGGGTTGAAGGCGAAGGTCTTTCAGCCGAATCCGCCCGCGGTCGCGGTGTATCAAAAATTGTACGCGCTTTACCGGAAGTTGCACGATGCCTTCGGCGTTGCGCACGCGCAGGTGAATTTGGGAGGGGTGATGAAGGATTTGTTGGTGATTAGGAATCATGCGCGGAAGCTGTGAATCGCCGATGGCTTGGGTTACGGCCTTACAGGCCTCGGAATGATTTATGGGGCGCCGTTACCCGGGCCTTCAGCCCGGGCTATCAAATTTGGGGCTTTCGCCCCCATCCGAAGATACATCTGTGTGCCTCCTTCCATCTAGTCCCCCCCTCGCCGCCATTTATTTTACTTCCCCAAATCCGCGGCAAACGGTAAGAAAAAGCCAGCAACAAATACCTCTTACCCCCTATGGCAACACAAGCACTCTGGATGAAATGGTCGCTGGTCGCCGTCTGCGCGCTCGCGTTGGCGGGATGCAAATCGGACAAGTCCGGCGGCGGCGCCACCATTACGCGGCAATCTTTCGGACAGACGAAGGACGGCACGCCGGCCTACCTGTACACACTGCGCAACGCCGACGGCGCTGAAGCCAAGATCACGGACTACGGCGGTCTCGTCATCTCACTCCAGGTGCCGGACAAGCACGGGAAGATGGGCGACGTGGTGCTGGGCTACGATAATCTGGACGGTTACATCAAGGACACGCCTTACTTTGGCGCGCTGATCGGGCGTTACGGCAATCGCATCGCGAAGGGGCATTTCACCCTCGATGGCAAGGAATACACGCTGGCAGTCAATAACGGGCCCAACGCGCTGCACGGCGGTTTGAAGGGTTTCGACAAAGTGGTTTGGGCTGCCACCATCGTGAAAGGTCCCGAAGGCGCGTCGCTGCAATTGCGTTATGTGAGCAAGGACGGCGAGGAAGGCTATCCGGGCACGCTGACGGTCACCGCCACTTATACGCTAACGGAAGACAATGCCCTGCGGCTCGACTATACGGCGACCACGGACAAGGCCACGGTCGTAAATCTGACGCAGCATTCCTATTTCAACCTGCGCGGCCACGGCGACATTCTGAGCCACGAGGTCATGATGCCGGCGGGGAAGTTCACGCCGGTGGACAGCACGTTGATTCCGACGGGCGAACTCAAGCCGGTGGAAGGCACGCCGTTTGATTTCCGCAAGCCCACCGCGATCGGGTCGCGGATCAATCAAGACGATGAGCAGCTCAAGTTCGGCGGCGGCTACGATCACAACTGGGTCATCGACAAACCGATGGGCAAGCTGGACCTGATGGCCAAGGTGTACGATCCGGAAAGCGGGCGCGTGCTGGAGGTTTTCTCGACCGAGCCCGGGCTGCAGTTTTACACGGGCAATTTCCTCGACGGCAAGATCACGGGCAAGGGCGGTTGGACTTACCAATTCCGCAACGGGTTCTGCATGGAACCGCAGCACTATCCGGATTCGCCGAATCATCCTGAATTTCCCACGGTGGTCCTCCGCCCGGGTGAGACTTACCACAACACCATCATCTACAAGTTCTCGGTGAAGAAGTAGGCGAGCCCCGTCGGACGAGCGCCGACCATGCTCCCCGCAACTCCACTGCTGGCCGTCGCGACTGGCTCGGCCCTGACCGGCCTGGATTGGGTGGCGGTCGCGGGATATTTCGTCGTGCTGCTGATCGTGGCGTGGCGGGCGATTTCGCGCGAGAAGGACACGGCGGCGGATTACTTCCTGGCGGGCCGCAATCTGGGCTGGTGGATCATCGGCGCGTCCATTTTCGCGTCGAACATCGACTCGGAACACATCGTCGGGCTGGCGGGTTCGGGCGCGAAGGACGGCGTGGCGCTGGCGCATTACGAGTTGCACGCGTGGTGCCTGCTCGTGCTGGCGTGGGTGTTTGTGCCGTTCTATTCGCGGTCGCTGGTGTTCACGATGCCGGAGTTTTTGGAGCGGCGCTTTTCGACAAGTTCGCGCTATGTCCTTTCGATCATCTCGCTGATTACGTTCATCGTGTCGAAGATTGCCGTTGGTATCTTTGCGGGCGGCGTGGTGTTTCAGGCGCTGTTGCCGGAGATGAGAATCACGCTCGGCAGCGTGGTGATTGACAGTTTCTGGATCGGCTCGGTGCTGGTGATCGCGCTCACCGGTCTTTACACGATGCTCGGTGGCATGCGCGCGGTGGCTTACAACGACGCGGTGCAGGTCATCGTCCTGATCGGCGGATCGGCGATGTTGACCATTTACGGGCTGCAGGAACTGGGCGGCTGGGGAAAGTTGAGGGAAATCTGCGGCTCGGAAATGTTCAACCTTTGGAAGCCCATGGTGCCCGCGGGAGTGGAGGCGACGTGGGCGCCGGAGTTGGTGAAGGACAGCGCGGGCCGCATCGTGAAGGAGGCGTGGTATTTCAATGGTGATTTTCCCTGGCTCGGCATGGCGGTGTGCGCGCCGGTGATCGGCCTGTGGTATTGGTGCACGGACCAGTACATCGTGCAGCGCGCGCTGGGCGCGCCGAACGAAGCGGTGGCGCGGCGGGGGAGCATCTTCGCGGCATTCCTGAAATTGTTTCCGGTTTACCTCTTCATTATTCCGGGGCTGATTTGTTTCGCGCTGGCGAAAAGCGGCAAGGTTCCGGAACTCGGCTCGATGCTGGGCGCGGATGGCCAGGCGACGGCGCAGGGTTCGCAGGCGGCGTTTCCGCTGTTGATCCGGCATCTGTTGCCGCCGGGATTGCGCGGGATCGTGGTGGCCGGATTACTCTCGGCGTTGATGGGTTCGCTGGCGGGTGTGTTCAATGCGTGCTCGACGCTTTTCACCGTGGACATCTACGAAAAGCTGCGTCCGAAAGCTTCGCAGCACGAACTCGTCCGCATGGGCCGCATCGCGACCGTGGTGATGGTGTTGATTGCCATCGCGTGGATTCCGGTCGTGAAGGGCGCGCAGGGACTTTACGGGTATTTGCAGGCGGTGCAGGGTTATCTCGCACCGCCGATTTTTGTCGTGTTTTTCTTCGGCGTTTTTTGGAAGCGGCTGAATGCGCGCGGTTGCTGGTGGGCGATGGTGGTGGGGATTGCGGTGGGGTTGTTCCGGATGCTCGTGGACACGCTTGTCACGCTGGGTGTGAGTTATCCGCACGGTTCGTTTCTCTGGATCGTGAACAACATCAATTTCCAGTACTTCAGCATTCTCATCACGATTATCTCGGCCATCGTGATGGTGGTGGTGAGTTATTTGACGCCGGCGCCGGATTATGCGCGGATCCAGAGCCTGACGTACGCCACGGCGACGGCTGAGGACCGGGCGCGGACTCGCGCAAGCTGGGGCAAGCTCGAAGTGGCCGCTTCGGTTTTTGTGCTGGTGGCGATCCTCGGCGCTTATCTTTACTTCCGCGGCTGACCGAGCAGCGCGTCGATCGCCGCTTTGAGTTTCGCTTCCGAACCTTTGCCCACGTTCGCCGAGCCGGGTTCATAGCCGCCTTCCGCGATGGCCTGGTCGGTGCAAATGTAAGCCGGGCCGCAATCACCGTAGCCGGCCACGGCGACGAAATCCTCCGGGCGCGAGCGTTGCGCGTAACGCTGGAATTCCAACATGGGCTCGCCGGGTAGATTCAAAATCCGCACCGGGCCGATTTGCAGCGAACTGACTTCAATGGGCTTGCCGAGCCGCGCGATGAACGAAAGCCGCATTGCGCCGAGATAGACTCGTGAACTCTCGCCTTGTTTGGGATCGTTCACGCGCGCCTGACTTTCAGCTTTCACCGCTTCCGTCTCGCCGCGCAACGGCAGGACAAAGGCGTTCGTCCGCCAGATTAAATTTGTGGCGGGATAATAATGCGTGTTCGCGGTGGCTGACTGCATCCCGGCGGCGAGGCGTTGGCGAATGGCGGTCTGGGTTGCCGGTGTGCCATCGCTGTATTTGCCCAGCGTCACATCGCCGGCGCAACCCGTGAAATAGATCTCAAAAGTTTTGTCGGTGGCTTCGAAATCTTCCCGCGCCAGACCCACGACATCGGACGACGCCCGGCCGTCGCAGCAAAATGTCTGGGGATGCGTCGCGTAATAGTGCAGCCGGACGAGCGGTTTGTCGCCTTGCGCGAATGTGATGGTTTTGAGCAGCGGATCAATATCGCCTTCGGGAGCCGCCGCCAGTTTGGGGTCTTTGGCGCCGTTGCTGAAACGCACAATAATTTTCCCGGTCTCATCCTTCAACCGCCGGGCGGAAGCGGCCTTTTCGACTTTGGCTTCGCCGGCGCCGATGCGGTCGAACGGTTGCAAGTTGGTGACGGCTTCTCTGGCAGCCTTCGCCAGGTTTCCTTTGGTGGCTCCGATGAACCTTTCGCTCAGCCGCGGCAAAGGTTCCGGCGCTTTGCCGAGATAGCCGTAGGCTCCTTCGTCCAGGGAGGGAGCGGCGTGCTGGTGCAGACATTGGACGGCGACATTCGCGGGGTCGGTGTTTGCGCCCTTCGCGAGGGCCTGGCGGAATTCCCATTGGGATTCATTCGCCAGCAAACACCAATCCAGCGCGCAGAGCACGTAACGATTCGTGCCGTCCTCGATTACGACGCCTTTGGCCAGCAGCGGATCCATGACGGTGCGCAAACGGGTGGCCCAGACCATCGGCTCGCCGGCAAGCGGCGTGATGTCGCATTTGAAGGTGGCGATGCGAAGTGGAGCGGCGTAGCCAACCCCTGCGGACGCGAAAATTGACGCCAACACAATGAACAAGGAAGCGTGAACCCATTGCCAACTACTTGCGACTTTCATGCCGTTGCGCACGATAGCGGTGAGCATCATCGAGAGCCATACCTTTGTGGATTTCGAGGCCGCTTCAACCGGTAACCTCGTTCGTCTTCCCGATTTTGTATGCGCTGCGGCTGGGCTTCGCCACAGCCGCCGTCCGCTCTCACGGATTGACGGTGAAATAGCCCGTCAGGTTATACGTCGGGCCCATGTTGAACACGATCACGATGGGTTGGGGGCCGGTTGAGGTCCCGGGCGCGAGGTAGAAGGTCGCGATGACCGTGCCTTGCGTGGCGTCGGAGACACTCGTGCCGGCCACTGTGCCGGCGAGGGTCACGCTGGTGATGGGCGCGTTGGCGGGAGGCAGCATCGGCGGCCAGCCGGCGCCGGTTGGCAACGTGATTGTGACGGTCACGGTGCTGCCGATGCTCGCGCTGCCACCGGGCGCAACCGACGTGGAACCGCCGCCGCTGCCGCCGCCACCGTCGTAAGTCGCCACGGCCGTGCGGGCGACGCGATAGAAGCGGGCGGAGTTCAGGGCACCGTTGGTTTCGGTGAAGGAAGCGGCATTGCTGCCCGCGAGCGTGTTGGTTCGGATGGCCACCCAGTTGGTTCCCGCGAAGCTGCTTTCGGCGTCCACGCGATAGGTGCCGCCTTCCACGCCGGTCCAGGTGAGCACGACGTTGTTGCCGGAGCGTGCGGGGCGGTTCAGGGTTTCGGAGATGTTGGCGCCGCCGGTGAAATTGGTTGTGACGGCTTCGGTGAGCGAGGGGATCGCGCCGCCGTTGGGCGTGCCAAAGTAGCGGCGGCCGACGTTGTAAGGGAACGCGGAAGTGCCGTTGGTTGTGATCGCCACGAAATAGGCGTAGGTGCCGTTCGGAAATTCGGGCGTCACACACCAGCGGCAGTTATATTCGTCGAGGTCGAAGTCCGCGCCGGCGGTGTAGCCGAGGTCGCCGAGATAATCGTTGTCTTCGAGGTAGCGGCCGAGGGGGAAGGAGGTGCCGACGGTGGGACCGTATTGGGAAGCGCTCAGGGTGGCGTTCGTGTTGTAGGCGCGGGCGGCCCAGGCGGGGAGGGTCTTGCGGCCGACGACCGTCAAATTGCTGGTGCCGTAGGAGCCGTTGCGGAGAACAAATCCAGAAACCATGCGACGCACTCCGCTGGCGGGATTCGTGGGGTTCGAATAGCCGTAGGGGCCGTAGAGCGGGAAGCCGTCCTTGATCCAGCCCACGATCGGCGAATGTTTGGTCGGCGCGTTGGTGCTTTCGGTGAAGGCTTTGGTGGAGCTGTTGTAGTCCACGTGGTCGCTGAGCAGGTAGCGCGTGGCGATCGGGTTTGCATGATAATGATAGACGCCGGTGTTCTGCTGGTGCGCGAGCGCGGGATCAAAGGTGATGGATTCGTTGATGTAGGCATCACGGTTCCAGAGGCCGTCGCCCGTGACGCCGTTCGGGGAGCCTGGTGCGTCGCCGTCCCGGCTGTTGGCGTTGGAGTAGGAGGTTGCATCCGAGGCGTCGAACATCCGCACGCCATCCACGAAGAATCCGAGATCGCCTTGGGAGGCCGTCTTCGTCGTGGGAATCACAGGCGTGCGCGGGAAGCGGGCGAAGGCTTTTTGGTTCGAGGGCATATTGACGAAGAGCGTCGTGCGGGTGGCGTCGTTGTACCAGGGACCCATGTTGTGGCTGCCGAGCCCCGTTGTGTAGATGTAAACGTAGTTCGATGAGGTATAGACTCCCTGCACGCCGCAATACGCCGGCAGCGTCTGCGATTGCGAGCCGTTGCTCCAGGTCGTGACGGTGTTGCCCGCGGTCTTCGCGGCGTCGTTGGTGTAGATGCGCGCGTATTTGGAGGAGTAGGATTTCATCCATGAATCCACGCGAGCATCGGACGCGATGGCAAAATTGGTGAGCGAGGCGCCGGCCATGAGGAGCGCAGAGAGTTTGAATAGCGTTTTCATAATCTGCCCACATTTTGCGCGAGGGAACCTTAAGAAAAGGTGAAGGCGAAACGATTTTTCCTTCATCTTCCCTTAAGGTTGGTGCTGCCAGATTTGAGGCATGAATAACGAGGTGAATTTGGGCCTGCCTTCTGCTGTGGGCTCTGGCACCTTCCCTCCAGCGCTGCTCGATTTTATGCGTGTTCTCGTGGTCGAAGATGAACCCGATTTGCTCACCGGCCTGTCCCAGGCCCTGCGCGACGAAGGTTATGCCGTGGACACAGCGACCGACGGTCAGGAGGGTCTCTTCAAAGCGGAAAGCGCCGAGTATGACGCCGTGGTACTCGACGTCATGCTGCCGCGCATGGATGGGTGGACGGTGCTCGCGAAGCTGCGCCAGGCGAAGAAGACGCCGGTGCTCATGCTCACCGCGCGCGACACTTCGCGCGATCGCGTGCGCGGACTCGATATTGGGGCGGATGACTACGTGGTGAAGCCGTTCGATCTGCCGGAATTGTTTGCCCGGCTCCGGGCGTTGATTCGCCGCAGTTCGCACCAGGTCACCAGCGTCATGCAGATCGGCGACGTCGCGATTGATACTGCCGCGCGGCAGGTTACGCGCGCAGGCAAACCGATCGAGTTGACTGCGCGCGAATATTCGCTGGTCGAATACATGGCGCTGCATCGCGGCGAAGTGGTGACGCGCACGGCGCTTTACGAGCATCTTTTCGACGAAAACGACGACACCCTTTCCAACCTGCTGGACGTTCATGTTTCGAACATCCGCAAAAAGCTGGGCGCCGATTTTATCACCACCCGGCGCGGCCATGGATACGCGCTGGAGCTTTGACGAATGGTCTTTAACTCCATCCGGTGGCGGCTGCAACTTTGGCACGGGCTGGTTTTGTTTCTGGTCCTCGCCGGCTTCGGCATCACGGCACGGCAGCTTGATCGCACAAGCCGTTTCCAGCGCATCGATCGCGAGTTGCAACAGCGCGCTGGTCTTATCAGCAATGCGCTTCGCCGAGGCGAACCGCGACCTGACCAGGACAGGGGAGGGAACCCACCGCCCAACGGGGATGAACACCGTGGGGCTCCCCGCGCCGATGGGGAAGAATTTCCGCGCCTGCCTCCGCGCGGTGATCCAAGCAGCCCCGATGGCGAACGCATGCCCGAAGGCGGGTTGCCCCTGAGCCAAGGTGAGTCCGCCGAATTCGACGGCACGGGCGCCAACGCGTTCTACTACATTCTTTGGCGGCGCGATGGCGAAATCCTCTCGAAATCCCGTTCCGCACCCGCGAACGCCACCATGCCGGTTCGAGAGCGAGCGGGTCCGTTCATCCGGACGATGGGATATGATCGCGAGAGCGTCACGTTCACGCCGCCCGGGGAGGCCATTGTGGTGGGCTGCGACCTGCAGACCGAATATGCGGAAATGCGCCGGTTGAGTTGGCTGCTCTTCGGCGCCGGCGGCGCGGTGCTGCTGCTGGGGTTGGCGGGCGGTTGGTGGATGTCCAGCCGCGTCATCCGGCCGATTGCCGACATTTCCGCGACGGCGGCGAAGATTTCGCACGGCGACTTGGCGCAACGGATTCCGCCGGCGGCCGATGGCAGCGAACTTGGGACGCTGGTTGAGATTCTCAATTCCACTTTCGCCCGGCTCGAAGGTGCCTTTGATCGGCAGCGTCAGTTTACTTCCGACGCGGCGCACGAATTGCGCACGCCGGTATCGGTGCTGCTCACACAAATTCAGTCCGCGCTCAATCGGGAGCGCACGCCGGCGCAATACCGCGAATCCCTTGAGGCCTGCCAGCGCGCGGCCCAGCGTATGCGCCGGCTTATCGAGGCGTTGCTTTCCATGGCGCGGCTGGATGCCGGCCAGGAATCGTTCGAGCGCGAGCCGCTCGATCTGGCGCGCGTCGCTGCGGATTGTGTGGAGCTCGTCGGCCCCCTGGCCCGCGAACGTTCCGTCACGGTCGAATCCTCCTTCGCGCCCGCTCAATGCAAGGGTGACGCTGACCGCCTGGCGCTCGTCATTACGAATCTCCTCACCAATGCCATTCACCACAATAAGGTCGGCGGCCACGTCCACATCTCCACCGCCAACGGCAGCGGCGCGGTGACGCTGACCGTGCAGGATGACGGGCCTGGCATCGCGCCGGAACATCTGGCGCATGTCTTCGAGAGGTTCTATCGCGGCGATCCTTCGCGGACGAACACCGCGGGGCGCAGTGGCCTCGGCCTCGCCATTTCCAAGGCAATCGTTGAAGCGCATGGCGGCGCCATCAAAGTTCGCAGCCAGCCGGGCGCGGGAGCAAAGTTCACAGTTACGCTGCCGGCTACTTAAGGGCATATGCAAGCGGTTGCCTTGGGTGTCCGGTTTGCAGGAGAGGGGTGGCATACCCCCCAACAGGTTGCAACATGCAACAAACCGCATAAACATTGAGTGAAAATGAGTTTCAAGGTGCAACACAAGGTGCAACAAGAGTGCAACAGAGGCAGGAAGGCCCATGAACATTGGCTGGAATGGGACGGCAACCCGCAACAGGCCCGGATTCATTGATGAAAATGGGCTTTGGATTTGTTGACAACCTGAAGCGGTGCAGTTTTCCATTCCTCTGCCTGGCAATAGCATAGTTCCTCCGGTCGTCTTTTGGGCCGTACTGGAATTCTCCTTCGTCACACCAGCGTAGAAGCCGGCCGAATAAACCGGCGATTCCCGGCCGAGAAATCCCTCCGGAGAGAAAATTGCACGATTGGAATAGGTGTCAAGGGGCAAGAAAGTCGGTGAATCAGCGAGTGCCATGAATTGAGGGCTTGGGTGGAAGCGGAGACGTTGACGGGGTGCGGGTGGGCGGTCAGGCTGGGCGTGTGAAGTGGAAATGCTGGATGATAGGCTGGCTCCTAAGCGCGAGGATTGGAGTGGGAGCGGAGGTGGAGTTAGTTGCCACGAATGCGGCGGCCGGGACGGTGGAGATTGAGGGCGTGGGCGCCGGCGAGTTTGATCCGGCACTGTGGGAGAAAGGGGAATTGAACCTGGTGCCGGATGTGAGATCACCGTTTTTGGCGCCGCAGCCGGGGAAGTTTCGCAATATCTATGGGCCTGCGGCGGTGGAGGTGCCGGGTGGATACCGGGTTTTTTACGGGGCATGGGACGGAGTGGATACGCCGAATGACCGCGTTTATTCCGTTCGCGCCGATCCGGGATTTCGTGATTTTTCCCAACGCCGCGTCGAGGTCCTGCCCGGTCCGTTTACCCATGCGTGCAATCCGAGCGCGATCCGGCTGGAGGATGGATCGTTCGCGCTGATGGCGACGTTGTTCGCGGTCGAGGGCTTGAACAAGCCGGCATTTTTCAGAAGCGACGCCTCCGGGATGAATTGGAACGGCTCGACCAACGGGCCGCACAAGACCGCGAAAGAGGACCTGGCCGAGATAGCGGGATATAACTTCGCCGGCGCGGATATCAACGGCATGAATGTGTTGCTACGCGAGGACGGCAAATACCGGCTGTATTTTGGCGATTTCAAAAACCCCGGCGTGTTCCGGGCGAGTGGGACGGATGGGAAGCATTTCGCGTTCGACGCGAAGGTTTTGCCGGAGGGATTATTCGTGAACGATGTGAAGAAGTTTCGGGTGGGCGGAACGAATTTTTATTTGATGGGGATGCATCGGAACGATAGCCGGCTGTGGTCGGCGGTGTCGGCGGATGGACTGGCATTTTCCAGCGCGCGGGAGATTTTGAAAAATCTCGGCGAGGCGGATCGATATATCGTGGCGCTCGGGTGGGTGACGCGCGGAGAGAAGCAATTGCTCGGTGTACTGTATGGCGCGGGGCCGGTACCGTCGCTGGATCAAAATGCCATTTACGCGCGGTGGCTTCAGAAGCGGGTGGTGTTTGTGGAGGATGATGGGACGCGGATCACGGGCACGCGAGCACTCGGGCCGGGGAAACAGCTGTTATATCTGCCCGGGGGGAAGGAACTGAGCGGGCGGCTGGAGGTTTATGGTGAGGATGGGCGGAGATTGGTGAGCCGGCGCGAGGGTGTTACGTTGCGTGGGGGAGGAAGAATTCAATTCAGTTCATTGGCCAGGTAAAGGCCGAGGCTTCGGGCATCCATTCAGGATGCAAATTTATCGGACGATTTTCCGGTGGCCCCTCCTCGCAGACTCGTCGGGACTCACCGGCTACTTTCTGGCATCCCATTCGGGATGAGACAATTGAAAGCCTTGAACGGCGGCCAGATGCTCGTGACGCGGCTATGGAAATTCTCATTGCCTTGTAGGCGCCCGGAAAACGGGGCACAATGGGCGTGAGCGGCGGCATGAACTACCTGGTGATTCCCACATTCTTCGTTGCGTTCGTATTCTTTACTTTGGGCACGTGGTTTGGACAGCGGACGGGGGTGCGGGCGTTTGTGTGGTGGTGCTTGCTTGGCGTGGTGGCGGCGGTGCCGGGAGTTTTATTTGCGGTCTATTATCTGAAGGTGCTGGGTGAGCCGATCTGGCTGTATCAATTTCGGAGCCTGCCGTGGAGCGAATTGAGCGCGGGACCGGCCGGGTTGCTGGCGGGTTTGCTGCACGGGCGATTTTCGAAGCGAGGAGGGTTTCGAAAGCTGGCGGGGGCTTGGTTTTTTCCGGGGGTTTTGTTTTTGGGTCTGGCGGCACCCTATTTAAAGCCGCTCATCTGGCGAATGGATCGGAAGCAGTTTCAGGATCGGTGGCTGGACGATGTGTGTTTGCAGACGACGGAATCATCATGTGGACCAGCGTGCGCGGCGACGTTGCTCCGGAAGTTCGGGCACAAGGAAACGGAATCGGAAATTGCAGAGGAAGCGCACACTTCGCGCGGTGGGACGGAGAATTGGTACCTGGCGAGGGCTTTGCACCATCATGGTGTGGACCCGCACTTTATGCTGGTGGAGGGAACGAATCAGGCGTGGCCGGCTCCGGCGATTGCAGGGGTGCGGTTGCCGGACGCGGGAAACGTCGGGCATTTTATCGCGGTGCTCGGGCGGGAGGGAGAGAAGTATGTAGTGGGTGATCCGGCGAATGGAAAAGTGGTTGGGACGCCGGGGGAGTTGAGGAAGCGGTATGAGTTTACGGGGTTCTTTATGGTGGTGGAGAGGGGGACGGGGACGGGGGATTAGGATTAAGATTAGGAGTAGGATTAGGAGGGAAAAAGGAGAGGGTTTGGCGTAGGCTGGGGCCGGTGGTATGGAAGAGAAATGTGTGTTTTGCAAACGGGAGGTGGCGACGCGGGGGCATCATGTGGTGCCGCGGTGCAAGGGCGGGAAGGAGATCGTGCCGACGTGCCATTCGTGCGAGGACTTCATCCACAAGACCTGGAGCCATAATGAGCTGCGGGATACGTACAACTCCGTCGAGGTGATCCTCGCGGATGCGCGGTTTCAGAAGTTTTTGCGCTGGCTGTACCGGCAGCAGGAGACGGCGGTGTTCAAGAGCCGCCGGAATCGGACGCGGGCGAAGGGGAAGTTTCGGTAAGGGGATGACCGGAGATGGCCTGTTCGCATTGAGGTGGAAAGAAAGGTTCGCTCTCCGCTTCCGTAATGCAGGAACGATGTACTCGGGAGAAAGGTCCCCCTCACCCAACCCTCTCCCAAAAGGAGAGGGAGAGCCATTGGATGACTTTAGAAATCGTCACCCTTTGGCGGCTGTGGTCCGCGTGGGATAACCGGTTAGAATGAGCCTCGTTACCTCGGCTGCTACGGAAGGTTGGTGGGCCGCGCTTACTTGGACTGGATGATCTGGTAGCTGACTTTCTGGGTCGCGATGAGGGAACCGCTGAAGTCCACGGCCACGGTCAGGCTGGTGGTGGTGAGGGAGATCAGCGCGGCTTTGTCGGAGGTGAGGCCGGAGGAAGAACCCGTCTGCACGGGCGAACTCAGGATCACAAAGCTTTTCGTGGGATCAATTACAGGGGAAAAGTTGCTGGTCACCTGGAATACCGGGCCGCCCACGGTGACGACGCCACGGATGACCTGCTGAATGCCGCCCAGGGCCAGGGGGGAAATCTGGGCCACGCCCACGGCGGCGTCGGCGATGTTCAGCGTCTGCACGGCTTGATTGCCGAGTTTGGTGGAGGTGACGGCTGAATCGGCCAGTTTCGCGGTCGTAATGGAGGCGTCGGCGATCTGATTCGAGCCCACGGCCAGGTTGGCGATGTTGGCGGTGAGCACGGCACCGGCGGCAATCTTGGAGGAAACCACCGCGCCGGCGGCGATTTTGTTGCTGGTGACCGAGCCGTCGGCCAGTTGGGTGGTGCCGACCGCGCCATCGGCGATTTTGGGACTGGTGATGGCGCCATTGGTGATTTGCAGGGTGCCGACTGCGTTCGAAACGATGTTAATGCTGGTTACGACGTTGGAACCGAGGGAGCTGCCGGTGACCGCGCCGGGAGCCAGCTTGGCGGAGGTGATGGAGGCGTCGGGCACGGTGTTCGCGATCATGGCGTAGCCCACGGAGACGATGCGCTGGTCCGGTCCCAATTGGGCGAAGCCATGGATGCCGTCGTTGAACCAGATGCGGAGTTGAACGTAGGCATTCGTGAAGACGGATGGGGGCACGGGCAGCATGTTGGTCAAACTGGTGTTGCCAAGCAGCACCATCAGCAGGCCGCCATTGACGGTCAGGGGAATGGCGCCGGTGGGTTCCACACCGAAGGCGCTGGTGCCGTCGTTGCTCCAATAGGTGGTGAAGACCTGAGTCGGCGGCGGGGCGACGGTGACCACGGGCGACGCGGAATAACCCGAGCCGCCTTGCTGGACGAGAATGCCGGTCACCTTGCCTCCCGAGACCACGGCGACGCCCTGCGCGCCGGAGCCGGTGGAATCGGTGATGGTGACAAGCGGCGTGGTGACGTAGTTCGAACCCTGATTGATCACGTTGAAGGAAGCGATGACGCCGCCGATAACGTTGGCGGTGGCGGTGGCCTGAGCACCGATGTTGGTCACGCCGCCGTTGACGAGGGCGAATTTGAACAGGCCGGTGCCGGAGAAAGCCGTGCCGTTGGTGAGGACGCGACCCTGGTAACTGATCATCTGGGGGACCTGCGCGCGCAAGGAGAACACACTCAAAACCAGGGCGGCACAAATGGTGAAAACAATCCTCGGCATAATACGTTTCTCGAAATGAATCCGCAGGATGGCAGTATGATTCCCCGGCCCCCGCAGAGTCAAGTTGAAAGGGGGAGGGTGCCAGGGCAAACGCATCTAAATCCGATGGTAAAGGCCAGTCAGCCCCGGGGCGGGGGTATATGCCAAATCCGTGTTACACTGTATACACTGTATACAACCCGCATAAACATTGGGTGGAATAAGGGTCATTCCGTGTTACGTCCGGTGTTACACTGTTAACACCATTACAAAATCAGGGCGTGGTCCTCCGAACGCAGCCTGGCTCCGGGCGGTTGACGGGCCTGCAGATAGCCGACTGTCTGCTGGCGTTACGAATTTAGCTGCGTTTTGCACAGGGAGTCTCGCCCTTACAGGGCTCCTGGGTTGGGTGGACGATGTTTCCCGGGCCTTCAGCCCAGGCCGTCACATTGCGGGCTTTCAGCCCGAAGCAGTGCGGTCAGGAGGGAGACGAAGGTTTTCGCTCCCACCTTCACCGAAGCTACCGGGGACAGGGCGCGAAAATCGCCACCGCACTTACTGCATCAGGACGCGGTAGAATTTTCGGGAGCCGGTGGCGGCGGTGTCGGTGATGTTGGTGGTGCCGCTGTAGTTGGTGAAGACGGCGCCGGTGCTCCAGTTGACGAAGTTGGTGGTGGTGAGAATCCGCAAGGCGCTGCCCACCGGGCTGGTGACGCCGAATTGGAATTGATTTCCGCCCAGCCAGGTGGTCGAGAAAATGTAAACCGATGAACCCGGCGTGGAGCGCTGGGGAACGTAGTCCACGTAGGCGTGGGTCTGCAGGACCATGATGTTCGACATGGCCGCCGAGCCGACGTTGGTGTTCAGCAGATTGAAGCGGACATCCACGTAGTTCAGATAGATCAGGTTCGTGAGCGCGGCGATGTCCTGCAGGTAATTGGTATTGAGCGACAGGGAAGTCAGGCTGGTCAACCCAGCCAAGGCGGAGACATTCGTGATCTGGTTGTCATGAAAATCCATGTAGCGCAGGTTTGGCAGCCCACTAAGCGGCTGGATGGTCGTGAGGCTGTTCTGGTAGAGATAGACGTTCTGGAGTTGAGTCATGCCGGACAGGCCGGAAATGTTGGTCAATTGGTTGCCCCAGAAATCCAGGTAGGTGATGCTTTGGAGGCTGGCGAGCGAGGGGAGGGTTTTGAGCTGGTTCAGGTTCGGCTGCAGGGAGGTCAGCAGGACCAGGTTCGTGACCGGGGACAGGTTGGTGATTTCGTTGGCGGAAATATCGAGCTGGTAATAGAGGTTCGTCAGCTTCGCGAGCGGCGTGATGTCACTGATATGATTGCTTTGCATGGTCAGCCAAACCAGCGTCGGGAGGTTGGTCAGGATGGAGATGTTGGTGAAACCATTTCCGCTCAGGCTGAGCCAGTGCATGTTGGTGGTGGCCAGTTTGCCGA
>CAYUVH010000049.1:0-200052 GCA_964448135.1 uncultured Verrucomicrobiota bacterium | reverse complement strand
GACCATTTTCGTAAACATGAAGATCGAACGGCACGCCGGCCTTCCGCAGTGCGCTGGCGAACATCAGGCTGTTTTCGACCATGACTCCCTTGTCCGCCCAGGTGTGCCAGATAAAACACGGCGGTGTGTCCTTCTTCACCTGTTGTTCGCTTGAGAGCTCCTGAGCCAATTCCGGCGCAGCGTTGGTGCCAAGGAGGTTCTTTTTCGAGCCCTGGTGCACAAACGGCCCTTCCATCGCAATGACCGGATAGCAGAGAATCCCGAGGTCAGGGCGCGAACTTTGCAAATCGATGGGGTCAACAGCGGAAGTATTTCCCGAGTCAAAATGGGTCAGCAGGGACGAAGCGAGATGTCCGCCGGCAGATGAGCCGATGATGCCGATTTTCTTTGGGTCCACGTTCCATTCCTTCGCGCGGGCGCGGACGGTCCGCACTGCGCGGGCGGCGTCCTGTATCATCGCCGGATGATGATACCCATCCGTGGCGAGCCGGTATTTCAGCACGAAGCACGTGATGCCGGACTCATTGAAGAACCGCGCATATAACTCGCCTTCGGAAGGCGCGAGATGTCCGTAACCGCCACCCGGACAAATCACCAGCGCCGCGCCGGTCGCTTTGGCGGGGTCGGGTTGGAAGACCGTCAGCGTCGGAATGTCCTTATCCTGTTTACCCAGCGCACCAGGCGCGCCGTCCGGCCACAAGGGAAACGCATTCGTTTCCGCGGAGGACTTTCCAAACCCGAATACAATTACCAATAAGGAAAGCAGCGCTGTTTTCATCGAATCAAGGATAACCGGCGCACGAAGCTTGGCGATTGAAATCCCGAGGCGTCCTCGCGGAGCTGCACTTCAGGTGTCCTTCGTCCTTTGTTCAAAAAACGCCACGGCCCGCTTTTGTATTTCATCGAACGTCGGGTTCTCAATACGGGTGGCGATCCACCAACTGTTCTGCGCCGAGTCCTGCACGCAACAGCTTCGGTCCCCGTAGAACATATTCGTGGGTTCCATGACGGAAGTGGCGCCCGCGGCCAGCGCGCGCTTGTAAATAGCGTCGGCGTCGGCCACATAGTGGTACAGCACGGCGGGCTGGGGTTTCCATTGCCCTTGCGGTTCGCCAATCATCAGCAGTGAATCGCCCACCACAACCTGCGCGTGCATCACCGTGCCGTCGGGACGTCGGATGACTCCCCTCTCGACGCCATCGAACGCCCGCTTCAGAAACGCGATGAGCTTTGCCGCATCGGACACCGATAAATAAGGCGTGATCGCATGGCAGTCCGCGGGAACGGGATTCGTTTTCATGCTCTTCCTTACCCCGGTTTTCAAGACTTATCGAGCTTGGATTTTCCTGCCCGTGCCACACCGGCCGACTGGCGCAATTTCCCCCCCGGGAATCCATGGGCTGGACATGCGCCTGAGGGACTGGTCTTTACAAAGTTGACGGCACGCTCGCCGCCACTAAACTGCCCCGGCTAACCAACGAACGATTATGTCCGAAAAACAGGCCTCCACAGGCATCGAATCCGTCCTCAACGAACATCGCGTTTTCCACCCGTCCAAGGATTTCTCCAAGGGCGCGCACATCAAATCGCTGGCGCATTACCGCAAGCTTTACAAGGAATCCGTCACTTCGCCCGAGAAGTTCTGGGGCAAACAGGCGAAGGAAGAGCTGATTTGGTTCAAACCGTGGTCGAAGGTGCTGCAATGGCGGGAGCCATTCGCGAAATGGTTCGTCGGCGGCAAGCTCAATGTCAGCGCCAACTGCCTCGATCGCCATCTGGGCACCCCCACGGCCAACAAAGCCGCGCTGATCTGGGAAGGCGAACCCGCCGCGCCCGGCAAACCCGGCGAGGAGCGTGTGCTGACCTACCGTCAACTTCATCGCGAGGTCTGCCTGTTTGCGAATGTGCTCAAGCGCAATGGCCTGAAGAAGGGCGATCGCGCGATCATTTATCTGCCGATGGTGCCCGAGGCGGCCATCGCCATGCTGGCGTGCGCTCGCATTGGCGCGGTGCACTCGGTGGTGTTCGGCGGCTTCAGCGCGCAATCCGTCGCGGACCGTATCCAGGATTGCGGCGCGAAGATCGTGATCACCGCGGATGGCGGATTCCGTCGCGGAGCGGTAGTGCCGCTGAAGCAAAACGTGGACGAAGCGCTCACGTTGAAAAATGCGGACGGCGAATTGCTCGCGCGCACCATTACCAAAGTCATCGTGCTGCGCCGCGCGAACAATGAAGTCCGCGTCGAGGAAGGCCGGGACGTCTGGTGGCACCGGGAGCTGGATTACGTCAACGCGCATTGTCCGCCTGAGAAAATGGACAGCGAGGCGCCGTTGTTCATTCTGTATACCAGTGGTTCGACCGGAAAGCCGAAAGGCATTCTGCACACCACCGCGGGCTATCTGCTGTATTCGAAGCTCACGTCCAAATACGTTTTCGATCTGCGCGACGAGGATGTTTACTGGTGTACGGCGGACGTGGGTTGGGTCACCGGCCACAGCTACGTGGTCTATGGGCCGCTCGCCAACGGCGCGACCAGCTTGATGTACGAAGGCGCGCCGAATTTCCCCGAGCCCGACCGGTTCTGGCGCATCGTTGAGAAATACGGCGTGACTATCCTTTACACCGCGCCAACCGCCATCCGCGCATTCATGAAGTGGGGTGACGAATGGCCGAAGAAGCACAATTTGAAATCGCTTCGCCTCCTCGGCACGGTGGGTGAGCCGATCAATCCCGAAGCCTGGATGTGGTATCACAAAACCATCGGCGACAAGCGCTGCCCGATCGTGGACACCTGGTGGCAGACGGAAACCGGCGGCATGATGATTACCCCGCTTCCCGGCGCGACACCGACCAAGCCGGGCACCGCTACCCTTCCCTTCTTCGGGATTGTACCCGAGGTGGTGGATGACCAGGGCAACGCCGTGCCCCGAAACTCCGGCGGCAAATTGGTAATCCGCAAACCCTGGCCCGCCATGCTGCGCGGGCTTTGGGGCGATCCCGAACGCTACAAGCAGGTTTACTGGAGTGAAGTGGCCAAAAGCTATTTTACGGGTGACGGCTGCCGGCAGGATGAGGATGGTTATTTCTGGATCGTCGGCCGAATTGACGACGTGCTAAACGTCGCGGGGCATCGCATTGGCACCGCCGAGGTCGAGAGCGCACTTGTGAGCCATAAGAAGGTCGCCGAGGCTGCGGTGGTAGGGCGCCCGGACGCCCTTAAGGGCCAGGCACTCGTCGCGTTCGTCACGCTCAAAACCGGTTTCAGCAAGGAGGGCAGCCTCCGCGAAGAATTGCGCCAGCACGTGGCCAAGGAAATCGGCCCGGTTGCGAAGCCGGATGATATTCGATTCGCCGAGGCGCTGCCGAAGACGCGCTCGGGAAAAATCATGCGCCGGCTGTTGAAACAAATCGCTTCCGGCATCGAAATCAAAGGCGACACCACCACCCTCGAAGACCTGAGTGTGATTGCCAAACTCAGCCAGGCGGAGGAATAGCTGATGGCCCTGCGTCTGCCCGCCATAAATCAATGAAGTTATCCACCCTCTCCCTCGCCGGCTGGCTCGCAACGCTCTCGGTCGCGTCACTTTCAGCCGGCGAACCCGCAGCCGCATCCACCAATCTCACCCGGCAAATGACCGCCGTGCACAAAATCCTCAAGGAGGTTCCGCTGATAGACGGGCACAACGATGTCCCGTGGCAATACCGCAAGCGCGGCAATGACATGGACGCCATTGATCTGCGCTCGGATACACGGCTGATGCATCCGCCGATGGTCACGGACATCGCCCGGCTGCGGGCCGGCGGCATGGGCGCGCAATTTTGGTCGGTTTACATACCGACGATGATGAGCGGCGCTTCGGGCGTGCAAGCTGTGCTGGAGCAGATTGACGTGGTTTACCGAATGATTGGGCGTTATCCGGAGGCGTTCGAACTCGCACTGACTGCCGACGATATCGAGCGCATTCACAAGAAAGGCAAAATTGCCTCGCTCATCGGCATGGAAGGTGGTCATTCCATTGACGATTCGTTGGCCGTGTTGCGTATGACCTACCGCCTGGGAGCGCGCTACATGACGCTCACGCACACGAAAAACACTTCGTGGGCCGACGCTGCCGGTGATGAACCCAAGGCTCATGGCCTGACTCCCTTTGGCGAAAAGGTCGTCGCCGAAATGAACCGCCTTGGCATGTTGGTGGATCTCTCCCACGTCTCCGACGAAACCATGCGCGCGGCTCTCAAGGTCACCAAGGCGCCGGTTATTTTTTCCCATTCCTCCGCGCGCGCATTGTGCGACCACCCACGCAATGTTCCGGATGATGTGCTCAAACTGACGGCCGCGAACCATGGCGTCGTCATGGCCTGCTTCATGCCAGGTTACCTCACCGAAGGCGAGCGCGCCGACCTGATTGCACGCGACAAAGAGGAAGAGCGTCTGAAGGCTGAATTTCCGAACGAAACCAACAAAGTTGAAACCGCGATGATCGAATGGCGCAAAAACCGTCCCGTTCCGCCGCCGGCGACGCTGAGTCAGGTAGCCGATCATATTGATCACATTCGCAAGGTTGCGGGCATTGATTGCATTGGGCTCGGTGGCGACTTCGAAGGCTTTCGCGGTTCCGTCGTCGGCCTCGAAGACGTATCCTGCTACCCCGCCCTGCTCGCAGAACTCATGCGCCGCGGTTACTCGGAATCGGACATCAAAAAAGTCGCCGGCCTGAATCTCCTGCGCGTGATGCGTGAAACAGAGAAAGTGGCTGCGCGCCTTCAAAAAGAAGCCGTCGGGAAGGCTTCCACCGCAAGCAAATGAACTACCCGGGATTGACCCGCTTGGAGGGCCGCATCGCCACCGTTACCGGTGGCGCCGGTGGCATCGGTTTGGAAACGGCCTGCGCCTTGAAGGAACACGGCGCGAAAATTGTGCTCGTGGACATCAACAAGGAAAAGGGGGAAGCCGCCGCCGCAACGCTGGGTGCCGATTTTCTCGTGGCCGATTTGACCGATTCCGCCCAGGTCCGCAAAGTTGCCGAGGAGGTTAAACGCCGGCACGGTCGCATCGATATCGCATTCAATAATGCCGGCATCTGCGTCAACGTGCCGTCCGAGGAACAAAGCGATGCCGATTGGTTGCGGGTGATGAACATCAATCTGAATGCGGTTTATTATTGCTGCCGGGAATTTGGCAAAATCATGCTGGCCCAGGGCAAAGGCAGCATGATCAACACCGCCTCCATGTCGGGACTGGTCGCGAACACACCGCAGCCGCAGTCCGCCTACAACGCCTCGAAGGCAGCCGTGATCATGCTCACCAAATCCCTCGCCGCCGAATGGGCGAAACGGGGCGTGCGGGTAAACAGCGTTTCTCCGGGTTACATCGGCACCGAGATGACGCAACGCGGCATGGCCAATGAAGCCTGGCGCAAGGCGTGGCTCGAGTTCACCCCAATGGGGCGCGTCGGTCAGCCTCCCGAGGTTGCCGCGGCGGTGGTCTTTCTCGCCTCGGATGCCAGCACCTACTTCACCGGCAGTAATCTGGTGATGGACGGCGGCTACACCTGCTGGTAACAATCCGCTTCCCCGGATTACGGATTATGAAATTCTTCGCCACCCTCCTGCTCACGGCTGCCTGCGTCGGTTCCGCGCTCGCGGCGCAAAGCACCGTCACCATCGCCGCCGTCAACAATCCGGCGATGATCGAACTCAAGAAGCTGTCGGACAAGTTTGTCGCGCAAAATCCCGGCATCAAACTCAACTGGGTCGTAGTCGAGGAGAATGTCCTGCGCCAGCGCGTCACCACGGATATTTCCACCGGCAGCGGACAGTTCGACCTCGTGTTCCTGGGCCTCTATGAAGCGCCGCTGTTCGCGAAACGCGGCTGGCTGCGCGAAATGAAGGACTTTCCCGCAGAATACGATGTCGAGGATGTTTTCAAATCCTTGCGCGACGGGCTTTCCCATGACGGCAAACTTTACGGCCTGCCCTTCTATGGGGAGAGTTCGATGCTGATGTATCGCAAAGATTTGTTCGCCGCGAAAGGCCTCACCATGCCTGAGCAGCCGACCTACGAGGACATCAGGAAATTTGCCGCCGCGTTGACCGACAAATCCGCCGGGATCTACGGCATCACACTTCGTGGCAAGCCCGGCTGGGGCGAAAACATGTGCTACCTGGGCACGCTGATTAATACCTATGGCGGCGCATGGTTCGATGAGAAGTGGAATCCTCTGGTCAATTCTCCGGAATGGAAAGCGGCCATTACTTGCTATGTAAACCTGCTGAAAGAATCCGGCCCTCCGGGTGCAACCGCGAATGGCTTCAACGAAAACCTCACGCTCTTCGCCAGCGGCAAGGCCGCAATGTGGATCGATGCCACGGTGGCCGCCGGCTCGCTCTACGACAAGAAAGAGTCACAGGTGGCGGACAAAGTCGCATTCGCCAACGCGCCCATTGCGGTGACGCCAAAGGGATCGCACTGGCTGTGGTCGTGGTGCTTCGCGATTCCCAAGGCTGCCAAATCCCCGGACGCCGCGCGAAAGTTCGCGCTCTGGGCAACCTCGAAAGAATACATCGGACTCGTGGCAGCCGACGCCGGCTGGGCCACGGTGCCACCGGGCACGCGTGCTTCTACCTACAATAATCCCGACTACCTGAAGGCCGCGCCCTTCGCCCCGATCGCGTTGAAAGCGATGCAAACCGCGAACCCCAACGATCCCTGCCTGCATCCGGTGCCGTATCAGGGAATCCAGGTGGTGGAGATACCCGAGTTTCAATCCTTCGGCACCGTGGTGGGCCAGTCCATCGCCGGCGCGCTGGCCGGAAACATGTCCGTCGAGCAGGCTTTGCAGGCCGGACAGGCGGCCACTGTGCGAGCGGTGAAACAAGCTGGTTACCTTAAATAGCTGCGGCTCCAAGTTCCATGAATCTCTCCCGCGCCCACTTCGCGCCGGAAGAGCGACATTCAGGCGGGCGACGCTTCCTGGCGGTTCCGGCAATCGCCATGCTCTTTCTCTGGATGATCGTGCCCCTCGGCATGACCATTTACTTCTCCCTGATTCGCTACAGTCTCCTCAATCCTGATCTGCATGGCTTTGCGCGGCTCGACAATTACAAATTCCTCTGGGAAGACCCGGCCTTCTTCCCAGCCATCCGCAATACTTTCGTCCTCATCGGCTCTGTGCTCGCCATTACAGTGATCCTCGGCACCCTGCTCGCCGTTCTGTACCAGCGCCGATTCTTCGGCCGCAACGCCGCCTTGCTTCTCGCCATCGCCCCCTTCTTCGTCATGCCCACGGTAAGCGCGCTGGTCTGGAAGAATCTCATCATGCATCCCGTGTACGGGCTGCTGGCGCGCGGAAGCACCGCGCTGGGTTTGCCGGTCGTGGATTGGTTCGGCCGCTTTCCCATGTTTTCGCTGATCATCGTTCTCTCCTGGGAATGGCTGCCGTTTGCGCTGCTTATTTTCTACACCTCGCTCAAGTCCCTGGATCACGAGCAACGCGAAGCCGCGCTGATCGACGGCGCCGGGCCCGTGCAGATCTTTTTCCATGTCATCCTTCCGCATCTGCGGCGGCCCATGGGCGTGGTAATCATGATCGAAACCATCTTTCTGTTGTCCGTCTTCGCCGAAATCCACACCACCACCGCCGGCGGCCCCGGCACGGCCACCACAAATCTGGCCTACCTCGTCCATTCCCTGGGCCTCCAGCAATTCGATGTAGGCATCGCCTCGGCCGGCGGCATTCTTGCCGTCATCCTGGCTAACGTCGCCGCTTTCTTTCTTGTGCGGCTGATTGCCAAAGGCCTGAAAGGAGGCGTCTAGATGCAACCCCGCCCGTTCCGGAATTGCCTCCGGGCACTTGCCGGCTGGATTGCCGCGCTCGCAATCTTCTTCCCGATTCTCTGGATGACTCTGACCGCGTTCAAAACCGAACAAGGCGCGTATTCGACCAATCTGGTTTTCACGCCGACACTTGAATCCTTCCGCGAGGTTTTCGCGCGCAGCAACTACCTCGCGTTCGCGCTGAATTCGATCCTCATTTCCCTGGGCTCAACGCTGATCTGCTTTCTCGTCGCCATCCCGGCGGCGTATCGTTTCGCATTTTACCCCGGCAAAAAGACATCCTCCACCCTGCTCTGGATGCTCTCCACTAAAATGCTCCCGCCCGTGGGCGTGTTGGTACCGATTTATTTGTTATTTCGAAATGCCGGGTTGCTCGATTCGGTTTGGGGGCTGATTTTGATTTCCGTCCTGACCAACCTCCCCATCGCCGTCTGGATGTCCGTGACTTATTTCCGCGAAATCCCCGCGGCGATTTTGGAAGCCGCGCGCGTTGACGGCGCGAGTCTGCTCGAAGAAATTCGGCATGTGCTCACCCCGCTCGCGCTGCCGGGCATATCCTCCACGGCCCTGCTGCTGATTATTCTCACCTGGAATGAAGCTTTTTGGAGCCTCAATCTCACCAGCGCCCACGCCGCGCCGCTGACCGCTTTCATCGCCTCGTATTCCAGCCCCGAGGGATTGTTCTGGGCCAAACTCTCCGCCGCCTCGCTGCTCGCAGTTGCACCCATCATGATCATGGGCTGGCTGACGCAGAAGCAGTTGGTCAGCGGTCTGACCTTCGGCGCTGTCAAATGAGCACCACTACTCCAAACGACGGCTCCGTCCGCCTTCGCAACCTCTCCAAGTCGTTCGCCAACGAACGCGGGCACACCATCCACGCCGCCGTCAAAGACCTCAGCCTCGAAATCCACAACGGCGAATTTCTCGTGCTCGTCGGCCCCTCCGGCTGCGGCAAGTCCACCACTCTGCGTCTGATAGCCGGTCTCGAAAACCCCACTGCCGGCACCATCGAGATCGGCGGCAGCGTCGTCAACGACCTCGACCCCAAGGACCGGGGCATCGCCATGGTTTTCCAAAACTATGCACTCTACCCGCACATGACGGTTTTCGAGAACATGTCCTTTGCGCTCAAGTTGGCCGGAAAATCAAAGCCAGAAATTCGCGAGGCTGTCCTCCGCGCCGCTGCCGCCTTGGACCTCGAATCGCTGCTCGAACGCAAGCCGCAGTCGCTCTCGGGCGGACAACGTCAGCGTGTCGCCCTTGGTCGCGCCCTCGTCCGCAATCCGCGGGTTTTTCTCTTCGACGAACCGCTCTCCAACCTCGACGCCAAAATGCGCGTCCAGATGCGCACCGAGATTGCCCGACTCCACGCGCGGCTCAAAACCACCATGATCTACGTCACGCATGACCAGGTCGAGGCCATGACACTCGGTGATCGCATTTGTGTGATGCGCGATGGGGTCATCCAGCAACTGGCCGACCCGCTTACTCTGTATCGCCAGCCGCAGAATCTTTTTATCGCCTCCTTTATCGGCAGTCCGGCGATGAATCTCATCCACGGCCGCGTCCGTCAGCTCGACACGTGGGCATTTTGTGCGGATGAAGACTACGGCGGGCTGCGGATACCTCTGAGCGGCCGGCTGGCCCGGCTCGCACCGAAGTTGGGCGATCGTGCCCTCGTGCTTGGTGTTCGGCCTGAGCATTTGACCGCTTCTCCGGAATCCGTCGGTTTCCAGACCGAATTCGAAACCGAATTCATCGAGCAGATGGGCGCTGAATCCATCATCAATCTGAAGTGCGGAACTGGCAGTCTGATCGCGCGAATTTTTGGCGAGCACGAATACCAACCGGGCACACGGTTCAAGGCCACCTTTGATTTGGAGAAGGTGCATCTTTTCGACGGGGCGACTGAACAAATCCTCGACGGCGATTAGGAGCAAAGCGGCATCTGGCGAAAAATTGTTCTTGTCGCCCGCCAGTGAATCGCTTAACCGAAGTCATCCGGGCTTAATGGATAGCGATAGTTTGTCACTCAATTCGACTCTGAAAGACCCTGCCCTCCTCCTGTGGGCCGCCGGAGCTGTCGCCGCGATTTTCATAGGTTTCCTGGTCTACGATCATTTCAAGCGCGGCCGTCGCCGCCCGCGATTTCAGAGGCGCCGTTCATTGCGCGACAAGGTTCGAACTTCCGTCAAGAGTTTCAAAGAAGCGAGGATTGCGTTGGAGCGCCGCGCCCAACAACGGCAGGTGGAGGACGAACGGGCAACCCGCAAAGCACGGCGAAGAGACGATCATTAGCCCGCCGGCCGCCCATCTTCCCACTCGAGTGAAATTGGTTTCCCTGATTCTTTGGGTCGCGTTTTGGGGCATCGCCTGCCAAGCCGAAAGCCTGCCCGGGAATCTAAATGTTCAAATCGAACAGCGACGGCAAGGTGATACGGTGACTTTTTACGCCCGCCTCACAAATTGTCTGGAAGCGACCGTCACGCTCGACCTGAAGCTGAATAACATGACCGCTTCCACCGGCACTCCCATCACGGAAGACGCTCGCGGCCGCATCTATTTCGTCCTGACGACGATTCAGCCCGCCGATCCGGGGCAGCGCTGGAACTACAGCTACACCTACCGCTGGCAGGCCGGCGGCCGGGGCATGGGGGGTTACACAAACCATGTCTATGCCCTGCCCTACGTCGGCGAAAGGCACACGGTCATCCAAGGGGCACGCGGAAGCTTCAGCCACCAGCGCGGCGGCCGTGACGAAAACGCGATTGATTGGGAAATGCCGGTCGGAACCCAGGTTTGCGCCGCGCGGCCTGGCACTGTGGTTGCCGTCCGGCAAAATTCCAACGTGGGCGGACCGGACAGAAAATACGAGCTTTACTGCAATTATGTCGTAATCAGGCACAACGACGGGACGTTTGCCGAATACGTTCACCTCAAACAGAACGGGTCGCTCGTTCAGGTAGGCCAGAAGGTGAAATTACACGAGCCCATCGCGCTGTCAGGCATGACCGGTTTTACTTCCGCGCCGCATCTGCATTTTACCGTCTTTCGCAACCTCGACGGCAAAATTCGGAAGACGATTCCGGTCGAGTTCAATACCGCGACCGGCCTCGTCGAATCGGTCGAGGAAGGCAGGTCCTACCCGCCCTCGCCGGATTGACAATCCGGACCTTCTTCGCCAGTCTGAAGACATGGCAAAGCCTGCTTTGGGCCGCGGCCTGGGCGCGTTGCTGAGTGGAAATCCCCTCGCAAAACCTCCTGTTCCGCCATCAGCCCCTGCCGCCTCGCCCGCCGTCGAACCTCAGCCAGACGCGCGGGAACGGGTGCGCCATGTCGCTCTCACGCAGGTAAAGCCTTGCGCGTTTCAGCCCCGCAAGGATTTTTCCCCGGAAGCCCTTAAGGAACTGGCGGACTCCATCCGCGAACAAGGCATCGTTCAACCTCTGATCGTCCGCGAAAGCAATGGCTCACTCGAGCTGATCGCCGGCGAACGCCGCTGGCGTGCCGCCCAAATCGCGGGCCTTAAGGAAGTCCCGGTAATTGTCCGAGAGGCTGACGATCGCGCCGTCCTGGAGCTCGCCCTGATCGAGAATCTTCAGCGCGAGAATCTCAATCCGATTGAGGAAGCCCTCGGTTACAGCCAGCTCATCGAGAATTTCAAGCTGACCCAGGAGGAAACCGCGGTGAAAGTGGGCAAAAGCCGCACGGTCGTGGCCAATGCCCTGCGGTTGCTCAAACTTCCCACCGTGATTCAAGGTTACGTGCGCGAGGGCAAGGTCAGTGTCGGCCATGCCAAGGTGATTCTTGGACTGGCCGCCGAAAAGCAGCAACGCATCGCCGTCGAACGCATCCTCAAGGATGGCTTGAATGTCCGTCAGACGGAAGCACTGGTCGCCCGCTGGCAGGAACGGCCCACGGGTCCGGCGGCAACTCCGGCAGCAACTTCCCCGGCAGCCAATACACACGTCGCGCGCATCGAAAACAAACTGCGCGAAAAGCTCGGCACGCGAGTGCAGGTGCGTTATGCCAACGGCAAGGGGGCCGTGGAGATTTCCTTTTTCAACGACGACGACCTCGATCGCATCCTTCAAGTCCTTGGGATCAACCCGGACTGAGCCCCGCCGCGTAACATGGAATCAAGGTCTCGCCAGAAAATGATGAACCGTCTTCAAACGGGGCGGACACCCTCGCACATTTCCTGAAATGAACACTCCCGAACTACGTGAGCAGACCGCGGCCCAACTGCTCGCCGGCAAAGACCGCGTCCTGCGCGGCATCGCCTTCGTCGGCCTGGACGGCTTCGTGGACAACATTCTCCACGTCGTGGACAAACGCGAATCAGCCGACAAATATCTGCGGCTCCCCGGCATCGCCCAACTCGCCCAGCGCCTCGCCGCCGCGGCCGGGCGCAGCACCAACGTCGAACTCGTCAGTCAGTTGACCAAACTCGGCGGCAACGGTCCCATCATGGCCAACGCCCTGGCCAGCTTCGGCCTGAAGGTCACCTACCTCGGGCTGCTCGGTTACCCGAATCTCCACCCGGTGTTCACCGAATTTGCCCGCCGCGCGGAAGTGCACTCCATCGCCGAACCGGGCTATACCGACGCGCTCGAATTCGAGGATGGCAAGATCATGCTGGGCAAGCATCAGTCGCTCAAGGAGATGACCTGGCCGAACATCTGCGAACGATTCGGTCGCGACAAATTCGCCGCGCATTTCTCGGGCGCCGACGTTGTCGGGTTCGTCAACTGGACGATGCTCCCGCAAATGAGCGAAATCTGGTCCGCCGTCCTCAAGGATATTTGCCCGTCATTGAACGGCGTCCGCCGCAAGCTGTTCATTGATCTGGCCGATCCGGAGAAGCGCACCCCGGAAGATATCCGCCGCGCGTTGAAACTCGTGGCCGACTTCCAGAAATATTTTGACGTCATTCTCGGCCTCAACGAAAAGGAAGGTTGTGACATCGGCCGCGTTTTGGGACTGCCTTCGAGCGACACCTCCGCAGACGGGTTGGTGAAACTCTCCCAAGCCATCCGGGACAAGGTTCCCGTGGACACCATCATTATCCATCCGACGGCGTTTGCCGTCGCCACCGGACCGGATGGCTCGGCGGCTGTCACCGGCCCCTTCACGCCTCGCCCGAAAATAACGACCGGCGCGGGAGATCACTTCAACTCCGGATTCTGCCTCGGCAAGCTTCTGGGCCTGTCCACCGCCCAATCGCTACTGCTGGGCGTCACCACCAGCGGCTCTTACGTTCGCACCGGCGAAAGCCCCGGCGTGGAGCAACTGACCGCCATGCTCCGGGACTGGCCCGCGCAACTTGGCAACTAATTCACATGCCCCTGGAAATCGTCAAATACGGAACGCCGGTCCTGCGCAAGAAAGGTGCGCGCATCGAGAATATCACCCCCGCCGTGCGCAAACTCATCGGCGACATGTTCGACACGATGTATGCCAACAAGGGCATCGGCCTCGCCGCCCAGCAAATCGGTGCCGCGCTTCAGCTCACCGTGATCGATGTCCGCGGCGCCACGGACCGCCCTTCCACGCTCGAACTCAACGGGAAAGCAGCCGACGTGAATTCGTTCATGCCGCTCGTGCTAATCAATCCCGAAGTCAAACCCGTCGGTGAACCGGTTGCCGGTCCCGAAGGTTGCTTGAGTTTCCCGGAAATCTTCGCGGACATAACGCGCCCCGAATCGGTGGACGTGACGGCGCTCGATCGTGATGGCAACACGTTCTCATTTCGTTGCGGGGGATTGCTCGCCCGCGCCGTGCAGCACGAAACCGATCACCTGAACGGAATCCTCTTCATTGACCGCATGGACCGCCCAACCAAGGCCGAGCTGCAGGATTTGTTGGATGATTTGCAGGCGGAAACGAAACAGAGCCTCAAGTAACCGGCTCACTGCGATCAATCGGATTGTTTCACTCCGGTCGCTTCGCCTTTTTCGGGTGGAACCTCCAGCCACGCCAGCGCCTCCGCCAAACTTCTGAAGACTTTCACCTGCTTCCGGCTCAGCGGTTTGGAAGCGCGCAACGTCTCGTACATTTGCGCTGATTGGAAGGCAAAATCCTGGGGGGCGACAATGGCGAACCGGCTGGGCTTGCCCAAGTGGTCCATCCATGCCGACAACGACGCCAGATCATACATCCGGTCCGGGCTTACCGCCGGCATGGTCTCCAGCGCGCTCACGTCCATGATTTCGTTATAGCCGGCAACTTCCGGCCGCGACCAGGCTTTGCGTTGATATTCGAAAACCTCCGCCTCCGTCATGGATCCGATCGCCTTCGCACGCACGACCCGATGCGCATGGTCGATAATGTATTCAATGGGCATACCGACCTCAGTCCGTCGCGAATTCTTTCGTTGCAAGCATGGCTTGCGCCATCTTGACCGCCACCGGCGCGGGATCGCCCACAGCAATCGCAGGCTAACCAACCCAACCTACCTCCTCAGTAAACCTTCCGCAAATTCGATGGCAGAATGTTCAATTCAGTTCGGTATTTCGCCACGGTGCGGCGGGCGATCACGATGCCTTTGTCCTTCAGCATCCGAACCACTTCTTGGTCCGATAGAGGTTTGGTGGTGTCCTCTTTTTTGAAAATCTCCGCGATCATGTCCTTCACGCTCGTGTTGGACATGCCATCGCCCGCGGCAGTCTGGATGCCCGCGGTGAAGAAATACTTCATTTCGAAGATGCCCTGCGGCGTCTCCATGTATTTGCCCGACACCGCCCGGCTCACCGTCGTCTCGTGGACACCGACGACTTGCGCCACCTGCACCATGGTCAGCGGTTTCAAAAACGCGACACCCTTGTCGAGGAATTCCGACTGCCGGCGCACGATTTCCCGCGCGATGCTCAAAATCGTTTCCTGGCGCTGATGCAAACTCTTGATGAGAAATTTGCCCGCGCGAATTTTCTCGCGAATATAATTTCTTACTTCGGACGAATTCTGTCCCTGGGACATCAGGTCTTTGTAGGTATTGCTGATGCGCAGATGCGGAATGTGCTCGTTGTTCGTCGTGACTACGTATTCGCCGCCGGAACGCCGCACAAACACCTCAGGCAGAACATATTGATCGTTATCCGGCAAAAACGCCCGGCCCGGTCGGGGCTCCAGCCGCGCAATTCGTTCCAAAGCTTCCTGAACTTCGTCCACGTCCTGTCCGGTGCCGCGCGCGATTTCCGGAATGCGTCGCTTGCCCAACGCGTCCATGAATTCGTTGACGATGCGGTACTCCAGCGTGCTCTGCTGGCCGGTGCGCTCCATCTGCAACAGCAGGCACTCGCGTAAATCCCGTGCTCCCACGCCCGCCGGATCAAACGTCTGAATCTGGCGCAACACCTCCATGATGGAATCTGCCGCCAGACCAGTCGAAGCCGCCAACTCCTCGATTGAAGCCTTCAGGTAACCATACTCGTCCACGTTGCCGATAAGCATTTCCGCCACCGGATGTTTGTCCTCAGGGATGGCCGATTCACGGACCTGCTCCAGCAGCGTCTCCTGCAACGAAGTGTTCGCCACCAGTGAGTCGAACATGAACTGCCGCTTCTCTTCATCCTCCGCCGAAGCGCGCATGGGCGAGTTGGCCTGCGAAAAATGATCACGCCATTCCTGGTCCAATTGCACCAATTTCTCGAATTCCTGTTGAAAATCGTCCACCGGCTCGCTGGAAGGCTTTTCCGTGGCCGGATCGTAGTTCAAATCCGCCGGCGGCTCCGCTGGGTCAGCCGCTTCGCTGGCTCTCGCACCTTCCTCGTCGGTCTTCTCGTTCTGGTCCGCTTCCGGGGTCGCGGATTCTTCCAAAACAGGGTTCTGTTGTAACTCCTGCTCCACCAATGCTTTAAGCTCAAGCGTGGGGGCTTGGAGCAATGCCAGCGACTGCTGCAATTGCGGTGCCAGCACCAGCGATTGGGTCAAACGCTGCGACAACTGTAAGCCTTGTGCCATGGGCCAAAGGATATCACCGCCGTCGGCTAAAACAAGAAAAACTTGGCACGAATATGGCTGTATGTCGTCACATAATCAGCCTTTCTGGATGCCAATTCTCCTCTCCTGCGTTGCTGCCGCTTACAGCATGTCCATCGATTTCGGACCTCAGGCCGACGCCAGTCCCGCCTTCTCAACCAGACTCAAATAGTTCTTCACCAGGAACAAATCCCGTTCTTCGAGCTGCAAGTACCGCTCGAGAGCCAGGGGTTGCGAATAAAACGGTTCGTCCGAACCGAACATCACCTTGCGCTTGATGCGCGGATGTCGCAGCCCGAAGTCAATGGCATCGCAGACGTGGGGCAGGCGTGGCTCCGTGCCCGCCCAACCGAAGTATTGCTGGGTCAGCGAAAAATCGAGCCAGATGTTCGGAGTGAAATCCGCCATCTTCAGGAAATCGAGAATGTCGTATCCGCCGGCGTGGCAGAAAATAAACTGGATAGCCGGAAAGTCCTTCGCGATACGCCAATAGTCCAGCGGCTGCCAGTGTGGTTGGTTGAGCGTGTCGATGATGCACAGCTTCGGACCGCTCCGCCGGATACTGTTGGCCACAAACTCCGGTGAGTAGCCCTCTCGTCGGGGATGATATTTGAGTAGGGCCCGAGTGCCGGTCTTCGCCGCCGTGGTCACATATTCCACCGCAAACCTGAGCCTGGCCTTGTCCTCGAGCGCAAACGCGCGCGCATTATCGACCGCAGCCGGAAACACCGGTTTCCCTTCCAGCCCAATGAACAGCCCTCCATCCTGTTCGTCGAGTTTATGCGAATGGGCGTCGTGGAATTTCATGAGTGGTGGCCGTTGAACATCGTCGCCAGCATGCGTTGTTCCGCCGCTTCGATGGCTTCGATGGTGAGTTGCTCCCGTGGGCCACGCAGTATCTCGTGGCCGTGCCGCTCCGTGTCGTTGTCAATGCGGTTGTAACTTTGGCCCGGCGTCATCGCCGGCCGATCGGAATAAACCACCTCGATGCCGGGCGGCAAATGTTCCCCCAGGTGTGTCGCCCGCCGGCAGGGCCGGTCCGGTGGAAAATCGTAAAAGAAGTAAACCGCCGAGTTTGGCGACTGATGAAACCCCGGTTCAAGCCGCGCCCCGCGCAGCACGGCCAGGTAATCTCCCAGAAAATCCCTGCCGCTGGCGGTTTCAGCGAGCGGCGTCACGATCAACCCGCTCGATCGCGCCCCGATCTCCACCGGGCTAAGCTGGTCATTCTCACCCAAAATAATTTCCAGGTGCCCCAGCGCGCAGCGAATTCCCAGGCTCTGGTAACAGCGACGACCATAGTCGGCGATTCGCTGGTAGGTCTCATCCGCATACACCACGGAATTATAGTGCAGCTTGTTGGCCACGCGGTTCGGCCCGGCGTTGACCGTATGGTACTTCACCGAGATCGCGTACACGGACACGTTGCCGTGCGCGTCACCGAGCATTTCCACGGTGAACTCACGGCCCGGGAAGAACTCCTCGACGATCGCCTGCCCATCGAAGGATGTGCTCTCCGCCCGGCGCAACGCGGCGCTGAGTTGCGGGTCGGACGCACCCGGTTCCAGAATCGTGATGCCGCGCGAGCAACTGGAAAGGTTCGGCTTCACAATCACCTTGCGACTGGACGCTGCCGCGCGCACTCCCGCCACATCGCCCGCAGCCAGCACCTCGGAAAAGCGATTGAGGAGCCCGGCTTCCCGCCACGTCTTCGTCATGTAGCCCTTGGTCAGCGGTTTCGCCAGCACGCCGTTTTCGGGCGCCTCCAGGCCGTACTTTCGGTGAATCGCCATCACCGTCGGGACGGCCACATCCGTCGAGGTGTAGGCCACGTGCACGTCCAAATCCCCTATCTGGCTCAACGCCTCCAGCACGCGGGCGGTATCCTTGACGTCGATTTGCAGATGCTGGTCTCCGCGCAACTCCGGGTTCGCTCCCCAATCCACAACTATCACCCGCAGCCCGCGCTCGCGGAGCCGGTCAAAGACTCCGCGATTAAGCTTGTTGCCACCGAGCAGAATTGCAGCCGGAATTTTCAAATGCAGCCCGTCAGCATATGGCATTTTTCCGCCGGGGGCGCGAGCCTTAAATGTTCGCCCGGGCGGCCACGGTGTCGCCCAGCGGCAACTACGACCCTTAGAGGAACCTCACCCTGGGACGCTATTTTACCCCGTCGAGGCAACCGCGTACAGTTTTGGCAAGCAGTTGCGGATGGTAGGGTTTCTGAAGATAGTTCAAATGTTTGGCCAGAATGAAATCCTTGCCGGCCGGCGAAGCCTCCGCGCTATAGCCGCTGGTAAACACGACCTTCAATTCCGGTCGTTCACTCCAAAGTTTATCCGCGAGTTCCTTGCCCGAAATCTGATTCGGCATGACCAGATCGGTCAACAGGAGATCAATCCGATGCTTGTCCGTTTGCCAGATATCCAGCGCCCTCACGCCCGAGTCGGCCTCCAGAATCTGGTATCCGTAACTGGACAACAGCTCACACACCAATTCCCGCACCGGCGCCTCGTCTTCCACGACTAGGATCGTCTCCGAGCCACCCCGGACCCCGTCCTGCGCAGCGCCATCTGCCTGCGCGGTTGGCGGCGCTTCACTCACCCAGGGCAGGTAGAGGGAGAACGTTGAGCCCTGGCCCGGTTCGCTCTCCACTTCCATCCAGCCCCCATGTTGCTCCGCGATGCCATAGGCGGTGGCCAGCCCCAGGCCGGTGCCTTTGCCGACTTCCTTCGTCGTAAAGAACGGCTCGAATATGCGCGGCAGATTTTCCAGGGGAATTCCGCAGCCGCTGTCCATCACGCTCAGGCACGCAAAACGTCCCAGGCGTGCGTCGGCATGCGAACCGACCTCTCGCGCGGTAAATTCCACGCTTGCGATCCGGATGGTCAGCAGGCCTCCCTTCGGCATGGCGTCCCGTGAATTGATCACGAGGTTCAGCAACACCTGTTCGACCATGCCCGAGTCCGCCTGCACCGTTGCCGCCGAGGGATGATACTGCAATTGCAGCGCGATGTCCTCGCCCAGCACGCGGCCGAGCATCTTGGTCATGTTGTTGACGACTTCGTTCAGATCGAGCCGCTTCGGCTGCATCACCTGGCGGCGGCTGAAGGTGAGCAATTGGCGCGTCAGGCCGGCGGCCCGCTCCGCTGCTGAAACGATCTGCTGCGCGGAACGCGACGAAGCATCCTTCAACTCCCCGCCGCTGAGCAGCAGCGAAGCGTGTCCGTGGATGACCGTCAGGATGTTGTTGAAATCATGGGCCACGCCGCCGGCCAGCTGGCCGATCGCCTGCATCTTTTGCGACTGCCGCAATTCGTCCTCGAGTTTTTTCTGCGCGGTGACGTCACGGAACAGCCCGAGCAGCAACGTCGGCTGGCCGCGCAGTTCGACGAAGGAATTGGTGTTCGCGAAAATCACCGCCTTGCCGTTGTGGAGGGTAAGCTTGCGCTCCATGTGGCGATCGATCGCGCGGTCACGAAAGCGATGCCGGTATTTGTTCAGGCTCTGCTCGCTGAGTCCGGTGTTGGCGTAGATCACCGTGAACGGCCGGCCTTCCAATTCCTCGCGGGCCATGCCGACCAGCTTGCAGAATCCATTGTTGACGGCCACGATATTGCCCTGCTCGTCGGTCAGGCGCATGCCGTCCACCGAGTTTTCCCACACGGAATGAAACAACATTTCCGAGCTGCGCAACGCGGCTTCGGCCAGGCGGCGATCGGTGATGTCCCGCACGTGCAGCAACGCCGCCGGACATCCGGCATACACAATGCGATTGGCGCGGATTTCCACGGGGACGATCTGACCTTCCATGGTCCGCACGGTGCCCTCGACCTGGTGGAGCCGGCCTTCGAGCATCGAAGCAAAATCACGTTCCGACTGCAGCTGGGTTTCCGGGGAGCACAGTTCAGCCATTTTCCGGCCGATCAATTGGGTGCTAGTGCAGGCATGGAGCTCGCACGCAGCGGGATTGGCGTCCAGGACCTCGCCGCGCGAGTCGGCGACCAAAATTGCATCCGGAGAGCCCTCAAACACATCGCGGAAGCGCTGCTTGCTTTCACGTAACGCTTGTTCGGCCCGGATGCGCTCCAACGCTCCGCCGCAATGGTCCGCGACCGTTTGCAGCGTGGCGAGATCGTCCTTCGTATAGGCGCGCACGCGATAGCTCTGGACCGAGAGAATGCCGATGACTTTTGTCCGATTCCGAATCGGCGCCAGCATCAGCGACGCGGAGGGCCGGGAGGTATCACCGATCAAAATCGTATCACCCGTGGCCATGATCGGCTCCGGCCGCAAAATCAATTCCGCGCCTTCGGCCACGATGCGCCGCGCCATGCGGCTGGGCTCCTTGGCTTCGCCATCCACCGGAATTTCGAAGCGGCGCCCTTCCCGGTCCGAATCCACGTTCAATATCGGATACACCCGGTCTCGTTCGGCGGCGTACAGATCGAGTGTGAAGGAATCCCAGGCGAACAGCTTGTCCGCGGTGGCTTGCAGGATGGCCGCCGCTTCGGCCGGCGTGGTCGCCGAGCTCAAATGCTGCCCCAAATGCGAGAGCGCCGCGTTTCGATGCTCGGTGCTCTTGCGCTCGGTAATATCGGTGGCCAGCGTGAGCGACGCCTTCCGCCCCTTGAAAGGGATCAGCGTCCACTTGATTTCCACGTCGATGGGCGTGCCGTCCTTCTTGCGATGCCGCCACACTCCCCCCAAACCCATCTCCGACTGCCGTGATTCAGTCAGCAACTTGTGCAGATACTCCATCAATGCCGGGTCGTCCTCGGTCGCCCGCAGATCCCGGATGTTCATCTTGAGGAATTCCTCGCGCGAATAGCCGTAATGTTGGACCGCCGCGTCGTTCACCTCCAGGAACGCCAGCGTTTCCTGATCGAAGACCCACATCGGCGTGGGGTTGCCGTCGAAAATCAGCCGGTACTGCTTCTCGCTTTCCCGCAGGTCCCGCTCCACCCGTCGGCGGTCGCTGACGTCGCGCGAATTGATGACCATCCCGCAGATATCGGGGTCCGAAAGCCGGTTTTGCCCCACCGCTTCGAGATAGCGCCAGGAGCCGTCCGCGTGCTGGAAGCGAAATTCCATCGTGACGGTCTGCTGCGGATCCTGCTGCGCGTGGTCGAACGCCCGCCGGGCGGTCGCCACATCGTCCGCGTGCACTCGTTCGAAGGCATTCCTGCCCGCGAGGTCGCGCGGCTCATATCCCAGCACGCGATGAATGGACGGACTGTTGTAAAGAAAGACGCCCTCCTGGTTCAGCACCGATAAAATGTCGAGGGAGTTTTCGGTGAGCGAACGAAAATACTTTTCGCGGCGGATCAGCTCCGTCTCGATCTTGCGGCGCTGCAAACGATCCTCGGCCTCCTGCGCCGCGCGGCGAATGGCCGGCACCAGACGCTCCGGCCAGTGCTTCAGAACGTAGTCGGTCGCTCCGCACTTCAGGCTTTCGATGGCCGCCGGCTCGCCGATTGTTCCCGACACCAGCAAAAATGGGACGTCCGGGCACTCCTGGTGCGCCAGCTTCAAGGCCTGGATGCCGTTATACGCCGGCAAAAGATAGTCGGCCAGGATAAGATCAAAATCACGCTGTTCCAGGGCCTTCTCAAAAGCGGCCTGGTCGGATACGAGATTGACGTTGGCGCGGAACCCTTCGGCATCAAGCAGCGACTTCACCAGATCGGCGTAATCCGGGTCGTCTTCCAAATGCAAAATGCGTAATGGTGCCTTCACGGTGAACGATGCAAAACTCGAAGTAAGACAGCATCCCGGATGCCAGAATCACCACCATTTCCCTAGGAATTGCGGAAAAAGGGAAGATTTGAGCCCTTTACCCGGCTATCCGGCTTTCCCTCGTTTAGTGGGGTGAAGTCCCCATTTGACTTGGGGCCGGTACGGTCCGAGGTTTTTACCTATGAAACTGAAAACATTGGCTACCATTGGGCTTGTGAGTGCCTCCCTGGCTGCCTTTGGCCAGATGGCGGAGCCACCAGCGCCAACCGACCCGAAAACACTCGACGCGGAAATCTTTCGCCAGCTGGCGGCCAATCCCATCATGCTTCCGGAAACGAAGCTGAACGAAGTAAAAATCGGCCGGGTCGTTTTCAGCGGCATCGCGGTCACCCTGGTCCGCTCCAACGAACCCTGGCAACTTTTGAATCCGCTGGCACCGCCCCGGTATGGGACATTCGAGGACAGTGTCTCGCGTGATCTGATTACCGGCCGGGTGCGCGGAATCAGGATACTCTCGCTGGAATTCTAAGATATCCAGTCGAGTACAAAAGCTCCAGTTTGCCACAGTTGGCAAACTGGGGTTTTGTGTTTTTGGACGTGAGGCCCGGAGATCAGGCGGTGCGGGGCACCTTGCTCACGCGGGCCGCAAAATCATCTATCTCTTCCACCTTCTCGAAACCAACATTCAAAATATCCACGCAGCCGAGCCCGAGCACGAACCGCGCGGATTCATCGCATTTGGCGTCGTCTTTTTTGAGGCCTCCCTGGCTGAGAATCTTCATGCCGACCACCCCTTTGCCATTCTTATGCATCTTCTTCAAAACCGGGACGACTTTGTCAACTTTGTCGTCCATCAGCGTGCCGTAAGGATTGATGCGCGCGTGAACCGAATCCACCCACGGCTCGGAGGACGCGACATCCAGCGCCGCCAACGAATGGCAGGAGACCCCATGCGCGCGGATGACGCCCTTTTTCTTCAGGGCCGCCATCAGCTCCATCTGCTTTTCCAAATCCTTGTTCCACGTCGGCGACTCCACGCAGTGCAATAGCACGAGATCCAGGTAGTCAGTGCCCACTTCCTTGAGAAAGCGGTTGATCACCATATCCGCATCGGGACGATCCTTATCCGGGATGCCCCCGTCACGGAACCAGATCTTGGTGATGATCAGATAATCCTGGCGCGGCACGGTCTTCAGCGCCGGAATCACATAGGGATGCGTCCCATACAAATCAGCCAGGTCGAACACCCGCACACCGCGCTCATACGCGCCCTGAATCAACGCCGTGAACTTCTCCTTGCCCATGCGCGTGGCGTTGGATTGGCGGTTGCCGCCGTTGACGCCCGTGCCGAGGCAAAAACGGCTGAGCTTAAGATCCGTTTTGCCCAGTGGCACCTTCTCGTAGGGATCGTACTTGGCCGGGACAGTTGATTCGGCGGCGCGCGCGAACGGCAATCCAGTCGCGACCATGCCGGCGCCGAGGACGGAACGTTTCAGGAATTCGCGACGTTTGATGGGCATGAAAAAAGGTTTCTAACTTTCGGGGTTATGCACGGGCCACTGTTCTCTCTGATTAAACCACAACTATGGCCCCCACGCAACCAGACGGCTTTGAAGTCGCCCGCGCCAGCGGGCCTGAGTATGCTTCCGGCGATGAACTTTTCCACGTTACGCTTTCGCCCGCTCATCTCCGCTCTGCTTTTCCTTGCCCTCTTCGCTCGTGGTGCAATTGCGGCGGAAAACACCAACCTCGCCTTCGCATCCGCCAAGCCGGTGTGGCCGAAAGGACGGGAATTGGATAGGAACGTATCGGTTGGCTTTCGCGCTGTCTTCGAGCCGCCTGCTCGCGAACGGGTCTTCTTGCGGGCCACCGGCGCGACGATTTATCGTGTCTTCGTGAACGGGGAGTTTCTGGCGCACGGTCCCGCGCGTGGACCGCATGGCTTTTACCGCCTCGATGAATGGGACATCACCAACCGGCTCAAACCTGGAAAAAATGTCGTAGCCTTCGAAGTCGCCGGCTACAACGCCAACAGCTACTCGTTGCTCGATCAGCCCTCATTTCTCGCAGCGGAAATCGTCGCCGGCGGAAAAGTGCTCGCTGCGACAGAAAAAAATGGATTCAGCGCGAGCCTCCTTCCGGAGCGCATTCAGAAGGTCCAGCGTTATAGTTTCCAACGTCCCTTCTCCGAGGCTTATCGACTTACGCCGGGATATGATCGTTGGCGGACGAACGTCTCGCGCCCGGATAAATCGGTCGCGCTCGCTGTCCAACCGGCCAAGGCCCTGCTGCCGCGCCGGGTAAACTATCCCGACTACGATCTGCGCCAGCCGTCCGGGATTGCGTCGCGCGGCGAACTGAAAATCCTGCCGCCCTCCGCCAACCCGTGGAAGGACCGTTCGCTCACCGCCATTGGTCCGCAATTGGCAGGCTTCCCGGAAAAAGAACTGACCGTCACCCCGTCGCTCGAAATGCAAACGATCGCCACCGTGACCAATCGCGCCCTCAACCTCCCCTACTCCGCTTCGAACGCACTCGAGCTGTCGGCGAACACCTGCGAAATACTGGATCTCGGCGTCAACCTGACCGGCTTCATCGGCATGGAGATCACTTGCCGCGAGCGCACGCACCTGCTGGTTGCGTTCGACGAAATCCTTTCCTCCGGCGACGTGGATTTCAAACGGCTCGGCTGCGTGAACGTGATCAGTTACGATCTGGAGCCAGGGACCTATCGTCTCGAATCCATCGAGCCTTATACGTTGCGCTATTTAAAACTACTGGTGACCGCCGGTGGCATCGAGGCCAGGAATATTTACCTGCGCGAATATGCCGGCTCAGGCGTGGACCAGGCGCACTTTGCCGCGAGCGACGAACGCTTGAACCGGCTCTTCGCCGCCGGACGCGAAACGTTGCGGCAGAACGCGCTCGATATCTTCATGGATTGCCCGTCTCGCGAACGAGCCGGCTGGCTGTGCGACAGCTATTTTACCGCCCGGTCGGCGAAGGACCTGTGTGGCGATACCCGCATCGAAAAGAATTTCCTGGAGAATTTTTTGTTGCCGAAGAAATTCGCCTTTCTCCCGGAGGGCATGCTGCCCATGTGTTATCCCGCGGACCACAACGACGGCGTGTTCATCCCCAACTGGTCAATGTGGTTCGTCCTGGAGTTGGAAGAGTATCTCGAACGCAGTGGCGATCGCGCGATGGTTGAAGCCCTGCGACCGCGCGTGCTGCGCCTCCTGGAGTACTTCAAACAATTTCGCAACGAGGACGGCCTGCTGGAGAAATTACCGAGCTGGGTCTTCGTGGAATGGTCGGCGGCGAACTCTTTCGTGCAGGACGTCAATTTCCCTTCAAACATGCTCTACGCCCGCGTTCTGGCTGCTGCCGGAAAGCTGTACGATCTGCCCGAACTGACGCGGGACGCGGAAAGCATCCGCGAAGCCATCCGCAGAAAATCCTATGACGGACACTTCTTTGTGGACAACCAACAACGGATCAACGGCCAGCTGGTCACAACCACAAATCGCACGGAGGTTTGCCAATACTTCGCGTTCTATTTCGGCGTGGCTGCTCCCGAGACTTATCCCGAACTGTGGCGCACTTTAGTGAAAGACTTTGGCCCGCAACGCAAGCAGACGAAGGCCTTCCCCGAGATCCATCCCGCCAACGCATTCGTCGGCAACGTGCTTCGCCTGGAACTTCTCTCGCGTTACGGCCTCAGCAAGCAACTGCTCGACGAATCCGTGGCTTACCAACTCTACATGGCCGACCGCACAGGCACGCTCTGGGAAAACGACGGCGCTTACGCCAGCTGCAACCACGGCTTCGCGTCGCATGGCGGCGTGCACGTGCTGTTTCGTGACGTGCTCGGACTTCGCGACGTGGACACCGCTCACAAAACCGTCACGCTCCGGTTTACGGACACCGGGCTTGACTGGTGCGGGGGCCGCGTGCCGACGCCCGACGGGCTGGTGGAACTGAATTGGCGCAAAGCGGACGGTAAGCTCGTTTACAAACTCAAGACGCCTGCTGGTTACGACGCTAAAATCGAGTCCACCGCCGGCATAGCCGCCGAACGACAGCCTTGACCCCGCTCAGCGCTTTTTTGCTTTTTTAGGCGGTGCGGCTTTTGACTGCCCGGGCCCGGTGGAATCCTTCACCATCTTGTCGAGCTGCGCGCGAAGTTCTTGTTTCGTTTTCCCGTAGTCCGGTTTGCTGGCGAGGTTGGTCCATTCATTTGGGTCCTTTAAATGGTCATACAGCTCTTCCTCCCCGTCGCTGCACAAAGTGTAACGCCACTTCTCCGTACGCATCGAATAGTGCGGGCCGGTCCCAGCCGGTCCGTTCGGTTGATTGCCAACCACGGACAGCACCGCGGCCGGGCCTTCCCGTCTTCCGTGAACCGGATCCCTCAAGAGCCCACCGAGCGAGTGCCCACCCAAAGGCGCTTCGCTCTTGCCAGCATTGGGAGATTTGGGCAGGCCGCAAAGCTCGATCAGCGTCGGATAGAGATCAATCAGAGAGGTTGGCTTTGTGCAAACAGCCCCGGTAGCCGCGCCCGGGACGCGCATGAATAGCGGCACGTGCGTGGACTCCTCCCAGAGGTTCCACTTCTGCACACAATCCTTTTCCCCGAGGTGATACCCGTTGTCGCCGATAAGCACCACGATCGTGTTGCTGCGGTAAGGACTCTCGTTCAGTGCGGTGAGCACCTTGCCCACTTGCTCGTCGGCGAACGCCATGCATGCCAGGTAGGCCTGCACCCACTGCCGCAGCATTTCGTCGCCACCCGCCGCCATGAGCGTGTGATACTTCTGCGAACCCAACAGCCAGCGCTCTTTCAAAATCGTCGCGCAATCGGCCAGGTCGTTCGTGAGATGCGGAGGCAATTGAACACTGGCGAGCGGGAAGCGGTCGAAATATTTCTTCGGCGCATAAAGCGGCGTATGCGGGCGGATGAAACCGACGCCGAGAAAAAACGGCTGGTCGTGCTTCTGTTTCAACACGTCCACGGCAAACTGCGCCGAAATCTCATCCGGCATCAGGTCCCGCTCCTCGTCATTCACATACCGCCACGGCTTGCCGAAATCTCGCCAGCCGTTGTAACCCGGAAATTCTCCCGCAGGGTCCGACTTCCAATTCGGCACATTCGACAGCGGCCCAAAATTCAGATCGCGCTGGATCCGTTGCGGCAGAGTGGGAGTGAACATCTCCGTCTGCCCCGGATGCGCCGTGTCCGCCTCCGACCCCTTGCCCTTCCAAGGCCACGGACCGTAATTCGGCGGGATGCCAAACTTCGTGTAAAACGATCCGCCCGCCCCCTCATGGAAAAGCTTCCCCGTACCATAAACCTCGTAACCGTTGTTCAGGAAGTGCTGCTGCATCGGCACAGAGTTCTTCAGCAGCGGCACGCTATCCCATTTCCAGATGTCGTAGTTTTGGTGCCATTGCGGATAGACGCCAGTCCAAAAGCACGTCCGCGAAGGGCCGCACACCGGGGTGACCGCATGATTATTCGCAAACGTCACACCGCTCTTGGCGAGCCCGTCTATGTTCGGCGTCTTGGGCTGGGGCAGATTCTTCTCATGCAAAACGTAGCGATTCAGATCATCGCAAATGATGAAGAGGACGTTTGGGCGTTTGTTGACTGCGGAGGGCGCAGTTTCCGCGCCCGAAGCACGGAACAAGCTCACCACAAGAATCAGCCCCAATATGCGGTAATGCATGGCACTGGGCAGGATGCCGCAACGGGGAGTGTTGCCAACACCAAATCACCGCCAGTCGCAACGGAGCGCAGCGCCGTCAGGCAGCGTCGAACTCATGCTCGCTATTGCACCACGGGCGCCAGAACCACACGAAAACCGTTGTAGCTGTTGGCATATGGATACCAGCTGTAACGGGCTGCAGCTCGACAGAATTCTCCACCTTCGTGCCAGCTACCTCCACGCAGCCCGATGGCCGTGCCGTGTGGATCGGTCACAGCATCGGTAGGGTAAATGTGCGGCAGCCAGTCACAGCACCATTCCGCAACGTTGCCGCACATATCGTACAATCCCCATGGATTCGCCTGATAGCTGCCTACTGACGTTGTCCTGCCCAGGTAGACCCCTCCACCAATCCAACTGTACGAGGAAGCAGAGTAGTTCTTGAAGCCGTCAAAATTAGCGATGCTCGTAAGGATCAAATTTCCGTAAGGCACCGCGGTCGTTGTCCCTGCCCGGCAGGCGTACTCCCATTCGGCCTCGGTTGGCAGGCGATAAGCCCAACCGGCGGACAAATGACCCGCGGCAATCTCCTGTTGGGTCAATATCGCACAAAAATTCGTCGCGTTGGTGTAGCTAATTTGCTCCACGGGCAGGCTCAAATCCTGGGGATACCCTTTGGCGGGAGTAAAATAGCTTGGGTTGGTACCGATAACGGATAGGTACTGTCCCTGGGTCACCTCAAATTGACCCATGTAAAAACCCCGCGTCAGTGTCACCGGATGGAGCGCCTCCCCTCCGCTTGGATCGCGCATGCTTTCGCTCGTTGGGCTGCCCATTAAAAAAGTTCCGGCTGGAATCCAAACCATATTCGTGATGGGGATTACATTCGTGGGTGTTTGAACACAGAATGCGCGGAACAGGCGCTGGGGCGAACCATTCTGCAGTTCGGCTATTACCATCGGACTGGTTGTCAATCGCGCCAAGTTGGTGAAAAATTGCCAGATATTGGTTGCCGAAGTGTTGTCGCGATACTGAATCGTGCAACCGGCGCCGATGTCTCCTGTAATTTGGAGATAAGCATGCCCGCCGCTTGCCTGCACTCCAAGCACTGGCGCAGACTGCGCTTGAGCGCATTCCGCGAAAAGAACTAATGCAATACACCACAGACCGGTCAGGATTGTTCTCATGGAAAAGAAGTGTCACTATAACGGACCAACTTTTTGCAGCCGGTAGAAACGATTGGGGACACCGGCACTCGTGGTGTCTGTAAAGGAAAGCGTTCCCGCAACATTCGTCGCCGAGCCCACTTGCGACCAGGCAAGCGCGTCCGGTGAACCCAGTACCTTACATTCGTCGCCCGGAGTTCCCGACGCCGTAAGTTGTACGCTGCCATCAGCATTGCGATGGCATTGCGTGATCAACAGCGGACCACATTCGGGACAGACAACTTCGAAAGCCCCAATGTCCGGACGCTGCCCCTGCGGCCGGGAAACTCCGCGCTCATCCGTCGCCGACGCGCCCAAAACAGCGCCAGCATCCGTGGCCGGGCTGCCTGCCAGCAACGCATGCGTCCACGTAGGCCCGCCGTTATCCTGCAGCGGCCCCAGCAATGGATCCACGGAGAGCAAATTGCCGGTGGAATTTCCAGTAATCGCGCAGGCAACCGGATTTTGGATGAGATTGTATCCCTGGGATGTCAACGGCCCTTGAAAGTCGTTGGTGCTATTCCGCGCAAAGATGCAGTTGATGGCGGAAAACGTGCCGCTGTTGGTAATGGCACCGAAGTTTTTCGCGGCATTCGAAATCACCGTGCAGGAGTTGGCCTGCATTGTTCCCGCGTTCCAAATCGCACCGGCGCCGAGGCTGTTGCCCCAGCCCGTATAGCCGAGGCGGTTTCCACTGATGGTACAATTCTCAATATAGAGGCTGCCGCTGCTAAAGATGCCGCCGCCCTGATCACTGTAGTTGTTGGCTATGGTGCAACCGGAAAGCGAGGCGTTGCCACTCAAAAGGAGCCCGCCGCCGACCTGTCCGCCATTGCCCATGAACGTCGTGTTCGTGGCCGCCAGTGTTCCGAGGCTATAGATACCGCCCCCGCTCCATCCACCTCCGTTGTTCGAAACAGAACAGCTCACCATGGTCAGATCAGCCCAATTGAAAATGCCCGCGGCATTGCCCTGCGACCAATCGTTCGCGCAGCGATAGATCAACGTCCGTATCAGCTTGAGCTGTCCATGGTTTGAAACTCCTCCCCCATTTCGCGCCCGGCAACGCGTCACCACACAGTCTTCCATGGTCGCAGTAGCACCGTAATTGTTACAAAGACCGGCACCTTGCGAACTATAGGTAGTGAAAAATGACCCGCAATCAGCTATCATGCAGCCTTTCAGCGCAATCGTGCCTTCATTGTAAATCGCCATGCCGCTGGAGCCGTCATTGGTACAGTTGCGAACTAGGCAATTCAACACCGCCAGCGTACCCGTGTTGGCAATGCCGGACGCCACAAACCTCTGCATGGAGAATGGCGCCGGCCCCCACCCGTTTGCCACGGTGAGATTCGCCAGGGTGTTCGTCGTGCTGGCGAGCGTCGAGAAAATCTTGAATTTGTTGCTGCCACTGACGACGAGCAGATTCGTCCCCGGCCCCCAGACATCAATGTTCGCGGCGAAGGGCGGCAGCGCGGAACCCAACGTGATCGTGCCATTGACTTGAAATGTGATGCTCCCACCTCCAAGCCCATTGGCATCCAAGATCGCACTACGCAACGAGCCCGGCCCCGAATCCGCGAGGGTGGTCACGACATTCGTCGCCCCGTACGAAGGCACGGCCCACGAAAGCCCTGCAGTCAGACAGATTGCGAGAATTGTTTTCATATCAGTAAAAAAAGAGTTCAGGTTGCCTCCACGGCGCCGTGGTATACCCGATTTAACCCACCGTCTCATGGCAGGATCGGGCCAACCTTTTGTAGTCGATAAAAGCGATTGGGGACCCCGGCGCTGGTGGTATCCGTAAACGAAAGCGTGCCCGCCACATTGGTCGCCGAGCCTACCGGCGCCCAGCCAACTGCGTCCACGGACCCCAGGACCACACACTGATCACCGGGAATTCCCGACGCGGTCAATTGCACTGTCCCATCGGAATTTCTATGGCATTGCGTGATCAACAACGGGCCGCATTGAGCGCAAATCGCCTCGAATGCACCGATGTCCACGTTCTGTCCCTGGGGGCGGGAAAGTCCTTCCTGATCCGTCCCGGGGGCACCCGAGGAGTTGCCAGCGTCCAATGCGGGGCTGCCGGGAAGGAGAGCATGACTCAAAGTCAGGCCACCATTATTCACCAGGGGACCGAGCAGTGGATCGCGACCGTATATATTCCCAGACGGATCGCCGATGATGACAGTGACGGCATTGGTCAACCGGATCAGGTTGCAGCCCCCGGAGTTGAGGATACCCGCGAAATCGATCCCGGGCGCCACAGGCTTCGCCGTGCCAGCCAGATTGTTGGCGATGAGGGAGTTTTTGGCAAAAAACACGGCGCTGGGATAATTGCTGACCGCCGCTCCGGTGGATGGGTACGTCACCAAATTCGAGACGATCGTGCAATTTACCGCCGTAAGATTGCCGCGATTCACGATGGCCGAGCCCTGACCCTGATCACTCCGATTTCCGCTCACGGTGCAGTTGGTCAGGTAAAGCGTCGCTCGGTTCACGATTCCGCCACCGGGACCATAGATGGCTGAACCATTGCTGGTGATGCAGGAGTCAGTGACCACCGCAATCCCACCCGTCACCTCCAGCCCGCCAATCTCTCCACTGCCGTTGTTCTTGATGGCGCTCTTGGTTATCGAAGTATTGGCGGCACAGACAATTCCGCCGGTGAAATCATGGCTGCCATTACCCGACACGATACAGTTTTTCATGGTGAGATCCCCGAGGGCCAATACCCCACCTCCCCGGGAAAACGCGGAATTACCCTGCACTAGGACATTGCTCATCGTCAGGCTTCCGCTCGACCATATGCCTCCGCCGCTTTCGTTGACCAATGAGTTCTGAACCTTGTTATTCAAGATCCAGCAGTCCGAAATGGTGAGATTGCCCTGGTTCAGAATCCCGCCGCCGTCGCAGCCGGAGCGGGTCCAGACATTGCCATCCTCGCACCAGGGTTTTCCATCCTTGATGGTGAGGCCTGAAATCGACCAAGTCACTCCCGGGAAGCTGCGAAATATCCGGTAGTTCAAGTTACCACTAACCGCCAGCACCGACGATCCCGGGCCGATGATATTCAAAGGCTGCACGATCCCCGGAAGATTCGTTTGGATCACAATGGTGCCGCTGATGTTCGAAAAAGTAATGTCGCCACCGCCGGCGGCGATCGCATCAGACATGCAGCTACGCAGGGAGCCCGGCCCGGAATCCGCCAGGCTGGTTACGACAAAATTGCCCGCCGCGTGGGAAAAGGAAGCCCACAGCAGCATTGCCGCCAGAAAACTCGCACTTAGAATCCGCCGCCCAGGCAGGCTGGAAAATGTCCGGGCTCCGGCCTGGCCTGCTTCGCCATGCACGATTTGTGACATATAATTTCAACTCGTCGGTCAACTTCGTACTGCATAGCCCTCATTGGAAGCCCTAGCCAGTGGGGTACCTCATGACGACATTAATTTCACAGGTCGAAACCTTCAATTCCGGAGATCACGGAAACCCCCTTCCGGGAAATTACGGGTCACGAATCAGGCCTGTGTTTTTCCATCCGTGTTAATCCGTGTCCATCCGTGGTTTCAAATTGCCTCGTTTCGGCCCCTCTCTTCGTGCCCGAGTCAAGCTGCGCCCTCGGCTCAACTGGACGCAAAACAAATCCGTGCTATTCGTCGCTTGACCCGCTAGAACTTCCCCATGAAACGCATCTGCTTTTGCCTATTCATTCTGCCTGCCCTCGTCGCGCTGGCCGATCACAGCCCCTTGCTGCCCCGTCCGCAGCAAGTCCGCTACGACAATGGCACCCTGCCCTTGAAAGGCCTCGCCATCTCCTTCGCCTCTTCCCCGGGCGCCGAGGACAAATTCGCCGCGGACCAACTCGCGTTTCGGCTCGGCGAAATAAGCAAATCGGACGTCGAAGTCAAAAAGCGACCCTTGGGCAAATGCATCGTGCTCAAATCCCTCACCCAAGGCGGCGCGCTGCCCGCCGACATGGAAAAACCCGGCCCCGACTCCCGCGAATCCTACACCCTTAAAGTCACCGCCGGCGGCGTCGAGATCACCGGCAAAACTTCCGCCGGCGTTTTCTACGGCGTGCAGACCCTCCTCCAGATGATCGAAGGCTCCGGCACCAATGCCGCCCTGCCCTTCGCCGAGATCAAGGATTGGCCCTCGCTCGCCTATCGCGGCACCATGATCGATTTCAGCGAAGGCGAACTGCTCCGCGTCTCCGAGGTCGAACGCCAGATCGACCTCATGGTCCGCTTCAAGCTCAACCAATTCTACTTCTACACCGAAGCCAGCATCGAGTTCGAAGGCTACGACGTCGTGAATCCCAACGGCCGCCTCACCAAGGCCGACGTCCGCCACATCATCGAATACGCTCTCCAGCGCCACATGGACGTCATCCCCACCATGGAGCTCTACGGCCACATGCATAATCTCTTCCGCTTCGAAAAATACGCCGACCTCGGCCTCCCGCGCTACGGCGGCGAATTCGATCCGCGCAATCCGAAGATGCTCTCCATCATAGATAATTGGATGGACCAGACCATGGATCTCTTCCCCAGCCCCTGGTATCACGTCGGCTTCGACGAACCCTGGTCGCTCGGCAAAATCGGGGTCGTCTCGGGCAAGGATCCCTTCAAAGGTTTCATGGAAGTCCTCGCCCACATCAACGCCCGCGCCAAAGCCCACGGCAAACGCGTCGGTTTCTTCGCGGACATCGACCAGGGCGCCAGCACCCTTTCCAACCATCCCGAACTCATCGCCGACATCCCACCCGGCGTCATCGCCTATCCCTGGATTTACGAAGAGCGCACCAACTACGCCCCCTTCATCGAACCCCTTGCTTCCCGCGGCGTACCCACCGTCGTCACCCCCGGCGTTTGGGGTTGGAACGAACTCTTCCCCGACTACCACCGCTCCTTCTACAACATCAACGAATTCCTCGCCGCCGGCAGAAAGTTCAACACCCTCGGCATGATGAACACCACCTGGACCGACAGCCGCCAGACCATCTACCGCCAGGTCTACCCCGGCATCGCCTTCGGTGGCGCCGCCGCCTGGCAATCCGACCTGGTCAACACCAACACCTTCTTCCGCGATTACTGCTCGATCATGTATCCCCCCACTATCGCCGCAGAAGTTGCCCTCGCCCTCGAAGAACTTTCCACCGTCGAAGACATCATTCAGGACACCCTCGGCAGCACCTCCCAATCCGCCCTCTGGACCGATCCCCTCGCCCCCGGCCACCTCAAAAAACTGCAAGCCGGCGAAAAAGAACTCCGCCGCGCCCGCCTCCTCGCCGAGAGCGCCCAGGAACGCCTCCAACGCGCCATGCGCATCTCCAACGATCCCAGCCTCAAAGCCTACGTCCTTGCCGCCCGCCTCTTCGACTACCTCGGCATGAAAAGCCTCTACGTCCTCGAATGGACCGACTACTTCCGCCAGCTCCATGACAATCCGAAGAAAGAACTCATCCAGCTCTACCTCGGCAACCAGATGAACTCCACCACCTACGGCATGCTCACCGACCTCCGCGAAATGATCAGCGAACTCCGCGAAGACTACCGCCAGGCCTGGCTCGAAGAAGCCACCCCCTTCCGCCTCCAAAGCGCCCTCTACCGCTGGGACGCCGAATGGGATTACTGGACCACCGTCCAAAAACTCCTCCTCGCCAATGTCTTCCAAGGCTGGAAAGAAGGCGAACCCTTCCCCTCCATTGATGTGATCCGGCCCAAGGTGAAGTAGGAGAACGGGCCCCTCTCATTAACCCCGCACTTCAGTGCGGGGTTGCCGAACCCCCGATGCCTTTGAAACCGTTTCAACGGTTTCAATTGTCATACCACTTTCGCTTCGCCATAGCGCGACCAAAGCCCAAAAGTCCTGAAGGGACGAAATATACCAGCCTGGGGCGAAGCGAGTCCGCGAGCGACGCCCCAGGTAAGACGCCCAACCACCCCACCTCTCCTTTCCTCTTTCATTTTGGCGCGCCACTTGAGGCGCGCCAAAATGAAAGAGGAAAGGAGAGGAATTATTCTGATGTGTTCGCAAACCCAGGGCGGCGTTCGTTCCGCATTTGCCCTAGGCTACAAACATGTCGTCCCGCTGGGACTTTCACCTCGCTCGCTCCGCTCGGGACACACACCACCCCCGCTTAGCCTCCGACTTGTCCCTCCGCACGATTTGACGTAAACGTATGCCACCGTGACATGTCCCCACTGCCACCATGCCTTCGAGCTGACCTGGCCTCGCTATTTCGAACTCCAGCGTCGTCGGAGGCTGCGCTGCCCAAATTGCCTCGCCCGCAGCAAATGCGATTTCTCCCCCGCCGCCATCGGCATTGCCGGGCCGGCCATTTCCATTTGCATGATGCTCACGGTCTTCGTGGTCAATCACTGGCTCAGCTTCCCCGCCTGCCTGGTCGGAATCTTACCAGTGATTCTCCTGCTGTTTCCGCTGGGCAAATTCGTGGACGGTAGATGGGGAATACTCCACGCCACCGGCGAAAAGGAAGCAACGGACGTTGCGCATTGTGCGGAGTGCAAGTCAGAGTTCCCCATTGAGGAGATGATCACGCACAACGGTGTTTACTGCTGCAGCCGCTGCAAGCCCATCTTCCTCCAAAAGCTCTCCGAAGGCATGAGACTTGGCGCCCCCGCCGGCCGGCGGCATCCCTTGCGCACCTGGCAGGTTTGGTTCTGGGTGCTCTTTGCCTGCCTGTTGGCGGCCCTGACGCGTATCTACTTCCTCCGCTGAGCCGGGGCCTCCTCCCCGCTGGCGCTTCCGAGGCTCGAAATGAGGCCAGGCGTTTCGGTGTGGCGCTTTTGTTTTTGCTGCTGTGGAAGATTGGCGACTGACCCAATTGATCGGAAACACTTTCTGCCATTTTTCCCTTTGCTCCCATACGTGCTTTGCGCCTTCGCGTCTCTCGCCCTTTGCGTTACTTCCCTTTCTGCTGCGAATCTTCCATCCGACATTTCCATTTCAATCTCCCCGCGAACCAGTAAAGTCACCCCCGGACGGCTGCCAATACCAACCCATGAAACTCATCGCGCGCATTGGTTTATTCGCCCTTTTGCCTTTTCTGCCGGGATGTATCACCTATAACACCCTCGAAGCGGCCAAGCCGACCTACGAGAACAAACCCATTTTCGAGTCGGCGGACGCGATCGCGTCGGCCCACATCACGAGCGCCGATGAGCTTTGCGTTTGTTTTGAACGGTACTACACGAACCGGCCGAAGGTCGGCCGCTTTTCGCTCACAATTCCACTCTCGCTCATTAGCAGCAACGCCACCCACTATGATGACTTTATCGGCCCCGATGGCCACCAGTTTTGGGATGGTCGGCCATGGAACCCGCAATCCAAGCCCATTGCCAATCGTCCCCGCATGATGGCCAGTGTCGCTCAGCCGCCATTTTTTCCTGCCAACGAGTTCAAGCTCGTCCATGACCCCAAACGGCTGGTCATACCCATCACTGCCGTCCCACCGCCCGATTTCAAACGTCTGAATTATTGGTCACTAGTCTTGCCGGGCGGGTACCTAAGAACCAACTGGCCCAGCATGACGGAACCAGGACTCGGTTGGACCAATGTCACGGTCGGACGCAGTAATATCGGGGAGGACCATCAGAACAGGGACCGGCCGCAAAGCACCGCGTTGCGCGGGCAGGACTATCTCCTCCTTCCGGGATCCAGGCAGGCGGTTTATTTGACCCAATCGCAGCTGATTCAATTCGTGTACTTGGACGCCGATATGAACCGACCCTTCACCATCGTGACACTGAAACAAAGCGAGATGACTATATTTCGCGGCGCCCGCCTCGGCTATTACGCCCTGCTGCCGTTGACGGTCCCGATGGACGGAGTGCTCCTGCCCTTCTACGGACTCGGTGGCCTGATGCTGGTGCTCTTGTGGCACGAGCACTGTTGACGAAGAAGCCAGGCTTTGTCGCCGCCGGAAAATGTGGCAAGCCCATGCCCCGAATAATTCTGAGCGCATGTTAGTTTCGCACCCTCCGCCCCTTGACACCCACCCAATTTGTGTAACCCTGTCTGCGGAGGGATTTCTCGCCCGGGAATCGCCGGTGGACTCGGCCGATTCAGCAGGCACGACCAGGGAAATTAAAGACACAAACTTATGGCAGGCATCACATCCAGCCCTTTGCGCGTACGCGTTCAGGTCACTTGCGTCCCTGCCGTCCCTTGGGCCCCTTTTCCGACGAACCCGCAAACCGAATGCCCGAAGACAAGCCAGCTATTGCGACCCAAAAGCCAGCTAATGCCACCTATTGCCCGCTATTGCCACTATGACATTCAACGACCCCATCACACGAAAAAACACGAAAGAAACGCCAATGGGACGCTCAAAGTACAGTCAAAGGACGCCAATGGGACGCTCAAGGGACGCTAAAAAACACTAAAAGGACGCTAAAGACGCCAAAGGGACAACCCTTTCAAACAATCTTTTTCGCCCCCGGTTCAAAGCTCCCAAACTTGCAACATGCAACCTGGAACCAAACAGTGCCTGACGCGTTCTATCGCACTGCGAATGCCTCGGCTCACCGTGACGCTCCAGCCAGTACCCTGTCCAACCCCGCGTGAAAGACAAACGCATAGCCTCGAAAGCCTTCACCCTGGTCGAGTTGCTGGTGGTGATCGCGGTCATCGCCATACTCGCCGCGCTATTGTTGCCCGTGCTGAGCCGCGCCAAAGCCAAAGCCCAGCGCACGACCTGCATGAACAACCTGCGCCAAATCAATATGGGCGTCCGGATGTATTCCGACGACTCACGCGATGCCACGCCTTCGCCCGGCTCCACCGCCTCTCCCACCAACTACGGGAACCTGTATTCTGATTACAAGCAGTTGATGAAACATTACGTCGGCGCCAACGGCGAATCCTCGTCCAAGGACAAAATATTCATTTGTCCGGCCGACAGATTTTATCCCAACCACGTTTTCACGAATGAACCTGGTGCGACGCGCAATGTACCAACGAGCCTTCACGAAACACCCTACGTGGATTTTGCCAGCTACTCGTTCAATGGCGGCGACGGCCGCACCGAGGTCATTGGAGCCAAACATGTCACCATCACCCGCCCTGGCCTCGGCAACGTAAAACTCAGTGCCGTAAAGCACCCCAGCCGCACCGCCTTGGTCGCTGAAGCCTCGGCCTTCGCGCCATGGTCATGGCACGACCCAACGCCCGAATTTTGGTTCAACGACGCAAAAAACATGGTCAGCTTCGTGGACGGCCATGTGAGTTACATCAAGATCTTCCTGGATACCGCGCCCCAAAAAGGACTGGCCATTTTTTACAACCCGCCTCCCGGTTACGATTACCAGTGGACTCCGGATTGAATGCAGAAACATCAACTCCGCGCCGTTGTGCTCCTTCTCGCGTCACCCGACCGCGGGCTCAGCGTCGCATAGGCTTCATTGAGCGCCCTCGTCCATTTTTCCGCCATCGCCTTCGCCCGGTCATCCATGTTGGCGAAGAGATCCGGATGGCACTCTTTCACCCGCTTCCGATACGCGGCCTTGATCTGCGCCGCCGAAGCCGACGGCAACAGGCCCAGGATCTCGTACGGGCTGAGCATTTCCGGTTCGAATACCGGCGACGGCTCCGGCGCGGGAGCAGGCGCGGGCTCGGTCCGCCTCACGCGCGGTTCACGATCCAGCATCGCGCGCAGTCGCAATCGGAACGGATCCATCAACGTCACGCGCGCCGCGTCCTCGCCCAGGAACAGCACCCCTTCCAACAGCGACAACTGCTCCCGGAGGCGCGGCCAGGTGATTTGCGGGCAATGCTCCATCAACTTCTGCCACGTCACCGCGCGGTTCTCCTCCGCCAGGAAGGCCAGCGCGTGCGCGCAGGCCGCAATATTCAATTCCCCCAGCAACGCGTGTCTCCGCGCCTGCCGCAATCCCTCCAGCAACATCCGCGGCCCGATCGAAAGCAGGTCCTTGAACATCCAAAATCCCATCGGGTCCAACGTCACCTCCCAATTCTCCCGCCTCGATTTGATGACCCAGGCAAATATCCCCGCCGACAGCCCCAATGCAATCAGCCCCAGCAATTCCACCGACAGGATGGCGCCGCCGCAAAGCGTGTTCAAAAGCAAAAAAATCGGGCAGGCCATCCCGAGCCACACGACCACTCCCCCTCCCAGTGCCAGCAGCGCCACCACCATCGCCGATGCCCGATCCGTGCGGCGCTTTTGCTCGAGCCACCGGACGATGAGCCTTGAGACTTCCTTCATTGGGCAGGCCCAAGGTAGCAGCGGCACGAACGACGGTTCAAGGGTTTTGCCCGCGCCGACCGTTCCAAAAGCGAGGCCAGGTTGTATTGGACCCTTTCCCCGCAGCTCGGTTACAAAGGACGGGGGGCCTGGGCCAGGTTGATTCCCGGACCTTGGATTGATTGCAACCTATGCTTCAGACATGCAGCAAATGCGGGAAACAGTTTTACGGCGTTGGCTGCCCGGAATGTGATTATCCGCCGTCGCCGGAGGATCCCGGCCGCAATAAGCGGAATTGGATCTTCGGTATCCTTTTCATGGCGTCCGGCATTGGGGTAACCGTCGCCGTGTTGACCCGGCCGCATTCCGAGCCTACCTGGCCCGTCGTCGTGGCGGGGCTCCTTTTTGTTCTCGCCGGTTTGACGCTCGTCACCAACATCAAGGGCCGTCCGGCCGCCTTGCTGGGTTGCCTCATCATGGCCGGCCTGGCGAGCCTGGGTTTCTTCGCCGCCTTTGGTCCAGGGGACGTCGGAGGCGGTATACCCTTCCTGCCTTCAGCCTGGAATCAACGCCTCGGCCGGATCGCCTTTGGAGCGGGAGCTTGTCTCACCGCGGTCTGTGCTTTGTTGGCGTTCTACCAGGCCGTGAAGCCAGATAAAAAGAAAGGAGCGCCGCGCACGCCCCCCGGCATCAACCACTAAATCCAACCATTCATCATTTCAAGGCAACGGGCCAAGCTGGAACTGTTGGATGATGTTGGTGCGAAAAGCCTCTTTCAAGGCGGGGAGATCCTTCGTCCGGCAAAATAGCAGCGTAGGGCCTGGCACGCCTTGAGGTGGAGCATAGAACACGAAAGGCTTGTATCGCTTGTCCGTAACCGCTTGGGAAACCCTGGCCATGATCTCGTCCGCCGAAAGCGGCTTTGGTTGATTGGTGGTCGATCGGGCGCCATTGATGGCAAAACCGCTGACGTATTCGGTCCGCATCAGCGAGTTGTATTGCCGCTTGAAGCGGCGGTTTGCCGAGTCCATGACGTATGCCAGCGGAACGCGCAGCGGGCGCGGCAGTTGATTGCAGACGGCGAGCAATACTTCCACCAATTTCCTGTCACGCATCATCTGTCGGTAGCCACGATCCCCTTCGTGGATGGTATCGGACGGCATGAGGGCCCAGATGCCAATCGCCATGACGAGGCTCAGCCCGGCGAGAATCCACGGCCAAAGCCGGCGTTTTCGCCTGGGCGGGGTCTCATCCACTGCGTCAGCCTAATAAACCAAGCAACTGACGCGAAGCCAAATCAGGGCACCCCTCTCGAAAATCGGAAAGGGGGGTTTACGCGGGGCGTGTATGCTCGCTCGCCCGCGTTAAACAATTCCCTGATCCAGCATGGCCTCGGCGACTTTGCGGAAACCAGCGATGTTCGCACCGTCCACGTAGTTGATGAACCCGTCCTGCTGGCCAAAGCGGACGCACTGGTTGTGGATGGCCTTCATGATGTCGCTGAGCCGCTTGTCCACTTCGTCGTTCGACCATTGAAGACGCAGGCTGTTCTGCGACATCTCCAGGCCGCTGACGGAAACGCCGCCGGCGTTGGCTGCTTTTCCCGGTCCAAACGCGATGCGCTTGCCGAGAAATACTTCGACCGCTTCCGGCGTGGACGGCATGTTCGCCCCTTCGCCCACGCAGACGACGCCATTGCCGGCCAGCGCTTCGGCATCGGAACCGTTGAGCTCGTTTTGCGTGGCGCACGGCAGCGCGACCTGGCAGGGAATGCCCCAGGGACGCTTCCCCTCGTAATACTTGCAGCCAAACTGTTTGGCGTAGTCCTCGATGCGACCCCGGCGGACGTTTTTGAGTTCTTTGAGGTAGGCCAATTTCTCGGCATTAACACCTTCGGGATCGTGCACGAAACCATTCGAATCAGAGAGGGTGACCACCCGCCCACCCAGCATCATCGCCTTCTCCGCGGCGAACTGGGCGACATTGCCCGAGCCGGAGATCGTGATGGTCTTGCCGCTGATCGAATTGCTCTTCATCCGCAGCATTTCCTCGATGAAATATATCAGGCCGTAGCCCGTCGCTTCCTCGCGAATGCGGCTGCCGCTCCAATTGATGCCCTTGCCCGTAAGCACACCGGTGAATTCATTGCGCAGTTTCTTGTATTGTCCGAACAAGTAGCCAATCTCGCGTCCGCCCACGCCGATGTCGCCGGCGGGTACGTCTGTGTCCGGCCCGATGTGCCGGCTGAGTTCCGTCATGAACGCCTGGCAGAAACGCATCACCTCCTCGTCGGTCTTGCCCTTGGGATCGAAGTCGGAGCCGCCCTTGCCGCCGCCCATCGGCAGCGTGGTCAGGGCGTTCTTGAAAACCTGCTCGAACGCCAGGAATTTCAAAGTGCCCAGCGTGACCGAAGGATGAAAGCGCAAGCCGCCCTTGAACGGGCCGATGGCGCTGTTCATCTGGACGCGGAAACCACGGTTGATCTGCACGTTCCCCGAACGATCCGTCCACGTGACGCGAAAAAGAATGACCCGCTCAGGCTCGGCGATTCGCTGAAGTATTTTCGCCTGTTTGAACTTCGGATTCTTTTCAATGAACGGCCATACCGACTTGGCGACTTCATTGACGGCCTGGTGAAACTCAATCTCGGCCGGATTCCGCAGGCGGACTTGAGCCAGGAAATCGCCCAGTTCATCCTTTCCGTTGGGCTCGACAGGTTTCGCGGCAATTTCGCCGCCCTTGCGACCCAGGCGGGAAGCCGGGGCGCACATGGTCTTTTTGTCGTCGCTTAATTTCACACGCATAAGAATCTCACTGGTTATGGGATTAGCCTCCGATTTCCTCCGTATCGGCAGCCAGGTTGATGAAGTCGATTCGTTTTCATCGCTGCGTCCCTGACCACCGGCTAGGGCTGTCAGTTCCGTATAAGCTTCCGCCCAAAGTTGGGGCGTGGGCTTGGCTGTTTTTGGGATTTATCGCACGTTTCTTGTCCCAGCCACCTCAAGATACCGCAAGCCGGCCAACGGGCCGTTGCGCCAGGTTATTCCCCCTGACAGAGAACCCTCAGCCGCCCCGCACACCCCCGGCCAGCGCTACGACAAAGGAAGCTGCTTCACGGGTACGGCTCACCGACGAATCTGGCACGCTTACTTCGCCGCAACCTTGCGTTTCGGTGATTGAACCTTTGTCGCCGCCGGGCCGTACGGCACACCGCCATCGGGCCTTACGTCAAAGCCCCATTCTTCAATATACCACTGCGCAGGATGAAAATCATCGCCGATGCGCTTCAACGCCGACTGCAGATCTCCATTCAGCTTTTCCTGCAAGGAACGAGACCCGGCATCGCCCACCAGATTCTCCATTTGGTACGGGTCCTTCTGATCATCGAACATGAGCCAGGGGCCATTGACATCCTTTACATAAGTGAACCGGCTGGTGCGAATGCCGCGATATTCCCGGAGAAACTCCTTCGGACCGAATGGCGCCACGCCCATGTAAAGCGCGACGTGCGCATCCATTTCGCGCCCCGTGCGCACCACCCTCGACAAATCCGTGCCCTCGACGGTTTTGGGAATTGCCACGCCTGCGAGTCCGAATAGCGTCGGCAGAATGTCCGGCGTCGTCACCGGAGTCTTAAGCACGCCTCCCCGCATACACTGCGCGGCCGGATACCGGAGTAGAAAGGGAACATGCGCCGACTCATCCCACGGCACCTGTTTCATCCAGGGCGGGCAACCATGCGAACCCATCATCTCGCCGTGATCGGCGGTAAAGACCACAATCGTGTTCGATTCGACGCCCGTCTCCTTCAACGTCGCGAGCAAATCTCCAAAGCATTTGTCCAGTGCCGTGCAGTGCGCATAGTAACCCGGGGACTCCGTGCGTGCGCGGCTCTGCATATTGGTGGGAACATTTGGTGACAACTTGATGTCCGCGCTCGAATACATGGCCCGGTACAGCGCGGGTGCGGTGCCGTGCGGAAAATGCGGCTCCCCGTAGGCAATGACGATCGCGAAAGGTCGATCACTCTTCGCATGATCGCGAATGTATTGCTGGGCGTCCTTCGTCTGGGCGAAGGCATCGTAGCCCTTCCAATACTGCTTCTCGTTCGAATCACCCGTGTAGTAGTGGGAGTTGTTGTAATCATGATCGCATTCCGCACCCTTCCAGTATTCCCAACCGCGCCTGCGCTCCGGCGGAATGTACGCCTCCCTGCCCTGCCCGTCCAAATGCCACTTCCCGATATACGCCGTGGTGTAGCCGGCGTTCTTGAGCAAATCGCCCATGCAAACCTCGGATGCTGGTAGCGCCGCGTCGTTCAAAAACATGCCCGTCGAAGTCGGAAAGCGCCCGGTCATCAGTGCCGCGCGATAGGGTGTGCACACCGGACACACGGAGACAGCATTGCAAAAGTAAACCCCCTCCTTCGCAAGCCGGTCGAGATTAGGGGTCTTCACGTTCGGATCACCGGCGTAACCGGTGGCCTGCGCGCGCCATTGGTCCGCGAGCAGGTATACGATGTTCGGATGCTTTTCTGCCGCAGGAGCGTCGACACCGTGCTCACAAAACATGCCGATGCAGATTCCCAGCCACGCCATTCGGTTGAACGTCATGGTGCGATAATACCAGCCTCCGGGCGCTTTTTCCAAGTTGCTCTTGGCTGCCGGCAGCCAAAAGGCGGCTGTTGTAAACTTGACCGTCTACGCCCCTTGCCACTATCAATCGTGCGTCGCCGTTTCCTTTACTGTGCGAGTGTAAGCTCCAAACCTAAAACCAACACTGACGGGCCATGAAAAAACTTCTCTGTAGCCTGCTCTTCTTCGCCTCTTTGCTCCGCAGCCTCGCCGGCGCCCCTCACGACACCACCCCGGTGCAAGGCGACTGGCAGCCGGTCAAGGCCGAGCTCGGCGGCGCACCCATGCCCGATTCGGTCCTCCGGACCATCAGCCTCAAACTCGGCAACGGTACCTACGATGTATCCGTGGGCGGCGCGCCAGACAAGGGGACGTTCGAGTTGGACGCCTCCACCACCCCGAAAAGCATGACCGTCAAGGGCACGGAAGGCCCAAATAAGGGCAAAATCTTTCCGGCAATCTACGAGGTGGATAAGGACACCCTCCGGATCTGTTACGATCTCTCCGGCCAAAAACGTCCTTCGGAGTTCAAGACACTGGCCGGTACCAAGCTCTACCTGGTGACTTATCAACGAAAAAAATAATCCCTTCAGCCGCGCGACCCTTTCTAAGTACCGTTGACTCCTCAGCCGGCCGAAATGGCAACGCCTACAAAACAAGTCAGGACGGCCTCCCTCAAGGACACACGTTGGAAAACGGTGATGGTCGCGCTCATTCTCGTGCTTGCCCTCGCAACCGGGCTTTTCGTGATGTTTAGGGGCCGGGCCGCTACGTCCTCTGCCATCGGCCAGGCCTATCAGCCGCTTCGAAGCGATTCGACCGCAGAATTCACCGTGGAATACGTGACGGCGCGGGAAGGCACGGCGGTCGTCTTCGGCTACTTGACAAAAGGAAGCCTTCGTGAGGGTTACACCTTGCGCCTCGTACCGCAAAAGGGCACGGAGAAGAACTGTCTTTGCAAAGCCATTGCCGGGACGAGCCGCCGCTTGGCTCAAGCCGACGCGGAATCCACCACGCGGAATATCGGCATCTGGCTGGATCTGCCACCCGCCGAGATAAAACCAAAGGACCGGCTTATCTCCTTCGATACTCCCGCGGCGGCGAAGCAGATCACCCCGGCGGACGTGCCATTCTCAATAGCGCCTCGAAGTTCGAAGTAATTCTCGACGTAACGTTTATGAACCTAAAAAGACGCGAATTCCTGGCGACCACTGCGGGCGCGGCGGCGGCATGGGTGGCATTGCCTGCCATGGCAAACGCGGGCAACAAACCAGCCGGCCAGCCCGGCAAGGACCATTACCCGACGAAATGGTATCCGTTCACGGGGCATCCGGATGCCGACACCTGCTGGTCGCTCTCGGTCGGGCCCGACGGGCGCATTTACGCGGCCGCCTGCGCGGAGAGCGTGCCCGGCGGCGTGGTGAAGCTCGTCCGTTACAACGAAAAGAAGGACGGGCTCGATTACCTTTTCTCGTTGGATGAAATGGTAAATGACCCCGGCGATTCCGGCCGGGCGACCCAGTGCAAGATTCACTACAGCTTCGCACCTTCGATGTCGGACGGTATCCTCTACATGGCGACGCATCTGTCGGGACCGCCCATTGATCAACCGGCATACTCGCCCTGGCTTTCCTGGCACGATCCCAAGCGGTGTTTCCGGGGCAGCGCGTTGGTGGCATTCGACACAAAAAAAGATGAGGTAGCTTGGTGGGATACGATGCTCCCGAAAGAAGGCTGCCGCTGTCTGTTGCACGATGAGGAGCGGCACCTGCTGTATTCGCTCAGTTATCCGCGGGACCACTTCTTCCTCTATGACACGAAGAAGCGTACGCGACGCGATATCGGACGGATCGGTTCCATCAACTCACAAACTCTGTTTCTCGATCGCAAACATCGCGTGTGGACGACGGACGATTACGGGCACCTGGTGCGGTATGATCCAGAACGCGACCGGTTGGAGCGTTCGCCGTTCGTGCTGCCGCACAACCCGGAATTCCAAACGGGCTGGCACAGCGTGTTCTACGACGTCGTGGCTGCCCCCGACGGCCAGAGCGTTTACGCGGTGAGTTGGATTGCCGCGCCGCGGCTCATGCGGATTTGGCTGAACGAAGGCGACTGGCCGCGCGTGGAGGACCTTGGGCCGGCCACGCAACCGCATGACCCAACGTTTCCACAGGACACATTTGTGGACCATTGCGGGGGATTGGTCTTTGCCGGCGACGGCCAACTGTATTACGTCGCTTCGCGCTGGCGGGACCCGGTTTACAATCCGGGGCCGGCGGACAGCCCGGCGCGCGAAGGCGTGGTGTGGCGGCTGGATCCCAAAACCTTGCAACGGCGCGAGGTGGCGATCCTTCAACATCCCACCCAACCGGCGCAATACGTTTCGCGAGGAGCGGTGGATCACAACGGAGATTTGTTTTTCGGCAACGTAGGCACTAAGCCCGTGGGCATTTTCAAAGTGGAACTGCCCGCTTCACGCCGGAAGAAAGACACCCACCTGCCCATCCGGGTTTGGGGTTGAGGATTCACCATGAGCGAGAAAAAGAAGTATGACATGAACTCGCCGGAGGCGAAGGCGCTAACGGACGAGATTGTCCACGGGACCTTCACAAAGGAAGGAACCATGGCCGCTTTTCCCACTTGTTTCCCGGGTGCGACGATTCCGATCCCGGGCGATGAGAGCCACATCACGGCGCTGGATGTGTCCGGCGACGGCATGATTTACGGTGGCACCAGCGGGCGGGCGACGCATCTGTTCGTCGGCATCTTTCATGGGGTTACGGGATTGGTGTATGACCGGGGAACTGTCGAGCGGGCGAATCATTGTGCCGCCGTGTGCTGCGGCAAATCGCGGTTTGTGGCGTGCGTGAATGGTCCGGAAGGCGGGCGCGTGGTAGCGGGCGCGTTTGAGTCGTTGCCTTTCGATCTGATACAGGAATGGGGATTCGGCCGACCGGCTTTTCAGGAATTGGGCAAGGTAAACGGGGAGGCCATCGTGCACGCCGTGGCGGATGCAAACCGGAAATTCGCGGTCGGCGTCACTACGGGGCATCTATTTACCGTCGATATCGAGGGAGGCAAGATTCAGGTTATGGGCGAGGTGTCCGGCAAGGGCCGCGTCGCAGTGGGATCGAAAGGAAGTATTTTCGGTCAGGATGGCGAGGGCCATCTATGGAGGTTCGATCCTTCCTCGGGAAAACTGGAGCGCAAGTCGGTGGCGCTGCCGCAGGGGGCCTGGGATAAGACTCCCCTTACATGGGCGAAGGATCACAACCGCGGATTTCTGTATACGGCAGACGCGGACGGGAAACTCTTTTCGTTCGATGAAGAGCGCGGATTCAGCGAAGCGCTGGCGAAGACGCTGCTTGCGCCCGTGGGACCAATGGCAACGACGAATGACGGACGGGTGTTCGGCTTTTGCGGGGCGGAGATGGCGAAAATGTTTTGTTACAACCCGCGGACCAAAGAGGCGACCAACCTGGGCGTGGCCGTATCAGTCCTTGAACGGCGGAGATACGGGTATGTGTTCGGAGACGCGGTAACGGGGCGGGACGGACAGATTATTTTTGGCGAGGACGATGACCTCGGGCATCTGTGGCTGTATTTTCCGCGCATCCAGGTACTATCGTGAACGGACAATTATGAATCTTCGCATCGCTACTTGGATTGGAATCGCCTGCAGCCTTTGCACGAGCGCGCCGGCGCAATGGACCAACTCGCTCAAGCCTCCGGGCAAACCGGCCGGCGAGGTGCGCGTGGTGAAAGCCGGGAAGCCCCAAGGCAACATCCAGATTCCCGTCTGGCCCACGCCCCAGGAAACCAACGCCGCGGTGGAATTGCAGCATTGGATCAAGGAAATGACCGGGGCGACGCTCGAAATCAAATCGGGCAAAGGCGGGCGAAACTCGATCGCCATCAGCACGGACCCTGCGCTGGGCGACGAAGGTTATGCGATCGCCGTCAATCGCGGAGGAATTTTGCTCTCGGGCGGCAAGACTCGCGGCGTCCTCAACGCGGTTTATGACCTGCTGGAGGAGGACCTGGGCTGGCGGTATTACGCGAATGATTCGGTGAAACTGACGAGGACGAACACACTCGTCATCTCCCCGGTCGCACGCCATTACATTCCTCAGCTGAAGCTTCGCGATCCGTTTTACAAGCGCGCATTCGATCCCGACTGGTCACTGCGCAATCGCGCAAATGCCCCCTACAGCGAAGTACCTGAGGAAAAGGGCGGACACATGGATTACGCGAACATGTTTGTCCACACCGCAGCCCAGCTCGTCCCAGCCGACAAGTATTTCAAGGAGCATCCCGAATATTTCGCGCTGGGAGCGGACGGCAAACGCACGACCGCACAACTCTGCCCCACCGAGCCGGAAGTGGCGAAGATCGCCACCGACTACGTGCGCCAGGTGTTGAAGAACAATCCGCACACGGAAATCGTCAGCGTCTCGAAAAATGACATCCAGTTGAGCTGCCTGTGCGAGCGCTGCAAGAAACTGCGCGACGCGGAAGGCTCCGACATGGCGAATCAGCTCGTGCTCGTGAACCAGGTGGCGGAAGCAATCGAAAAGGAACATCCGGAAGTAGTGATCGACACCCTCGCCTACCTCGAAACAATCCAGGTCCCGAAGACGGCGCGGCCGCGCAAGAACGTGGCAATCCGGCTGTGCAATGACGTGGCGGGCGCGTGGTCCCGTCCCTTCACACCCGCCGAACAATGCACCTCCGCCCAACTGATCAACGCCTGGGGCAAGGTGCACAACCGGATTTACATTTGGGATTACAACGTGAACTTCAGTCATTACCTCGCGCCCATGCCCAACCTGGATGTAATGGTCGCCAATATCCGATTTTGGGTCACGAACCACGCGGAAGGTGTGATGCTCCAAGGCGGCTACGAAGGACCCGCCGAGCGCGACGAATTCAAAAGCTGGGTGACCGCCAAGCTGCTGTGGAATCCGGCGTGGGACGAGGCCGCGCTCGCGCGCGATTTCATTCAAGGGCACTACGGAGCCGCCGCCCCGGCGATGGAAGCCTACGAGGCGCTGCTAACCAAGATGAGAACCGGGCACGCGGCTGAGATGGCCACGCCGCCGGGCGGCATTCGTTATCCGATGGATGCGCCCTTTTTCACGAAACAATTCAGCGACGAGGCCACGGCGATTTTTGCGCGGGCGCGGGAATCGGCCGCTGGCGATGAGGTTCTCACCCGTCGCATCGAGCGCGCCGAACTGCCGCTGCTTTACGTGAAATGCGTGCGCGGCCCGGAATTCACGGGACCAGACTACGCGCAAGTGGTGGCACGGTTTGAGCAAATCGCCCGTCGCGAAAAGATCCAGATTCTTCAGGAGAACGCCGCCGATTTCGAAACCAAGCTCGCCGGATACAAAAGCCGCATCCCCGGCGCCACCACGACCAAGTAATCCTGCCGCGGATCAGCTGCTACAAACCGAATTGAAACACCGTTCATCGTCTATAAAACCGACGTGCATGCGGGCGACGACTCGTGGTATAAAACACCGCATGCCTGCTGCGCCTTCTGTCGCTGGAACCGGAATGGCAACCATGGGACTTTTCGCAGGCCGGAATCGAACCTCGGCACAGTACATCGCCTTCCTTGCGATGTTGCTGCTTTGCCAACTGGCCCAGGCCGGCACGGTCTGGCTGTCAGGCTCCGCGTGGCTCGGCGGCAACGGTTGCGACGTTTACTCCTTCAACAGCAGCGACGTCGGCCAGCGCAGCTATTACAACGGCGTTGACGTTGGGCTCAAATGGCAGTGCGTGGAGTTGCCCGGACGGCTTTACACGATGAAAGGCTGGCGCTCGGGCCACTTTCCCAACGCCAATCAAATCTATGGCAGCGCCGCCAGCATGGGACTGATCCCCCACGCCAACGGCAGCGGCTACATTCCCGTGCCCGGAGACATGGTAACCTGGAATGCCGGCTCTTTTGGCCATGTCGCGGTCGTGGACTACGTGGATGCCACCAAGGTCCATATCGTCGAGGAGAATTTCAGCTCCACCGTCCGGAAGACCATGACGCGATCGGGAACGGGTGGGTCGCACGTGGAGCGGGACGACGGCTGGGGTGTTGGCCATTGCCAGGGTTTCATCCATAGCGCCAAAAATACAGGCACCACCGGCGTGGACGGAGCCGCGCTGACATCCGCGAATTATCCGGATGGCAGCGTGCTCACTCCGGGCCAGGCCTTCACCAAGACATTTACCATTAAGAACACCGGCACCACCACCTGGATCGCCAACGGCGCCAACGGCTACACGCTCAATCACAATGGTGATGTTCCGGCCAGCCCGAACCTGGGCGCGGCTTACCAGGCCATCCCCGCTTCCAGCATCGCCGCGGGCGCGAGTTACGTTTTCAGCGTTCCCTTGCACGCGCCGACGACACCCGGCAATTATGAGGCGGACTTCCAGATGAATTCCTCGGCCAGCGTTTATTTCGGACCCAAGGTGTGGGCGAAAATCACCGTCAGCGCCGCGGCCACCACCAACAACGCCTCGCTCGTAAGCCTTGCGGCTCCCGCCTCCGTGACCGCCGGACAGGTCTTCTCCGCCACCATCGTCATGGGCAACACCGGCAGCAAACCCTGGGTCGCCGGCGGCTCAACGCCGCACAACCTCGGCTCGCAAAGCCCGCAGGATAATTCCACGTGGGGATTCAGCCGCGTCGCCCTGGCCAGTTCGCCTGTCAACCCGGGCCAGAACGCAACCTTCACCTTCAACGCCACCGCCCCGCCCACGCCCGGCACCTACACCTTCGCATGGAAAATGGTTCAGGACAGCGTGGCCTGGTTCGGCGCCACCGCTTCCCAAACCATCACGGTCGTTTCCAACAACTCCGCTCGTTACTGGGATATCAACGGCGCCACCGCGGGCGCGGGCGGCACCTCGCCGGGTGGAGCCTGGACGGGCAGCTTCTGGAGCACCAGCCCCGGCGGCACGGGCACGCCCGCCGCGTGGACTGCCAATTCCGACGCCGTATTCTCCGCGGGGTCGGACGCAACGGGCTTTTTCAAAGTCACCGCCATGCCCAACACCAGTTGGAAAAGCGCCACGGTCGAGCAAGGTCAGGTTCAGTTGGAAGGCAGTTACGTGACGAACAGCGGAACCAGCGGTACCGCGGGCACCACGCTGCTGACCGTCGCGACGGGCGCCTATCTGAGCATGACCAGCGCCCCCGGCATCTACCTCGCCGGCAACGGCATCACGAAACGCGGCGCGGGCGGCATGAATGTCGGGGGCAACGAATTCTATACCGGCCCGACCTACATCGAAGCCGGCACCGTGACGGTGGTCTCGGATTTGCCCGCCAAGCAGCCCTTCGGGCTCGGCGCGCCCGGCAGCGCCAATGCCACCATTCATCTCCTCGGCGACGGCATGATCTCCGCCGGCCTCCCGCTTCCCGCAAATGGCACCGCCATCTACCTTACCAACCAATACGTTCTCTCCCTCGAAGGCGGGGCCATCGAGGTCGGCTCCGCTGGAACGCAGTTCACCATTGCCGCCCGTCTCACCGGCAGCGGCTCGCTCGTCAAACTCGGCACCGGGACGCTTACTCTGTCGCAAAGCAACACCTACACCGCCGGCACCGTGGTCAGCCAGGGCACGCTGATCGCCAATACCAACGGCTGCCTGGGCACCGGCGACGTCGACATACAATCCTCCGCCCGCCTCGCGTTGGAAGGCGCCTACTTCAAAGCCGCTCATCGTCTGCATCTCAACGGCACCGCCATGGTCACCAACTCCGCCGCCAACACCGCCTACGCCCTCTCCTTCGACGGCGGCCTGACCTACAAACGCGCCGGCACTTGGGGCTCCTCCACCTCCGGCGCCACTTACCAGGACAACACCCGCTTCGCGGGCACCGGCAAACTTACCGTTGCCAACGGCCCCGCTTCCGCCATCGCCCTCGGTCCGCCGAACCCTTCGACTTACGGCGAACCCGTTACGCTGATCGCCAGCGTGGTCCAGGGCGAAAACTCTTTGACCGGCGCCAACACCCCCACGGGCACCGTCACTTTCTATGATGGCGCTTCCCCCATCGGCAGCCCGGCGGCTGTCACTGCCGGTATTTCCTCGGTGGTCACCACCAACCTGACCGTTGGCGATCACGCAATTACCGCCGCCTATTCCGGCGACAATACTTTCGCTGGCAGCTCCGCCTCGGTCGTAACCCAAACGGTCGTCGCCGCCTCCGTATCGCTCAATCTCACCTCGTCGCTGAATCCCTCGGCTCCGGGTTCGAACGTCATCTTCACCGCCAGCCTGGCCGCGCTCGCCCCCGCTCCCGGCATACCGACAGGAAACGTGATTTTCCGCGTGAACGACCTCCCCTTCAGCACCAATGCCCTCGTCGGCGGCGTGGCCGTCTTCGCCACCGCCTCGCTTCCCGCGGGCATACACGACATTCTGGCCGAGTATCAGGGTGACGGCACCTTTGAAAGCAATGTGGATGACATGCAGCAAATTGTGCAGGCGCCGACCCCGTGCAGCCAGACCAACAACCTCCTCTCGTTCGTATCCCATCCGGATGGTTCCCTCACCTTGAACTTCCAGGGCACCCCCGGCGCGGAATATTACGTCATCGCCAATCCGGAACTTACCGCTGCCGATAGCACCTGGTCGCCCGTACCCGGCAGCACCAACTCACTGTCCGACCCTGCTGGTTTTTGGTCCTTCACTGTCACCAATAGCGCCCCTCAAATGTACTATCGTGCGGCCGCCTCGTTTGGGTGCCCCTGAGTCCGGACGCCTTCGTCCCGAGACCTTTCACTCGCGGTCCGGCTTCGATGTGGCGGGGCTGCCGGCGATGTAACGGGCCACGGCTTCAGTGCGCGAGCGGACGTGCATCTTTTCGTAGATGTGCTTCAAATGGCTGCGCACAGTATCAATGCTCAATTCGAGGCGGTCGGCGATTTCCTTGTTGAAGTATCCTTTGGAGAGCAGGTCGAGCACTTCTTCTTCGCGCGAAGATAGATGCGTCGCCTCCCCGCGGGGCTGCGGCCGGCGGCGAAAGGATTCCACGACCCGGCGCGCGATCTCGCTGCTCATGGGCGCGCCGCCGGTAAAGACGTCCAGCAACGCCGTCCGCAAATGCTCGGGCTTCGTTCGCTTCAGGAGATAACCGTCGGCGCCAGCTTCAAGCGCGAGAAAAACCAGTTCGTCGTCCTCGACCGCGGTCAGGATCACGATCTGCAGTTTGGGCAGCAAAGCTTTGAGCCGGGAGGTGCATTCGATGCCCGACATGCGCGGCAGGAAAATGTCCATCAACACCACGTCCGGCTGCACCGAAGGCACGACCTCCAGGGCCTCCTCCCCCGTCGCGCAGGCGCGCACAAAATTGAAGTCGGAAAACGACTCGATCAACCGCTGCCAATTGTCGCGAATCTCGGGCTGGTCCTCGACCAGCACCACGCGCAAGGGACTGCGCGCGGGTGGTTCAATGACGGGAACTGAACTTTGGGTCTTCATGCGGACGAGGATTTGAGTGCGCCGGTCGCGGCCGTGGAAGTCGTCCCCGGCTGGGATGGCGCTGCCTGGGGAACTTCGCAGTTCGCGCCCTGGTTCGATCGCCAGCGCCACCCTTGCCACCAGGGCAACCGTTGCGCCACCAGGCGTGGCAGGATGAATTCAATGCGCGAGCCCGCGCCGGGCCGGCTGGCTACCCGGCAAACGCCATCGACTTCCTTCAAGCGCTGGCTCATGTTGGTCAGCCCGTTGCGTTCCAGGCTGGCGTGCGCGAGATCGAACCCGCGGCCATTGTCCTCCACCACCACGATCAATCCCTCGCCATGGCGATGAATGCGGAGGAAAAGCTCCGTCGCCTGGGAATGTTTGGCGACATTGTTCAAAGCCTCCTTCACCGCCAGAAACAGGTTCCGGCGCAGGGGCAAATCAAACGCCAGCGGCGGCAGCTCGGCTTCCACATCCAGCCGGCAGCGAATGGGCGAGGAACTGAAAAATTCCTGCGCATGCTTGCAAACGTAGCTGGCAAAATCGCGGAGCGTGTCGCGTCGCGAATTAATCGCCCAGACCGCCTCGTCCACCCCGCTCGACAAGTCGCGCGCGCGTTCCGCCAGCCGGCCGATCTGGACACACGCGTCGGATTGACCGCGCAGCTCCCGCTGGGCCACCTCGCTTTGCAGCACCAGCATGGTCAGCCCCGACCCGAGATCGTCATGGAGATCCCGCGCAATCCGGGCGCGTTCCAGTTGCAGCAGCTCCTGCGCCTTGGCCTGGAGCGCCACGCGGGCCATCAACCGCAGGCAGATCAAAACCACCGTGACGCAGACGGCGCCCAGGGAAACCTGGAACCACCCTTGTTGCCAGAAGTGCACAAATTCCGGGCGCCCCGGTGGAATGGTCTCCACCTTCAGCGGCACCGTCCACCAGGGCGCCGTCCCCGCCGGGCCCATCACTTTTACGCCCGCCCACGTCGGAGCAGGACGTTTGGCCGCCTGCCAGTTTTTTTCGCTCTCCGGGACCAGCCGCCAGTTTTCATCCGAGCGCAATTCCTGCACGTTCCCATCGGCGTAGCGAATGCGCAAACCCAGGATCACACCGGCCGTATTGAGCCCGAAGGAATCGGCGTTATTGTAGGCGTCCACCGCCAGCACGTGCGGCCCGGGACTCATCAAACGGCTCAGGTCGTAATCGCTCAACATCCTCCAGTCATTGCCCCAACCCACCGCCCGGCCATCCAGGTAAAGCGTGTATTCGTTGTCCACCGTCATCCGAAGTTGTGCGCGCACGACGGGCGACGAATCGGAGACCGTAAAAGTCTGCCAGAAATGACAGGTCTGCTTCCCATGCACCTCCTTGGCCCAAATCCAGGAACCGAGGTCCGCGATGGACTCGGCGTCGGCTTGCGCCATGGCTGAGCGCACACTGGTCACCTCCACCGGGATGGCCGAAGTCTGGGCCCCAAGGTGTTGGCCCCCGCCCACTGCGAACAACCCCACGACACTCCCGACCAAAAAGCTCCCCACATTTCCGGAAAATGCGCTGCCTCGCTGGCGGTGCAAGCCATTTGGAAGCCCGCAGGTTCGGGGCTTGAGGCTGAAGGTTTGAGGCAGCCGCATTGCTGTGGTTTGGTCGCAGACACCCTCCGCCCTTTCGAGGGTCCGCCTTGCGTCAATTCACTATATGCACCGCCCGGGCGAATGCAAGCGGGTCAAGCCAGCCAACAGGGTAAACGCATCAAGCCAGGCCGGAAACCCGTCACCGTGAGTTTAGCTGAGACTACCCTGAGCGTGGGGGGGGTATATGCCAAATCGGTGTATACACTGTATACAAGGCGCATAAACATTGGGTGGAATAGGGGTCATTCCGTGTTACGCCCGGTGTTACACTGTTAACACCATTACAAAATCAGGGCGTGGTCCTCCCAAAGCAGCCTGGCTCCGGGCGCTGGAAGGGCCAACGGATAGCCGGCTGCCGGTCGGCGTTACGAATTTAAACGTCTCAGCCCAGGCTTCCCGCGGGAAATTGATCAGTGAGCGAGCGGGGACGCGGGCGCTCGGCTTCGGGCTTCTTGCGTTTTTTGGGCGAGCGCCGGACCAGCGGCAGCAATTCGGGCACCTCCCAGCCGATCGCGCCCTCGATGAGTTCGCGCAAGGCAATGTCCGCGACCCCGAGATTCTCCGTATTTGCCACCAGCGGGCGGGACTGGCCGCCACCACCGAAGTTGAGCTGACGGACGCGACGGGAGATGAGGTTGACCAGGACATTCGGGTTGCCGACTTTTTCCAGCGCTAGTTTGACCAATTCAGCATTCATAATAATTAATTAATTAATCTCGGTGTGGTTTCTTTGGTTTGGCTTTACCCGGTGACCCCTCAACTCCTCGATGCCAGTGGCTCAGGGACGGCTTGCGGTACGAAGTATTCCGCTTTAATTCTCCCCTTTAAGCCCGAAGCCGGCCAATACCTTGTTTGCATCTGGCCGATAGCCACCGGCTATGGGACCAGGGACTCGAACATCTGGCGAGCCAGTCTCCGTTCCGACTTCAGCGCCAGATGGCCGACTCCTTCTTTACGATCTCGATATACTGGCCCAGGGCCTTGGAATGGTTTTCCCGATGCCAGGCAATCCAGTAATCCGCCCTCGCCGCCACCGCCAGCGGACGAAACACGACCCCCCGGTGCGGCAGCCTGCTGATTTGCTCACGCGCGAGGGTCACCCCCAAACCCTCAGCGACAAAAGTCATGATCCCGGATTCGAAATTCACGTCCTGCAAAATCCGCGGGGTAAACCCCGCCTGCTCGCAGAGGCTGGACAACCACGCGCGCGAACCGGGATGCGTTTGCTCGGACATCGCCACAAAAAACAACGACTTGAGATCGGTTATTCTGATAGCACGCTTCTTCGCCAGGGGATGCCTCGCCGGCAAGACCACCACCACCTTGTGGTGACCGACGCACTCCCAGGCCAGCATCTCAAGGTTTTTGCGTGCGGCAGGCGGCTGCAGGCCAACGAAGCCGAGGTCAATTTTCCGCGCCTCAAGCGCGCGAAGCTGCTCGGCCGGCGACATGTCGAACAGATTCACAGCCACTTCCGGGCATGCCGCATGGAACTTCGCCAACGTGGCCGGCAGGAGGTCAAAATTGAATTTAAAAAGGTAGCCAACATTCAATTGGCCGGATTCACCCCGGCTGAATCGCTGAACGGACGTGATGCTTTCGAGGCTCAACGCCACCAATCGCCGCGCGTCCACGAGAAAACTCCTCCCCTCCTCCGTCAGCGAGACCTGGCTTTTTGTCCGGTCCAGGAGCCGCACACCCAACTCGTCCTCCAGATTATGAATCTGCCGGGTGAGCGACGGCTGGGCCAGGCGCAGTTTTGCCGCCGCCCGCGTAAAACTAAGCTCCTCTGCGACCGCGACAAAATATCGCAAATGGCGCAGTTCCATACCTTGGCCGCCAATCAGGCCGCCAGTTCCCGTTCCGTCCGCAGCCGAAGTTGCCCGCACGCCGCGTCAATCTCGTGGCCCTTTTCGCGCCGCAAGGTGGCCGTGACATTCTCCTGCTCAAGCCTTTTGAGGAACTCCTCCTGCCGCTCTTCCGAGGGACGCTCCCACTCCAATCCTTCCACCTTGTTGTAGGGAATCAGATTCACCTTCGCGTTCAACTGCCGCGCCAGCGCCGCCAGCGGCTTCACCTGGTCCAGGCCGTCATTCACGCCCGCAATCAGGATATACTCGAACGTGATCATCCGCCCGCGATGCTGCTGGTAAAACTCGCACGCCGCGGCCAGTTCGCTCAACGGGTATTTGCGATTCACCGGCATGATTTTATTGCGCACCACGTCCGTCGCGCCGTGCAGCGAAACCGCCAGCCGGAACTGCAATGGTTCCTCCGCCAGCTTGCGGATCTGCGGCGCCAGCCCGCTCGTCGAAACCGTGATCTTGCGCGCGCCAATCCCCCCGCCCCACGGCGCATTCAGGATCTTCAACGCTTTCAGGAGATTGTCGTAATTCGCCAGCGGCTCGCCCATGCCCATGATCACCAGATTGGAAACCACCCGCTCGCGCGCCGGCGCACCGGCCGCTTCCCGCTCGACGGCCATCACCTGCCCCACGATCTCATCCACCTGCAAATTCCGTTTCCAGCCGTCCAAACCGCTGGCGCAGAATTTGCACCCATAAGCACATCCTACCTGCGTCGAGACACACAGCGTATGCCGGTCGCTCGCCTCCCCGTAAAGTGCCGGGTTGGCCGGAATCAAAACACTCTCGATCAGTGAATGATCCGCGAGCCGCCACAGATATTTTCGCGTGGTGTCGCGCGCGCCCTGCTGGCGGACCAATTCGAGGGAACGCAATTGATACTCCCCCGCCAGCCGCTCGCGCAGCGCCTTCGGCAGATTCGTCATCGCCTGCCAGTCTGAAACGCGCCGCACGTAAAGCCACTCGAGCAACTGCGCCACGCGATAGACCGGCTGGTCCCACGCGCGAAACTGCGCTTCAAGCTCTTCGGCGGTTCGCGACCGGATGTCGGTCCCGGCGGGGCCGGGCGCCTTCGATTTACTTGGTGAGGTAATACTTTTCCGTGTACTCGCGCACCATGCGGTCGGTCGTGTATTGGGACGCGAGCGTGGACCATGCCCGCCGGATGCGTTGAATCCATTTCCGCGGAATCCCATGATCGTCGCGATCGAAGAACAAGGGCACGACTTCCTGCGTCAGCACCTTGTACAGATTCGCGCTATCCGTGCGATCCTGATCCTCCACCGACTCCGCGTTGCTGTCTTCGCCGATGGCGAAACCGTTCGTGCCGTCGTAACCCTCGCGCCACCAGCCGTCGAGAATCGAAAGATTCAAACAACCATGGCTGCCGCATTTCATGCCGCTGGTGCCGGAGGCTTCGAGGGGACGCCGCGGCGTGTTGAGCCAGACATCGCAGCCGGCCACCATCTGCCGCGCGACGTGCACGTCGTAATTCTCCAGGAAGACCAGGTGTCCCTGCAAATCGCTGTACTTGCTGAGGTGGATGATGTACTGGATGTAGCGTTTGCCATCGTCATCGCGCGGGTGGGCCTTGCCCGCGAAAACAAATTGCACCGGCCGATCCTTGTCCCGGGTGAGCTTCACGATGTTCTCGAACTGCTGGAAGATCAGCGGCGCGCGCTTGTACGTCGCAAACCGCCGCGCAAATCCGATCGTTAGCGCATTCGCGTCCAACAGCTGGTCGAAGGCGATGAAGTCCTTCAGCCCGCCCCGCTGTCCCTGCATCGGCAAGCGCCGTCGCGCGAACTCAATCAGCTCGCGGCGCAGCTTGTATCGAAACGCCCAGATCTCCTCGTCGCTGATGAAGCCCGGATCCGCCATCTTCTGCCAGAACTCCGGCTTGTTCATCTCCGCCTCCCAGTGCAGCGACTTCACCCCCATCCCCAGCAGCTTGCGATGGAATGCCCGCCGGGCGGTGCCCTTCATCCAGCCGACCAGGTGAACCCCATTGGTGATATGCCCGATCGGCACCTGCTCCACGGACTTGTCCGGATACAGCGAATGCCACATGTGCCGGCTCACGCGTCCATGCAGTTCACTGACGCCGTTCGCCGCGCGCGAGAGCTTCAGCGCCAGCACCGTCATGCAGAACGGCTCGTTGCCGTCGTCCGGTTTCACGCGGCCGAGCTTCATGATCTCGGCGAAATTCGCCGGGATCTCGCTGCGATACTTCTGCATCGCGTAATCCATCAGGCTCGGACTGAACCGATCGTGCCCGGCTTCGACCGGTGTATGCGTCGTGAAAAGACACTCGGCCTTCGTCGCCTGCGACGCGGCACCGAAATCCTTGCCCTCCTTCATCTTCTCCCGGATCAACTCCAGCGTGAGAAACGCCGCGTGCCCTTCGTTCATGTGGAACAGCGAGGGCTTCACCCCCAGCGTGCGCAACAAGCGCACCCCACCGATGCCCAGCAACATCTCCTGCATGATGCGCGTCGTGCTGTCACCGCCGTACACGCGCAACGTAAGATCCCGGAAAGTCTGCTCATTCTCCGGCCGGTTCGCGTCCAGTAAATACACCGGCACGCGGCCCACATTCACCCGCCACGCGTGGAACGCCACTTCGTTCATGCCAATGGCCACCCGGCACACGATGGGCTGCCCCTTGTCGTCCAGCACGGGCTCCACCGGGAGATTCTTCGGTTCGAGCAGCGTGTAGTATTCCGTCTGCCAGTTGTCCGCATTGATGGACTGCTGAAAATAACCTTCGCGATAGAACAGGCTGATGCCGACGAATCCGATGTCCAGATCGCTCGCCGCCTTCGCGTGGTCCGCCGCCAGCATGCCCAGGCCACCGGCCGCGATGGGCAGTGTTTCATGGAAGCCGAACTCCGCCGAGAAATAGGCCACCGGATTCTGCTGCAGCCCGGGAGCCACTTTGCGTCCATAGGTATTCTTCTCGTTCAGGTATTCATCGAACGACTGGAGCATCTCCTTGACCTGCGCGTAAAAATTCGGCTCCTGCAGGCGTGCGCGCAATTCCGGCTCCGAAACTTCGCGCAGAATCGCCACCGCGTTGTGATATAGATTCTGCCAGCCCCGCGGCGACAATTCCGAATACACATCCTGCGCCTCCTGGTCCCAGGTCCACCAGATGTTGTGGGCCAGCCGGTTCAGGCTTTTGATCAGTTCCGTCAACTCACTGTTCGTCAATGGTTTGTTGGTCATAGACTTCCGATTCGCGGCCGCGGCGGGGGTTGGCCCGGTCCACGACCATGGACGGTAGCCCCGGAACATTCCCTCCCGCAAATAAAAATTCCCACAACTCCCATTTCCCCTTTTAACTTTTTAACGTTTTAACCTTATCCGCCCTCAATCTTCCCCATTGCATTTTTCGCCACCGGACTGTAACCTCGCGCTCGTACAAAGCACCGCGTTAACCACCAACTAATCGCGTCTTTGTGCGGGCAGACCGCCGGTTTTACTAACCGGCCGCAGACGCTCGCACCTCTGTCGCGGCGCACCACCTTTGAAAACCCTCATTCGCTCCGCCTGGTTCAGTCTGGCCCTGGCAGCTTCGGTCATCTCCGCACGCGCCTTGCAAGCCGTGGACTGCACTTGTCTGGCCAATCTCCCCGCGCTCCAAGTGACCAATTGCTCGGGCGTTGTGCCCGCGCTGTGCTCGCTCGGAACCAATTGTTTCTCCACCAACGTCCTCGCCGGCACCTGCAATCAATCGCCCCCCGCCGGCACGATCCTCACCCCGGGCACTTACTCCATCAGCCTTAACGTGCTGGACAACCAGAGCAACCTCGTCCAGTGCATCGTCGGTTTCACGGTTACGGCGCCCGCGCCGGTTTTTACCGTCACTTGTCCCACGAACAAAACCGTCGAGTGCGGTTCGCTTTGGACTTTCGATCAGCCAATTTGGAGCTCCACCTGTTGCGATACCAATATCATGGTCTGGGACATGGGCAGCACTACCAACGGCACCTGCCCGAAAATCATCACCCAGGTCTGGCACGCCGACGACGCCTGCGGCAATTACGGTGACTGCACGCAAATCGTCACGGTCGTGGATACCACCATGCCCACGTCGCAATGTTCGGGCATCAATCTGGTGCCGAACGGAAATTTTGAGTTCTACACCAATTGCCCAACCGCCGTCTCCCAATTCAACTACGCCTACCCGTGGTTCCTGCCCACGGACGCCACGTCGGACTATTTCAACAGTTGCGGCGGCCCGGGCTCGCCCGTCTCGACTCCGACCAATGCCGTGGGTGTTTGCGTCCCGTTGAGCGGCCAGGGTTATGGCGGCGCCTTTGTTTACGGGACCCTCGGCAATCCGACGAATTATTATCGCGAGTATCTGGAAGTGCCGCTGGCGGTGCCGCTGGCCCCCGGCCAGCAGTACCTGGTCTCTTTCCATGTCACTCGCGGCGCACAGTATGCCTACGCCATTGCGGAGATCGGCGCGCGGCTCTCACCCATACCGCTCACGAGTTACGGAACGCCGATGAATCCGTCCACCGGGGTGCTGAACTTCCCGCCGCAAATCGTCAATCCATCCGCCAACATCATTACCTCGACCACTAACTGGACGCTCATCCAGGGCACCTACACGGCGCTGGGCGGCGAAAGTTATTTGGTCCTCGGCAATTTCCTGCCTGATCCCCTGACGACCGGCGCGCCCGCCAGCGGATTCGGCGGCAATATCGCCTACTATTACTTCGACGACGTCTCGATCGTGGCGATCTGCAATCCCCTGACCAACAAAACAGTCCAGTGCGGCTCCGCGTGGGTGTTTGACGCGCCGGTGCCGTACGACAGTTGCAGCGGAAACAACGTCAGCGTCACAACCACGACCACCACGAATGGCACTTGCCCGCAGGCCGTGACGCGCACCTGGAAACTCACCGACCAGTGCGGCAACACCAACTGGTTCAGCCAGACCGTCACCATCGTGGACACCAATCCACCCATGGTCCTCTGCGCCCCCGGCGCGAACCTGGTCCCGAATCCGCAATTTGAAAACCACACTGCCTGCCCGAGTTTCTTCAGCCAATTGGGCCTCGCCGCGCCTTGGTATAGCCCGAGCGTGGCTACGCCGGATTATCTGAATACCTGCGCCAACTGGCCGCAGGTTTCGGTTCCAACGAATTTCTTCGGCAGTCAGACGCCTTTTAGCGGCCAGGGCTACGCCGGCGCCTTCGCCTATTCCAAGATCAACAGCAATAACCTCGCCGCGTCATATCGCGAATACCTGCAAGTGCCCCTGCTCTCCTCCCTGATTGGCGGGATGACCTACCAGGTTTCCTTCCATGTCAGTCTCGCGGATTTTTCCGACCAGGCCATCGCCGACCTCGGCGCTCATTTCTCCACCGGACCGGTCTTCTTGAATTCGCAGGGCGTGATGAATGTCGTACCCCAATACGTCAATCCTCCGACCAATATCCTTTCATCCACCAACACCTGGATGCTCGTGCAGGGGACCTTCGTCGCCGCGGGTGGCGAAGACCATCTGACTCTCGGCAATTTCTTTACCGACGCGGGAACGACCGCGGTGGCAAATCCAAGCTGGTATCCTTTTTTCACGAACCAGGCCTATTACCTTTATGACGACGTCTCGGTTCGGGCATTGTGTCCCGCCCAGTCCACCAACAAGACCATACTTTGTGGCGCTCCCCTGGTCTTCGACACCCCTGTCGCCTTCGACGCGTGCAGCGGGACGAACATCAACGTAGCCGTCGCGAGCACCGTCACGAACGGCATCTGTCCGCACGTGGTTACGCGCACCTGGAGCCTCACCGATCAATGCGGCAATTCGAACTCGTGGAGCCAGTCCGTCACGATGATTGATACCAACCCGCCCGTCATTTTCTGTTCGCCGACCAATCTCGTTCTCAATCCGCAGTTCGACCTGTTCAACTCGTGCCCGACCGGTCTTTCGATGATCAATCTCGCGTCGCCGTGGTACCAACCCACGTTTGCCACGCCCGATTATTTCAACACCTGCGCCCACAGCAACACCTTCGTCTCCGTGCCCGCGAACTTCATGGGCACCCAAACGCCTTTCTCCGGCAATGGCTACGCCGGCGCATGTATTTACTCGCGTAATTTCGGCAACGACACCAACGCCTGCTACCGCGAGTATCTCCAGGCACCCCTGCTCTCTCCATTGGTGGCAGGCCGAACGTATTCCGTTTCCTTCCGCGTCAACCTCACCGACGCCGCTGGCTGGGCCATCTCGGAAATCGGCGCATACCTTTCCCCGACGCCTGTCACGAATTTCAGCTACATGGGCGTGCTGCCTGTCATACCCCAGGTGGAAAATCCCTCCTCGAATCCGCTCACCTCCACGAATACGTGGATGCTCGTGCAGGGCCTCTACACCGCCGTTGGTGGTGAACAATATCTCACGCTCGGAAATTTCCACACCGACACCGCCACCACCGCCGTCCCTGCCACCGGCCCCGAAACCGGTCTTTCCTACTATTACTTCGAGGATGTCCATGTCGAAAGCGTCTGCACCGGCTTCGTCGCCGAAAAGCTGATCCCCTGCGGCGGCTCCGCGGCCTTCGACAACGTCAGCGCCTACGACGCCTGCAGCGGCACGAATATCACCACCACCATTAACACGGTGACGAACAGCGTCTGCCCCTTCTCCGCCACGCATATCTGGACCTTTACCGATTCCTGCGGCAATTCCTCCAGCCTGAGCCAGATGATCATCGTCACAAACAACTCGCCGATCGTCGTCAATTGCGGCTGTCTCCAGGATTCCATTCTCCCGCTGCTGACGACCAATGCCTGCTCGGGTGTCATCCCCAACCTGTCGTTGCTCACGAACTCTCCCTGCGTCTCCGGCGGCAACACCAATTGCGGTCCCATCCAAATTACCCAATATCCTCCACCCGGCACCATCGTCGGCCCCGGCGTCACCAACATCACCGTCTCCTTCTCGCGTTGCGGCGGCCCAACCGCAAGCTGCCAACTGCCGTACTACGTCAATGCGCCGGCGCCCTACATTGTGTGTCCGGTCAACCAATACCTGCTCACCTGCACCGGCGGCGCTATCGCTTATTTCACTCCCATCGCCTACTACAACGTCGGCCCCGTCGTCTGCTCACCGCCCTCCGGCAGCGTCTTCCCGCTCGGAGCCACCACCGTAACCTGCACCGCGACGAACGCCTGCGGCGTCGCCTCATCCTGCACCTTCACCGTCAACGTCCGCCCGTGGTATACCCGCTGGGGCTGCATCATCATCAGCGTCGCGATTGATCTGCCGGGCACCGGCTTCGGCGGCAGCGTGATCTCCGCCCGCCCCGCGCTTCCCGGCGGCGGCACCGGCGTGGACCTCGGCCCCTTCGGCGCATCCGGGCAGGACGGCCTCCGTCTCGCCTTCGGCCCCTCGGACAAACTGACCTTCACCACCCTGTTGGATTTCAGCGAATCAAACGGCGCAAGTTTCAACCTCAGCCTCCCCGACATAAACGGCGGCCCATCCACCCCGCTGCTGAATTTTACGCGCAGTTGCGCCCCACGCTGCGGCTGGAACATCAAGGCCAGTTCCCAGTTCGTAAACGACACCAACGCCACCTATCGCTCCATCGCCATCGGCGCTGACGGCGATCTCCTCTCGTCCTTCCTCCACACCGCCGCGTCGCTCGATACGAACGTTCTCGTCAGTCTCGCGCCCATGAACGGCGCCACCAGCGCCCTCGTGACCGTCACCCTCGACTGCCGTACCCGCGAGATCACCCTCGCCCTGCCCGGCTGCACCTGGACGCGCGACGCCGCTCGCAAAGGCTGGGACGGCGACATCTACGGCCCTATCTGGCGTGCCTCTGAAACCAATTACGCTGCCCGATTTATCCTGACCCCGCTCACCGCTTTTACGCTGCCCGTAGCCGCCTCACTCGACATCCTCGGCAGCAATCTCACGCAACTCGATTTTGACAATCCATCACTCACCGCTTTCGGTCGAAAATTCACCTCCGACAACCTGAGTGTGATGCGCGGCTACGACGAGGGTATGGTGCATGGTCTCGAAGTCGCCGCCGTCGCTGCGGGCGGCGGCGTCACGATGGACCTCGGCCATTCCGCCAGCTTCCGCGTGCGCCTCGACCACTTCGAAACCGGCGACATTCCCACCGAAGAGCAATTTTACAGCCTCCGCGCCTGGCCGCCCGGCCCGCTGACCAATCGCCCCGCGCCGCCGCCCATCCTTTTCCGTCTCACGCACGGCACCACCGGCGTGGACTGCGCCGCCGACTTCACCACCTTCGGAACCTCCAATGTCACGTTGCAGGTGTGGAACGGCACAACCCTCGTCGCCGAAAAAACACACGTGGCCGCGGCCATCGCCAATCCGCTCGCGACGCTCAGTACCTTCCCCGCCATCGTCGGCAGCCCCGGCGCCGGCGTCCTGAGCCTGTCGCACACCAATCCCTTCACCGTTTACACCGGCCTCGATTGCCCCGGCGGCTGCACCGGCACCGAACTCCGCATCTTCCCCGAACTCAGCAGCATGCAACCCGCGCCCGCCACCTACACCCAACTGCAATGCCAGTTCAGCGAAGGCACCGACGTGCTCCTCACCGACTTCCAGCGCACCCTCGCCTGCCCGCCCGGCCCGCTCAGCGTCACCCGCACCACCTCCGGCTTCACCCTCGACTGGCTCGGCGACACCTTCCGCCTCCAAGGCGCCGAATCCCTCCCCGGCCCCTGGTACGACCTCGGCGTCACCGCCCCCGTGACTCTGCCTGCAAACTCGAACCTGCGTCTCTTCCGACTGATCTGCGACTAAGCCACACGCCACCCGTATCCTGCCATGAAACACAATCTTGCCTGGTTTGATATACCGGTGAACGAACTGGAACGCGCGATGCGATTTTACGAAGGCGTGCTCGGCGCACCGGTGGTGGCGGAGAATGTCGCCGGTATCCCCCTCGCTTGGTTGCCGACTCCGGACGGCGGTCGCATGGGTTGCCTCTGCAAGGTGGCCGGCTTCCTGCCTTCAGCCAATGGAGTGATGATTTACTTCGACGTGAGCGGACGCCTCCGGGCTGCCGTGGCCGCCGTTCGCGCCCACGGCGGAACGGTTCAATCGGATGTGCATTCCATCGGCGAGTACGGCTACCGTTCCGAAGTGCTCGATTCCGAGGGCAATTGCATCGCCCTGCACTCGCCCACGGATTCGTAAACCCAAGGTAGGGCGCGCAATCCCTTGCGCGCCATCGTACGAACGCTCCTGATCCCACTCACAACGGCCACCGAACGCATTTGCACGCTCTCCGTTTTGCCCGCAGCAGCTTCCTCAAACCGGAGGGCTGAAAGAAAGTAGCCGGTCGATCGTTCCGAGTGTTCGAGGAACGACCACCGGATATCGGACACGCCAGTTCATGCACCCGATAAGGGTGCCAGATTTCTCCTTCACTCCCATCCCATTCACGTCTAGCTTTCCTCCCAATGTCCAATGTCCCTTGAGAGCATTTCACAATCCCAACCTCCCAAATGAAACTCCTCCTTCTACGCGTGCTGTTGATGGTTGATGCCGCGGTGCTGTTTCTGCTCGGCGCCTTCCTCGTCTTCGCCCCCAACCAGATTGAACGCGCCTTTCACTTCCAGGATTTGCCTGCGGCCGTCACCTACATGATCGGACTCTGGGGTTGCATGCTGGTCACGCTGGGCGCCGGTTACTGGGCCGCCGCGCGAAACCCCCTTCGCAACGCCGTCTGGGTCCAGGTGGCGATCGCCCGCGGCCTCGCCGAGTGCGCACTCGGAATCTATTACCTCGCCCGGGGCACGGTCACCTTTCAACAAGCGGGTTTTGGCGTCGTCCTCGCGGGGTTGATCACTCTCGGCTACGTGGCGCTCTATCCGCGCGCGCCTCGCCTGGTGGACGTTGCCGAATCCCCCAAACCAGCCTGACGCTCCCCTTCGCATGAGCGACATCAAATTCTCCTGCCCCCACTGCACCCAGCATATCGCCTGTGACGGCGATTACGCGGGGCTGAGCATCGCCTGTCCGGGTTGCGGCAAATCGATGGTAATCCCGCGCCTGATCCCGACGGCTGAGTCCCAGGCGATCTTGCGCATGATGGCGACCGTCCCAAAACCGGAACGCCGGCCCGCCACCCCGCCCCCGTTGCCCCCTCCCCGCCGCCAGGACCAATGGACGGAACATGTCCCTGCGAAGGGCCGCAATCAACCCGGTGAGTTTCCACTCTGGATCGTGAGCGCCCTGGTTACGCTTATTCTCGCCACCGCCCTCCGCGCGGGCGGCACTAGCTGGGTAGTCATTACTGTAGTTGTGGTGGCTGGCGCTGGTATCTCGCTCTGGCTGATGCTGGGCCGCGGCGCCGAGTTGGAGGAGGGCGCAGATGTGGCGTTCGCCCTCGGCAAGGCCCTCCTCATATTGCTCTTGGTTATCGTCGGCATTCCCGCCATCGCCTTGGGCGTGCTCTTCGTCGGCTGCGCCACCTGTCGTTAATTATGGAAAATAATCCAGAGAACAGTAATGTGCAGCAGACCTCGCCGCCCCCCGTGCCGTCATCACCCGGCATAAACTGGTTCATCTTTTTGGCGATACTGCTCGCGCCGGTTTGCCTCACCAGCATCAGCGCGCTGGCCAAAGCAGACGGCGCTGCCACTGGCTTCGCGATGGGTGGCGGCATCATTTCAGGAATTATCTGTGGTATCACGGTCGGGCGGCACCTCGGCCGCAACTCCGGCGCAAAGGTGGCTCTATCAATTGCGTTCACCGCGGTTTTCTGTGTCGTGTGCGTCGGCATGAGCATGTTTGGTTGCCTCGCGAGCGGCTTTAACTTGAATTTCCACTGAAGGATGAGCGTCACCACCCTGCCTGTCCGGAGCGCTCCTGGCGAAGTCCTGCTCAAGCGCACCATGTCCCGCTGTCCGGTGTGCCACGAACCCTGTCCCGCGGAAGTCTGGCAACGGGGTGAATCGCCAGCCCGGATATTTCTCCAACGCACCTGCCCCCAACACGGCGAGGCCAGCGTCTGCATCGCCTCCGACGCGCGGTTCTACTGGCTCGCCAAGGGCCGGACCGAAGGCTCTGATTGCGGCTGCGGTCCCGGGGCGTGCTGCTCCGCGGACGGCACGAATCCCGGCACCCTCGGCCGCAACGCCAACCCCGGCGAAGCTCTGGGCCTGATGGAAAAACTTTCCACCTGCCTCGCGCTCATCGAGATCGTCAACTCCTGCAACCTCACCTGTCCCACCTGCTTTGCGGATTCACCCGTCGGCACCGGCCACAAAGTGGACGCCGTTCCGCTCGCCGATATCCAGCGGCGCATTCAGAGAGTGATCGATCGCAAGGGCAAAATCGAAATCCTCCAACTTTCCGGCGGCGAACCGACCCTCCACCCGCAGTTCTTCGACTTGCTTCGTTGGCTGCACGCGAACCCGGGAATTGACTACGTCCTGCTCAACACCAACGGCCTCCGGATCGCGCACGACGACACCTTCGCCCGCGAACTCGCCGCCACCTTCCGCTACGGCAAATTCCAACTCTATCTCCAGTTCGATGGCCCGCAGGAGGCGGGACAGAAGTTCCTCCGCGGCGCCGATTTGCGGCGCACGCGCGAAGCCTGCCTCGAACGCTGCCGGGAAATGAAAATTCCCGTTACGCTTGCCATGACCGTGACGCCGGAGAACCTACCCTTCCTCTGGGACGCCATTGATTTCGGCCTCCGCTGGCCGAACGTTCGCGGTATCGCCTTTCAACCCCTCTTCGGCAGCGGTCGCGTCCCCGCGAACACCGGCCGCCTCAACACCGCCGACATCATCCTCGCCGCCGTCGGCCAATCCGCGGGCCAGCTTCGCTTCGACGATTTCACACCGCTCCCGTGCGGCGACCCCAACTGCGCCACCATCGGCTACCTCCTCAAAGTCAGCGGCCAAATCCGTTCCGTCAGCGACTTCATTGACTTCCGCAGCGTGCAGGGATTTCTCAGCACCAAAGTCCGCTACAAGCTCGAGGATCTGCTGCGTTGCGGCTGCGAGTCCGAACCCTTGGGCCAACTGCTAAAAGATTTCGAGTTGGATGAAAGCCACACCTTCCGGCTCTTCATCAAACCGTTCATGGACGCGCTGAGCTGGGACGAAGACCGCATCGACCGCTGCTGCACCCACGTCATCCGCCCCGACGGAAAACTGGATTCCTTCTGCCGCTACTACTCGGGATTCAAGGATTGCCAACCTGCCCCGAACCACAATTCGTCCGTATCACAAACCACCAGCCGCACGCTCCAATCCCTCCCTTGAAGCAAACGCATCCAAATGCTCTCCTGCTCAATTTGCCGGAACGCTTCTCTTGCCGAACCGATACGTGCCTCAAACCTCTCCGTAGCAGCGGGGCTTTTCAATCGCGTGCGCTTGAAGAATCAGAGATACAGCCCCGAAAGCACGAAGCCCACGCGACGTCCGTCAGGTTTTGGACTGCGGCAGCCCTCTGCCGCTTTTCGTTCAAATTCAACACTCGCATCGAGGTACGCTCGGCGCCGATCCTCTCTATCTCGGAAGGTAACGAGGTTCTTTTTTTCCAACTACCGCCCGCAACCAACCTCACCTATTGGTGAGTCAACCCCGCGCAATCGCCCATGACGCGCACCTCCCCCTACGGTTGGTTGATGCTCGCCGGCATCCTGGTGAGCATCGGCTTATGGTCCCGGATCGCCCGGCGCGATTCACGACTGATCATCATCTACGTCGCCGCCCTGGCCGGCGCATTCGTCGGCGCGAAGATCGTATACCTCGCCTCGGAAGGCTGGTTGCACTGGAACGACCCCAACCGCTGGCTCATCCTAGCCACCGGCAAATCCATCACTGGGGCATTGCTCGGCGGTTACGCCGCGGTGGAAATCGCCAAGCGCTTTGTCGGCTACACCCAACCCACCGGCGATTGGTTCGCCATCATCGCACCGATCGGCATCATCCTGGGACGAATCGGCTGCGTGCTCCACGGCTGCTGCCTCGGCCGCCCCTGCGTTGCCAGTTGGTTCACCGTAACCGACGCAAACGGCATCCCCCGCTGGCCCGCCGCCCAGGCCGAATTGGCGTTCAACGCCCTAGCATTGGTCGCCATGCTGCTGCTGCGCTCAATCCACCCAAGTTCCGCACAATCCACTGCATCGAATCCAAAAGCCGCGCCCGGTTACCTCTTCGCCGGCCAACACTTCCATCTTTACCTCATCGCCTACGGCCTCTTCCGCTTCTTCCACGAACACTGGCGCGAAACGCCCCAAATCCTTGGCCCCTTTTCCGGCTACCAAATCGCCTCCTTGGGCCTCGTCCTGCTCGGCGCCCTTGGCTTCCGCGCCCGCCAACGCGCCACCTCGCCCCCCTCCGTCACATGATTCTCACTTGGACAGCCGTTGTCCAAGTGACCCTGCTATGCTTTTGGAGAAGAATGGATTGTACTAATTTTAAATCTCAAATTTCAGATTTGCGATTCACCGTTCGCAACTTGGACCTCCTTGCGTCCCCGGAACTCCTTTCCAGCACTCTTCGACGGGGATTTCCCGCCATAACACATTTTATCGCACCTCTTTATTTCCCCGCGTTCGCCCTCAGACCCCCCATTAAGCCCGTCACCAGTCAAACCCAGTCAAACCCAGTCAAACCGAAAAAAAACAGCGAGCCCCAATTCTCACGCCCCGGCGCCCCCCCCACACACACAACTCCCAACTGCCTCAACCCGCGACCAGGCACCCCCACATCCTCCACTCATGTCATTCATGCTCATTCCTGTCACTCGTCCCCTCCCCCTCAACCTTCCCTTGCCCCCTCCCCGCCCCCGGACTAACTTCCGCCACGTTTAGGTCTGATTGATGAAAAAGTACTGGCATGTAATGACCGTCGGGATGCAGAACCATTTGACGTACCGGTTCAACTTGCTGGCGCGCTCGCTTTTCGGGTTCATCCCGCTCATCGCCGTGCTTTCCCTCTGGAAGAAAATCTACGAAAGCAAAGGCGCCGGCTCCGTCATCGGCTCCTACACGCTGCCGGAGATGATCTCCTATTACCTGCTGATCACCATCGTTGACGCCTTGACCGCTGTAAACGACGACGATTGGCAGATCGCCGCCGACATCAAGGACGGCAACATCAGCCAGTTCCTCCTCAAACCGATTGATTACCTCTACTACCGGCTTTGCATCTTTTTTGCCGGCCGCCTGACCTACATGGCCGTCGCCGCCATACCCGTGACCCTGTTCGTTCTCTGTTATCACCAGTTTTTCGTCCTCCCTGCCGATTGGACCACCTTCGCCGCCTTCCTACTCTCCGTGGTCCTGACCGCGCTGCTCCAGTTTTTTACCTCGTACGCCATGGCGATGCTCGCCTTCTGGGTGCTGGAGGTATCCACCTTCATTTTCATCCTCTTTGCCTTCGAATACATCGCGAGCGGCCATCTCTTTCCGCTCGATATCCTGCCCGCCTGGGCTTCCAAAATCCTTTTTCTCACGCCCTTCCCGTATCAGCTCTATTTCCCCGTGAGCATCTACGTCGGCAAGACCACCGGCACGGATTTGGTCCACGGGCTCGCCATCCAGGCCGGTTGGGTGATCTTCGGCTATGTCGCCGCGCGCTTTGCCTGGAAGCGGGGCATCAAACACTATTCCGCCGTGGGCGGCTGAGCCATGGACATCTCCACCGATCCCATTCTGCCCCCGCCCGTTCGCGGACTCGGCATCCTCCGGCGCTACTGGCGCATCTATGTCGCCCTGTGGAAAAACTCCGTCACCCGGGAACTGATGTTCAAGGGCAACTTTCTGCTCTGGATTTTCGTCGAGTTTCTGTGGTTCGGCCTGCAACTCAGTTTCATCGGCGTCATCTATCTGCACACCGACGAAATCGGTACCTGGACGAAATGGCAGGTCATCATGCTCGTCGGCGCGAGCCACTTCATCCAGCAAACCTTCCAGGCCTTTTTCCTGATCAATTGCGTCAACCTCTCGGAACTCGTCCGCACGGGCAAATTCGATTTCCTGTTGCTGCTCCCCGTGAACACGCGCTTCGTCGTCTCCTTGCGCCAGGTGGACCTCGGCGCCTTCGTCAACGCCGCCTCCGCCGTCGGCATCATGATCTACGCCGGCCATCATCTCACCACGACCGTCGGCCCCTTGCAAATCCTGGGCTTCATCGTCCTCTGCGTCGCCGGCTCGCTGATCCACTACTCGCTCATGCTCCTGCTCTCCTGCGTCAGCTTCTGGACCGTGCGGGCCCAGGGCATGGTCTGGGGCTACTACAACTTCTTCCAAATCGCCCGCATGCCCGACGAAGCCTTTCGTGGCCTCTTTCGCGCGGTCTTCACCTTCGCCATCCCCATGCTCCTAGTCAGCAACGTCCCCGTCCGTGTCCTGCTCGGAACGCTCCAAGACGTGCGTTGGCTCTTTCTGCTGCTGGCCATGAGCGTCGTTTGCTTTATCGTTTCCGAATGGGGCTGGCGCTCCTCGCTCCGACGCTACACCAGCGCGAGTTCATAAACTCGGTTTCGTGAGTCGGTTCTTTTCCATTCTCTCCAATCTCCGCACGGTCCATCTGGCTGCGGTGCGCACCTCTTTGTCGCGGTCGTGACAGGCTTTGCGCAAAGCCGGAATCGCGGCAGGATCCGGCGTGAAGAGGAAGGCAAACACTGCCGAGCAACGCACCGCGGAATCCTTGTCCTCCATGGCGGCAAGCAAGCCCTCGGTCAATCGGCCCGCCAGAGCGGCCTCGGCCAGGTGCGCGATGGCCGGGGCATGGTCCCGGGTTTTCCGGCGCAACAACGCTTGCGCTTCCTCGCTCGAAAGGCGCGACAAGGCGATGATGCAGGAAACCCTCGCCCACACCACCTGGTCGTTAAGCGAAACTCGAATCGCATCCAGTCCGTTCGTCTGCCCCAGCATGGTGAGCGCGAACGCCGCGATGATTTTCGACTGCTCGTCCACGCCTTCCAGGTTCCTGGTCAAGGGCTCAATTGCCGCCGTCCTGCCTATCTCCATGGCCGAATAGCAAACCGCCATGTGGTATTCGGTGATCCCTTCGTCCAGCAGGCCCAGCACCGCCGTCAGGCTGTTGGTGTCGCCCAAATGCCCCAGCGAAGCCGCCGCTTCGGCCCGCGGCTCCGGCTGCCTGTCCGCCAGAGCCTTTCGCAAGGCCGGCACCGCTGCCACGTCGCTGATGATTCCCAGTGCCTCGGCCGCCTTCTTGCGCGCCTCGGGATTGCGATCCTGTTCGAGCATGTTGGACAGCACCGGCAGCGCGCTTGCGTCGCCAATCTGCCCGAGCGCTTTGGCGGCCGACTCGCGCACGTGTCGCGAGCCACTGGCAGCCAGTTCCATGAGCCGGGAAAGCGCATTCGTGGCGCCCAGATCGCCCAGCGCCTCCGCCGCCGCAAGCACCACACGCTGATCATAATGGTTGAGCAATTCGATCAGCACCGGAGCGCACGAAGCGTCGCCTGCGTTGTTAAGCGCGTTGATTGTCCAGGTCAGGCGCTGCACATCGTCCTCCGAATAACTTCGCAGGAGAGCGACCAGATTCGTCATGGCCTCCGCGCCGCCAATCTGGCCCAACGAATTCACGGCGGCCATGCGGAGGCCAGACCTGCCCCGTTTCGCCACCTTGGCCAGCGCCGGGATCGCGGCCGGATCACCCAGGAATCCCAAAGCCCGGCAAGCGCCGTTCTGCCCGGGCAATTTTTTGGGATCCTCAAGGTATTGCAGCATGATGGGCAAACCCCTTCGGTCACCGATCTGACCCAGGGCCTCGATGCAGGCAATCCTCACCCAGGAATCGGTCGTGCAATTGGCGACCTCGATCAAGGCGGGCACTGCGGCCACTGCCCGCAGTTCTCCCAGGCTTTCCGCCGCCGCATATCGAATGGTCGAAACCGGGTCATTTGTGAGGCAATGCAAAACGGCCGGTATCGCTTCCGGGCGCCCGAGCGCGCCAAGTGTGTGCAGCACCGGCTGACGCAAGCCCGGGTCTTGGGACGATTCAGCCAGTCGGTCGAGGAGAAAGGGCAAAAACTCCGGCGTGCCATGCGCCGTCATATACTGGCTCAGCCGCTCCAGGTGATTAAGTGCCTGGTAATCCGCATTCCCCAGACTTCCTCCCTTTCGACTCGCCAGCGTGGCCTTCAAGTAATCAATCAAATCCGGCACTGCCTCCGGATAACCCGTTTCCGCCAGCGCGACTGCGGCGGCATCCCTGAGCTCCTCTTTCTCGGTCTGGCGAAGAAGCTTCAGCACTCCAGGAACTGGTTGCTTCGGGAGCAAGGTAACAACCTCCTGCATCGCACGTTCCCGAATCATGCGCACCGGATCGTTCGTGGCCAAAGAAATTATCGCCTTGAATGCATCCGCATTGGTTGTAGCGGCGAGCGTGGTGACGATTTGCTGGCGAACCGAGCTATTGTTCTCTGCGGAAAGCATGGCGATGAGTTGGGGCACCATGTGCTCCCATTGCTCCTCAGGTATGGCCTGCATCACAGCTTCACGAACCCCAGGATCCGGATCGCTCTGCATCTGGCGCAGCAGGATTGGCAACCCATCGGACCGGCCTGTCTCTCCGAGCGCCGCGGCCGCGGAGGCTCGCATCGTGGCATTGGTGTCGTTGCGAAATATGTCGAGCAACAGGTCGAAGGCATTCGTTCCACTCGGCCCGTTCAATGCGCGCAGGACATTGAAGCGTACCTCGTAATTCGTGCTCTGGTGATATGCATTCGTCAGCAATCGCGTGGCGGCGAGGTCGGAAAATCGGCCGATGTGGGCAAGCAACGGATTAACCAGGTCGTCATTCGTCTGTTGCTGATACTTTGACAGCAGGAGCGGCAGCAGGCTGGGCTCATCGAGTTGAAACAGCGCCTCGCAAATGCTCTGCAAGGCCATCGGGTCATCCTCACGCGCCAGCGCATTCGTCAGGGCCGGAACTGCCCTCGGATCGTCCAGTTCGCGCAAGACATTCGCGGCCTGCGACCGGATGCCCCCGCTGGGATCGTTGAGCCCGGCCTTCGCCAATTGTGGGATGGCAGCCGGCCCGAGCGACTCCAAATCGAGCTGGGGATTGCGTTCCTCGTCCCGGTCACGCCACCGCCGCAACAGCGAATAGGCCCACCGAATCGACGCCGGCCCATTGCGGATCCGCTCCTCCTGCCGTTGTTCGTCCAGCAGTCTATCCACCCGGCCCTCCACCGTTCCCGCCCGCCGCAAAGGGCCGAAGACAAAGAAAAGCGCCGCGCCGATGCCCGCTCCAACCAGAACCAGCAGGACCAGCCAGCGCGTGCGATTCGGTCTTGGGGTATCCAGATCCGCCACCCCGCAAACAAATACGAAAAGCGGCTGAAAGTCATTCACTTACTGGCATTGACGCGCGTCCCGCGCTGGGCCAGTTTCGCGCCACGAGCTATGGTCACCATCGCAAAAGTCAGTCCCGCTTCCGCGGAGGCCCGCGCCATGATTCGCGAACTCGACCTGGACCTTACCGCGCGCTACCCGGACTCACCGATTTTCGGAATCAAGCCCGAGGAGTTCGAGCGGGCTGGAGGATATTTTGTCGTGGCCGTGGATTCGAATGAACCGCTGGGCTGCGGGGCCTTCCGTCCCATTGATCAGACCTGCGCCGAATTAAAGCGCATGTACGTGATGCCCAAGGCGAGGCGACGCGATATCGCGCGCCAGATTCTTCGGCATCTGGAGGCCGAAATCTGCCGCCGCGGCTTCCGGTCCATCGCCTTGGAAACCGGCTGCGACAACGTCGAAGCCATCGGCCTTTACGAAGCCGAAGGATACTTCCCCATTCCGCAGTTCCTCGGTTACGTCGGCAACCCGATCAGTCGTTGCTTCGCCAAACGCACCTGACCCACGACTGCTGCCGGCAGATTGCCTGAAAGCGGGTTATCGTGCATATTTGGGTAATGACAGAACACGAAGCCAACGCTTTGCTTGTTCTTAATCCGGGGGTCTTCCTCCGGCCTCAAGTCGATTGCCCAAACTGCCGGCGAGCCATGGCCGCCCGGCCCCTGTTGCAACGCACCAAGTCCGTGATTGATTGGCTTTACGATTGTGAGCGTTGCGGCACGGTACTGGACACCAATCTGAGAATCGTTTCTTCCGTGGAAGTGTGGCGATGGCCCCCAACTCCGGCTGCCTGGGAGAAGCACATTAAACCGAAAGGCCGGATCCGGCACAGTTGAAGCATGGAAGATTTGCTGCCATTTTTGTTCGGCGTGTGGGTGCTGCTGGTATGCTACGTAGGCTTCCGCATTTCGAACCGAATCCCTCCCGACTCAAGGAACACGCATCGCGTCATGGACGGCACTGCTTTCGACGTCTCCAAAATCACCCCGCGCATACGTGTTGTCAGGGAAAGCCTGCCGACAGTTTCGCGCACTCGGACGCGCAATACCATTTACCGGCTCGGCTTGCTGGCTGCCGCGAGGCAAATGATCGCGCGACTCGACTACTTTCACCGCATCAAAGGCGGCCACGACGAACCGAACCAAAACCTCAATCACCACTATGGGTCTTGATACCCCATTTCGCCTCAGAACAGACGAGTATAAATGGGCCGGAAAGCGACGCCGGAGCTGGTAGCGCAGGCTTCTCCCGCCGCGGCCGGAGAAACCTGCGCTACGATTTTGGCTGCGTCTGTCCTGCTTTTCGCCCATCCGCCACTTGACACCCGGCTTCCGCTGGGCAAACTTTCCCGCGGTAGGAGGCTGGTATTCCCGATTCCGTGGGAATCAGCATCAAGACAGAACTGATCTTTGAAATCAGCATCGCATCACGGCGGTAGCCAGGTGCAGAGGGGTCGGGCCGAATCCGGGTAAATCCGGCTTTATCAGGGTAAATCCCGGTAAATCCGGCGAAAAAAAATTGGCGGGCGGCGGGCCTTACCCGCCATAACGCGTATTAACGCCTTTCGAAATTCTGGCTAACCGAATCGTTCCCGTCAGCAGATGCTTAGAGCGGCTCGCTGCTCAGCTTCACTTTAAGCACGGAAGTCTGCCCGGGCGGCAGCGTGATTTGATTCGGACCCACGTTGCCTGACTCAACGCAAACCATGCGTTGGTATTCCTCGTTGCCAAAATCCGGCATCTGTTGCGCCTTGGCGATCCACGGATTCCAAACCACCGTCGAGGCCGAGTTTTGCTTTTCGACCCGGATTCGGCGCCCGAGGCGGGGATCGTGAATTTCGACCGTACCGGTGGTGTCCACGTACGTTCTATCCACTTCGCTGGAAATCCGGATCACTTCGTCAGTCTCGGTCTTGCGCGCGAAATTCGCCGTCTTGTCCAGATAGCTGGCCCCTTTCAGTCCTTTGATCGAAATCGCGGTGGCATCCCCCACTTCGAAGTACGTATGCAGGCAATCCTCAAAGGTGAACGTGTCCTCTTTGGACTGGTTCGTGATTTCCAAATCGAGTGAGAGCGTTTTATTAACATGAATGACCAGGTCCGCCGCGAAGGGCGGCAACGTAGCCGCCTCGGGGCAGTCCGGAAAACGCAGCCGGACGCTGACACTGCCGTCGGCTGCCGGGGCGAACTCCTTCAACTCCCAGGTCTTCAATCGCGCAAAGCCGTGTTGCTGCTGACCTTCACGCGGCCCGAACCACGGAAAGATCACCGGAATCCCGCCGCGTATCGGCTGCCCTTCGGCAAAGCGGCTGCATTGGCTCATGAAAAGCAAGGGCGGTTCATCGTGCTTTTTAAACCGCGTCACGTGCGCGCCGTGCAGATAAATCTCGGCGCTGCTCCAGGCGGTGGTCACTTCGAGCATCGGCAGTTCGCCCTGCCCGTCCTGGAATGTCACGCGGCCGGGCGGCTGGTTCTGGGGTTGAGCATTGGTCGGCATGCGGCAAAAACTAATCCTTAAATCCGAAACGCTAAAGAAAAAAGCGGCTTTCCTTTCGGAACCGCGCCGATATTCTTCCGCCCTCTTTATGGCGAAACCAACCTCTTACAAATTCTGCTTCGGCCCCTGGAACATCAGCGAAGGTCAAGACCCTTACGGTCCCACCACCCGCCCCGCCCAAACCTTCGATTGGAAATTGAAGCAGCTTAAGAAAATCGGCTTCGACGCCATGATGTTCCACGACGACGACGCCGTGCCGGACATTGACGGAAAATCCGACGCCCAAATCCGCAAGGAAGCCAAGGCGCTGAAGCAGCGGCTTGACGATGCCGGCATCGCGGCCGAAATGGTCGCGCCCCGCCTCTGGTTCAGCCCGATGACGATTGACGGCGCCTACACGAGCAACGACCCGAAATGCCGTAAATACGCCATCGAGCGCTCGCTCCGTTGCATCGACATCGCCAATTATCTCGGCACCGACCTCATTGTCCTCTGGCTCGCCCGCGAAGGCACCTACCTGCGCGAGGCCAAAGATGGCAATCGCAGCTTTGATTTGCTGGTCGAGGCCATGGACAAGATGCTCGCCTACGACAAGAAGGCACGGCTATCGATCGAGCCCAAGCCGAACGAGCCGATGGACCACGCCTATATTCCCACGATCGGTCACGCGCTGGCCATCGCCCAATTGACGCGCGATCCAAAGCGCGTCGGCTGCCTCATCGAATCCGCGCACGCCATCCTCGCCGGCCTCGATCCCGCGGATGAAATTGATTTTGCAATGACCTTCGACAAGCTCTGGTCGCTGCACCTCAACGACCAAAACGGCCTCAAGTTCGACCAGGACAAGCCCTTCGGCAGCTCGAATCTCCGCGTCGCTTTCAATCAGATCCGCGCGTTGGAACGCAACGGCTACGGCCGCAACGGCGAATTCGTCTGCTTCGACGTGCATCCGTTCCGCACGACCAAAGTCGAACACTGGCTCGCCCACCTCACGAACAGCCGCCGCACCTTCCAAAAGCTCGTGCGCAAGGCCCGCACCTTCAACGAGAAGCAAGCCAGGGCCCTGATCGCCGATCGCGACTACGCTGCCCTTGACCAGATGGTGCTTGAGCACCTGATGGGCGAGTAGCTCCATTCTCCTGTTTTTGTTGGAATTCAGGAGCGCCCGATTGGACACGGGCGCTCCACCCAGTCTTCGCCAGGTCTCGACGCGGCTTGTCTTACAAATCTTTTACAATCTCCTTGCCCTGACCTGACATACCCGGCCCAGCCTCGTGTCACGGTCAGGGCATGAAAACGACACTTGTCGCCCTTGCCTCCGTGATCGGGCTGGCGGCCCAGCTTTCCGCCGGCGAAACCCTTCGCCTCAAACTCGAAACCGACCGGGACTTTGTCTTGACCGGCGCGGCGAAGGAGGTCATCGTGAAGATCGACCTTGCGGCTGCGCCCGCCAAACATCGCCACCGAAGAACTCCCTTGAACCTTGCGGTGGCACTGGATCGTTCCGGCTCCATGACCGGAGCAAAAATCAAAAAGGCCCGTCAGGCTGCAATGGAACTGGTGGATTGGCTGGACCACGGCGACTACTTCTCATTGATCGCCTACAACAACCAGGTTGAGGTTATCGTGCCCGTGCAGGAGGTTCGCAACAAGGAGGCCATTAAGGCCCGTATCGCAGCAATCAAGCCAAACGGCGGCACGGCCCTCCATGCGGGGGTGCAGCAGGCCGCGGAGGAGCTGCAGAAGCACTTTTCGACCAAGCGTATCAACCGGGTCATTCTGTTGTCTGATGGGCTGGCGAATGTCGGCCCCAGTTCCCCCGCCGAACTGCGCAAGCTGGGCGGTTCGCTCTCGGAACGCGGAATCGCGGTTACCACCATCGGCGTCGGCGATGATTACAACGAAAACCTGATGTCCGGCCTGGCCGAGGCGAGCGACGCCAATTACTACTACGTGAAGGACACCGAAAAACTGCCGTCCATTTTTGCAAAAGAGCTCGGGCGGATGCTCCATTTCGCCGCGCGTGAAATCCGCATCGAAATCGAGTGCCCGAAAGGCGTCAAACCCATTGGATTTCTCGGACGGCCTGAAACTTTCACCGGCCAGCAGGCCATGATTCGCTTCAGTGATTTTACACCCGAGCAGGATCGCAGCGTGTTTCTCCGTTGCCTGGTCGTTGATACCCAACCGGAAATCGCCCGCGTGAAGGTGCGTTACTTGGACGAATTGAATGGCGGTAGTGAAAGCGAACTGAGCGGCAATTTAAAAATTCAATTCACCGAGGACCGTGACAAAGCCGCAAAGTCGGAGCGCGCTTCTGTGGCCACTGAACGCGAGCTGTTGCTCGCCGCCATTGCCAAGGATGAAGCGATTCTGGAGGCGGATCGTTCTCGTTACCAGGAAGCAGCGGCCAGACTGGATCGTCAGGCCGATGTTCTCGACGCGCAGGCCGTCACTGCGCCTCCAGGCCTGCAAAGCCAGGTCCGCTCCGAATCCCTCAATCTTCGCAGCCGCGCAGGCCAGATGCGCGCCAATCAATACACACCCGGTGACCGCAAAGACCTGCAATCTGAGTCCTGGACTTATCGCAATGCCAAGTGAGGCATGGGGAACGACCGCGCCACCCCCGGATACCCGGCGGTGGCCGGCTCGCTCAGACGAAGCGATTCGGGCAAATGTGTGGCCAGTGTTCATCGTTGGGGGTAAGCTCCTGGCAGGTTTCGAGCAATGAGAAAGGTCGCCCTGGTTTTTGTGCTCGCGGTGTTTGTGCCGAGCCTCGTACTGGCCTGGCTGGCTGTCCGGTCATTGCGCGACCAGCAGTTTCTCATCGAACGCCAGCAGTCACTGCTTTACCAGGGAGTCGCAGACGCAGTGGCAAGTTCCGTGCAGGAAACCCTCGCGGCCGAACAACGCGCGTTCACTCTCAAGGTCGCCAGCCTCTGTGGGAAAGGCGGCATGAGCCGGAATGCCTCCCAGACCTTCGACGACTTCCTGCGGAAGGAATGGCCACTCGCGCAAGTAGGCTTCGTGGTGAACACCAAGGGCGAGATTCTTTCGCCTTCACCTTATGGTCGCGCCGAGGCCCGAAAATTCTACGGCGACAACAGCCGCTTCCTCGCCAATCGCGAAAGCGCTGAGGTTTACGCCAGTTCCAAACTCAACGCGGGCAATACTTACCTCAACAACGCCGCATTCGGGGGCAACGCGACCATACCAAATATTGGACAAGAACAGGTTCTCTTGAACGCTCCCGCAAACAAGAGCAGCCAGCCCCCGCAAGACGGCCTGGCCCAACAACAAGTACCGATTCAGCAGAGGGCCGCGATTGGCCAGAACGAAGTTCAATCAAGCTGGCAGGCGGACAACAAACAGGTTGTGAGGAATTATCGGAGCGTGAGCCCCCAGCAGCGAGTAACGTCGAAGGCCTCCCTCGACGCGGTTCAGAGTCTCAATGCCCCCGCAGTTCAACCGAACGCACCTGAAGCTCAGGCAGCTCCAGTCCCACAGGCCGCGGCAGATGCCGACCAGAATCGTTCAAAGATCGCTGTGTCCGAGGCTGAGTTCCGTCAACTGATTGGCGAAGACAGTGACGGAACCATGGCCAGGTTTGTGGATAACAAGCTCAACGTGCTTTTCTGGTGCCGCCCTCCGTGCGATCCCGACTTGGTCTTCGGCACCCAGATTTCGCTGTTGAAACTGCTGGAGGAACTGCGCCCGCTAATCCTGCAATCGGAGTCGGGCCTGCAAAGTGAGATCTGCGTGGCGCTGCTGGACGACAACGCGCGCCCAGTGGCCAAGTCCCATTCGGATTTTAACGCGATGTGGAAACGGCCATTTGTCGCGACCGAAGTTGGCGAGGCGCTGCCCCACTGGGAGGTCGCTGTCTATTTGCTCGATCCCGCCAAGCTCACCCAGTCTGCTCGCACGTTGAAACTGACCCTGGGGCTGCTTATCGTGGTTTTGTTGCTGGCAATCGGGGTGGGAAGTTGGCTGATCGTCAGCGACCTGAACCGTCAACTCACCCTTGCCCGCCAAAAAACAGACTTTGTCAGCAATGTCTCCCACGAACTAAAAACCCCGCTGACTTCGATCCGCATGTTCTCGGAATTACTGGCCGAAGGCCGCGTGACCGACCAGGCGAAAGCGAAGTCGTATCTGGGAATCATCAGTGCGGAGGCGGCTCGATTGACGCGCCTCATCAATAACGTGCTCGATTTCGCCCGTCTCGAGCGCGGGGAAAAGAAATACGCCATGACGCGCTTCGATTTGACGCCAGCGGTCCGCGAGGCGGCGGAAAGCTTCCGTCCGCATCTCGAAGCCAACGGCTTCCAATTTGAATGCGAACTCCGGGACGAAGCCATCTGGGTCAAAGGCGATCGCGACGCGTTGGCACAGGTCATTGTGAATTTGCTGTCGAACGCGGAGAAATATACGGATGGCAAAAAGGAGATAACGTTGCGGGTAACGACAGCGCACCATCCCCTCCCGTACACCGAAGTGCAGGTGCTGGACCGCGGTCTGGGCGTGCCGAAGGGTTGCGAGGAACGAATCTTTGAGAAGTTCTACCGGGCGCACGATTCGCTCTCCAATGGGATTCAAGGCTCCGGACTTGGCCTGACGCTGGCACGGCAGATCGCGCGAGCGCACGGCGGCGACGTCACCTACGAACCGCGAGCGGACGGGGGCAGTTGCTTCAGTCTGCGCCTCCCGCTGGCACCGGAGATACCCCAAAGCGAAATTCAGAACCCAAGCGCATGAAAATCAAAATCCTGATCGTCGAGGATGACCCGCATATTCTTCTGGGACTGGAAGAGGTCTTGAGGAGCGAAGGGTTCGAAGTCGCCTCCTGCAAGCGGGGAGACCAGGCTCTGGAAGCCGTGGCACGTGAAAAACCGGTTTTGATTTTGCTGGATGTCATGCTCCCCGGTCTCAGCGGCTACGATGTTTGCAAACGGCTGCGCGCGAAAAAGGTGCCGACACCAATCCTCATGCTCACCGCCAAAGGCCAGGAAATCGACAAGGTGGTCGGGCTCGATTTGGGAGCGGACGACTACGTCACGAAACCCTTTGGAGTGCGCGAGTTGCTGGCGCGCATCCAGGCCTTGCTTCGCCGCACCAACGCAAAGGATTCAGCCGTCGACGTGGCCGTGTTCGAAATAGGCTCAGCTGTGATCGATTCAAAGACTTACGAAGTGAAGCGGGGCAAACATGTCGAAACCCTGACGCCCAAGGAATTGAAGCTCCTCCAATTCTTTCATGCGCATCCCGGCGAGGTACTCTCACGTGATCGCCTGCTGAACGAGGTCTGGGGCTACAACTATTTTGGCACCACCCGGACGCTGGATCAGGTGATCGTGCAACTTCGTAAAAAACTCGGCGACAACGGTGATTCGCCCAAGCACCTGCTTACCGCCCACGGTGTGGGCTACAAACTGGTCGTATAGCAGCTTGTCACTCGTTCCGCGCCGCGAGATACCGCTCCGCTTCGATCGCCGCCGCGCATCCCATTCCCGCTGCCGTAACCGCCTGCCGGTAGACATGGTCGGCACAATCACCGGCGACAAAGACACCGGGAACATTTGTGCCGGCAACTCCCTTGGGAACAATGTAACCGGCCTCATCCATATCAATCGCCCCTTTGTACACCTGCGTGCTGGGTACGAGTCCGATCGCCACGAACACGCCCGCGCAGCTGACCACACTTTCCCCGCCGGTCTTGAGATTTTTGAGCCTCACACCCGTCACCTTGTCCTGCTTGAGGTCGAGTATTTCAGTCACTGCGGAATCCCAAATCGGTTTGATCTTGGGATGCGCCAAAACCCGGTCCGCCATGATTTTCGAAGCGCGCAACGAGTCCCGCCGATGCACCAGGTGAATGGCCGAGGCGAAACGGGTGAGATACAATGCCTCCTCACAAGCGGAGTCGCCGCCGCCGACCACTACCAGGGGTTGATTGCGGAAATGCGGCAATGCGCCGTCGCAAGTCGCACAATAGGTCACGCCTTTGTTTTCGAGCAGATGTTCGCTTTCCAGTCCCAGATGCCGGTGCCCCGCCCCGGTCGCGATGATTAACGTTTCCGCCTCAACCGTCTCGCCATCCACCGTCAACCGAAACGGCTGCTTGCTCAGATCGGCCTTCTCGATGACGCCGAATTGCACACGCGCGCCGAACCGCTCGGCCTGCTTTTGCATCCGCGTCATCAATTCGAAGCCGTCAATGCCTTCTGGGAAACCGGGAAAGTTTTCGACCGTGCTGGTGGTCGTCAGCAATCCGCCAGGCTGTTTGCCGGTCAGCACCAGCGGCTTGAGATTCGCCCGGGCCGCGTACAAGGCCGCAGTCAGGCCCGCGCAGCCCGAACCGGCGATTACTACTTTTTCCATAGGGATGCAAAAGCTAGGCAGTCGGACGGGCGTTGACAAGCGGAGAGCGGGCGAAATACGAAATACCGCATGATTTACTGGCTTTGTCCGAGAATCTGGGGCAGGTTTGCCTCGAAGTCAGACTCCGGTTTCGCGGCATTTTATGTACGCCAAAAATCATGCGGCGAACCCCCGGTTGCCGCACGCATGTGCGGCACGGGCGTTCACGCTGATTGAATTGCTGGTTGTCATAGCCATCATCGCGATTCTCGCTGCCCTGCTCCTGCCCGCGCTGGCCCGGGCCAAGGACAAAGCCTACGCGGTTGGCTGCCTGAACAATCTCAAGCAACTCGAAGTTTGCTGGCATTCCTACGCGTTGGATCATAACGACAAGCTGGTCCCCAACAATTCAGTCATGCTCATCGGCGGCGGAACGCTATCCAAAGACATTTCCTGGTGCCCCGACCACGCGAACACGGATACAAACACGGACGATATCCGGAACGGGCTGCTGTTTCCTTACAACGCCAACGTCGGCATTTATCACTGTCCGGCGGACCGATCCACGGTGATGGACGGAAGCGGAAAGCCCACGTCGCAACTCAGGAATCGCAGTTACAACATGAGCCAGTCCGTCAACGGCTACAACTCCTTCCTGGTTTTTCCCAGTCCGCCGCCCAACGACCACCTGCCGGCGTGGGAAAAACTGACCCAGATCGTGAGGCCTTCTCCCACGCAACTGTTCGTGTTCATCGATGAACACCCCGACACGCTGATTGATTCTCAATTCGGCAACCCGGTGCAAATGCCGATCTGGTCGCAGATCTGGTTCGACAAGCCCGCGGACCGGCACAACATGGGCTGCAACCTTTCGTTTGCCGACGGCCACGCGGAGCGCTGGCGCTGGAAATACCCCAAATCTCCGGCCTGGGCGGGTCAATCGGTGGCCAATGGCGAACAAGGCGATTACGATCGCGTGCAAAGCGCGATGAAAAAGCCCTCGGATGACCACTGAGCGGACCGGAGTGCTGGTCGGTCAGCCTCCAGCAAGCCAGGGGCGAAGGACCGCGGTGCTGTCTTTCAGTGCCTTGACCAGGGCCTCTCGTGTTCGTGTCTTTCCTTTTTCGTCCCAATCAAATTCCACGTGGAGCGAAATGGGTCCGCGGAAATCCATTTCGCGGAGCAGCTTGAAATAACCCACGGTACCGATGGCTCCCTTGCCAAAGGGAACCCATTTGCCATCGCGTGTAACATCCTTCACATAGACCGTGCGGATGTGCGTCTTCAGTTTCTCGAAATGATCACGCCAGCCGTCACCGTGCACCACAATCGCGTGACCAATATCAAAGGCGATGCCGATTTCCTCAGGCTCGAAACCTTTGACGAGTTCTTCCAATTCGCCAAGGTCGCCGCCGAGGTATGTCCTGGCTGTGGGCGAGTGGTTTTGCAACAAAGCGCCGATACCGGTCCGGCGATTCAGTTCCGCCAAACCCTTTAGTTGCGCGCGGGCTTCTCCGATTTGTTTTTTGACGTCGGCCTGCTGCTCAATGAAACCAAGGCGATAATACTGCACGCCTAAATGGCGGGCAGTTTTGACGATGTCATCAGCGAAGGGCGATGAAGGGCTCGTGATCGCGGTGGTGATCAACGGCAGGCGCAAATTACGCTGATTCAATGCGTCCGCGTAACGGGGCAATTGGGCCGCCGCGTTTTCCGGCAGCACTTCACCACCGGGACGTACGGGAGCATCCACGCCATCCAGCCCGGCCTCGGCGGTAACCGCAGCGGCCGCGGCGAAGTCCAGTTTCAGCGTCTGATAAACCTTGCTGAAAACGACGATGGATGAAGTGGGTGCAACTCCTTCCGCGCGCGCCACGGAAGCACCGCAGCAGGCGGCGCCGGCGACAGCAAGCGCGGATCGGCCGATGAATTCGCGGCGAGAGAGAGAGTTTACTGAACTCGGTAACGGTTTCATTTGGGTGGGTCCAGTTTAATGTAATCGAGGCCGAACATGTAGGCCTTGGCGGCCTTCTCGTTCGCACCGACGATTTCGACTCCAAATGTATGCGTACCGGCGGTCAAGTCATGCTCGCCGAGCTTGAGCACCCTGGTGGCTGAAACTTCCGGCGCATAAAGGTCCACCGGAGCGCCAACGTCCTGGCCGTCCAACCGCAGCCGAACGATCGCGTAGTCGGGGGCCTTGGTCAGCCGCGCGCGCAGCTCGTACTTGCCCGCCTTCTCCACCGGCACCGCCAGTTCCAACTTGTCACCCGGATGCCCCTCGAGCCACCACAAGTGCAGATCGCTGCTCCATTGACCGGGGAATCCGGTCATGTCCTGTACCTCAGTCTGCCCGCCGGTCTTGCTCAAAATCTTCAGCTTTTCGCCCTCCAGTGCGCCATCCACCCGGAAAAGCGGCAGCACGTTCGTCCAATATCCAACCCGTTCGGCCAATGCGATCTGGGGATACGGATCCTTGCCGCCCGCAGCGAGATACCAATACGCGGTGGTCGCATACAGGGTGGGGCGCGCATTGGGGTAATATTTCTCGATGCAGCCCTCGAAGGATTTCTGGAAAGGGATGTTGTCGCTGATGTGCCAGCGATTCACCACGACATGCCCGCGATTATAGCCATCATTGTGCGTTTGATTGTGATAGGCGTTTTGGAACAGGCCCGGGTCGCACCAGGCATAACCAAAATAATCCTCCGAGCCGGTGCCGATGCTCGAAGGAAACTTCTCGCCGTCGACGAAGAACTTCTCGTCCCCCTCACCCCACCAGCTGCCGCGCGGGTTCCAGATGTGCAGCATCACGCCGACAAATCGCCCCACGCCGTCGGTTTTGACGATGGGCCAGTCAATCGCGCGCTCCGGATCGGCGGGCAATAAGGCATCCCGATGCCATTTCGCATGAAAGCGCGCGAGCTTCTCAATCGGCTGGCTCAGCGGCGCGTGCGTCACTTCCATTTCGACCGTCTGCGCCGTTTTGCCGTCGTTAATCAGTTCAATCTGCGCGGACTTCTCGAATGGCATGTACCAATTGCAATACCACCATTCATCGCCCCCGTGCCCGAGCGGAAGCGAGCGGTAATTGTTAGCGCTGGCGCTGCCGAAGAAGTCGCCGATCGGCGACCATACGCTGGGCTCGGCCTCGCCATCCCATTTGATGCGGATCACCAACTCGCGCAACGCATCACGATCCGCGGGGGCGGGCGGCAGTTTGAACTTTGCCCGGATGCACGCCACCGCCTGAGGCCCCTTCAAACGCGCCACCAATTTCGTTTTACCCGGTTCCAGATCGACGGTGTTGCGTTCGACTTTCTGTCCCTCGTATGGATGCGCGGCGGCGTAATCGCACCGGCTCAGGATATCGTTCGCTTGATCCAGCGCTGCCGACTCTTCGGGCGTGAGTTTCATCCGAAAAGTCGGAACCTGCGTGCCCTTCGGGAACGTCTCGTAATTAAAGTGGAAGTATTGGCCCCAGCCCGGATCGGCGACAATCTTGCAGGACTTTTGATACGGAATGGGAACGTAATTATTGGCGCCGCGTGAAACTGTATTCACCAATGCCGCACGTGTGAAGGGGGCAGTGCTGCAATCGAAGTATTTGTCGAATGGCAGGTCCACAACCGGCTCCTTCGCGCCGTCGAGGTAGATGCGCACGTGCCCCCGCTTCGGCGCCGCGGACCAGGTGCGCCAGATGCATCCCGGCCCCTCCATCTCCGCGAGCACGAGTTGATTGCCCTCCTTGCGGATGATGCCATCGCCATCGCCGTTTGCATCCCAGCCGACATACTTGCCGGTCGCGGCGTCGTACTTGCTCTTCCGATCGTAGCTCGTCCACTCCGCCATGGTGTCGCCGGGGGGAGGCAGCGTGGCGAGATATTCGAGATCGGTAAGGCGTTTGATCAGGTCAACATACGTCAGCGACTGGGCCGAAAACGCGGAATTTGCCGCTGCCAGCAGAGCCAGCCCCAGAATGCAGGATTTCTTCATAAAGACGGGCTCGTGGGTGCGCATTACTTCAATTCTTTTCCGCCCTGGGCGACGTTCGATTTATCGAACACGCGCGAACCCAGGATGATTTCCTTGGGCACCTGCTCGCCGTGGAGAACTTTCAGTGCATTGTCTATCGCTTCGGCACCGCCGGTCGGGTATTGGAAACTCGCATCCAGAATTCCCTTCTGCACATAAGCCACGCCTTCCTGCGGCAGCGCGTCAATCCCGACGAACATCATCTCCTTCTCACGCCCCGCGGCCTGCGCGGCCAGGTAAGCGCCGTGCGCGCCGGGATCGTTGTGGGCGTAAACACAGTCAATCTTTGGGAAACGCGAAAGTGCGGACTCCATTTCCTTGCGGGCATCGGGCTCCAGCCATTTCATGTCGACGTCGAAAATGACTTCGACCCCCTTGCCCGCGATGGCCTCGCGGAAGCCGCTGTCGCGATCCTGTCCGGGCGTGGAAGTCATCAGGCCTTTGAGTTCGACGATCTTCCCTTTGCCACCCAGTTTCTCGACGATCCAATCGCCCGCGGCGTGACCGATTTTCTTGTTATCCGCGCCGATGAAGCAGGTGTATTTGTCACCCAGAAGCTTGCGGTCCAGCACGATGACGGGAATGCCCGCCTCCATGGCTTTGGCCACCGGCTCGGTCAACGGCTGGGCCTCCTTGGGGCTGATGATCAGCAAATCCACGCCCGCGCTCACGAATTCCTCGACGTGCGAGCGCTGCTTGAGCGTGTCGTTTTGGGCATCCTTGAAAACCATCTTCAATTCCGGATGCTTGTCGGCAGCGGCTTTGAGTTGGGCGTTCATCTCGACGCGCCACGGCTCGCCCAGGTTGCACTGGCTCATGCCGATGGTGTAGGAGGACTTCGCCGGCTTCGCTCCACCCGCGTCTTTGGCCGGCGGGGCGGATTCGGTTTTGCCGCAACCGGTAACCAGATAAGCCGCCGCGGCGAGCGCCAATCCAAGGGAAAAGTTCAGGGGGGATTTTTTATGCGACATAAGTGTGAAACTCATTACCGCTTAGGGCTGGCATTGAAAAGCTCATTCTCGCCCGAACCCCTGACGACTCGGAGGCTTTGCACAAAAAGTGTTCAGATTTGAACATGAATGCCTTCGCTAACCGCAGATCCCCCTGCTTTTGAACGCGCTGCGGCTTATAAAGCCGCGCTCCGGGACTTTTTGTGCAAAGCCACCCGGGTAGAAGGGTGGTGGGGCCCCCTGAGAGAGGTTGTTCTTTAAGTGTTTTTTGGTGTTTTTTGGTGTTTTTTCGCGTTCTTTGAGTGTTCTTTTGGCGTTCCTTGAGTGTTTTTTGCTGTTCTCTTCGTGTTCTTTTGGTGTTTTTTCGGGAGGGGTGGGACCTATGGGACCAGTGGGACTTGCGGAAGAAAAAGTCATGGTGGCAATAGGAGACAAAAGCTGGCTTTACGATGGCAATAGGTGGCGGGGTGCTGGGAGTGGTCTTTGGGCATTCGGCTTGCGGGTTCCTCGGAGAAGCGACCCAAGGGACGGAAAGGACGCAAGAGACCTGAGCGTGTACGCGCAAAGGGTTACAAGTGATGCCTGCCATAAGTCTGTGCCTTTAATTTCCCTGGTCGTGCCCGTTTTGGTGATTCGACCGAGTCCGCTGGCGATTCCTGGGCGAGAAATCCCTCCGCAGCCAGCATGGCATGAGTCAGTTGGATGTCAACAGGCGGGATTCATCGGCAGCGTCCTAATTTCAGAGAAAAGCAAATGCGGGGAAGCCGGAATATGACACAGTCGATTCATTCACAGAAGGTAGAGGGGGGTAAAATCAGAAAATCGGTAGATTCAAGGGACGTTCCCGAAGCGCATTTGCGAATGCCCGACGTTTTCTTTCGTCCCTGGCGGGACTTTTAAGTTTTCCACGCACGATTACCCAGCGATGAATCGCTGGGCTATTGCCTGTCGTCCTGATGGGACTGAGAAGAAGAAGGAGAGGTTAGGCGCGGGCGCGTCTTTGAGCGAGCACGGCGATGACAATAATCGCGCCGGTCAGCATCAGCCGGCTGGCCTCCGGAACGGCGTTGATGCTTAAGACTTTCTCCAGGTAGCCAATGGTAAGTGTTCCCAACAATGTCAGGCCAATCCCGCCACGGCCGCCTGAGAGCGTGGTGCCACCGATCACGACGGCGGCGATGGCGGTAAGCTCGTAGCCCATGCCGGATTCGGGGTCGCCCTGCTGCTCCTGGGCGGCCTGGCACATGCCGGCCACGGCAGCGAGCAGACCGCTCGCGGCGTAGGCGAGGGCTTTGGCGACTTTTACGGGCACGCCGGAGAGCCGGGCGGCTTCCTCGTTGCCGCCGATGGCGTAGAGGTAACGGCCCCAGAAGTGACGGGAGAGAATAATCCAAGAGATGACGGCGCAGACGATGAAGATGGCGGTGACGACAGACACGTTGCCGCCAAGGATGCGGCTATCGATGAAACGGAAAACGCCCGGGACGTCCACGTAACGGTAGGTTCCGTCGACGTTCTTTACGGCGGTGGAAACTTTCATGCCGCCGGAAATCGTCTTCGCCAATCCTCGGGCAAAGACCATCATGGCCAGGGTGGCGATGAACGGCTGGATACGGAACCAGGAGGTGAGCCCGCCCGACACGGCTCCGCAAGCTGTGCCCAAAAGCAGGCAGGCACACACGGCGATCCACGGCGACCAAGCCCAGTGGATGCTCATCATCGAAAACGCCACCGCGACCAGCCCGAGCACACTGCCCACCGCCAGATCGATGCCGCCGCTGATGATGACCAGCGTCAGTCCGCAGGCGAGGATGCCAAAGACGGAAGCCTGGCGCAGCGCATCCCGGTGGGTGCCGAATTTGAAGAATGCGCCATCCGCGTTAAAGATGCAGCCGAGGATGAGGACGAAAGCCAGGGCAATGACGGCCCGCGTGGCCGGAATCTCCCAAAGCCGGACGAAGGGGTGACGGCCTTTTTCGCGGGAAAGATTTGTGCGTGATTGAGCCGCCTGGCCGTGCGAGTTCTCGGTCATTGAGTTCTAGGTTAGCGAGTACGCGAACCGGGAAGGTAGTGGCGGGAAATGGAGACGCCAAGTCAGAATTGGTTACCAACAGGAGCAAATTCGAATGAATCAAACGAAAAGCAAAACGGGGAGAAATACAAAAGCTCCGCAGCCGGCGGCGGGGAGCCGCCGAAAGGTTTTGCCATCTGGCGGCCGGGATTAGAACCGGCCGCGGGAACGGTCAGGGCAGGTCTTCGTCGGGAACGGGGGACGGTTTGTCCACCAGGGTCCTACCATCGACCCGATCACCACTGCCGCCGGTCAGGCGGACCAGCAGGTAAAAACCCCCGACGATGAGGGCTGCGAAGACCAGCAACGGAATGAGCCATACGTGTAACATAAGACTCCATCTCAACTTTCATTTACCATGCAAACCCCGATTCGGATGTCCGTGCGTGATTTCATGGATGACTGTCAGAGTATACCACAGTCTGCAAGTTTTGGCATCTCTGGCGCTTGCACGGCAAATATGCTTGATGCCCGCGCCCAATGACAATAAGCATTCTTCGCTGGCTGCGATCATGACCACCGAGACCTCCACCACCCCAATCGCCCCTGACCGCCCTGCCCCTTCGCCGGCGTTCCTAACCACCCATTGGACGGCGGTCATGGCCGCCGGGCGCCAATTCACCGACCAGGACCGCGAGGCCCTGGCGCGGTTATGCGAGAATTACTGGTTTCCGCTCTATGCTTATGTGCGTCGGCGGGGACATGCCGCGGAACAGGCGAAGGATTTGACGCAGGGATTCTTCAGCCGACTGCTGGCAAACAACTGGTTGGAATCCGCAGACCGCAGCAAAGGACGCTTTCGGACATTCCTGCTCACCGCGCTGAGCCGTTTTCTTGGGGACGAATGGGACAAAAGTCGCGCCCAAAAGCGCGGCGGCGGGCTGGTTCCGATTCCCCTGCAACTCGATACGGCCGAAACTCGCTTCGGTCTCGAACCCGCAGACCCGGTCACGCCCGAGCAATGTTTCGAACGCCGCTGGGCGCTCGCGCTTTTGGATCGCGTGCTGAACCGGCTGCGCTCTGTGTACGAAGACTCCGGCCGAGGCGAGCACTTCGCGGCGCTGCAACCTTGCCTGGTCGGAAGCCGGGAGACTCAGCCGTACAGCGAACTTGCCACGCGTTTGGGAATGACTGAAGGCGCGGTAAAGGTCGCGGTGCATCGCCTGCGCAAGGAGTACCGGGAGACGTTGCGTGAAGAGATCGCGCAAACGGTTTCGTCGCCGGCGGAAGTGGACGATGAGTTGCGGCATTTGTTTGCGGTTTTGTCCCGCAGGTAGGTTTGGAATTTTGTCCTGCTCAGCATGGGACCGAACGCGCCCAATGATTGCATGTTAACACCGCCGCCCTCGAATCTTCAGGAGTTGTGATGAAAGCTTTGATTGGCCCAGGGGCAGTCGGTTTTCGGACGATGCTGCGGACAGGAATGTCCGCGCTCCGGGTCTGGTTCCCCTCACATAATCCGTTTACCTTGTAACCTTTCCCCGCCGATTCCCAAGCATTAGCTTGGAACTGGAATTGTGGAAACGAAACGAATATGTCCATCCTGCGGCAAAGCGGTTCCCACCGACGTGCCGCAGGGACTGTGTCCGGAATGTTTGCTCAAGACCGGTTTCCCGACGGGCGTTGAGCCGGACGGCGAGGGTGCCGCAGCCGCGCCAACGCCTGTCGCGCCGCCGCCCATTGAAGAGATCCAAAAACTTTTCCCCCAGCTCCAAATTCTGGAACTCCTCGGCCGGGGCGGAATGGGCGCGGTTTACAAGGCGCGCCAGCCCGGGCTGGATCGCTTTGTCGCTCTGAAGCTCCTGATCCGGGAGCATCGCGAAGGGTCCGCCGATCCCAAGTTTGCCGAGCGCTTCGCCCGCGAAGCGCGCGCGCTGGCCCGGCTGAATCATCCGGACATTGTCGCTGTGTACGATTATGGCGAGGCCGGTGGTTATCCTTATTTGATGATGGAGTTCGTGGACGGCCTTACCCTTCGCCAACTGCTCCAACACGGAAAGCTGGCGCCGGACAAAGCGCTCGCGCTGGTGCCCAAGATTTGCGAGGCCCTTCAGTTCGCCCACCAGCAGGGCATCATTCACCGCGACATCAAACCGGAGAATATCCTGCTCGATAAAATGGGCCGCGTGAAGATCGCCGACTTCGGCATCGCGAAAATCATCGGGTCCGCCGAGCAGTCCAATCTCACCCGCGAGGAACAGGCCGTGGGCACACCGCACTATATGGCCCCCGAGCAGATTGAGCGTCCCCGGCAGGTGGACCACCGGGCGGATATCTTTTCCCTGGGCGTGGTGTTCTACGAAATGCTCACGGGCGAATTGCCGCTCGGCAAATTCGCCCCGCCCTCGCGCAAAGTGCAGGTGGACGTGCGCCTCGACGAAGTGGTGCTCCACGCCCTGGAGAAGGAACCCGACCGCCGCTATCAACACGTCAACGAGGTAAAGACGGATGTGGAGGCGATCGCCCGCGGACCGCGGCAATCCGCGCCACCGCCGGCGTTTAGCGCGAACAAGCCGACCGATTCGGTGCGCATTGCAAAATACTTCGCGGTCAGTTCCGTAATTATCCTCCTGGGATTCATTCTCCTGGCAGGGTTGTTCGCTACATTCATGCTGGGTTCGGTGAGGCGCGTCGACAACCCACGAGAGGCGACAAAAGTTGTTTCGGAACCCGGCGCCGCCAATCCCGCCGAAGCGGACCCGACGGCCCCGTCAGCGGCTTCCGCCCGGCCGGTGGTTATCCACACCGTCCCGGAATCCGGCGCTGCCGATGTCGATCCTTCCCTCACGGAATTGCGTGTCACCTTCAGCAAACCCATGCTGGACCGAAGCTGGTCCTGGTGTTTGGAGAAGCGGGAGAATTTCCCCGAGAAAACCGGCGAGCCGAGATACCTCGAGGATGGCCGCACGTGTGTCCTGCCGGTCAAATTACACCCCGGGCGCGTTTACGCCGTGTGGCTCAACACCACACAACTCACGAGCTTTCAGGATCGCAACGGCAATAGCGCGCTTCCCTATCTACTGATTTTCCAAACCAAAAACTAACGCTCAAGCACCCGGAGCAAACCAGAAAAACCAAACATGAAACCTGTTGTTTACCTGACCCCACTGCTCCTGGCTGCGGCCATATGCCAACCCGCGGCTGCCGCTGAAATCTCCCTGGCGTCCGCACCACCCGTGGTGGTGAAAACGGATCCCATCGCCGGCGCCACGGATGTCGCCGCCTCGCTGACGGAAATCCGCGTCACCTTCAGCAAACCGATGGTCGATGAAAGCTGGTCCTGGTCCACCTGGGGCGAGGAGAACTTTCCCAAGCTGAATGGCAAACCGCATTATCTGGCGGACAAAAAAACCTGTGTCCTGCCGGTGAAACTCGAACCGGGGAAATTTTACGCCACGTGGCTGAATAGTGAAAACTTCCACAACTTCAAGGACGCCGACGGCCACGCCGCGGTCCCCTACCTGCTCACCTTTGAAACCAAGGGAGGCAAAGGCCAGGCCAGTGCCAAACCAGCCTCCACATCCACCCGCGCGGAACTGGAAGCGCCGTCACCGCCCGCTCCGAGCCCGCAGCCAAACGATTCACTCTTGAATGCCGACCAGCGCGCCATCCTGGACTGGACCGATCGTCGTTTTGGCGGATTCTTCGACAACCGCACCTTCGCCGGCTTGAGCGCCAAGGAGCGCGAAGAACTGCTGGCGAAGACGTTGGACACTTTGAAAGGCCCCAAAAACCGGGAATACTACCAAGCCATCTCCACGATCGAAGCGCTTGACCCCAAAGCCGCGCGCGCTCCCCTGCTGGCCATAGCCACCGAGCGCGCGGACAAAGATAACCGCGACCGTTGGATGGCCATCCGCGCCCTGGGCCTGAGCGGCGACAAATCCCTCGCTCCCGAGCTCATTCCGCTGGTTTACCACGGCAACCTGAACACGCGTTGGTGGGCGCAGATTTCGCTTGTGCGGATTACCGGCCAGAACTTCGGCAGCGATTGGTCGGCCTGGGGCAAATGGTGGAACGATCAGGGAGGGAAACCGGCTTACAATTCCGAAATCGTCCGCTGGTGGAACGGCCAGGCGAAAGACGAGGACCTCGCCAACTCACTGAAGGAAAGCGACAAGAAGTTCCTCGACCAGGTCAACCAGCAGGCTTCGAATAAGTGATTCGGCCGGCGACCTAAATCTCGTCGAATGTCTCTAATACATCATTCGAGAACTCTTCCAGCGGACGCTGGGAAATCCAATGGGCAAAACCTTGAGCATTCCAGGGAGACGAACCGGCAGTGCCGGCTTGCTCAAACAATCGCCTGACAAACTCGTCAGCGTAATCCCGGCCGCGCTCCATAGCTTCTTCCTCCGAGTCGGTTCGAATCCACACCGCATGGCTCGATTCGAAATCCGTCTTGAGCCGGTCGTTGCTGCCGCGTTGGCCGGGTTCTTCGTATCCGAATACAAACAAAAATCGCTGCATGGGCACTGCTTACCTGGCCCCAAACGCCACCGGCATCGCTGCCAATACCCGAAACCGATCGTGCGGCGTCCATTTCAAATCACTCACCTGACACGCCAGGCGAGGCTGAGACAGCCGTTGCACCAGCGCGCCTAAAATGCTCACCGCCTCCATCCGCATCATCATCGCGCCGATGCAATAATGAGCGCCGGCACTGAAAGCGAGATGATGATTCGGCGTGCGATGAATATTGAAACGCTCGGGATCGGGGAATGCCTCGGGATCACGATTCGCGGCCGCCAGAATGACGGTCACCGACTGGCCTTTTTGGATCGTCTTCCCGGCGACCACCACATCTTCGATCGCCACGAGCGGATTCGGTGCCTGCGTCGGGGTATTGTAACGCAAGCCTTCCTCGACTGCCAAAGGCAGCAGCGCGGGATTCGACCGCAGTTCCGCAAGCTGCTCCGGCGATTGCATCAGGTTCAGCATCGTCATGGCGATCAACGCCACTCCCGGCGTGTGCCCGCCGCCGAACACACCGATGATGATCGAAATCAGATCATCGTCCGACACGAGCGAAGGCTCTTTCGCCTGCGAGGCCAGCAATCGCGACACCAAATCGTCCGTGGGCTTGGCGCGGCGCTGATCAATCAGCTTTTGAAAATAGGTGCGCAGCTCAGTCGCGGCCTGGTTGGCCGCCGCGGTGGTTTTCGGATCGCGCACCACTCCGCGACCGCTCACCAGTGGAAAGATCCAATCCACGATCTCCTCCCGTTCCGCCTCCGGCACCCCGAGCCACATCGCCGCGATGCCGGTTGGCAATCGCCCGACAAAATCGCCGACCAGATCAAACTGGTCGCGCGCGAGCAACGGCGTCAGCTTGCTCTCCACGAATGAATCCACGCTCGCCTTCATTCCCCGGATCGCGTCGGCGTTGAACGCCTCGCTGAGGGCATGCCGCAACTGCTCGTGATGCGGGTTGTCCATGAACACCAGTTCGTGCCGTTGCATGGCGATGATGGGCTGCGGCCCGCTCTTTGCCTCGAGCTGGTCCAGGTAAGCCTGCCGGCTGAGGTTGGGATGTTTCAAGACTGTCTGCGCGTCCGCATACCGCATCACGGCCCAAATCCTGGCGGCCTCGCACCAATGCACGGGATCGGCTTCCCGCACCGCGCGGAAAATCGGATACGGGTCTGCGTGCCCGGGAAGGGTCGGGTTCAGGTCAAACTGGGCGAACAAGTCCTGTGCTGGCATGGCGCCAAGCTATTTTTGGAAGGGGGAAGAGTCAACGCGCAGCTTCGCCGGAGGAATGTCATTACCTGCCGAACACGCGCGAATCCAACGCTGCCCCGATTGAGTTGGTCAGAATTCGAGGCAGTGTTGCCCCTTGACAACGCGCGCATCTCACCAAGCATGACGTCATGCAATCTTCTAAATTCGTTACCTCGCGAATCCATTTTCTGACGGCCCTGTCGATTCTCTTATCGGCTCTTGCATCCAGTGCAGCCGAGCCGTTGACGAAGGCCGCAAAAATCACTTTGGACTCCGCCGGTGTTCTTGAGGTGGATGGGAAAAAATGTTTTCCGCTCAATCTCACTGTCGTTCCGGGCCCCGATGCCAAAGCGCCAAACGGCCGGCCGGCGTACGCTGAATTCGCGGACTGCGGTGTGATGTTCATGCGTTCGGGTGGGCCGTCGTGGAATGACGAACAGATCGCGAAGGAAAAAGCGATGCAGGCCGCTGCCGCGGCCGGTGGACTGCGCTGCTGTCCGTGGCTGGGCTGGGACCTTTCGAATTTCAGCCCCGGCGACGCCAAGAAGGAGACAAAGTTGAAGAAGGTCGTGGACACGTTCAAAGACTCGCCGGGCATGGGTTTGTGGAAGGGGGCGGATGAACCGGAGTGGGGCAACTCGCACAATCCGAAGGAGTCCACGCCGGAACAGGTCGCGTATGTAGCGGAACTTCTGCACAAACTCGATCCGAACCATCCCATCTGGCTCGTGCAGGCGCCGCGCGGCACCATCGCTTCGCTGAAGCGCTACGATGCGGGCTGGGACATCGGCGGGATTGATATTTACCCGGTCAGCTACCCGCCTGGCGTCCATACGGAGAAAGCTAACAAGGAGTTGAGTATGGTCGGCGATTACAGCCGCGTAATGAAAGAAGTGGGCGGCAAGAAGCCGTTTTGGATGACGCTGCAGATCGCGTTTTCGGGCGTGGTGAAGCCGGAGAAGACGCTGCGATTTCCGACTTTTCCGGAACAGCGCTTCATGGCGTATGAGGCGATCATCAATGGCGCCCGCGGCCTCACGTATTTCGGCGGCGCGCTGCCGCAGACGTTCAACGACAGAGATAAGCAATTCGGCTTCAACTGGACTTACTTCGATCGCATCATGCGCGCGCTGTTCGAAGAGCTCGGGCCCAAGTCGCCGGTCCTCCCCGCCCTGCTCGCGCCGGATTCGCCGATCAAGCTCACGCTGAAAGCGGAGAACCCGCCCAAGCGCGCGGTCGCCAACAAGGTCGAGGAACAAACGAAAAAGCCCGTCGCGCACGATTACGTCCAGGACCAGGTGTCCAACGACGTGAGCGCGATGGAATTTCTCGTGCGCGAGACGAGTGATTCGGTTTATGTGCTCGCCTGCAAAAAGGAAGGCCCCACGCTCCGGGTGCGGTTCAGCGGACTGCCGGGCAGCATTAGTGGCAAAGCCGCCGGAACGGTCATGTTTGAGGAGCCGCGCAAGATAGACGTCGAAAACGGCAGCTTTACGGATTGGTTCGGGCCGTTCGAGGTGCATGTGTATCAATTCTCCAAGAAATGAGCCTTGGTTTGCCCGTGTATTTGGATTGACGCGGAGCCTCGGCAAAGCGACATTACGCGCCGCTGCCAGAGTAGCTCAGGGGTAGAGCAGAGGACTCATAAGCCTTTGGTCGGGGGTTCAATTCCCTCCTCTGGCACCATCATTTACCCCAGCAAAACCCGCATAAAACGGGCCCCAAGTGCGGTTTTACCCTCCCTGCTGCCAATCCGGGGCAATCCTGCCCAATGGAAGCGAAACAGGGATTTTGTGGCAACCGCTGGCAACCGCTAACCTGAGTGCATCCGCCACTGGGCCTGTTTCAACCGGCTGCTTACTTCGGGAGCGAATTGGCAATGTTAGAGCACTCGGCAGAGAGTCGTTTCCAGTCATTCGCGGTCAATGGGCGGGCGCTATTTGCTTCGTTAAAAAAAGATACGAAATTCGACATATTTACGCCCAACGGTCTTGATTCATCGTGGAGCTGAATTAACAACATTCGCACACTTTGAGACTCCATCATTAATTTGTCAGAGCTCATTTTAGAAAGATCCTCGCACTCCACAGACATCACCCTCCATCGCTCGCCAAGCGCCATTTTGGTCTGTGTAATGATGGACTTTTTAGACTCTGAATCCTTGTAGCTCTTAAATTCGTTAACCGTGAATAAATAGAACATCCAACCGGCAAACAGCATGAACGAGGGAGCCGCAAACCTTAGAAGCCATGGGCAAGATATAACGACTTTCATCAGGCCGCTCCTAACGAACTTTCGGAATCTTTCCGGGGTGTTTGGAAACAGGAATGAAACAGCCCCGGAAACGGCACAGATTGCGACGAAGATTTTAGGCAGAAACTCGCGAACGAATCCGTAGTCCATATGCCGACAGAATTGGCCATCGCCTTCACCGCGTCAAACTCACATACACAACCGCACTTCCCCGCTTCCGGGTGATCCGTTATTGTCTCAGCGTGCGCCGCCCGTTCCTGCCACCCGACCCGAACAAAGAGGAATTGATTGCCAGCTTCGGCGCGGCGCGGCTCGTGCGCTATCTCGACGGCACCCTCGCGGTTCGTGGCGGCACGTTGGCAGACCGTATCAAAGCCCGGGAATGGATCGTCCGGTTTATGCCGGGGGAAAAGGTGAAGGGGTTGGACTGTTGACACCCCGCCCTCGCCCGGCGTATAACCGAAGTGCAGTCTGCGTGAACGGACTGCCGCCACTTGTTTAGCGCACTATCAATGCGCCCGGCGAAATGAAAACAAACAAAATCCAGTCTCGACTAATACGGTGGACGGGTGATGCCGTCGCCGGACAAGCTTCACGGCTTTGGTTGAGACTGGATTTTTTACTAGGTCCAACCGTATGAGACAAACCAAAGCAGCAAACGCCCGCATGTTTAGCCGGTTAATCGCCAGCGCGAAGCGGGGAGAGTTCAAAGGCAGAATCCACATTAAGCCCGGCACGAAGTCGGCGGCGGTCCTCCAGGGTATTGACCGGGCGGGCCGTGAGCTCGCCAAAAAGTTCGGCCTCACTCCCGGCTTGGGTAAATCGGTCCTCCTTAACGCCTGCGTAATCTTGGGCGGCCTCAAGAGCGAACACCCGGAGGTGCGGCGGTTTGCGCGGAAAGCCTACGCGGCGGCGTAAGCAGCAATTCACCATCACAGCCCCGTCTGGTTACTGGCCGGACGGGGTTTTTGCCGTACTGGCGGCGGCTTCCGCCTGCTGCCGCTGATCAATCAATTTGCGGGTGGCAACCACGGTCTGCCACGGCACGCGGAGTTGCCGGGCAATCTTGGGAGCGTTGGCGGCGGGATCGTCGGCAATGGCCTTTGCAATACGCCGCTGAAGCTCGGTCAAAGTCTTATGCGGTGACAGGACCGGCTCACCTATCTTTTGCGGCTGGCAATGCTTGGTCCAATCTTTACTGCGCTGGCGCGTGAACTTCACTTTGCGCGGCGGGCGCTTGGCGTGGGATGCCTTTTGAATCTGGCTGTGTTTTTCGCGGTCGAAGTGCGGTCTGTTTGTTTTGCTGAACACGCCGCGCGTAAGGTGAAACAGCTGCGTCTTCAGTTTATTGAGCGCTTGGCGCGTGACGCCTAATCGGTCGGCCACTTTTGCCGGGCAATCAAGTGTGTCTGCAAGCAAGTCGGGTCGCAGGAAGAGTACGAAGGCAAAACCGCGGTTGGCCATTTCCTCACCGTTCTGAGCTTTAGAAAACCAAAGCAGAATTGTCCCCAACATTTCGGCGGCGTCCTGAAAACGTTTGTCCGTTGCGCTGGCGAAGTCCTCCGGCTCATTCCATCGGTTCGCAAGGTCTATCGAAGTGGCCAGGTCTTCAGTGACGGTGGGGACGTGGCCGAGTGCTTCCCAGCCTGCGGCGTGTTCGGTGTGGCGGCCTTGTTCGCGGATTTCTGCCGGGTCGAAAACTAGTTCTGAGCGGGTAAGCATTCCGCAATGGCAGATTTGTGCGCGCTAAAAAAAGAGAAGCCCGGCCCTTGGAAATTCCAACAAACCAAGGACCGGGCCACTTGCACGCGCTTTGACGGCTGCGCGTGTTTTTCCGCTGTGAGCGTTACCGAGACCCTGCCGTCGTGGTCTCGCGCTTTGGTTTTCGCGGAGTCCCGGCCTGCGCTCCGTCCCCGTTGGACCCGTGCCCCGAAACCAGCGAGAGACGCGGAGTGCATTAGCCGGAAATGTTCTAGGCGAGAATGTCTAACGCCACGCTGAAGCTTTCGGGGTGCCTGAGCCCCCATGAGATAAATTGGTGCATATACACCTTCACGAGCCGGTTGGCGGCCGAAGAAAATGGATCTACAACCAAATCCACGCCTGACCACATGCCCACGGCCAACTGAGACCAGTCAGCAAAGTAACAGGCACTGCACGTCGCGGTATTCGTGCCTTTAGTAAGATTAGACGCCACCTGATTCGTGGAAAACGCTTTGTAGCCGTTGACGGTGCCGTCTTCACCCCATACGAACCCGGCGCCAACCGCCGCCGTACTCTTGGCCACCTGCTTCAGAGCGCCTTTGACTTTCGGATTCGTAAGGTAGGCCAGCGCCCCTTGGTCCGCGTTGCTGGTCGCAAGCGAGGATTCAAGACTCACCACGGTCGCCCAGCTTGGAGCCGCGCCGTTCGCGCCAAGCGTGACGGTGGCAATGCCGGTCGTGGCGGCAATCGCGGTAGGTGCCCCGCTCACGGTGTTCAGCATCGCGTTGTCGATACCCACGGCCAACACGTTCATCAGGTCGTCCCGAATGAGCATGTCAATGGATGGCGTGGTTTGCGCCAGCGCGAGCTTGGAAAAGGTAGCCAGCCCCGAAATACATTTCGGCGCGAGGGTCAATTGATCCCAGCCCGGATTGCTTTGCGTAGTAGCCTCCGTTTCAGTCACCCAGTACGCGGTGCTCGCGTTGGTTTGACGCGGGATCGTTACGGTGCCGGTCAGACCATCGAGCACGGTGGCGCCCAGGCTGAGACACAAAGCTTTGTTGCGGAGAATATCAATGAAGCTTCCGGCCAGAAGATTGGTCGCTTTCATCGCGCCGGCCAGCGTGGCAGTGCCGACGATAACATCGGCCCGGTTATACAGAGACTCGAAAGGGACCACAAAGCCCTGCGGAGTGATGCCGGAACGGCGGGCGAGGTCGTCGCTGATTTCCTGCTCAAAGCCACCCGGCTTGCCGCTGCCATTCTCGGAAGCGTTTTTGATTGCACGGGAGAGGCTGTAGTTGCTGAGGTCGCGTCCGCTCAATTGGAGCGGGCGGGACATTGGCGTGACGCCGGGCAGCATGGAAAAAAGCCGGTCTTGAACGTCGGCAACGGGAATGCCGTTCACGATAGCGTGGTTGCACAAGTCCTCTACGCCGGGGACTTGGCCCCGGAGGCGTTTGCTGATTGCATGAAGGTTTTCGATGCGCTGGCGTTCAGCGCTTTGTTGTTCTGCGGTCATAACGAATGTGATTCTAAAAGTTCTGAGGGGAGTGAGTGCGCGAAGTGCCGTGCCCCTGCGTTGCGCGGCGTGCGCGAGACGTGGCAAGCTTCCGGCCTGCCGTCGTTACTCGATTGCCCCCAGCCTTCCGAGCCGGGTCAATCTGTGAGAGTTTCAGCGGGCGGAGTTCCATCCCCAACCGCGTCAGCTCTACCCGTGGCGGCATCGTCAACGGTAGATGGATACGGTTCGTCGGACAGGGCAATGGCAACCGCGTCGTCCACACATCGAATAATCTCAGCCTTGTCCTCTGCTTCTAAGCGCGGCTCGGCGGCAATCAATTTGCGTATTGCCCCCATCGCCTTAACAAAGAGCCCGTTCACCTCCTTTGCGTTGACTAGCATTTTTCGCGTTTGTTCGTTTCTAAAAGCAACGCCTTCAGCACGGATTTTCGTAAGTCGCATGCGGGCGAGGTCGTAATCGTCATAAACAGCCCGGCAGATTTCCTGCGTGGTGTAGTGCGTGCGTGGGCCAAGCCCGAGCGCCAGGACGCGCTTGGTAAGCTTCTCGCGACCTATGCCAAACTCTTGAGCCCAGCGGTGGATCGTGTGCAGTTCCGGTTTATGCTTCTTTTTCATATGATGATATGCCGTCGATTTTCAAAAAGTTTGCGCCTGCCTAGGTTGTGCACTCGGCAACCTCACCCCTTTTTTGGCCCCGGAAGGACCCGACCGTTCCCGGCCTGCCCCTGAGCCCCTATAGTGCCCCGTGCTGCTCACGCTGTAGCCTCTGCTGCATCGCCTGTGTCGGTGGGCATCCGATAGCGCCGTCTGCGCTCCTGATGCCGTGCGCTGGCTTGTGCGGCTTCATTGGCTATGCGCTCGGATGCTTGGCCTAATACCTCATCCAACCGGGCCAGATCGTTCAGCGCCTCGTTGTCTGGTTCGCCCGTCTCAAGTAGTTGTGCGGCCTCCTCGCTGGCTGTCTTGCGTGCCTTGTCTATCACGGGCAGGATGTCGAAACTTTCGTAAATTGCTTTCATGCTAATTGAGGTTGGCCGGGGCTTGCTCCTTGGTGGGTGCGTCGCTGCCTGTGTGCTTCAGCATCTCACAGGCTTGCGTGATGATTTCGTCGCTGGCGTCGGTCAGCGTCATATCAAGAGCAATGGCGGCATCCATCAATTCACTGTCGGGGTTTGCGCCTGCCGCCAATTGCCGCTCGCGCTCGGCCATGAGTTTAGCCCGGCAGTTAATGAGCGTAAGGTGAACGTCGCTGATGATTTCGGTTATTACGGTTTGCATAGGTTTGGATTTTGTTTGTGTATGGTTTCGGAAAGTGGGCCCGGTCTGGATACCCGTGGCAGCAAAGTCTTCACTTTGTGCCCATTGGCCAGCCGGTCCAATGCCTCGCGTTCGATGGGCAGTAAGTTGGGGTCTGCGGCCAATTCATCCAGTTCCTTCACGGTTGGACTGACAGGCTGGCACGCGACACACCGAAAGCCGTGATTGCGGAGTAGCCGCTTGAGTGCCGCCCGTAGTCGTTGCTCGGTGGGCAGTCGGTTGCCGGGGGTATCGGCAAGCGTGAGGGTGTAGCGCTGGCGGATTGGGGTATTTCCGGACTGGTCGGTCCGTCCGGTAACTATAGTGTTACCGGACTCGGACTCCGATAAGTCCGAAAAGGTATTATCGGACTGACTCTTATTCATGGGGTGCCTTGTAAATCCATTGGCCTGATTGAGTTTTCTCGACTCCGGGGATTTCCTTGGCTTCGGGAAGCAACTCGTAAAACGTGGATTTTCCAATTCCTTTTTCGGACTGGGCCATTTGCTGCCATTTCACGCTGTTCATTCCACCCGGAAAACCCCTTAGAATTTCTACCAGCTTGGCGGCGCTGTGCTTGGTGGGACGGCCCTTGGCCTGCTTCAATTTGGATGCGTCCAGAGTATCGTCCCGGCGCATGAGCGGGTATTCCCAGCGGACAACGAACGGCTCGACGGGCCGGAAGTTGCGCAAGGTGGCCTCCACGGTGAAGGCATCATCCTCCTCGTGCTTGGTGAAACTCAGAATTGAATCCGGGTCGCGAGCGAATACGCCGCTGCCGGAAACCCGGTCAATGGATTCCTTGGCGGACTGGTTGCCCTTGGAGTAGTGCGCACCGAAAGCGATGGCCGCCCCGGTTTCCGTCGCGAGCCGTTCAAGACTGTTCAAGAGTTGCGCCACCGCCCCGGCTGAATTTTCATCGGTGTTGCCATACAGCTTGTAGATGGGGTCTAAAATAATCAGGCTGTGCCCGCCACCCTTCACGCGCTCGATGATTTTGGGAATGATCGTCGTGTAACTGGTCGCCCGTCCGCGTAGATTGCAAATTTCGATTTGCCCCGGTTCAACCTCGATGCCTTTTGCCCTCGCGACGGCGGCAATGCGGCTCTGGAAAAACTCCGGTTGAACCTCGAAATTCAGAAACAGCACCCGGCTTTTGGTTGTGTCGAATGACAGCCAGGGCAACCCGTGGCCAACGGAAACACCCATATCTAGCAGCGTCCACGTTTTGAAGCTCTTTGACGCGCCACCCAAGGAAACTTTGCTGCCTTCATGCGCCAGCCCTTTGACGATTTCACGCGACGGGGTAAACGGCGTGGCCAGAAATTCTGCGGCGTCCACAATCGGCGGCAAATCTCCGTTCGCATGTTCCCGGCCTAGATGGTCAAGAGAGTGGCGAACAACCTCCACGATTGACACCCACTTTTCCGGCGCGGCCTCCATGGCTTGCACCGCATCACTCAAAGCCGTTTTCGTGCGTCGGCGCTGGTAGGATTCCAAAAGGTCGGTTGCTTCGTACTCCGCTATGGCGAGCGGCACGGCGGACAGGTCATTCAAAAACAGCGTGTCGCTGATTCCGGTAATGTGCTCGCGGATGGTGAAGACCGCGACGGGTTTGGTTTCGGCGCGAAGCTGGCGGATCGCGACGGCGGCGCGGCCAAAACGCAAATCGTCAAATGATTCCGGGGCGGCCTGGAGCAGCTTGTCTATCTTCGGCGGAAGCTGGTCGGGGCATTCATTGGCCAGCGTGCCGATTACGGCCGCCTCTTTTGCGTGGCAGCTTGCCTGCGCGGCGGTGGCGTCGTGTGGAGGTGGGGTTGCGGCGTTCAATTAACACCCGCTTCCCAGTAAATCCGCTCAGGCTGGTTCCGACGTGCGCGGCGTTCGCGCCGGGTCAGTACTGGCCAGCCACGCAGCACCATTCGTTCAACTCTCCGCCGCGTCGAGCCGCTGGCCCGGCTCCATCGCATATAGCGCGACTTACTCACCGCTCACCTCCACGACGTTGCACTCCAGCCACTGGTCGAACTCATAACGCAACTCCTCTTTGCTCTCCACCGTCACGATGCCCCCATTTCTAAAAATACTCCGCACGAAATCACCGCGCTGGTTCTTCCTGAGTTTCAACCACCAGGAGACGGTGGACGGGTAAGTAAGTTTTTCGGGAGGAGTTTCAATCCGCGCTGCCGGACGTGCCGCCTCACGAATGTCCCTCGCCGTCAAAGCGCGGTCCTCGGTCTCCGCTCGCGCTGCCGCAACCTCGATTACAGTCTCTCGGAGGTCCTGAGGGACGCGGGCCAGTTCGCGGGCCTGCCGTTCGGATGACAGTGTTACCGTGGTAACGCTTTTCTGAACATCGGCAGCGCCGATCAACTGCCGCGCCCGGCTGGCGTTCCATCCCCATTTGGCCTGACAATACTCCTGGAACGTTTTGAATTCCTGCCGGTAAAGCTGCGAGTCTCGGATCTGGCGCAGGGCATTGCCCACTTCGACAAATGTCCTGACGCCGTGATTGACGACCTTTTCAAGCTCGGCCTTTCGGTCGCGCTCCTCAAGCGTTAGCAGGCGCTGAAGTTTCAACGGCCACCCCCGGAAGGCATGCAAACAGGGGCTATCGTCCTAGAACGGAAAAACTTTTCAACCCCGGCAACGGAGTAGAACGCAGGACCGCCTCCCCGCTTCGCGGCGGGATTGGCTTTGAACCGGGGAATTTTCGCCTCGTCAAACCAAGCTCGCAAGGTTTCGCGAGTTGGAACGGGGGAAACGAAAAGAGGGATTGTGTCTTCGATTAGCTTTTCGAGTGTCGCTAATCTCACTGAACCAGAATCAATATTTTTCACACCCATTCTTTACGATAGAACGGGATGCAAAATCTTGGACAGGATCGCGTACGGACTTTTGTCCGAATCAAACTCTTTTCAACCTGCCGCCGCTCTCAATGATGTTTAGCTTCTTGCCCTTTGCGGGCGCGAGACCGAGACGGGCGCGAGCTTTCTCAACCTTGGCGCTCGAAAGCATTGGCCCTTTTACGTAGTGCGTGCAGACGGTGGCCAATGCGTCCCGGTTCAATACATTCAACGGTGGCGCATTCGGACCAAGACGGCCAATGCTACCATCCCAATAGGAAATCAAAAACCATTCCAGCTTACTCGCTGCGTTTTCCTTTCGCAGCGGAGCGGATGATAATTCTCGGCCAATGGTTTTAAAAAACTCTTGGTCTTTTTTCGCTGCCGCCTCTTTAACCATTGTCAAGAATGCTGGATGGCTCAGGTCCACAGCGCCGTCTCCGATTTGCTGCGTGCGAATAAGGATGAGGGCGCTCGTCACGAGTTGACTGTTAGAGCCTTTGAGTAATCCCTTGGAAAGACGCGCCAAACCTACAGCACGAAATAACACGCGCCCCACAGCATACAGCGTTTCGCCTGATGGCTCGGGCCTGTTTGCCTTCTTTGCGGATTTCACTTCCGGTCCCCCTTCTTCGGCATGAGCCGATAAAACTTCCGCGTGTCCTTCGTGTTCACTTTGCCCTGGTAGTGGTTTTTGATTATGGCCTCGCTGTTACCGAATTGCTCCGCCGTTTCGCCGTAGCTGCCGCAATCACGGAAGTAATGCGAAATCGCGGTGTGCCTCATCACGTCCACGGGCCACGCTTTCAACTTTTCATCATCGCGGCCACGATACCCGGCAGCCTCTTTGATGATGTCGAAATCACGTCGCCAGTTTTTCGGATAGAACGGACTATTTTTGTAAGCCTTCAACCACGCGGCCAGCGTCTTGCCAATCTTCACCACGCGGCGCCGGGCGGTCTTGGTCTGCGCCGCCTCCAGCGTTATCTCGCCGTCATTCAGATTTACGGCGCTCCATTGCAACCGTGACGCCTCAAATGGTCGCAGCCCGCCAAAGAGACAAACCGCAACGTATGGTGCGAGTGCGCCTTCCTTGTGCGCCTCTGCCGCCGCCAGAAGCTTTTTGCAATCGTCCACTGACAGGACGGCAATCTCGCCAGCCACCGCTCGCTTGCTCTTGGTCTGCTTCCGGGCCGGATTCATCGCCAGCCATTTCTTGCCGACGCACCATGCGAAAAACCGGGAGAGTGCGCGGCGGTCGTTGTCTTTGCTCTTGGCTGAAATGGTCCGCTTGGCCAAGTAGTCGGCAATTGAATCCGGGGTGAAGTCGGCAACGTAATGGTTCGGAACGGAGTTTGTGAACACGTTCACGCGGCGGCGCAAGTTGGCCTTGCTCAGGTCGCGCATTTCATCGGTCTTTTCCAACCACTCTTTGAATTGCTTAAACGCTTCGTCCAGCCGTTCGGATTCTTTCACTTCGTTGGCCTTGCCGTGCTTCAACCAGTAATTGACGGCGGGTATCAAATCGGCGGCATTGTCCGGCCCAAGTAGCAGGAAGGCCGACTCGGCCTGCCGCACCTGGTCGGGCGAAAGCTTGGTGGCCTGCATCCCGGTTTCGGCATGGCCGGAAAGCCATTCGGTTGCCAGCGCCAGCTTGCGAGCCTCCGCTTTCGTCTGGTCCGCGTAATTCTCCCGGATGCGTGTCCCGTCGCGCTTAAAGCCCGTCACGCGCCATGAAGGGGTATCGGTGCGCGGATTGATGAACGCGACGATGCGAAACGGCTCTTTCAACTGGCGAGCCTTCCGGCGCGGCGGTGTCGGCAGGGCCACGATCTTGTTTTCCTCCGGGGCGGGCAATGTGTTCACATTCATTGCTTCCTATTTACACCTATTCCCGATTCGTGGCAACCGAAATGGCAACCGGATTTTGTAATCGATTAAATGCCCTTTGCCTATTGCTCCAAACGCGTATTGTCAGAAGTCCTCATAAGCCTTTGGTCGGGGGTTCAATTCCCTCCTCTGGCACCATGCTTTTTTCTTCATCCGACCCGGGGAAACCCCGGTGTTTTTTTCCGGGATTCCCTGTGTTGCACTAAGGGCAAACCCGTCCGAAGTTGTCTCGGAGCATTCAGTATGAAGATGTTGTTTTCGACGCGCGACCGGGCGCAAATAACGGAGGTCAAAAAGCAGTTGTTCGAGGCGGGCATTCGCTGCAAGGTGAGGGAAAATCCCGTCACCCAGGGAGTGTTCGGCACGCCGAGTTTTCCCGAGCTTTGGATCGAACGCGAAGGGGATATCCTTCCCGCCATGCAACTGCTCGGCGGCAAGCGACTGCTGGAGACGACGGTCGTTTTTCCCGATCACGGCCGGTCCAACCGGTAATAAGCGCCCGCGCCCGCGGTGCTCTGCGTGACGACGAGCTGGCTGCCGACGACGGCCGCCGGGTCGCACAGGGATTGCCATTGTCCCGCCGGCATAAGATTGGCGCGGGATTCCAGAAAGAACCCGCGCGATGAGGCGGGCCAGGCCAAGGTCACTTTTCCCGCACTTCCCACCGGGCTCAGGCTGGCGGGCCCTCCCGGAAACGCGAGTTTGAAAGCCCGCAGGCCGTTGTTGGTGTCGAGCACGTAGAGTCGGTTGCGGCCGAAAGCAATCGCACCCAGGCCGAAGTTGTTGTCGGTTGTGCCGGGGATGGTCCAGCTTGCGATCAGCACGGGCGCGTTTGAAGGATTCCACAGGTCGTAGAGATTCAAACTGTCCGACCCGTCCGCCAGATTCACCACTGCCAGCAGGCTGTTTGGTGGGTCGAGATTCATCGGACCGCAAGCGGGTGAGAAAGCGGCCGCGCTGAAAGCCTGTGCGGTGGTGGCCACGAGGCTGATGGGATTGAAGTTCAAGCGCGCGGGTGGGAGACCATTGGTCGCACCCCAGAAGGAATTGCCCGCACCAAAAGCGAGCGCGCCGCCCATCTGCGTGGGTGAAGCATCGGTGACGATGGCCCGGGCGGTGAAATTCGTGCCGTTGGTGGTGGTGAGCAGAGCGACATTGCTGACACCGCGTCCGCCTACCAGGATTTGCGTATTGGTGCCGCAACCGCGGAAGGCAACGAGGTCGCCCACGCGGGTGCCATTCGTGAAGCCGACGGTGCCGGAGTAGGCCAGGGTGGGAGCTGTCGCTGGATTCACCCAGCGGTAAACCTTGAAGAGCGCGGAGCCGGAGATGCTCGTCTGAACGTTCGCCGCGTACACGACGCCGTCCCCCGTCACGCCGATTTTATCGAGCACAAATGAGCCCGCGCTGACGCCGGTGAGATTGAACGAGCCTTTGTTTGTGCCGGTAGTGCCGTCGAGGATGTTCGCCGTCGGTCCGGAGACATTGACGAGATAAAGCTCGTCGGCGATCGCGTTGTAAGCAAGGCCGCGCGCGGTGTTCGCGGTGCTATCGGGCAAATCGGAGCGGCTCCCGGGTGCGAGGCTCCACAGCGGCTGGAGTTCGAGGTTGGGATTGGTGTTCGTGATGCGAAGCGTGAACACCGCGTCCGACCAATCCACCGGCGAATTTGCGGTGGAGGCGACGCGGATGAGGCAATTGCTCGAGGCATAATACGGCACGGTGATCGTGGCGGAACCGGTATTTGTGCGGTTGTAGAGCAACGAGCGGAAGGTGGACCCGCTGTCGGTGGACAGGTCGAGGTTGATGTAATTCACCACGCCGGTGGTGCTCCACGTGATGTTGGCGGTGGTGCCGGCGCTCCAGGTCTGGCCGCCATTGGGTGACGTGAGTGTCACGCCGTTGGTCGGAGTGATGGGCAACGCCGCGCCGAGCGGGATCGCATCGTGGGTGGCAAGTGTCCCCTGCCCGGTGACGCGCAGATACCAGTCGCTCGGCAAAGAATAGCCGTCCGCGTTGAGCGCGAAAAATTGGTATTGGTCGCTCAATGCGGCAGCCGGCGTTTCATTCGTGGTCGGCGCGAGCTTGTAGAGCGCGGTGCCCTCGTCGATTTCATCGAACATCGCGCCGTATACCATGGACGACCCGGCGTTGAGCGCGTTGTAAATCTGCCGCCAGAAGAAGCGTCCGGCGTTGCGTGGAATCCCGTTCAAGGTGGTCCCGCCGAGATTGTGCGCGGAGTAACCCGGGAATACGACGGGCATATAGTCCACGCCGTTGGCCTTGCAATCGGCGAGGTCCGGCGCGAGCGTGCTGCTCTTGAAACTGTCCGCCTGTGCCTCGGTCGTGTAACGGCCCACTGTCCATGGGCTGAGCACATCAAAGGAATGGTAGACCGCCGTCCAGGCAGTGTTCGTCTGCGAATCGCCGTTCAGCGTGCGCCAATTCGCCGGCACACCGCCGAGCACGGTGCAACCCGCAGTCTTGAAAAAGTTGATGATCGTCTGCGCCTCGCTGGGCGTGCTCGTCAGTCCGCCGGAAAATCCAAAACCCCAAAGGCACAGCAACGGCTTGCCGCGATGCCGGAGGTAACTCGTGCTGTTGGTCATGTGGAGCGTGCCGGTCAGGTACGCCCAATCGGATTGGAGATGAGAAAGCACGAGCGCGGGGTCCTCGTTCGAAATGTCGTACATGAGGCAAAAGACCCGGCCCTGTGTCTCCGCACCGAGCCGGCAGTTCAGGAGGTTCGTGTTCTTGAGCGCCGCCCAGCTCGCATCCGTGAAAACATCCTTGGTGAAACGCTGGAGCACCGCGCCGTCAAGGCCGTAGTCCTTCATCCACTTGAAATGCCGCACTACGGTGTTGGTGAGATAGCACGAATACGCCTTCGCCGGTTGCCCGTTGCCAAGCGTGTAGCCCGTGGCGAATTGTTCGCCGGCGGTGAACTCCGAAAGGTCCGGCCACATGTCCATGACGACGTCAGTAGGAGAGGGTTGGACGCGGTTGATGTGGCTCCAATGAACGTAGCCGCTGAGGGCCTTGCCATCACCTCCAGAGGCGTGCCAAGCTTGGTAACCGACCAGGAATTTGTTGCTGAGCGTGGTGTTGTCCACTGAGGCGCCGCGCGCAACGACGACCAGGATGCAAAGCAGAAAGGCGGAAATCGGAAGCAAACGCGACATTGACCAAGGATTCGCTAATCCACCTTCCATGCATTGTCAAGATTGAGAGCGGCCCTCCAGGCGCAAATCCGTTCCCGCCCTCCGCGCCAAGGCTTGGCCATTCTTGCTGGACTAAGTTCCCGGCCAAGTTAGAAAGGGAAATCGCCGTTATGTCCGAGACTGCCCACCAATTCGCCGGAACCAGGAAAGAAGCCGGCAGTTCCTATTACGTCTGGTTGCTGCCGACGCTGCTGAGCGTGATCGCGGGCACGGCGGATGTGATCAGCTTTTTGGGGCTCGGCTTGTTCAACGCGCATGCCACCGGCAACCTGGTTATTCTGGCGGCGCATGTCGTGGGTCGCGGCGTGGCGGATATGGCGCTGATTCTTTCGGTGCCGGTTTTCATCGTGGTGTTGTTTCTCACCAAGCTCCTCGTCGTTCGATTGGAAGCGCGCGAGGTCAATCCGCTGACGCCTTTGTTGGTTCTTCAGTTTGGGTTACTCGCTGCGTTCACGGCGCTCTGCGCGAGTTCCGCGCACGCGCTGAATGCGAATGCCGGCTGGGTCGCAGTGGGAAGCCAGTTGGGCGTGGCGGCGATGGCGGTGCAGAACGCGCTGGTGCAGCTCACATTGAAAGGCGTGCCCTCGACGGCGGTGATGACCACGAATATCACGCGATTCATGATGGACTTGGGCGAAGTTGTGTTGCGTCCACGGTCTGACGGCGCGGCTGCAGCCGGACAGCGGGCGAAGCAGACTTTGCCGGTGATTCTCGGTTTTACCGCCGGTGCCGCGCTGGGAGCGGGATGCTTTGCGGTCACCGGACTTCAATCGCTGGCGCTGCCCACCGGACTCGCCCTGATCGCGCTGGTGGTGAACTTTCTTGCGAAGCCTGCTGCTCCTCAGGGATTGGCAGCGCCTTCGAAATAGCCGCCAATCTTTTTCAGGAAGAGCCTCCGAATCACGTCATACCCGCGCTCGTTGGGGTCTTCCAAATTCGTGAAATACCAGTAATGCGGGTCCTTCGCGTCATAGTGGGAGGACCAGAATTGCGTGCAATGGATTCCGTGGCCAAGGAATGCCCCGTGCATATCCACGGGGTGCACGAACGGATGTTTCCCGGCGCAGCGCTTGATCGCGTCATTGTAGGCGGCATGGATTTTCAATCCGTCCGGCCAGGCAGGGAGTCCCGCGCGCGTGATATCCCCTACCCCGTCCGTGGGATCGAAGATGTTCGCCAGAAAAATCTGGCAGTGGCCCGGGTAACGGGCATGGCACAGATCCACCATGGAACTTAGCCGCTGTTCAAAGTTGGTGATCCACGGCTGAGCTTGCTCCCAAGTCGCGCCGTACATCGCCTCCTCATGCGGCGGCGTGCGGCCGTAGTTGTGGATGAGGTCATTCCCGCCGGTGGTCATGACCACGAGGACGTTCACATTCGAACCGACATTCGGAAGTCGGGGCAATTGTTTGGAAAGGTGCTGGCCGGAGGTACTGCCGGACACAGCCAGATTCGTGGATTGGAGGTGTCGCAGGACCGCTCCGAGTGACAAGCCTTTCATCCCATCGAACTCGTCCGGCGGATTTGCGACCAGGCGGTCGAAGTAGGAGTATCCGCGGCGCGCACCGAAACCGGCAGTAACACTGTCGCCTATGCCAATCAGGAAAAACTCACGATCAGCGGGCAGGTGCGAGAGAACGTTACGAGCCACGTCCGGCCCGGCAGGCCCGGTGCCGACCGGACGAGCCTGCCAGAAGTAGAGATAGCCCGCGACCGCCCCCGCTAATAGGAGACCAATCGCCGAAAACAATATCAGGCGCCTGGCCTTCATCCCGGATGAGTAGTCTTATCAGCCTCCAAATGCGAGATCTAAGCCCGCCGATAATTGGTAAGCCAGGCCGGTCCCGGGCCGTGGCCGCGGACGGAAGTATCTGCGCGGCGTTTCAGGCCGATGGTGCACGCGAGGAGCCATTCGACGCCGTCCCAGAAGCGGATGCCATCGAGAACGGGGTTCAGGACGTTGGTGACCGTGCAGTAATGACTGTTTTTGGGATCGGTGTGATGGCGGGCGTGGTGTTTGGAAGTCTGAAGCACGCGGATGTCCTGGAAGAAGGAGATGATCCGGCCGTTTTCCGCGCGGGTGCGGTGGGCCCATTTGTGAATTTCGTTCGCGTTGGCGGCGATGATGGCAAAGAGCCACACCTGCCAGTTCAAGACGCCGAGCAGCCAGGCGGCCACGACCAACACCGCGGACAACAGCACCAAATCCCAGGAGGACTGCCACCAGGAATGGCGCGTCATGTAGCGCGGGTAATGGTGATGCACGATGTTCGGCCGCGCCAGGTGGCGACCGATGACCGGCGTGTCCTCGCGAACGTAGGCGTCCTCAAACCAATGGACGGCGCCGCTGACAAATTCGGCGGCGAAGACAGTTCTGACAATTCGAAGCAACAGGGCGATGACCGTGGTCATTTGATTCCTTTCGTGAAATGAACCGCGCGGCGGCCACAAGTTCAGCCGACTTGAGCACAATATTCCCAGCCGGGTTTTCCCGAACCGCAGGCGCCAGCGTCGCGTTCACACCTGCCTTTTAAGGGATGTCAGCGCCGGAGCGTTAATTGATAAAAAACCTGCGACATCACTTGGAATGATGATGGACAACAAGCCCCACCGCAGAGGCCGAGGACCGGGGGAACTACCGGGCTTCGATCAAAATCGGTTCCACGGGCACGGACGCCGGCGCGACCGGCACGGCTGCCGGTGCAGCTTGCAGTCGGAAGATGAAACTGGCCCCCTGCCCCACCACACTGCGGCATTCAATCGTTCCGCCCATGGCCTCGGCGAGGCGTTTCACGATGGACAATCCCAACCCGGTGGAGGATTCGCCGCCGGTAGGCCGCGCGGTGAGCCGGGAGAATTTGCGGAAGAGCTTTTTCTGGTCCTCTTCACTGATGCCGGGGCCCTCATCGCGGACGATGGCACAAGCGGCAGAGGCATCGTGGGTCAGTGCCAGATGGACGGCGCGGTGTGGCGGCGAGAATTTGACCGCGTTGGAAATCAGGTTGTCCAAGACCTGCAATGCAGCGTTGCGATCGGCCTGCACCCAAACCGGGGCGTCAGCGGCGAACTCCAGGTGGATGTGTTTGCGCACCGCGGCAGTGAGATTGTGTCCCACACTTTCCTGCACCAGCAACGCGAGATCGCAGGGCTCGAGTTGCGAGGCGTAGCGTCCTTCCTCGATGGCGTTGGTGTTGAGCAGATCCTTGATGAGCTGCAGCATGCGCGATCCGGCGGCGATGATGTTGCCCGAGAGGCGATCGGCTTTCTCGGGAGCCGGTTGCAGCCGCAGCAATTCGGCCGAGCCGATGATGGTGGTCAGCGGGTTCCGCAGGTCGTGGGCGGCGATGCCGAGGAAATCATTCTTCTCCTGGTTCAAACGCAGCAGTTCCTTATTGGAGGATTCGAGCCGCGCGAGGGCATCCTGCAATCGTGAGAAAGCGCGTTCACGCGCGGTTTCGAAAACGAGGCCGAGCACAAACATGAACCCGACCAGCCCGAGATAGCCCGTGGCGGAGACGAGGGAGTTCCAGGCCGGATCAAACTGTGGCGCCAATTCAACGTGCGCGAGCGAAAGCCCGACCATTACGCCCACCGCTCCCAAACAGGTCACCGCCCACCAACCGGCGGCTTTGCGGCCATTGAGCAGCAACGCACAGAGGGGAACACTGGCGAGCCACGCGACGGCGTGCCCATTGACGCCCCCTTCGACAAAGCCCAACCCGGTGAAGCCACCGGTCATGATGACCGACAACATATTTCCCGAAAAGGCGAGCGAGCCCGTCCAGCGCAAAAACCAGGGCGTCAGGGTAAACGCCACGCTGCACCCCATCACGATGGCGGCGCCATAGCGATGCCCAATGGCGAGATAGAATACGGCGTAAAAAGCTCCGAAACAGGAACCTAAAAAACTGAACCGCGTGATAAACCGCGCGCGCCGCACCAACTCCGGTGCGGCGGAACAGCCGCGAGGAATGAACCGGTCAGCCCATTGGTCGAACTTGTCCACTGCTCCACTGCAAGCTGCGAAAAGGTCTAAGGCTGGTGTGGGCATAGGCGGGTCACACTCGCGGTCCACGAGGCCCCTCCAGCCGATGGCCGGTGGCGAGATGATCAGGCAAATTCACGCGCAAAAAGGAGCAGTTTGCATTCCCATGCAGAAAGCCCGAAGCGGTTGATTTTAATGCGGCGAACGCGGAACCATTGGCCTAAAGCGGGCGGTATCCGTGAAAACCCTAGGTTTATCCTGGTACGGGGCGAAAAAGCAGCAATTTCTGTTCCCCAAAAACCGCCAAAATGGCCCAAATTGGTGACTTTCTGCCAAATGAGGAGGTGCTTTCTTCCGTGTCGCCGCCGCAGAACTGCCTTGTTTACAGGGGCTTCAGCATTTACATATGATACTTGCGCAAGCAGTACAAAACCATGGGCATGACCTCTGACCAGAAACCCGCCCCCTTTCCACGACCCGACAGCCGGGCAGCCGACCAAAGACCAGCATAGTATGGCCGCGCCCAGCCTGAACGGCATGACCCTCTGGCAGCGTCTGAACACGACGCTGCTGATGCTGTTATTTCTGCTCATTGCAGGAATGCTCCTCACCTTCTGGATGGCCGACGCCCGCGCCAAAGCGGAGCACCGCTACGACACGCTCGACAGCCTCAAGGACCGGATTCGCGTGGATGCGGTCGTGCTGACGGACGCCCTGCGCGGCCTGTTGCTGGATCCGAAAGCGGACCCGGACAAGAAGCGCCGGCGGGACGCGGTGTTGAGCGACCTGATGGCCAACCTGGACACCATCCCGAAGGAATTTCCCGAATACAACGGGCTGGTAAATGCCGCCTCGAGCTTGCGGGATTTCTCGGAAGGGTCACTACGGGATTTTGAGGATCGCGTCATCGAGCTGGCGCAGGTGGAGCCGGACGGCGCGGCCACGTATTACGCCACGAACCAGCCGGCGCTGAGCAAACAACGCGATCAACTCTTCGGCACCCTGGCGCTGGAGATAGACCGCGCCCGCAGCTCGGAATCGCAACGCGCGCAGAAAAACGCGACGATTGCCCTGGTCGGAGTCGTGTTGCTGGCGATGGTCAGCCTCATTGTCGGCCTGCGCCAATCTTCCGCCGTCACCGAGCCGCTGGGCCGGCTGGTGGGAACTTTGGACAAAATGCGGCAGGGCGATTTCACCGAACGGCTGAACATGCCCCGCCGGGACGAGTTCGGCGTGCTGGCCGGGGGGTTGAACCGGCTGGCGGACGACCTTTCCGAGCTGGTCGGCCAAGTGCAGCGCAGCGGGATCCAGGTGAATACGACCGCCACGCAGATCGCCGCCTCCGCCAAGGAGCAGCAGAGCACCGCGCACGCCATTGCCGCGACCACGGCGCAAATCGGTGCGACCTCGAAGCAGATTTCCACGACCTCCAAGGACCTGGTGAAAACGATGAACGAGGTCAACAGCGTGGTGGAGGAAACCACCCACCTCGCGGGCAGCGGCCAGGCAGCCATTTCGCGGATGGAATCCACGATCCGGCAGATTGTTGAAGTCTCCGGCGCGGTGACCGCAAAACTCTCCGTGCTCAGCGAGCGGACCAGCAACATCAATTCGGTCGTCACCACCATCACCAAGGTCGCCGATCAGACGAACCTGCTTTCGCTCAACGCGGCCATCGAAGCCGAAAAAGCGGGTGAGTACGGGCTGGGTTTTGCCGTGGTGGCCATGGAAATCCGCCGCCTCGCCGACCAGACAGCCGTCGCGACATATGACATCGAAAAGATGGTGAAGGAGATGCAGTCGGCGGTGACCGCCGGTGTCATGGGCATGGACCGGTTTTCGGAGGAAGTGCGCCGCGGCGTGGAGGAAGTCCGGCAGGTCAGTTCGCACCTGGCGCAAATCATTCACCAGGTCCAGACGCTGACGCCGCGTTTTCAATCGGTGAACGAAGGCATGCATGCGCAGGCCAGCGGCGCGCAGCAGATCAGCGATACTTTGACGCAGTTGAGCGAAGCCGCGCATCAAACAGCCGGTTCGTTGCGCGAATCGAACGCGGCCATCGAACAATTAAACGGCGCGGCGCGCAGCCTGCAGACCAGTGTGGCGCGTTTCAAACTGGGCACGTGATCTCATGCTGTTCTTGTTATTTCAACTGGGCCGGGACCGCTATGCGCTCGAAGCCCGCAGTGTCGTTGAAGTAACTCCGCTGCTCGACCTCAAGCGCGTGCCCGGCGCCCCCAAGGGGGTGGCGGGGCTTTTCGAATATCGAGGCCAGCCAGTGCCGGCGGTGGACCTTGCCGCACTGACGCTGGACCAGCCGGCGCGCGAGTTTTTCAGCACGCGCATCATCATCGTCAATTGCCCGGACCAGCAGGGCGCGACGCGGCTGCTGGGCCTGATTGCCGAGCGCGCGACGCAAACCCTGCGCGCGGATCCGCGGCAATTCCTGAGCACGGGCATGAAAGGCGCCGAGGAGCGCGGGCTGGGCCCGGTGTTCACGGACGCCGAGGGCATGATCCAGTTGCTGCATCCACAGAATCTGCTCTCGGAGCCCATGCGACACATCCTGTTCACGCCGCCCCCGGCCTTGGGCGCCCCGGCACAACCGACACGTTCCTAGGAATTTGAATCACATGCCGGAAGAATCCCAACTCCCCGTGCTGGCCATCAGCACCACGGTTTCTTCACAGACTACGCAGAGCGCGGTCGTGGAACGGGAAGTGACGGATTGTTGGAACACCATCGGGGTGCGCGGCGACGGGAGCTGCCCGGAATTGGCCCGGCACACGCACTGCCGCAATTGCCCGGTGTATTCGCGCGCGGCGTTGTGCCTGCTGGACCGCCCGCAACCGCCGGAGCACCGGCACGAATGGAGCCGGCACTTTGCCAAGCCGCGGTCGGGCGCCGCGGTCACCCGCACTTCGGTGGTCATCTTCCGCATCGGGTCGGACTGGCTGGCGCTGCCCAGCGAAACGTTGCAGGAGGTCGCCGAACGCCGGTTGATTCATTCCCTGCCCCATCAGCAACGTGGCGTGGTCCTGGGCCTGGTGAATATTCGTGGCGAACTGGCCATTTGTGTTTCAGTGGATCGCCTCCTGGGCATCCAGCCCGCCACTCAACGCGAGGGTCTGCCGCGGGCGGCGGGGCGCCTGCTGGTCGCCAGCATGCATGGCAGCCGTTGCATTTTCCCGGCGGACGAAGTGCATGGGGTGCATCGGCTGCACGCGAATGAATTGTCCGATCCACCCGCCTCTTTCGAGGGGGCGAAACCGGGTTATACGCGGGGAATTTTCAACTGGCGTGGGAAACCCGTTGGCCTGCTCGACGCGGGGCAGCTGTTTGCCGCATTAAATCGGAATTTCTGATGAGCCGCCAGCATCACCATGACGACCTGAGCGCCGCTTCGATGCTGGAATTGTTCCGGCTGGAGGCGGAAACGCAGGCGGCAGTGCTGACCAACGGGCTGCTGGAAGTCGAACGCGCCCCGGCGCCCGCGCTGGCGCTCGAATTGTTGATGCGCGCCGCGCACTCCATCAAGGGCGCGGCCCGCATCGTCAATCTGAATGGGGCGGTCCGGGTCGCCCACGCGATGGAGGATTGTTTCGTCGCCGCGCAGCAGGGACTTACCCGGCTTGGTCGCGCCGAGATTGATGTCCTGCTGCGAGGGGTGGATCTGATTTCCAACCTGGCCAGGCGCCCGGAATCCAAGCTCGGCAAGTGGGAGGACGAACACGCCAAACAAATCCAGGAGTTTCTGGATGCCATTGCGCAATTGCGGGGCGCGGCCGCGGCCGCCGGAAATCCGCCGGCTCACCCGGCGAAAGTCACACCCACCCGCAGAGAATCCGGCCGGCCGGAAGTCCCGCAAGCGGTCGCCGCGCGGCGGCACGAGCCCAGCGAGCGCGTCGTGCGGCTCGCGGCGGAGAATCTCAACCGCCTGCTGGCGCTCGCTGGTGAATCGCTCGTGGACTCCCGGTGGCTGCGCCCGTTTGCCGAGTCGCTCGAGCGCCTCAAACGGCAGCAAGTGGACATCGGCGAACAGGTCGAACGCATGCGCCAGCGGCTCGAGCAAGAGAACGTTTCCGCACCCACTCGCGAGCATATCAACGAGATTGCGCGTTCCATTGCGGGTTCACGACGTTTCCTGGCGGAACGACTTGAGGAGCTGGACGTGTTCGATCGGCGCGCGGCCCAGCTTTCGCAACGTCTTTACCTCGAGGTGCTCCGCACGCGGATGCGTCCTTTCGCCGACGGAGTCCGCCGGTTTCCCCGCATGGTGCGCGATCTCGCGCGTTCGCTGGACAAGGAAGTGCGCCTGGAGATCACCGGCGACAACACGCAGGTGGACCGCGATATTCTGGAGCGCCTGGAAACGCCGCTGGCGCATTTGTTACGCAATGCCGTGGACCACGGTTGCGAATCACCCGAGCAGCGACGCCAGGCGGGCAAGCCGGCCGAGGGGCTGATTCGAATCGAAGCCCGGCATAGCGCGGGGATGTTGTTGGTGACCGTGACCGATGACGGCGGGGGCATTCACCTCGACCGACTGCGCAGCGCGGTGGTTCAGCGCAAGCTGATCATGCCGGCGGCCGCCGACAAACTCTCCGAAGCGGAGTTGATGGAGTACCTTTTTCTGCCGGGATTCAGCCTCAAGGATGCGGTCACCGAGATTTCCGGGCGCGGCGTTGGCTTGGATGTCGTGCAGAACATGGTGCGCAGCGTGCGCGGTTCCATCCGCCTGGCCAGCCAGCCGGGACGGGGGATGCGGGTTCAGTTGCAGTTGCCGTTGACGTTGTCGGTATTGCGGGCGCTGCTGGTTGAAATCGGCGGCGAGCCCTACGCCATTCCCTTGACGCAAATTTCGCGCACACTGCAATTGCCCCGCGACCAAATCCACCGGATGCAGGGCCGGAATCTGTTTTCCTTCGGCGACCAGCATGTCGTGCTGCTCGCCGCAAACCAACTGCTGGGTTTGCGCGAATCCACCGAGCATGCCAGCGAGTTGCCCGTGGTCGTGGTGGGCGACCGCAACGCGCGCTACGGCCTGGTGGTGGACCGCTTTTTGGGCGACCGCGAATTGGTGGTGCAGCCGCTGGATCCGCGCCTGGGCAAGGTCCGGGACATCGCGGCGGCCGCGTTGATGGAGGATGGTTCCCCGGTGTTGATCGTGGACGTGGATGACATGTTGCAGTCCATCGAAGCTATGCTGGCCCGGGCGGGCACGGACGGGGGATTTACGGATTTGCAGGAGCTTCCGCCGCGCCGGATCAAGCGCGTGCTGGCGGTGGATGATTCGGTGACCGTCCGCGAATTGCAACGCCTGTTGCTTACTTCGCGCGGATACCATACAGATGTAGCAGTAGACGGTCTGGATGGATGGAACGCGGTACGCTCCGGGCAGTATGACCTCGTGGTCACCGACGTCGAAATGCCGCGTATGGATGGAATTGAGCTGGCCAGTTTGATCAAGAACGACCCGGAATTGAAATCCCTGCCGGTCATCATCGTGTCGCACAGCGAGCGCGAAGAAGATCGCCGCCGCGGACGCGAGGCCGGCGTGGAACACTACCTGCCGAAGGGCGGCTTACATGACGAAACCCTGCTCCGCATCATTACCGAGTTGATCGGCGAACCCGAAACGTGAGAATCGCCATTGTCAACGATGTCCGCCTCGCAGTGGAAGCCACGCGCCGAGCCGTCATTCCCGATAGCGGTCACCAGTTGGCGTGGACCGCGGGGGACGGCCATGAAGCGGTCGAGCTGGCGGCGCGCGATACTCCCGATCTCATCCTGATGGACCTCATCATGCCGCGGATGGACGGCATCGAGGCCACGCGACGAATCATGCAATGCAGCCCCTGCGCCATCATGGTGGTCACCGCGAGCGTGGAGGATCAGGCGCCGAAGGTTTTCGCGGCGATGGGTGCCGGCGCGCTGGACGCCACCAACACTCCCACGCTTACCACTTCCGGCCCCGGCTCGGGCACCCGCGCTCTGCGCAGCAAGGTGGAGAACATCCGCAAGTTGCTCGGTGTGGCGGCGAGCCACCCAGGCGCGCCGAACGCGCTGGCCCGCCTATCCATGGCCCGCCGCGAACACCTCGTGGCGATCGGCGCTTCCGCGGGTGGGCCCGCGGCGCTGGCCCGGCTGCTGAGGTCTTTGCCGGCGGATTTTCCGGCGGGCATCGTGGTGGTCCAGCACATGGACCCAGAATTCGCGCCCGGGCTCGCGCACTGGCTGGATTCGCATACGCATTTGAGCGTGCGCATCGCCCAACCGGGCGACCGACCCAAGCCAGGCACCGTGCTGATCGCCGGACGAAACGAACATTTGATCCTGAACTCTTCCTCCCGGCTGGTTTATACGCCTTCGCCGGTGGACGCCGTCTGCCATCCGTGCATTGATGTTTTTTTCCGTAGCGTCGAGCGCCACTGGAAGACGGATGCCACCGGGGTGTTGCTCACGGGCATGGGCCGCGACGGGGCCGAAGGATTGCGGCTGCTTCAGAAAAAAGGCCATTACACAATTGCCCAGGATGAGTCCACGAGCGCGGTGTACGGCATGCCGCGCGCCGCGGCGCAACTCAGCGCGGCGCGGGAGGTTCTCGCCCTCGAACAAATCGGTCCGCGACTGGTCCGGCTGATCCCTTCCCTTCCCAAGCGGCATGAGTGAGCCACGCCCCAATCCACCGACTTCCCGCTCCGCTGATTCGCTCGCGCTGCCGCCGGACGCTCATGCCATGGTGTTGCTGGTGGATGACCAAGCCATGGTTTGCGAGGCGGTGCGCCGTTCACTGGCCAACCAGGGCGATATTGATTTCCATTACTGCGCGGACGCGCGCCAGGCGGTCGCCGTGGCAAATCAAATCCGGCCCACCGTCATTTTGCAGGACCTGGTCATGCCGGGAATTGACGGGCTTTCGCTCGTCAGCCAGTACCGCACCAACGCGGGCACGCGGGACATTCCCATCATCGTTCTCTCCACCAACGAGAATCCGCAGATCAAAGGCCAGGCCTTCAGCCTGGGGGCAAACGATTATTTGGTGAAGCTCCCGGACCGCGTGGAGTTGATTGCGCGCATTCGCTATCACTCGCGGGCTTACATTAATCTTGTCCAGCGTGACGCCGCCTATCGTGCCCTGCGCGAAAGCCAGCAGCAGTTGATCGAGAACAACGCGGCGCTGATTTCGCTCAACCAGAAACTCGAGGAGGCGACGCATGCCAAGTCGCAGTTCCTGGCCAACATGAGCCATGAAATCCGCACGCCGATGAACGGCGTGCTGGGCATGACTTCCCTGCTCCGCGACACCGAGCTCACTGACGAGCAGCGGGACTATGTCGAAGCCACCCGCAGCAGCGCGGACGCGTTGCTGACGATCATCAACGACATTCTGGATTTTTCCAAAATCGAATCCGGCAAACTCGAATTGGAGAATCATCCCTTTGAGATTCACACCTGCATCGAGGAGGCCCTCGATTTGCTCGCGCCCAAGGCGGCCGAGAAGAAGCTCGACCTCGCGTATATTGTCGACGACGCCGTGCCGCGCATTCTGGTGAGCGATGTGACGCGGTTGCGGCAGATCATCGTGAACCTGATTGGCAATGCCATCAAATTCACCCACCAGGGAGAAGTCGTCCTGGAAGTCGTGCCCGCCAGCCGGAGTCCACGCTCGCCCCGGCCGGGGCTGACCAAGGATACGGACTTTCTGCGGCATCCGGAACAGTGGATGTTGCATTTTTCCGTGCGCGACACCGGGATTGGAATTCCGCTGGATCGCCAGGACCGGCTGTTCAAATCATTCCAGCAGGTGGACGCCTCCACGACCCGGCAGTACGGCGGCACGGGCCTAGGCCTCGCGATCTGCAAACGGCTGACGGAATTAATGGGCGGCAAGATCTGGGTGGACAGCGATGCCGGCAAGGGCGCGACCTTTCACTTTACCGTCACCGCGCGCGCTCCCGCCTCAACCACTCCCGCCGCGTGGCTGGGCCCGCAGGCACCCCTGAATGGCAAGCGCTTGTTGCTGGTGGAGGACAACCCGACCAACCAGCGGATCATTTCGCATCGCGCCGGGCAATGGGGTTTGCACGTCGCGACGGCTGCCAACAGCCGGGACGCCCTGCATCGCATTAGCGAAGGAAATGCGTTGGACGTGGTGCTGATCGACCAGGACCTGCCTGACCTTGACGGCCTCACCCTGGCCGAGGAAATCCGCAGCCGGACGGCCGGCCGCAATCTCCCGATCCTGCTGCTGACGGCCACGCATTTTCGGCCGGATGATTCGCGCGCGGCCGAACTCGGAATCACCATCCCGGTTTACAAGCCGGTGCGGCCGGCGCAGCTCCTGGACGCTCTCTGCCGTGCCTTGCGCGTGCAACTGCACCGCGAGAAGAAAGCGCCACTCACGCCGGTGCTCGATTCCACCCTCGGGCGACGCCTGCCGCTCCGGCTGCTGCTCGCGGACGACAATCCCATCAATCAAAAAGTCGGCCTCAGCGTCCTGAACAAACTCGGCTACCACGCTGATCTCGCGAACAATGGCCTGGAAGTCCTCAAGGCCCTGGAGCAAAAGCCTTACGATCTGCTGTTCCTGGATGTGCAGATGCCTGAGATGGACGGCCTCGAAGCCGCGCGCCAGATCGTGCGTCGCTGGCCCGCCGAGAAACGCCCGCGCATCGTCGCCATGACCGGCAACGCCCTAATCGGTGACCGCGAAAAATGCCTCGATGCGGGGATGGACGATTACATTTCCAAGCCGGTGCGGGTGAGCGAAATTCAGACCGCCATCGAACGCTGGGGCCCCACGCGCGCCTGGAAGAACCAGGCCACCGGACAAGCCACCGCGGCGGGCTCGGCTTCGGCGTAGACCATTCGCAATTTCAGTTTTCTCCTTGAGACTTCCCTCGTCCCAAGGCACAACCTTCCGATGCCTATCAAGCCAGTCCGTCTGAGTCCGGGGGAAACCATCGGGGTGATCGCGCCGGCGAGCGCGCCGCCCGATCCCAAAGCCATAGATAAATCCATCGCCGCCATCGAGGCGCTCGGCTTCAAAGCCAAGCTTGCCCGCAATGTCCGCAAGCGCTGGGGCTTTCTCGCCGGCAGCGACCGCGACCGCGCCGCCGATGTGATGAACATGTTCACCGACCACTCCGTGCGCGCCATTCTTTGTGTTCGGGGCGGCTACGGTTCTTCACGGCTGCTCCCCCTGCTCGATTACGCGAAGATTCGCGCGAATCCGAAAATCTTCATCGGCTACAGCGATATTACTTCGCTGCACACCGCGTTTCTCAAGAACTCAGGTCTGATTTCGTTTCACGGGCCGATGCTGAATTCTGATTTCATCCTGCCCGATTGCCCGAAATTCACGATCCGCAGCTTTCTCGACATGCTCACGAAACCGGTCGCTCCCGGCAGCATCTCTCGCGGAGCGCCGAAGAAGCCGGTTACGATCATCCGGCGCGGGATCGCCAGCGGGCCGCTTATCGGCGGTAATATCACCCTCGTCTGCGCGACCTTGGGCACTCCGTATCAGCTCTCCTTCAAGGGCGCGATTCTCTTTCTGGAAGACTTGGATGAGCCGCCATACCGCTTCGACCGCATGCTCACCCATATGCTGAATGCGGGATTGCTGCAGCAGGTCGCCGGGATCGCCATCGGCATCAACAGCGGTTGCTTCGATCCGAAAGCGAGGACGAGCAAGGAATTTCGCCAGACCATGACCGACGTAATGCGCGACCGCCTCGGCCCGCTCAAAGTTCCCGTCGTCGAAGGATTGCCGTTCGGCCACATCCGGCACAACGCCACCCTGCCCGTCGGCGCGCGCGTCATCCTCGATGCCAACAAAGGCGACCTCCTGATCCCAGAAGCGGTCGTGAAGTAAAATTCAACGCCGCCGGAAAAAGCTGTCCGCCGTCGCACTGGTCGCCGCGCTCAATTCTTCGAGCGTGCAGCCTTTCACCTGGGCCACCAGCGCTGCCGTCTCTGTGACGTAGGCAGGCTCGCAACGCTTTCCGCGAAAGGGAGTCGGCGCCAGAAACGGGCAATCCGTCTCGAGCATGAATCCGTTCAGCGGCGTCTCCGCCAGCGTCTCGCGCACCTTTTGCGCGCCCTTGAACGTGACCATGCCGGTAAAGCTCACGAGCGATCCCCAGTCCAGGATGCGCCGCATCGTGGCGGCATCCTCGGAAAAACAATGAAACACCCCGCGCAATTTGCCTTTGAAAGGCTCGAACTGTGCGGTCAAATCCGCCAGGCAATCGCGCTGATGGATGACCACGTTCAATCCCAATTCCGTCGCCACTTCCAAATGCTGCTGGAACAACTCCGCCTGCCGGCGCTTGTACGCTTCGTCGTCGGCAACAGTGAACTCCGGCTTCTTGCTCGGCAGCCGATGGTAATCCAGGCCCGTCTCGCCCAAGGCCACCACGCGCGGATGCCGCGCCAGCTCGCGCAACTCCGCTCGCAAATCCGCCGGCGCTTCGGTCACATACGACGGATGCCAGCCAACCACGGCGAAGACATTCGGAAACTGCTCCGCAATTTCCACCGCCCGCCGGCTGCTCTCCAGCGTGGTCCCGATGGTTATCATGCGCGTGATTCCCGCCGCTTGCGCGCGCTGAACCACGTCGGCCAGGTCCGCGTCGAAATCCTTGAAGCCCAAATGGCAATGAGTGTCGTAAAACTTCTGCATCGGTTACTTCCCTTCCTCAATCCCCCTCAAGTACGCCAGTATCAGCTCGGGCAGATCATCGCTATATCCGCCTTCCAGCAGGCTGGCGACGGGCACGCCGAGGCCGCCCAGTATTTGTCCCAGCCAATTGAAATCCGCGGCCTCCAATGTCTCCTGCGCGAGCGGATCGCGCGCGTAAGCGTCGAATCCGGCCGAAACCAGCACCAGGTCCGGTTTGAATGACTTCATTTGCTTGATCGCGCTTGTAAATATCGCGCGATACTCCCCCCGCGGCGTCTGCGGCGGGACGGGATAGTTGAAGCAATTCTTCCCGGCGTTTCGCTGGCCCGTACCCGGATAACAGGGAAACTGGTGGATCGAGTAGAACGCAGTGCCTTCCTTGTTGAGCAAGACGTCCTCGGTCCCGTTGCCGTGATGCACGTCGAAATCGAACACCGCCACTTTCTTTGCCCCGTTCTGCAGGGCGTCGAGCGCCGCGATGGCGATATTGCTCAGGTAACAAAACCCCATCGCCTGCCGCCGCGTCGCGTGATGGCCCGGCGGTCGCATCAAGCTGAACACTTTTTCGCCCTTCAACGCTCCCCTCGCCGCGGCCAAGCCGGCCCCCGCCGATGCGAGTGCGATTTCCGCGATGCGCGGATACGCCGGCGTGTCGGCATCAAAATCATGCGGTTCAAGCAATCGCGCCAGATGTTCCGGCGTGTGCGCTCGCAGCAATTCCACATCCGTCGCCCGGCCCGGCTTCGCCCATTCCACCGGGATTTCCTTCTGATTCTTTAGCCGCGACACCGTGGCAGTGATCCGGGCCGGTCGTTCCGGATGCCCAGGACTGGTGTATTCCGTGGAGATTGAGTCGGTGATGATCTTCATGCGAGCTTGGAGCCCAAATTCATCGGCCCAAGCTCCTCAGTTCGCGTCCCTCCGTCAAGCGCCCGTAGATTCAATCCGGATTATTCTGCAGCCACGAGTCGGTCGCCGTCTGCCATTTCTGCCAATCGGAGCCATAATCCTCCTCGAGGAAAAGCGTCAGCACTTCCCGCGCCTCACCAGCTTTGGGATGTTCCGGCGCCTGCGCCACGCGAAGTAATTCCGGCAGCTTCACGCTGTTCGGCCGGTTCAGAATATCGTGCATGAACACTTCGAGGATTTCCGGCGGCTGCTTCGGATCTGCGAACAGGTCCCCGACCCCCTGATACATTTCGTCCGGCGTAAGATTGGCCAGGTGCTCGGCGACTTCCGGTTTTGATTCCTCGGGCACGTGAGGAAATATTTCCAGCATCTGCTTTGCCTTGGTCGGGATATCTTCGGTCTCGCTGGACAGAATATTCTCCACCCGCGATTCCCAGTTTGTATCCACCTCCGCCGGGGCGGTAACCGTCACTTGGTTCGGTTGCGGTGGTTGCGGCCGCGTGCGTGGTGGCGCAACCGGTGCCGTGGACGCCGGTTTAGCGGAGTCCGCCGGGCCTATTTCAACGGTATCCGGCACGGGCTTGGGCGCCGGGCCGCCGCTCGTCAGCCAGAAAAAAAACAAGCCGACTGCAGCCACGACACACAGGACGGCCGCACCAACCGCGAATCGCGATGACTTGTTCATTCGTCTGTCACTCAAACTACAACAGGCGGCCGTCTCAAGCGAGCGCGTCCGCCCAAGGGATTAAACCCCGCGAAATGAGCAGAGTTCTGAGGGGCCGGTGGCCCCGGTCAAATACCGCAATTTACAGGCCAACCTGGCGTCACACTAAAGCCAGCGGGGTGAACTTTTTGCCCAGAATGGGCTGGCTGGGGGTATGGAGCCATTCCTCCAGGAACCCAGCGTAAACGGTCCGGAAGTCCACCGTGTATTTGATGTCGCCCTGGAAGAGGTCGGCGGGCGCGAGGCTCGGATACTCCCCTTGCAGCCCGGCGCGGACTTTCGGCCCCACGACGAACATCGGCGCCGCCGCGCCGTGATCGGTGCCGCCACTTGCGTTTTCATTCACCCGGCGACCGAATTCGCTGAAGGTCATGATCATGACGCGCGAGAAATTTCCCTGCGCCGTCAAATCATCCACGAATGCCTTGAGGCTGTCGCCCAGCTCGCGCAGCAACCGCTCCTGCGTGGGGAGTTGATTGGTGTGGGTGTCGTAGCCGCCCTGCGAGACGTAATACACCCGCGCCGGCAAACCGCCGGCAATGAGCTTCGCCACGAGCTTGAGCGAGCCGGCCAGTTGCGTGCCCGGGTAAGTGGCTTGATTCTCAAATTTATCTGCGATGGCGCGAATCTTGTCCGAACTCACCTGTGCGTCGAGCGCAGTGCGTTCCAGAAAGTCCAGGCTCGAGCCGGAGTGCATGGCGGAGCCATGGATGGACCCGATGCTGCTGCCCGAGTTTTCCGACATCTCCTCGTCGGGCTGGTTCAATTTGCGATAAGATACCTCTGTGGCATTGCGTTCGCCCGGCTTAGTGCGACCCGACGCCATGAAGCGATAATTCTGCGGGTTATCCAGGCTGACTCCCGTCGGATGCTTCGCCGCGAATGCCTGCGGCGATTGCCGGCCCACGCTCACACCGACGGTGGGATCACTACCCGCGCAGGCATTGTCGAAATAGCGACCGAGCCAGCCATAACGCTCAAAACGTTCGGAATCGGAAGCCGTCTGCCAGATTTCCGTCGAGCGGAAATGCGAGCGGTTCGGATTCGGGTAGCCCACGCCCTGAATGACGGACAGCCGGCCGGAATCATAAAGCTCCTTGAAGCCGGCAAGCCCACGGTTCAATCCGATCTCGGGGGTGAGTTTAAGAATCTGTGAGTCATTGAGACCGATGCGTGGACGTGCCTTGTGATAGAAATCGTTCGTGTAGGGTACGACCGTGTTGATCCCGTCGTTACCGCCCGCCATTTGGAGCACCACCAGGATGGTGCTGTCCTTGCCGGTCACGATTTGCGTCGCCTTGTCCGCGGCATCGGCCTGCAAGGCGGAAAGGGTGTTGGCGAGAAAGGACGGGATGGTGTAGGACAGCGCGCCGCCCAATACAGTCGAGCGCAGGAACTCACGCCGGGTTCGAAGTTGAAAATCGTTTTTCATGAACAAATCTAAGTGAGTTGATATTCCGGCGTGCTCATCACCAACCGGATGGCATTCCGCGCCGCGTTTTCATCGAGCTTCTTCTGGGTGTCGAGAAAATCCCGCAACACCTTCTGCTGCCCCGGCTTGAGCTGGCCTTGTAGCAACCGCTGCTGCACGACGGCAACGAAGGCTTCCTTGTCGCCCAGTTGTTTCTCAGTGAAAAGCTTCGATACATCCACCGCGTTCAGGCGCGTGTTCTGCATTCGCCGCTCGACATTGGCCGCCATCGCTCCGTTTTTCGGCGTGATCGCGCCCGCCATCGGCGCCACGTCGCCCTGCACCAGCGTCGCCGCCTCATTGTAACGCGCCAGCAAGGTATTCGTCGTGATCCAGCTCACGCCGCCATCCCAGCCCTTCACGTTCGGCGGCGCGAACAAATCCTGTCCCAACCCGCGCGTCAAAGCCATGCACGCCAGCGGCGGCGGCAGCCCGCGCTCCAGGACTCGCACACTGCTCACCAGCCATTGCACCGGGCTCTTGACCTGATTGCGCACCACTTCCGGCGCGTAGAATTCCTCGCTCAGCAACATCGTCCGGATCACCGGCTTGAAACTGTTCCCCGATCGCCGCAACGCGCTTGCCAGCGCCGCGTTCAATTCCTTCGAAGGTTCCTGGCCTGCAAAGAACTTCCACAACTTCGCCGTGATGAACGTCGCCGCCTGCGGTTGCGAAACCACCAGCTCCAGAAAATCCTCGCCGTTGTAATTCCCCGGCTTGCCGAAAATCGTTTTCTCTCCGCGGTCGTGCGTGGCGGGCCGGTCCACAAACTTTTGCGCGACCCGATCATACGACCACCCGGTCAGCGCCCGGGCGCCTTCGCTGATGTCTTTTTCCGTGTAGTGTCCTTCGCCCAGCGCGAAGAGCTCCATGACCTCGCGCGCAAAGTTTTCGTTCGGATGCTCCTTCTTGCTCTGCGCCTGGTCCAACCAGACCAGCATCGCCGGGTCCTTGCCGACGGCGATGAGGATCTCCAGCCAATTGCCCATGGCTTGTTGGCGGAACAGCTCATTCTGCAACCACATGCAATACGGGTCTTTCACCTTGTCCACGCTGGTGGCGAAATGCCCATGCCAGAACAGCACCAGCTTTTCCTGCAACGGCCGCGGTCCCGTGGCCATCCGTTGCAGCCACCAGCCGCGCAGTTCGACCATGCGGTTGCGCTCGAGCTTTTGCTGCTCCTGCTGCATCGCCCGGCGCTCCTGCTCGGTGGCGTTCCTCGCCATGCGGTATTTCTCGGCGCGTTCCGGGTCCGGTTTTGCCCACTCCGGAGCAGCGGTGGTGTCCGGTATGGACTCGTAATCAACGAACCATGAGACCGCCTTCGTCGGTCCCAGCGCCACCAGACGCTCGATTTCGACGGGAGTTCCTCCGAATCCCGCGCGATTCAGCAGATGCGCCGCGGTGGCGTAGTTCCAATTTTCGCCCGAGTATGGCCTAAGCATACAACTCTTGAGACGTCAGCCTTACCATGAAGGTTTCAGCCTGAACTTACACCGGTTTGAGTCCCCGGCCAAGGGCCGGTTCGCTCATTTCGGCTGGCGTTGCCCCATCGGAACCAGCTACCAAACACGGGTAATGATACGATTCTTCCTGTCGTCCCTGCTGCTGGCCCTCGCATTGTCTCCCCTGGCCTGCCGGGCGTGGAGCGGCGCCGGACACATGATCATCGCCGCCGCGGCCTATCGCAATCTGCCGGCCAAGGAACAGGACCGTGTCACCGAAATCCTCAAGGCCCATCCCGAATATGCCACCTGGAAGAAAGCCTTCGCAAATTCGGCCAGCACGCTCGATTTGCCGCTGTTCATTTTCATGAAAGCCAGCACCTGGCCTGACGAAATTCGCGGCGAAGGCGGCAAATACAATCACCCACACTGGCATTACATCAATTACCCACTCAAACCGACCCGCTTCCCCGTCGAAGCCCCGGATCGCCCGGACGACAATATCCTCACCGGCATCGCCGAAAGTGAGAAAGCGCTTCAGAAGTGGGGAACTTCGGCGGAAGAACGGGCCGTTCACCTGTCCTGGCTGATCCATCTCCTTGGCGACATCCATCAACCGCTCCATTGTGCGGAGCTCGTGGACAAGCAGTTCCCGGAAGGCGACAAGGGCGGCAATTTGTTTTATATCAAACCCGCGAAACGAGGCATCAGTCTGCACAGTTTCTGGGACGGCCTCCTCGGAACCCGCAACAGCAAACCGCAGGCATTGGTCAACGACGCGGTGGAAATCATGGCGGACCACCCGTCCAAATCGTTGCCCGAGTTGAAGAACGACAAGCCCAAAGGCTGGAGCCTGGAGTCGCGCAGCCAGGCCGTCACGCGCGCCTACCTCGAGGGCAAGCTTGTGGGAAGCAGCTCGCACGAAGCTGCGCCGCCACTACCGGAAGGCTATTCCACGGCCGCCAAATTGATCGCCGAGCGCCAGGCCGCGCTGGCGGCCTGCCGGCTCGCCGCTGAGATCGGGAAATGCGTCAAATGAACACGCCTCAACCAGAACCGCATCCGTTGAATGTGCCCGGCCCGTTTTCTGTGACGAACGGCTGCTGCCTGACGTGCGACGTGCCCCGCTTCATTGCGCCGGGCCTGTTCAAGTATGCCACCGAAGGGGGAGCACACTGTCACATCTACAGGCAGCCAGCAACTGCCGCGGACTTCAGGAAAATGGTTGAGATTTTGAACAATCAGGAGTTGAGTTGCATTCGCTGTCGGAGTCACGACGCGGACCTCGTGCAAATGCTTCGCCGCAAGGGCGTGGAAGAGTGGCTGATTGATTCACCGGGCTCGACTTTGATGGCAGGGATTAAAGTCGCGATCTTCGATCTCGGCGACACGCTGGTCGAATACGAAGGCCTCCCCCCAAGCTGGGTCGAGCATTATGACGCCGCGTTGACCAACCTCGCTCAATTTCTGGGTTGTGAGCCCACGGAACCCCAATTGCGCAACGCGCGCGAAAGATTGAGCGGCTACAACACCCGCCTGCATCCGCGTACGGTGGAATTTGCTTTCTCGCGGATTCTTTCCGATCTCAAAGCGGCGTTTCAGATTTCATACCCAGGCAATCCGGACGACGCTGCCCGGGCTTTTTTCCAAGTGTTTCGCCAAAGGTTACGCTGCTTTCCCGATACCCGCCCCGTTTTGAATTCGCTTCGGAGTGCCGGTATCCGGGTAGGTGTGCTCACGGATGTCCCTTATGGCATGCCGCGTATACTTGTAGAGGAGGACATGTCCACTGCGGGCGTTCTGGAGCTTGTGGACGAACTCGTCACTTCCGTGGACGCCGGCGGCCGGAAGCCGGATTGCGGCGGTCTTGAATATCTCGCGTTCAAACTGCGCACCTCGCCGACGGAAATGATTTTCGTCGGAAACGAAAAGAAAGATATTGAGGTCGCCCTTGCTTTTGGATGCAAAGCCGTGCTCCTGGATCGCCCTCAAGCCAATCCCGATTGGAAGCAGGACGCCACGATCAAGTCCCTGGCTGAGCTTTGACTTTCCGTTGCTAGGCCGCCCTACTCATACAACCACTTCTGCACCAGCCGGGTGTAGCGCGGCATCACCACGTAAACCATCATGAACACCACCGCGCCCGTAATCGGCAACGTGATGAGCGGCCGATTATCCGGCACACCCAATTTTAACAGCGCCGGAATTCCCAGTGAGGTCGCGAGCAAAACCAGCGGATAAATCGCCGACCACGTCACGAGGAACTGCTTCCACTGCACCGGCACTTTCACGTCCTCATCCGGCGGCGCGAACCAGAAATCCAATCCGCTTCGGATCGTGTATTTGCCCTCGTCGAGAAGCGATTTCGCCTTTTCCAGCAGCCGCTGCCGGTCCGACGACTCCATCCACGCCCGCAGATGCTCACACGTCTCGAATCGGATAACCACGGTGTAATTTTTCGTGAGCCCGGGTATTGGACGAATGATGTGGTAATCCAGGTGCCCGGGATACGTCCTGCACAACGGGCCGATCTCATTCAGCCAATGGTCATACTCCGCCTCCCGCCCTTCCCGAATGCGATGATGTATCACCACCGTTGCGCCACTCTCTGCTGGTTCTGAAGCATTCATCTTAAGCCTTCCGGCAAGCGGTTGTAATATCGGTTTTCGGGCTTCGGACTTCTTTCGTCATTCGTCATTCGTGCTTCATCATTCCCGCCCAAGCTCCACTTCCATCTGATAAAACTTAAACGTATGCGCTTCCGATTCTTTCCCGGCGGCGACCGTGTGATACAGGTCAAGCACTTCCACGATGAACTCGTGCCACCTCTCCTTGGGCAATCGCCGGGTCCACTCGACAAACGTGGCGTAGGCAAAAGCCTCGAAACCCTCCCGTGTCTTGAAATCCCAAGCCTTGTCCCGCACTTCCAATCGATACACGCGCAGCCCGAGGCCCTCCGCCAAAGCCCGGTATTCCTCAGGCACAACATGGATATAAGGCTTTCGAAACTCCTCGAAATAGCCCGCCCAACCCGGTCGCGCCCGGACATCCTCGATGCAATGCTCCAGGCTCTTGCGTTTGCCCTTCGGCACAAACCGCAGCCACGCCCTGCCCTGCGGTTTCAAGGCCGCCCGGATCGAGCCCAGCGCCTGATCCTGCTCCGGCACCCAATGCAGCGCGTTGAATGACAGCACCAAATCAAACCGCTCCCGGTAAGGCAGCCGCCGCGCATCCGCCACTTCAAAGCGCAGATTTTCCCGTGCACCAAAATGTTTGCTGGCAAACCCCACCATGTCTTGCGACGGATCCACACCCAGCGCGCTGCCTCGCGGCAACCGGGCGGCGATCTCTGCCGTGAGCTTCCCGTCACCGCAACCCACATCGAGCACCTGCTCGCCGCCCTCCAGCGTCAGCCGGCTCAACTGTTCCTCCGCCACCGCCTTTTGCAGGCTCGACTGGCGCGCATAATCACTTGCATCCCACTCGGTCATACGGCGGCTACGCTACCTACACTCCGCCCCGGGGACAACCCGGATGCACTCACCACCCTGGGACTGGTTTGATGGGGCCTTTCGTCGCAGGATCAGGCTGGGAATGCTACAGAAAATGTGGGATAAAGTCCGTGTCGGCGCCCGGGGCCGGCCGCTTGGTTCCGTCCATGTCGTCGAAAATCAAAATCGCCGCCGGTATTTTCGCGCTGGTCGCCGCCATTTGCGTGGGACTGCTGTGGTGGGCCTTCAAGCCGTCCTGTCCGCTCACCATTAAGATGGCCACCGTAAACCATCGTTCTCTGACGAAGGACGGTGTCACCCGGCCTTACAGCGTGATCACCTTGCGAGTGAAAAACCAGGAGAACATTTTGGTGATGGGCCGAGTCGTCCAACCCTCGCGCGTGAGAGTGGATGGTCGCTGGGATGAGACCTTGCTGGTCAATGTTTCCGCCGCCATCGGTCCCGGACAGGAGGCGGCCTACATCATTTTCGCTCGCGGCACCCCCGACCGCTGCGCCATCCAGGTGGAATACGAACGCGGCACCTGGCGAACGCGCTTGTGGCGGTGGTTCGGCCCCGGCGGTCAGAAAAGAATCGAAAAAATGGCCACGCTGAACAAATGGCTCAACCCCAAGCTCAATAGCTGGTTTCCCAAATCCGACGATTGGCAAAGAGCCACCCTCGAGACCGCTTTACCCACCGCGGGGTTCAATTCCGTTGGCGGCAACCAGCCACTCTAAAACGGGGTGTATCGTTTGGAATGCCCGGTCATCAGGGCCGTGCACGCCGCACCTGCCTTACATCCGCGGCCCCACAATACTGATGCCCAAGATGAGTAATATCCACCCGGCAAGGCTGAGAAAAAACCAGGCCTTAAACTCCTTTGCCCGGCGATGATAGCCGTGCGATCGGTAGCTCGTCAGCAGCCACGCGAATATGAGCAGCCCGGGAACAATCATTACCGCACAGAAAATCGCCGCCATCTTCCCCGCAAATAACAACGGTTGCTCCCCGCGCAGCACCTTGTATTGAAACTCGACGGCCGACTGCAAATCCTTTGCCGATTCATAGGCGCAGGCGGAGATTCGCAATTCGACGCAGCCATTCCGTTCGTATTCCGCCTCCAATTCTTCTTCGGTGGGAAACGGGGTCAGAATGTCCGCCTTTTCCAGCTCCTGCATCACCAGGCAGGCCTCCTCCACCGTCCGGCACTTTAAAGCCACCACGTTGCCCATATTCTCCGCAAATGCCTCCAACGGCAACTCGTCTGACTCCGGCACTCGAGACATCACCGCACGCTTGAGAACTTCCGGTTCGACGAAGGCCCGCGAGCCGCACCGCTCGCATCGCGATGCAGCGTCGTCGTTTTGCCCCCCGCAGTAATCACACGCCTTCATCTCCCCCCAGAGCCAATGGCACGCCTGATCTCCTCCACATTAATCCCCCGCCGGCGGAATATCCGGGCTGGCAATCCCTCCTTCTCAGCCAGAAGTTCCAGGAGCAGGTCATCAACATCAACACGGGCATCGCCCAAACGACGAGCCCTGGCCATGGCTCTCGCCACAATACCTTTGCACCGGGGAGTATAAGGAATGCGTTGCGTGACCTTGCCTGCTGCACTGATTCCCTTCTCCGCCTCAATGTCTTCCCGCAACATGGGCAACGTCAAACCAGCACTCCCCAACGCGGCGGCGCCGTCCCCAGAATTGAGCTTCAGGATGCCGGTCAGGAGATGCTCGGCTCCCACGGCCTCATCCCCAAGCCACAGTGCCGCCTGAGTCGCAAAGTCGAGAGCCCGCGTGGCACGGGCTGAATATCGATACTCCCCTTTCACATCGCGGGCCTTCCGCTCCGCCAGCAACGCCTCAGCCCGGTCGAACCAGTCCTCTTGCTTCTCGTTCTCGGAGCTCATCGTAAAGCACCCAGCGCATTTCTATTCTATTGGACACGTTGAACCCCGTTGGTGGGCAAAACGCTTAAAATCCAAAGTGAGGGCGCGAGTTTCACCACTAGACACCCGCACTGATGGCGATGCACGCGCGGCCGTACACCAGAAACGAAAAACATGCCACCGCTATCACGCATATGGGCTGTCGGCGAATTCTTGTGACCCCCAAAACCAATGGTGTCAATCCGCCCAGCGCCAAGCAGAGTGACAACTCAAGGTTGTCCGGCTGCGAGATCTTGCTCCATCCTTCGGCACGCACAGCTCCAATCACAAACACTACAAACATTGCCAGTACCAAAGCTGCCATCGAGCACAACATAGTGCACAGGCACCTCGTCAAAATCTCCAGCGCTCCAGCAGCGCCCGCTTTGCAAAACAACCCGAGCACACCGGCGAAAAGCAGTCCGACGCACCCGAACAAATAGACCAAACTGAGCAACATCCAGAACGCCGCCATACCCCTTAAATTCAGAGTTCGGCCTCGGTTATGCAACGAGAATAATTCGCGTCCATTCACGCTTAAACCGCCCTTCCTCCATTCTTGCGCTTTTTAGCCTCTTCACGGCTAATTCCCTCCTTCCCAAAAACAAAGTCGGGCGCCGCACATTTCTGCACGGCGCCCGAGATGAATTTTGGAAAGCGGACGCGCGGCAGCGCGTCCCTACCGGTTTAGTACCGGTAATGATCCGGCTTGTAAGGACCGTCGGGCGAGATGCCAAGGTAATCCGCCTGTTTCTTGCTGAGCTTGGTCAGCTTCACGCCGATCTTCGCGAGGTGCAGGCGGGCCACTTCTTCGTCGAGCTTCTTGGGCAGACGATAGACGCCGGGCTTGTAGGTCGTGCGGTTCGTCCAGAGGTCGAGTTGCGCGAGGACCTGGTTCGTGAACGAGTTCGACATGACGAAGCTCGGATGACCTTCGGCGCAGCCGAGGTTCACGAGGCGGCCTTCGGCGAGCAGGTAGATGCTGCGGTCGCCGGGCATGTCGTAGCGGTCCACCTGCGGCTTGATGTTCACGCGCGAAACGCCCTTGGCGGTGTTCAGGCGCTCCACCTGGATCTCGTTGTCGAAATGGCCGATGTTACACACGATCGCCTGGTCCTTCATCTTGAGCATGTGCTCGAGGGTGAGGACGTCGCAATTGCCAGTGGTGGTGACGTAGATGTCGCCTTCGCCGAGGGTGTCTTCCACGGTCGTGACTTCGAAACCTTCCATCGCGGCCTGGAGGGCGTTGATGGGGTCAATCTCGGTGACGATCACGCGCGCGCCGAAGCCGCGGAGGCTGTGCGCGCTGCCTTTGCCGACGTCACCGTAGCCGCAGACGACCGCGGTCTTGCCGGCGATCATCACGCCCAGGGCGCGCTTCAATCCGTCCGCCAGCGATTCGCGGCAGCCGTAGAGGTTGTCGAACTTGGACTTGGTGACGGAGTCATTGACATTGATCGAAGGCACCAGCAGCTTGCCGGCTTCGAGCATCTGGTAAAGGCGATGCACGCCGGTGGTGGTTTCTTCGCTGACGCCCTTCCAATCCTTCACGACTTTCGCGAACCAACCCGGACGCTCCTTCGCGCAACGCTTGAGCAGCTTCTTGATGACGTCTTCTTCGTGGCTGGCGCTGGGCGTGTTCACCCATTCGCTGCCGTTTTCCATTTCGTAGCCCTTGTGCAGGAGCAACGTGGCGTCGCCGCCGTCGTCCACGATCAATTCCGGGCCTTTGCCGCCGGGATGCGTGAGCGCAGCCAAGGTGAAGTCCCAGTACTCCTCGAGCGTTTCGCCCTTGTGAGCGAACACCGGGACGCCGGCTTTGGCGATCGCGGCGGCGGCCTGGTCCTGGGTGCTGAAGATGTTGCAGCTCGCCCAGCGCACCGAGGCGCCCAAGTCCACGAGCGTCTCGATCAACACGGCCGTCTCGATGGTCATGTGCAGCGATCCGGTCAGGCGGATGCCCGCCAGCGGCCGTTGCGTGCCGTACTTCTCGCGCAGGGACATCAAGCCGGGCATTTCCTGCTCGGCGACGGAAATTTCCTTCCGGCCCCATTCGGCGAGGCTGATATCGGCAACGTGATAATCTTTGTTCGTGCGCGCCGGGCTCTTGGCAGGCGCGGCCTTGCGGCTTTTGGTCAATGTCGGCATAACGTGGTTCTTAAATTTCGGATTTAATTGTTTCTTCAGCCTCCCGCCCTCAGGACAGAGACTTTAGCACACTTGTTCCGTTTATCAAATGTGCTTCAGCAACGCCGACACCTTGTCGGCCTTTTCCCAGGTGATATCCTTGCCACTCTTGCCAAAATGGCCGTAATTCGTGGTCTGTGAATAGATCGGGCGGCGCAGATTGAGCTGGGCGATGATGTCGGCCGGCTGGAAGCTGAACACGCGGTTGATCGCCCGGGTGATCTTGCTTTCGGAAACCGTGGCGGTGCCAAAGGTATCCACATGCACGCTCACGGGGTCGGGATGCCCGATGGCGTAGGCGAATTGCACTTCGCACTTCGCCGCGAGCCTGGCCGCGACGACGTTCTTCGCGACCCAGCGGCCCATGTAGGCGGCGCTGCGATCCACCTTTGTCGGATCCTTGCCGGAGAACGCGCCGCCACCATGACGGCCCATGCCACCGTAGGAGTCCACGATGATCTTGCGGCCGGTCAGGCCGGTGTCGCCCTGGGGACCACCGACCACGAAACGGCCGGTCGGATTGATGAGGAATTCGGTCTTGTTCGTGAGCAGTTTCTTCGGCAGCACCTTCTTGATGACCTGCTCGATGCAAAACTTCTCGATGTCCTTGTGCTTCGCGTCCGCCGCGTGCTGCGTGGAAATCACGACGTTGGAAATCGCGACCGGCTTGCCGTCTTCATAGACGACGGACACCTGCGACTTCGCGTCCGGACGCAGCCACGGCGCTTTGCCGGACTTGCGGATGCGGGTCAATTCACGGCCGAGGCGATGCGCGAACATGATCGGCGCCGGCATCAACTCGGGCGTCTCATTGCACGCGTAACCGAACATGAGGCCCTGGTCGCCCGCGCCCTGCTTCGCGGTCTTCTTGCCCTCCGCCTTGCGCTCGTCCACGCCCTGGGCGATGTCCACCGACTGGCCGGTGATGAAGCAATTCACGAAAACCTTGTCCGCGTGAAACACGTCGTCGTCGTTGACGTAGCCGATCTCGCGGATCGCTTCGCGCGCGATGGAAACGAAATCAATCACCTCGCTCGGGTTTTTCAGGCCGATCTTGGGGATGGTGATTTCGCCGCCGACCACGACCTGGTTCGACTTGGCGTAGCATTCGCACGCCACGCGGCTCATCTTGTCGATGCTCAAACACGCGTCCAGGACGGCATCGGAGATCGTATCGCACACTTTGTCCGGGTGACCCTCACCGACGGATTCGGAAGAAAAAATATAGCTTTTGCTCATTTAATTTAATTTCAAACTGACGTTAGCGAACCAACATATTAACGTATCAAGATAAGATGATATATTATTTTCGCATTCGGTCAACTGGGTAATTACGGAAACTCTCCCGATTGACCGCTCCGTGGAATTACGGAGTGCCTCGTTGGCCGAGCTGTCGAAAGAGCAATGTGCCTGCCAACCGCATGATTGCGAATGGGTTATCTTTTCGCGAATCGCGAAAAACCATGCTTCCGCCCTCCGCGCCACAACTGCTAACCTGATTTCCGAAAACCATGAGGATTCTCGTTCTGGGCGGCACTCAATTCGTTGGCCGGCACATTGTCGAAGCTCTCCTTGAAGCTGGCCACTCCGTCACCACCTTCACCCGCGGCCAATCCCCTAATCCTCTGCCAGTGCAGGTCGAACGCCTCCATGGCGACCGGGACCAGGGCATGCCCGGCCTCGAATCCCTCTCCCATCGCACCTGGGACACCTGCGTGGACGTCAGCGGCTACACCGCCCGCCAGGTCCGCATGAGCACGAAAAAGCTGCGCTCACAAGTCGGCCACTACGTTTACATCAGCGCCGTTTCGGTGTACGGCGATCCTTCCACCGGGCCAGTGCATGAAACTTATTCACGCGTGGAACCCGCCGGCGAAGACATCATCGAAGTCGTCGGCGACATGTATGGGCGGCTCAAAGTCACGTGCGAAGACATCGTCCAGGAAATGTTTGCTGAACACTGCGCCCTGCTCCGTCCCCAAATCGTCGCCGGACCGCACGACCCCTTCGATCGCTTTTCCTACTGGGTGCGCCGCGCCTCGCAAGGCGGCGAAACTCTTGCGCCGGGCGATGGCTCGGATTCTCTTCAATTCGTAGATGCGAACGATGTTGCTCGTTTCGTTCTAACCATATGCGACCAGAAACTTCAGGGCGCGTTCAACCTCGCCGGCGATAGACACCAGTGGTCGGACTTTCTCGCAATCCTCGGCACGCGAAATATAGTTTGGATTCCTGCCGAAATAATCAAAGCGGCCGGCCTCACTGAATTCGACCTACCGCTCTTTCGAGCGACGGGCGCGCCACGCAGCAATCTGATGTACATCAGCAACGAGCGCGCCCGCCGCGCCGGCCTGACTCTGACCAGCCTCGAACACACCACCGAAAAAGTCCGGCAATGGCTTCCGCAAAGCGAGCTTTCCCCTGCCCTATCAGCCGAACGCGAGACCGAAGTGATCCGGAAGTTTCGGGCCGCGACTTTGCTGAAGGGATGAGGGCTTGAGACTTTATTGCCATTTCGCCAGATTAAGCCCGTGCGACCAATCCCATCATGACCCCCACGCTCAAATCCCTGCGCGTATTGTCCGACGCCACACGCCTGCGAATTGTCGCGTTGCTGGAGAAGGACGAGTTGTCGGTAAACGAACTCCAGGAAATCACGCGCCTGGGCCAGTCGCGCATTTCCACGCACCTCGGATTGCTGCAGGACGCCGGACTCGTTGAGTCCCGCCGCGAAGGCAAACGGACCTTTTACCGGCTCAACACCGCCGCTACCGGCGCCCCCGCCGAGATCCGCCAACTTGCCCTGCGAGGCGCGGTTGAGCTTCCCGATCACAGCGGCGACCAAATCAACCTGCGCCGCATCGTCAATCGCCGCAGCGAACAGGATCAGCTTTATTTCAACCAGGTCGCCGGACGTTTCGACCGTGTGTATGGCCCCGGCCGGTCGTGGCAGGCGTTCGGACACTTGTTGTTGCGGATGATCCCGCCGCTGGTCGTGGCCGATTTGGGCTCGGGCGAAGGTTTGCTTAGCGAACTGTTGGCTCGCCGATGCAAGAAGGTAATAGCGGTGGATAACTCCGAAAAGATTGTCGCTTTCGGCGCAGCGAAGGCGAAGAAGAACGGACTCAAGAACCTGGAGTTTCGGCTGGGCGACCTCGTTAATCCGCCGATTGAATCGAACAGCGTGGACGTCGTGATCCTGAGCCAGGCCTTGCACCATGCCGAAGACCCAGCGCGAGCGATCGCCGCCGGCCATCGCATGCTGCGACCCGAAGGTCAGATCATGATTCTTGATCTGGCGAAGCACACCTTCACGAAGGCGCACGATTTATATGGCGACCGCTGGCCGGGGTTTGCGGAGAGCGACCTGCACAAGTGGCTCGAAACCCCCGGCTTCAAGCGCATCGAGATCAACATCGTCGCCCGCGAAGAAAACCCACCGCACTTTGAAACGATCCTGGCGGCGGGGCAAAAGTAATCACTCCGTAGCGGGCGACGTGAGGAGGCTCCATCTCGTCGTCCGCGCCAAACGCGTTCGATTTTAGAGCCTCCTTACGTCGGCTGCTACGAACAAAAGACTACTTCCCCTTGTCCTTCAACACCTGGCTTACCCAGGGCTGATTGTCCAAGTACCAACGCACCGTCTCGCGGATGCCTTCCTCGAATTTGTGCGCCGGCACCCAGCCTAGTTCGCGCTGGATTTTCGACGCGTCGATCGCATATCGCCGGTCATGCCCGGGCCGGTCCTTTACGAAGGTCATCAGCTTGCGCGAATTGCCGCCGAGCTGCGGCGCCATTTCGTCCACCAGATCGCACATCAATTCCACAATCTTGATGTTCGCCCATTCGTTGTGGCCGCCGATATTGTAGGTGTCGCCCAGCTTGCCGCGCGTGATGACCTGCCAGAGCGCTTCGGCATGATCGCGGACATAAAGCCAATCACGAACATTCATGCCGTCGCCGTAAATTGGCAGCGGCTTGCGGGCGAGGAGATTCTGGATGATGACCGGAATCAGCTTCTCCGGGAATTGCAGCGGCCCGTAGTTGTTAGAGCAATTCGTGATCACCGAGGGGAGACCGTAGGTGTGGAAATACGCGCGCACGAACATGTCGCTGGAGGCCTTGCTCGCCGAGTAAGGCGAGTTCGGCGCGTAGGGCGTGGTCTCCGTGAAGAGTCCCGTGTCACCCAGGCTGCCGTAAACTTCGTCCGTGGAGACGTGATGAAACTTCGACTTTTCGAATCCGGCCTTCAGCTTGTGCGGCGCATCCATCCAGCAGGAGCGACACGCCTCGAGCAGGTTGAAAGTTCCCACGACGTTGGTCGAAACAAAATCTCCCGGTCCCGTGATGGAACGATCCACGTGCGACTCGGCCGCGAGGTGCATCACATGCGTGATGCCATACTTTTGCACCACGGCCAGAACGGCGTTCTTGTCGCGAATGTCCACCTTTTCGAAAACATACTTCGGGTTTTTCGAAACGCCCTCGAGATTGCCGAGATGCCCGGCGTACGTCAGGCAATCCAGATTCACGAGCTTCTCGATCTCGGGACGGCCGATGATGTGATGGATGACGTTCGAGCCGATGAATCCGGCGCCGCCAGTGAGGAGTAGTTTCATGTTTTCGATCTAAGCTTCGACGACCTGCAGCAGGCTGTCTTTCCAATCAGGCAATTTCAGGCCGAAAGTCCGCTGCAACTTCTCGCAAGACAGCACGGAATATGCCGGTCTCTTCGTGGGCGTGGGATATTCCGCGGACGTAATCCCCTCCACCTCGCGGCATTTCTTCGACTCCGCCGGCATCGTGTCAATGATCGCCTGCGCAAACCCGTGCCAGCTCGTGCTGCCGGAGGCCGCCAGGTGATAAGCGCCACTGAGCGACTGATTGTCCTTCGCCGCCAGCGTTTGCTTCAAAGCCAGCGACGTGGTTTCCGCGATCATGCGCGACCACGTGGGACATCCAAACTGATCCTTCACCACGCGCATTTTGTCGCGCTCGCGCGCCAGCCGCATCATGGTGAGCATGAAATTCTGCCCGCGCGCGCCGTAAACCCAGCACAATCGGAAGATGAGATGTTTGCCTCCTACCTGCTCCACGGCCTGATCGCCGGCCAGCTTCGTCCGCCCGTATGCGCCCTGCGGATTGGGTTTGTCCGTTTCGACGTAGGGCGTTGTCTTATTGCCCTCGAAAATATAGTCCGTTGAATAGTGCACCACCCACGCGCCCAGCTTCTTCGACTCTTCAGCCAGGATCCCCGGAGCGGTGCCATTGATCTGCATCGCGCGATCGGTATCCGTCTCCGCCTTGTCCACGGCCGTGTAAGCGGCGGCGTTGATCACCACTTGCGGTTTCGCATCACGTACGTGTTGGCGAATCGAATCCGGATTGGTGAGATCAATCTCGGGAAAATCAACACAGGTGATCGAGCCCAGCGAGGCCAGCGTTCGACGCAACTCCCAGCCGACCTGGCCGACTTTACCGATGAGCAATATGCGAGGCTGTTCCATTAGGGGAAAAGTTTGTCCGCGGGGACGTCTTTCAACCGAAGCGCTTTGCTGTCGCGTTCGGAAAGCTGCGGCGACTCAATCGGCCATTTGATACCGATGTCGGGATCGTCCCAGCGAATCGCGACTTCATCCTTGGGCGAATACAGCTCCGTGCACTTGTAGAAAAACAGCGCCGTCTCGCTCAGCACAGCGAATCCATGCGCAAACCCCGGCGGCACAAAGAACTGCTTCTTGTTCTCCGCCGACAGAATCAGCCCAAACCACTTGCCGAAGGTCGGGGAGCTACGCCGAATATCGACCGCCACGTCGAAAACTTCTCCTTGCAGCACCTGCAGCAGCTTGCCCTGCGCGTTCGGATTCTGGAAATGCATCCCGCGCAGAATGCCGCGGCGTGAAAACGAAAGATTGTCCTGCACGAAATGCGCCGCCAAGCCGGCGTCCTCGTAGCGCTTCTGATTGTAGGACTCGAGAAAGAACCCGCGCGCATCGCCGAACACCTTCGGTTCGATGACCAGCAAACCCGGAATCTCGGGGCGGATGACGTTCATGCGCCTGAAAATGCCTGGACAGGCTTACTTTGCAAGCCGCCGGGCTTCGGCGACGACCTCGGTCAGATAATCGCGATATTCGCAGCGCGGCATCTTCTCCGCCAGCGCCACAAATTGATCCAGCGACAGGAAGCCGCGACGGAACGCAGCCTCTTCCGGGCAGCCGATCTTGATGCCCTGCCGCTTCTCGATCGTTTGCACATACGCGGAAGCTTCATGCAAACTGCTGCTCGTGCCGGCATCGAGCCACGCGAAACCGCGCCCCAGCCGATGGACCCGCAGTTGCTTGCGCCGGAGATACTCGACGTTGACATCCGTGATTTCCAATTCGCCGCGGGCCGAGGGCTTCAAATTCCGCGCCACCTCGACGATTGAATTGTCGTAGATATACAGACCCGGCACCGCGTAATTGCTCTTGGGTTGCTTGGGCTTTTCCTCAATGGACATCGCCTGGCCTTCCGCGTTGAATTCCACCACGCCGTAGCGCTCGGGGTCATTTACGTGATAGCCGAAGATCGTGGCGCCGGATTTGAAATCCGTGAACGCGCGCTGAAAACTGTCGCCGCCGTAAAAAACGTTGTCGCCGAGGATCAGCGTCACCGCGTCCTTGCCGATGAATGAGTCCGCGATGTGAAACGCCTGCGCGATACCCTGCGGCTTGGCCTGCTCGCGATAATCAATCGTGAGCCCCCAGGCCGTGCCGTCGCCGAGCAATTGCCTGAACCTCGGCAGGTCCTGCGGTGTGGAAATGAGACAGAATTCCCGGACGCCGCCCTCGATGAGGGTGGTCAGCGGGTAATAGACCATCGGTTTGTCATAGACCGGCTGGAGCTGTTTGCTCGCCACCAACGTGAGCGGAAACAGGCGCGAGCCCGCACCACCGGCCAGGATAATACCTTTCATTCGCGGCGGAGCATAAGCCGGATTTGTGATATTGCAACCGGGATGATTCCCGATGCGCGTTCCGGGATTGAACGGAACGTGCTTAAAAGCCCCTTTATTTTCAAGGGTTTCACAAGTGTTTCAACCTCTCAACCAAAGCATCGTCATCCAAATGTTTCGCATCAAACCGCAGCTTGTCCTTCGCCTTCGCCGCCTCGTAGCCAGCCTCAACCCGATCGGCCCGAAAGCCCTTTCCGATATTGTACAATAGTAATGGATGTGGTGCCGCCAGCAGCGCAACTCCCTCAAAACCGCCCAGACACAATAAGCCAGGACAAAACAGGGCGGGTTCGAGCAAAGTCGCTTCGTCCCAGGTATTGATGCCGGCGCAGTCCGCCGCCACCGCATCCGCCCCGGGTGCCGCCAACAATGCCCAGAGTCCGGCTCGACCGCTGCCAGCCAGCAGCACACGAAATGAAATTCGAGGATCCGCCGAGCGCGCGACCGAACATACGGTGACAAGATCGCGTACACGATCCTGGAGCAATGTGCGGTTATAGGTGGTGTAGAAACTTGCGAATTGATTGGATGTAGCGGGCTCGCTGATGAGCCCTTCAATCTCCAAAACGGCGAAGCCATTTCGCACCAGACGCGAGGCCAGGGCAGAGGGCTTTTCCGTCGTGCTGTTGTCGGCCGGATCACCTCCCTCCCGCGCCAGAACCACGATCCGTGGCGAGGGATTCGTCACAAGATTCAGCGGCGCCCAGTAGGACGCCACATTAGTTCGGTTTTCGCCGAGTCGCGAGATGCTCATTTGCGAATAGACCATGCCTTCAAACTTCTTCCACCCGCTGGTCTGCATGATTGCCCGTCCGTCCGGAGACGCGACCTGTAACGTATGCCGCCACGCGGGAAGCATTGCGCTCTGATATTTCTTCAAGCTCCCCTTGTCTCGAGGCGCAAGTGCCTCCCATTGGCGCTGGTGCTGTTTCTTTAGCGAGTCCTCAAATTGCGCCATTGTGAGCGCTCCCGCAGGCAGCCTGCCATCAGAAAACACTTGAAGCATCGCGTCCGGCTCCTGGGTAAAAGGCGCTTCCGGCACCGAATCGGCCAACGGCCTCTTCAGCAACCAATGATCAAACCAACCGTACACGGCCTCTCGGCTCGTACGATTATAGTTGTGACCGAAATCAAATCTCACGTAACGAAACTTTTCGGAGGCTTTGAGAAGCTCGTACGCATGCGCAATCCCGGGACCTTCAATCGTCAGCGTGCTCTTGGTCCAATCGCCCGTCGCCGCCACTAACATCTGCGGCCGGGGCGCTGCTGCAGCTGCAATTTCCATATTGGAATACTCCACGCGCAAGCCCGGCGCATTCTCACACCAGCAGCCTCCCTGCATGATGTGCGACACCATCACCACCGGCGCTTGCGCCGCGAGCCGGTCGTCCGCCGCCCCAAGCATGAACGTCTGCGTGCCGCCGCCGGAGGCGCCGGTGCACGCCAACCGCTTTTTATCCACATCCGGCAGCGCCACCAAAAAATCGAGGGCCCGGATGCTGTTCCACGTCTGCAATCCCATCAGGCTGATATTCCACAACTGATCCGCGTGATTCGTCGCGAACTGACGATGGACGATGTCCACGGAGAGATTTGTGGATGAGTCGGCGAAGCGCGTGTCGTTGTATCCGGCCATGTCGTAGGCGAAGGCAACCATGCCCTGCCGCGCGAAGCTGACGCAACGCGCGACCACGCTGCCTTCATCTTTCCGCTCCAGTCGGCCTCCCTGCCAATGCCCATGCGGATTCAGCACCGCTGGAAACGGTCCCTTCCCTTTGCCCGATGGCCGGTAAAGATTCCCGGCCAGAAAGAATCCGGGATACGTCTCAAAGTAAACATTCTCGATGGTGTACCCTTCGCGCTCAATCTTACCTGAAATGTGCGCATTCAGTGGCGTCTTCTCCGGCAGCGGCCAAAGTCCGCAACTCACCAGCACCTGTTCCTGGATGTCCTTCGCGCGGTGCTTCCATTCCTCCACTGTACCGATCTGGGGAAACTCCCGAGGCGTGTTCAAATCCTTGACTCCGGGCGGTGCAGCCAGACACCCGACGCACAAAAATGGAAGCAGCCAGCAGGCAATCCGACATTTTTGGGGGTGCATAGAGTTCACGCCTAGTAACCAAATCGTGTTTCGCGAGGCAAGCCTGTTCGTGTGCTGAGCCCGGGGGCCAGGTGCGCCTTGGGTTTGCTCTTATGCGGAGAAGAGGTGGCATCCTTTTCGGATGCATGGAAAACGCGATGCGGTATCCGGTGGTCGTTCCTCGCAAAGGCCTCGGAACGACCGACCGGCTACCTTCTGTCATCCCTTCGGGATGAAAAGCAGAAGAAGTCAAGGACAGGGACCAAATGCGCCCCGAGAGCTTGGAGCTTGATGTTTCCCTGACACCTGGTCGTTGGTCCTTGGTTCTTGCAGCTTCCATGCGACCTGGCCCCTGGAATTTGGAACTTTGCCACACTTTGCCATTTCCACCTTTCCGATTCTGAACTTCAATACCTGCCCTCTGAAAGCCTTCGTCCATTGGGTCGAGAGCACCGGCGCCGCCGCGCCGTGGTGGTTCGTCGCCATCTTCCTGGTGTCGTCCCTCCTTATGATCTGGCGGCTCGAAGCGCTTTCCGCCGACGGCTTCGAAGGCACGGTGCTCGGCACGCTTGTCATGCCCTACTGTTCCGGGCTGGGCAACCTCGCCTTCGCCTTCCTCCTCGGCGCCAGCCGCGATAACGGCGCCGACGTCCTGACCAACGCCCTCGTCAACAACGTCACCAATCTCACCCTCGTCCTGGGCCTGGTCGCGTTGCTTTGGGGCATGAATCTCATGCCCGCGTCGAAAGGCAAAAAAACCAAGCCTGCCAATCAGACCCACGAAATAAACCGCCTTTCCCTGCTCCTCACCATCGCCGCCGCGATGTTCTTCACTGGCGTGTTGTGGGCGACTGCGCGGGATGGCCGGCTCGATTTCAACGACGGCCTCATTCTCATCGGCGTCTTTCTTTTCTGGCAATGCTTCCACGTGTTCGAAGTGCTCAAGACCAACGTCCGTTCGGGCCGCTCCTTCGGCTTGAAACTCATTTTCGAAATTCTCCTACTGGGCATCGGCGCATTCGGCATCTACGTCAGCACTGACTGGCTCGTCAACTGGGTCGAACACCGCGGCGGATTCGTCAGCGCACACCTCGGCTGGCTCAGCGGCTGGCTGATGGTCCTGCCGAACGCCCTCATCGCCTTCTACTACGGTTGGAAGGGCCGCCCCGAAGTCGTCTATTCCTCACAGGTTGGCGATGGTCATGTCAGCATCCCGCTCTCTGTCGGCGTCGTCGCCCTCTTCCAATCCATCAAAGTCTCTCACTTCTACCTGGCCTCGCTCTGGCTTCTGTTCATCGCGGCGCTCGTCCACTTCTTGTGCGTCGCCTTCGGCGCGCGGCTGCCCCGTTGGATGGGGGCCTTCCTTGTACTGGCCTACCTCATATTTCTCTTAGCAGGTCTTGGCGGAAAATAGTTCAGAAACACTCATTCCGGCTTGAAACCATCCAGTTTGGGAGCAGCCGACAGGACGTTCCCGCTGCCACACTTGGACGAAATGCCGTATTTGCCTCCGAATAAACTGATCAGTCCGCCTTTAGTTACGATCCATTGTCATCGGTCGTTTCATGGTCGCGACGCTTACGCCCATCCGCTTCCATCGGGAAACTCTGCCGGCAGACCGGACAGTGAAGCGTCGGGCCGGTGGTAGTAACCTCTCGCCGAGTGAAGACACGCCAAAATTCCGGACTCGAGCGCAAGGCACGACACTGCCACATGGAGCACTGCTCCTGTGGGCCAAACTCACCCCCACACATGGGGCAGTGCCAGGATTCGAATCGCCGGTGAGCGCGCCGTGTGGCGCGGTCTTCCGCCCAGGCAATGAATGGGCACAAGGCAATAAGGACTCCGGTCGCGCAGACCACGATGAGCAGCCATTGCAGAAACGTTGACATGGGGTATTGGACTTGGAGGCATTCCTGTTAGTTAACCGCATGGAATGCAAAACGCGCGAACGGAAATGTTCTGGCCGCTATTTTTTCTGAGTCCTGCCCCATAGGGTTCCAAAGAAGCATCATACAGAAATCCAGAGGTAAAGTTTACGATTTGTCTCCAGCCCTCTTTTCGACAATCGGACAATCTCTTCGATCACCGGCTGGACGTCCCCAGGGTCGCACGAAAGTTCTTCAGTCTGAGCCCAGGCGACCGCCGCGGAAGCGATCTCACCTCCAGTCAGAGTTGCGAAGTGCTCAACCGCCGCTGTAGGGACCTGATAGATCAGTCGCTGGCCGCCGTCCACAACCAGTATCTCGGAGAATTCATCCATCATCGAGTCGGCCCATTCCTTCTTCTGCGTGATCGCCCAAAGAATGGAAAGTTCAAGCGGCGTCATGCCCTTGTATTGAGCACGGTCGATGTCGGGACACTTTTGATCAACGTCGTAGTCCTTCGCGTGCTGGGGGTCGGCCAAGTAAAAATCAGATAATGCGCTCATGGGTGAAGGTTAACTTGATAATTGCGGTCTATTGCCGGCCAAACGTCAAGCGGACTTGAGCTTATCTGGCCTGTGCTTTTTTCCAAAGAATTTGCGGTCGGATTATTTTTTTCGGTTTGACTGGGTTTGACTGGGTTTGACTGCGGTTTGACTGGGGTCTGGCCCGTCTTCGCCCGGCTACGACGCGGCAGGCCCGTCTTCGCCCGGCTACGACGCGGGAGCCTAGATGATGCAGGCAGGGTGTTCGTATTGAGGATGTTCGAGGAGGGGTTCGACGGCGTCGCCGAAAACCCGCCAGCGCGCCAAGTCCAGCGGGCTTGGGTAGGGTTGGTATGGTTTCGGGGGTGGCGGATTTGGATCAGCGATCTGGTCGTTATAGACGGCCATTTCCTGCCGGAGTTCGAGGCGCTCCTGCTCGATTTTCACGCGGGCGGCGAGGCGGTCACTCCGGCGCAAGGCGAGGACATCGGCGGCAAACTTGCGGAGGCGCTCGAACTCGGCCTGAGGGTTGTCGTCGGCATCAGCGGTGGCAGCCTGAGCCATGGCCTGATAACGGATGGCGGTCCAGTGGGCCAATTCGTCGCTGATGGATTCGGCTTCCGCGTCGTGCTCGCGAAGGGCGAGGCGGTCGGCTTTGAGGTTTTCAGCGAAGCGGACGGCGTCGCGGCGCAGGCGCCAGGCGCGGAAGGTGTTCTGCTTGTACTCGGAGAGGTTTTGTTTGGAGATGGGATTGTGGTTGTATTGGGTGGCGATGAGGTGCTGGACCTCGAGCCGGGTGTTGAGCCAGGTGAGAATGGCCTCGGCGGGTTCGGCGCGGTCGAGGCGCTCGTTTACCTGCTCACGAAGTTCGGGGGACAGGCTGGCGATTTTTCCAATGTTAGTCATATTTTTAACTCCTTTTTTACTTTTCCGTGAGGGGAGCGTAACCGAGCCACTTGGACAACGGCTGTCCAAGTAAAATATTTTTTCACGAAGGCGAATTAATTTATTTTGTGGCCGCGGGCAGCGACGCCGCGGCCGGCAGGGGACTGCCGGCCCTACCTTTCGAGGGCCACAGTTTTAGTGAAAAGGCGGTGGATGCGTCTGCCCCGGCAGTTTCGCCTCGCTTCATTCCCCCGGTTCCGCTATCCAACCGCCCCAAGTAGAATGACAATCCACGATATTCCGACCCCCGCACTGGTTGCCGATCTTCCGGCCATGGAACGCAACATCCGTCGCATGGCGGATTACTACGCGCCGACGCCGGTCCGGCTGCGTCCGCATTTCAAGGCGCACAAGACTCCCGCCGTCGCGAAACGGCAGATCGCCGCGGGCTCCTGCATCGGCATTACTTGCGCGACGGTCGGCGAGGCAGAGATCGTTTTTCGCGAAGGGATCACCGACGACATTCTTGTCGCCAACGAAATCCTTGGTCCTGGCAAAGCCCGCCGCGCGGCGGAACTTGCCCGGGACTGCCGTGGGTTAAAGATCGCCATCGATTCCGAAGCGGGCCTGCGCGACCTCGCCAACGCCGTGGTCGCCGCGAAAACTGAAATTGGCGTGCTCGTGGATGTGAATGTCGGGCTGCGACGTTGCGGCGTCATGTCGGTGGAGGGCGCGGTGACTCTCGCCCGGCAGGTCGTGGCCACGAAAGGTCTGAAGCTGCATGGCGTCATGGGCTATGAAGGACACGCCGTCGGCGTGCCTGAACGTCCCGAGCGCGAAGATCGCGCGCGCAAAGCCATGGACCAATTGCTGGCCAGCGCCGAGGCCTTGCGCGGCGCGGGGCTGACCTGTGAAATCGTCAGCGGCGGCGGCACCGGCACCTACGACATCACCGGCGCGCGCCCGGGCATCACCGAGGTCCAACCTGGCTCCTACGTTTTGCTCGATACCGCTTACGCGAAACTAAACCAGGGTTTTGAATCCGCGCTCCGCGTGCTCATCACCGTGGTCAGCCGGCCAAAACCGGAACTCTGCGTGGGCGACTGCGGCCTGAAGGGCGCTTCCGTGGACCAGGGGATGCCGGCGCTGCTCGATGTGCCCGGCGGCTCGGTCCTCTCGCTCCACGACGAACACACCATCATCGGCCTGCCCGCCGAAAGCAAAATCGCGCCGGGCGATCGGCTGTGGCTTCAGCCTTCGCACATTGACCCGACCATCAATCTTCACGACGCGATGTTTGCGGTCATCGGCGAGCAGGTGACCGAGATCTGGCCGGTGACGGCGCGGGGTTATCCGGAGCATAGGGCGTTGGTGAAATGACGAAGCTCGAATGACGAAATCCGAAAGAAGCACGAAGCACGAATGACGAAAGCGGTCGGATTACTACTCGCGGCGACGCTGCTCACTTGCGGAGGAGCCCCGCTGTCAAAAATCCGCATTTCCACTGATGGGCGCACTTTCGAGACGGTAGAGGGCAAGCCGTTTGTTCCCTTCGGTGTGAATTACTTCCGGCCCGGAACGGGCTGGGCACCGCAAATATGGAAACAATTCGACGCGGAAGCCACGCGCAAGGACTTCGCGCGCATGAAGGAACTCGGCGTGAATTGCGTCCGCGTCTTTCTTACCTACGGCTCGATTTACAACGAACCCGGCAAACTTGACCCCGAAGGCATCGCCAAGTTCGACAAGTTTTTGGAGATGGCCGAAGCCGCCGGCATCTACGTCCACCCCACCGGACCGGAGTTTTGGGAGGGACCGCCTCATTGGCGTCCGTTGACTATTTCCGACAAGCCAACGCTCGATCACACCGTGGAGTTTTGGAAACTGTTCGCTGCGCGCTACAAGAATCGCTCCGTCATTTTTGCGTACGACCTAAAAAACGAACCAGCCATTGAGTGGAACAACGAAATTCTGGTGCCTCAATGGCATGCCTGGCTGAAAGAAAAATATCACACCCCCGACGCGCTGGCGAAAGCGTGGCAAGCGACCAACTCAGTTCCCTTCGACGAAATCAAAATCCCGCCGCCGAAAGGCTCCCTCACCAATCGCGCGCTGGCCGACTTCCAATCTTTCCGCGAAGACATCGCCGATAACTGGACCCGCCGCCAGGCCGAGGCGATCAAGGCGGCCGATTCCAAGGCACTCGTCACCGTTGGTTATCTCCAGACCTCGGTCCCTTCGCGCTTCTGGGAAAACATCGGCGACTACACCGGGTTTCGCCCGAGCCGGCAGGCGAAGTATCTGGATTTCCTCGAAATCCATTTCTATCCCTCCGAACGGGGCGGCTACGAATACAAAAGTGAAGACGACGAACTCGCGAACCTCGCCTACCTCGAGGGCATTGTGCGCGAAATGGCGAAGTTGAAGAAGCCGGTCGTGCTCGCCGAGTTCGGCTGGTACGGCGGCGCGGAGAAACCGAAGTTCGACCACGGCGCGCACCCGATTGGCACCGAGGAACAGCAGGCAAAGTATCTCCGCCGCGCCATCGAAACCTCCGCCGGCTTCGTCGTCGGTTGGTTGAATTGGGGTTTGTATGACACGCCACAAGCCACCGATTGCAGCGAATTAACCGGCCTGCTCACCGTGGACGGCAAAACCAAAGCCTGGGGCAAAACCTTTCAACAACTCTCCGCGCATTACTCCGGAACCAGGATCCCGCCACCCTCCGTTGGGCCGCGTCCCGATCTCGATTGGGAGGGCAGCATTCTCAGTTCCGCCGTGAACAATAAATTCCGCAAGGAATACTTCGAGCAATTCAAAGCGGACAAACCGCGTTACGATCAACTGCCGGGGTTACGCTGAGGATGCCTGCGATGGGAGCGTGGCGGTCCCGGCCTGAGCAACAACTGACCACCTGCGAACGGAGTTTGTTCCGAGAAATGTCCGCCAGCGGGTGCCCGGACGTTGCTGCGCCCGGGGACGGGCGCGCTCCAAATGCGCTCACGCGCTTCGATTCAGCGCCACGTTCACTGCACTCCAGCGGTTTATTTAATCTTGCAGCCAGGGCGCCAGGACGTCGCGGCCGCGCAGCAGCGCGGCCCTACCATGAATGCGGCCACGGTTTTGTTGAAACTGCTTTACTCCGCCAGAAACTCCACCACCCAACCGCTGCGCGGAGGCAACACCACCGTGTAACGCTTTTGTCCTTTCGCCAGCGTACCGATCATCTCGCGCCCTTTATCATCTATCCGATACACCCGCGCCCGCTCGGGAATCTCATACTGGGGATTTTCCAGCGGCAGCGGGATGTTCATAGGCGCATCCGTGATGTTGGCGATCGCCAGCGCGGTCTTGCCATCGGGCGAACGCCAGGCGCTGCCCAACGCGACGTCCGCACTTTTTCGATAGCTGGAAATCTGTTTGCCCTGGCCGGCGTAAATGGACAGCCGCGAAAAATCGGACTCCTCATCCGGCACACCCAGCGTCGGCGCTTGCAATGAACTTCCGTACAGCAGATAAGGCAGGGCTCGCATCCGCACCCTGGCCAACCTCGCAAAAAAACCGACCTCCTCGGCGCGCTCGCTAAAGTGCGAGGGCAAAAGATTGGCGATGGTGGGTTGCTGGCCCCAGACGAAAGCGCGCGCCTGCTCGAGGTAAAATTGCCGATCATATTTGCGGTCCAGCAGTTTCAGCGGCTCCGCCGGCGCGGTTTCCTTTGGCCACAAATCATCGTAAGGCGGCATCGTCAGCGACGAATAATTTCCGAAGATCACCGCATATTCATGATACACCGTCTGGAACAGCGGCACCGTCTCCCAACCATCCGCCGTGCTGTAGCGCTCGCGACTCACTTGCAGCCCGAGCATCAAGTCGAGCGACGGCAGCCAGGATTCACCGCAGCCCTCGCCGGCCAGGGCAATCGGATCCGTTCCCGGCCGGCAGTCCGCCGCGCGCTTCCGAATATCAGCCGCCAGCGTCTCAAAACCGCCCAGCCAAAACCTCCCCCGTCCGACGAAGTGGCCGTGCTTCGGATCAAAACACGCGAGGCTCGCGCAGGCCTGGTCCATGTAAATGCCGCCGACTCCGAGATCGCAGATCGCCGGCTCCGCAATGCCCGCGTATTTCTTCCGCCAGAAATCCGTGCCCATGCACATCGAAATGCACGGGGCCTTGGTAAAGGTATTGTAAACTTCCTCGCGGATTTTGCCGTCCGGCCCCTTCACCGCGTAACGCTCCGCGTTCTCTTTGCGCCAGCTCTCCGTCCGTTTGCCCCACAATCGCTGGTTCATGTAAACCAGCGCCCGCACGCCGTTTTTCCGCGCGTCAGCCACCGCCGCTTTGAACGGCTCAGTCCCTTCGCGCGGCGGCAAATACTCGGGGAAACCCGTGTCATACGCGCAGCCATGCCACCAATGCCACAACACGCTCACGGGCTGGCTCAGTTCCTTTTGCAATGCCAGCGCGCCGGGCAGCACCGTCCCCGACCGACCGCGGTTCCACACCCAGGCGCTCGTGTCCGTGACCCACGCGGGCACACGCCCGTTCCGCAGGCGGCTCGCTTGGGCGGAGGGCTGGTTCGTCGCCCAGGAACGATATATCGAGGCCGCGCGGTACCAATCCCCCTGGAACGCTCCCAGCAAAACATTATACGGCAACCGCCACGATTTGACGCCGCTGCCTGCCACCTCGAGATAGTGCACCAGTTCCCAACCCAGAATCTCGTTCGTGCTCCCCACGCAACTGAATTGTTTCGGCCACGATTGCTGATCATCGCACGCCAGGTAAAGCCCGACTCCGGCAGGCCGGGCCAGCGCCATGAATTGCATCGAGAGATGGCCTGGATACATCCAATCAAATCGACCTCCCTTCGCACCCATGGCCGCCAGTTTCGTTCGCGGCTCACTCAATTCCTGCCCCACCCAATCCGGCACCACCAGTGTTTCGCCCGGCTGCCGGCTGATCGCCGGCAGGATGGGAAACTTCACCTGCCGCAATCGCCCGGAAACCGCGCCCTCGGTTCGGATTTTCCAACGGGTCATCGGGCTTTGTTCGTCGATCCGAATCTCGACGACCACGCTCAAGTCCGGGGCGGAGGCGAATTGATTCCAAGTCAATTCCACCCCCGACTCGTCGCCCGGCAGCGCTCGCGTCGCGAAGTGCCCCGCGTTGGCGAAAGTCAGCGACTTGCCGTTGTCGAGCTCGAGTTGCCAGAAGCTTCGTCCGGCGGCGTTGGTCTCGATGAAATCGTGCCCCGAGCGAACATCCACAAATTGGGCCTGCCCGCCTTTTGGTTTCTCAAACCCGATCTGGACTTGAGTGTTTCCGCCGCTGACGAGGCTTGCTTCCGCCGCGACCGCCACGATGGCCGAAACCACCAAACAGCATGAGCCCGCAATAATCGCTTTTTTCATGCCTTGAATGCCCGATTTTGCGCCAAATCCCCCGGCATGGCGAATGCGAATTTGCTTCGGAACGCGGACATGCTTGCCTGCCCCGAGGGCCTTGAGTCGGGTCCGCAGCGGCGTGCGCCAACCAGTCGTTCCCAACCAGCTAGTTCGCCAGCCGCACCCGATAGTACCGGGTGATATCCGCAGCATCCACCGGCAGGCTGTTGCTGAAGGTGCCGCCCGTGTCGAAGAAATTGGTGAGCACCACCGACCAATTCGACGGTGCCAGTGCCAGGTTCGTCGAGGTAACCAAATAATACTGCGACCCGGCCAGGCCGTTGGAGCCGCTGAGCAGCAGATTATTGCCGGCGCGGGTGATGGATTGGAAAACCGGTGGTGTGAGATTCAGCGCGGCGACCTTCACGACGCCCGTGCCGAGCCCGCTGGTGTCCCATTGAAGTCCCGCGGCCAGCGTCGGAAGATTGGTGCTCGTGAATGCCGACGCAAACGTGTTGGCGCTGAAGAGTTGAAAAACATCGCCGTTCGTCAAGGCGTCCGGACCGATGTTGGTAATGACCAGGGCTCCGCCGAAAGTCAGCAGCCCGCCGCACAGAACGGTGTCGTTGGTGGTTACGGAGCCATTGTGACTCACCTCCATGATGGTGGTTCCCGTCAGGGTGAGATTCGTGCCGAAGCTCAGGGTGCCCACCGACGCGCCAGGGGCCAGCGTGCCATTCACGGTGATACGGCCAATCACTGAACCGTTCCCCGCCAGGGTCTGCGCGGCTCCCAAGGCGAAGGGTGCCGATTTCGCGGACACGTTGAAAGTGGCGGCGTTGGACAATACGATTCGGGAGCTGCCCGAGATCGCCCCGCCGCTACCCAGCTCAAAGGCACCACCGGCAACGGTAGTCACGCCGCTGTAGGTGCAGTTGGTTTCAATCCTCATGGTGCCCGGTCCCAGTTTGGTGATACCTCCGTTCGCAACCGGCACGAAAACGGCAAGCGAGACGCCGTTCGATACATTGCATGTGCGGACGCCACCACCCAAATCGATCGAACCGGATGTGCCCGCGCCGCTCCCGTTGGTAATCGTCGCCGTGGTTCCCGCCACCGCGCCGAAATTCATGTCCCCGGTTAAAACGAGTTTCGCGGGCGTGGTGTTGGTGGGCATGAGTGAAATCGTATTGAACGCCAGCGTCGCACCATTGACCGTAAAGGTCCTGGTCGCGTCAACCTGCAGCGTGTGGACCGTCATCGCCGCATTGTTGCTGAGCAGAACCGGGCCGGAAAACTGCGCCCCGAACGTCGTGGAATCCCAGGCGGGTGTGTAATTGATCGTGAGTGAGCCGCCCGTGATGTTGAGCGCCTCGCGCATGTACAGCTTCCGGATGTTCTGCGCGCCGGACGAGAGCGTCACGGTGAAGCTCGTGTTCGTCCGATCCAATACCACCGTGTCGTTGCTGCCCGGCAGGCCCGCCACCGGCAACACCAGTGTGCCCACCCTGGCCAATTGGCCCGATCCCGGCACCGGAGTGACAGGCGCCTGGCCGCTGTTCCAGTTCGATAACGTCGTCCACAGGCCGTCGGCATTCGTCATCCAGATCGCCGGGATGCACAAATCCTTCAGAAACTCGACGCCGCCCTGCGCGACGTCCACGTCGACACTGCTCGCGCCACCGCCGATTGCATTCACATGCGCGGTGCTGGCGTATTGCCAGACCTTCCACGGATGCGTCGGCAGCGGCGCGTCGTCCCACGGGCCGTAGATGGGCGTATAGGAATCCTTGGGCTGACCGTTCTGCCAATCAATTGTGTTCGGGGCGCTCTGATTCGGCCACCGTGCGCTCCACAAATAAGGAATCGCGGGCACCACGCTGGATTGCAGATAGCTGGCGTAATTGCCGTTGACGTAGGTCATCGGGCGAATCCCCATCACAGCGTAGATTCTATCGGAAAATTGAATGGCAAACGTCGTCAACTGCGCGCTCGTCCGCTGGCTCTGCCCGGATTCCAAATCAAGCGTCGGCGGCAGGAATCCCGGCCGCATCCAGGGCCCGGCCATCTGGATCATGTGATCCGCTTCATCGGTCCCCGAATTGTCCACGCCCGCGGTGGTCACGCCGTCTGAATTCGTGGTGCTGGCGATCACGTCCGGCCGCGCGAAATGATACGTGCCGACAATCAATCCCGCGGTCACCGCTCGCGCGACGTTTTGCGGAAAGTAAGGATCGTCGTAACGCTGGGACAGGTTGTAGAACGTGTTGTTTCCCGAGGCGTATCCGCCCTGACGATGGTCCTCACCCGTGGTGCCGCCGCGGCTCGACCGGATGATGACAAAATCCCGCCCGTCACCGTTGACGCCGCTCACCTGGGAATTCGTCGCGCGCTTGAGCGTGTTCCAATTCGCCACGGAGATGGAACTTTCCCAAGCCGAGACATCAATGCCAAGCGAACGCAATTGTTGCGCGGCCGCCGAAGCGCAACCACCCAGTGCCACCGCGGCAAGGGCGACCGAAGCCCGCCAATTCCAAATTCGAAACTGCTTGTTCATGATTGCGCGGGCAGCAACGGGTGCGAACCAAACGAGATGCTGGGGGGATGGTTTTCTGGGAGTCTGCCCGCCTTTGCCGCCTCCGTGCGGACGAAAGGAATTCTGGTGCACTCGGCTGTCCAAACGCACTCGGAAGTTGCCAGCAGAAAGCCAAAACGTCAAGCTAAAAGGACGTTTGCGGGCGCTCGGATACTGAATAATTCAATGATCACTCGACGCACTTTTCTTAAATCTTCCGCCCTCGCCGGCCTTGCACTCGCCACTCCGGCCATCGCGGCCGGCGACTACCGGACGCTGTTCGACGGCCAATCATTGAAAGGCTGGCACAAGCCCGCCAAAAAGATTTCGCACGGCACCGGCGGCGACTGGACGGTCAAGGACGGAGTGCTCGTCGGCCAGCAGGATCCGCCAGACTCCGGCAACGGCGGGATGCTGTTAAGCGACGAGAAATTCGGCGATTTCGAACTCGAGCTGGAAATGCATCCCGATTACGGACCGGATACGGGAGTCTTCTTTCGCTGCACCGAGCAGGGCTACGGCTTCCAATATTATGTGGACTACCACGAAGGGGGAAACGTCGGCCACCTGCGCGGCGAGATGGATAAATCTTTCGCGATGAAACCGTTCCAGATTCTCGCCCAGACCGGAATCGACGGTGTGCCGAAATCCTTCACCACCAAACCCGATCCTCGCGCGTTGAAATGGCCGAAGGGTGTTTACGAGCAGAGCTGCACGGGAGACGAATGGATCAGGGCTTGGAAGCTAAACGATTGGAACAAGGGCCGGATTCGCTGCACCGGCAAGTATCCCCAAATCACCACCTGGCTCAACGACCTGCAGGTATGCAAATGGAACGGCGAAACCTGTCCCCTGCCCGATTACGACAAGGAACATGTTTTCGAAACCCTCGGCGGCGAAGGTTCCATCGGCCTGCAAATCCACGGCGGCAAAAACATGTGGCCCGCCGGGAAAATCTGCCGCTGGCGGAACATCCGGATCAAGCGGCTCTGAGGTTTCAGAACGGGAAACGAATCGAGAGTATCCACGCGCGATGATAGATTGGCTTGTCCGTCACCGCGATCTGGCAGCCGGCTCCGCACACACCGGAAACCCGCCCGAATAAATGGAATTTCCCAAACACGACTCCGGGAGTGACGAACAGCTGATTCATCCCTTCGTGCACTCCGTTCGGCCAATAGGTAAAATTGAATTCAACTTCCGGCCAGATGTACTTCAGCAGCCGGTACTGAAACACCGTGTTGGAAATTAACGGCGTCCCCAGGCCGTCTGAGACCGCGCCATTGTCCGGTATGGTTGTGCCCAGGTTGGCTTGAATATCGAAATCCCCCCAGCCCTTGCCAAACGCCAGCGTGGGCGAAAACGTGAAGTGGTGGAAGCTCATCTCATCGCTGCCGTTCGGCACCGTCATGCCCATGAAAACCGTCACGATGTAATCGCCCTCTTTTTCGTTGGCGGAGGCCAGCCGGTATTTCATCAGGAAACTTTCGTCGCCCCAGCCATAATGGTTTCCATGGCCACCAGTGATCGTTTGATAAGGCGGCACCCCAATGATGAATTGCAGCGGCTCCGCGGGCATGAACTCCAGGCCCTTGCCGCTTCCATAAATAGTCCGGACCTGGCCATCCCGGAGAAACTGCTGGGTGATATCGTAACGGAACGCGTTCTGCATCGTGGGCGTTGTCGTCGCCAGCGGCGAGGCCCAGCCAGGCTGTTGGGTGCGCGAATGGTCGATGCGCACAAACCAATTCTTGAAGTAATCGAGCAGCCAGGGCGAACGCTCTGCCTCGGTTTCCGTCGCGACCGGCGGACCGGGGTCGGCCGGCTCAGCCGCCAACGCGACGGCCGCGGATCTTCCTGTCATCAACGCCAGCCCAAGCAACAATGACAAACAGCGCCGCCGCCCGGACAGGTTAAGATTTTCCATACTGTGGTATATCTCATTGCAGTCAAATGACATTTGCGTGTCAAATGAGAAACACCACCTTACGCGGAAAACCAATCCCGCCAACTTCCCCCCGTGCCGGTTGAGACCTTGCGGCTACGGAGACTTCAACCGGAAGAACTGCCGCGCCGCTCCGGGCCCGACGGGCAGGCCGAACTGCACACTCCCACCCGGCCCCGCCAGGTTGGTTTGCACATCCAGCCAATTCAAAAAGTTCGTCGAAGCCTGCAGCACCCAAACCTGATTCGCCCCGCCCTGCGCCGTGAGCGACAAATTCGTTCCCGTCAGCTGACAGCCACCAATCACCGGTGCGGGAATGTTCGTGTAGACCGCTGTCACCAACGTGTTCGTTCCCGGCATCGTAAACGCCGTCGTCGCCGAATTCGGGCTGGCCACGCCCTGGCCCGACCAATGATGGAAGCCCGTCCCCGACGGAGCCGCGTTCGCCGACAAAGTCAGCAGCGATCCGGCGCCAAAACTCCCGGTGCCGGTGCCGTTGCTGACGGTGAGGCTGTACGCGCTGGCTGCATTTGTCCGCCACAACCGCAATAACTGCCGCAACGCGAGCGGCGCGTTCGTCGGCGGGGGACGTCCGATCTGATCCTGCGCGTTGATGCCGTGGCAATTCGCGCACGTGCGCACCTCACCCGGCCGGAACGAAATCCAATAGCGCTCCTTCACCACGCTTTCATTTGTCACACCGGTGAGCTGCCACGTGATTGCTCGATTCGCCGGAATAAACGTGGCCTGCGAACCGTCGCTCATCAGTTCCGTACCGCCAGGCGGTGCGTTCGAGGCGCTGCTCACGTAGTTGTACTCGGCCGCATCATGCATTGGCGTCGCCAAAATGCGGCGCCCAGGCTGCGCGTTCGGCGTGCCCCAAGTGTATCCGCGCAGATAATCGGCCTGCAGGTATTGGAGATGCGTGATGTTGTAAACCTTGCCGGCGTTCGCAACCGAGCTCGCCCCGCCCGGCACGCGCAGATTATAGGGCTGCTGCTTGTCCGCGCTGTCGCGAGCTGTGACGTTGCGGCTCACCACCAACGCGAGCCCGCGCGCCGCGATGTCCGCCTGGAACGCCGCGAGATCCACGTTTTCCTCCGCGAAGACTTGTTGCTCCACGCTCGCCACGCCCGTCTGGACCGGCACCGGCACGCTTCGCGAGCGCACCTCCACCGGCTGCAACTCCCACTGGGTGGCGCTGTTCGTCACGAGCGTCGAGCCGTCGAAATAAACCACCGTATTGCTGATGCCGCCCGTCAACAGGCTGTTCGTGGTGTAATAAGGAAACCCGTTCGCCAGACGATACAGACGAAAACTGTACATGGAAATCGGCAGACTCGCCGTGCCCAGGTTCGTGTCCCAGCCAAAATTCGTCGAGGTTGTCGTCGGGGTGTAGGCGGCGATCAGCGAGCCGTCGGACATGGGGAGTGGATTGCGGAACAACCCCTGCGAATTGGGACCCACCGCGCCGGCCGGCGGCGTGATGAAGGTGACGCGCATGTTGGTCGGATTCACCCCCGGACCGCCGGTCAAAGTGAGAATCTGGCCCGCCGCGTGCGCGCCGCCAAATATGGATATGTCCTGTGCCGCAACCCCCCAGTACAGACCGTTGGTGCGCGGGTCCTCCACGATCTGGAAAAAGCTTCCGAGCTGGTTCGTGTTCGCCGAATCCACGCCGGAGGCGACGCGCTGCGCCAGGTTCGTGAAGGTGACGAGGTTCGTGTCGCCGGTGAAGGATTGGTTCAGGGCGAGGAGCATTTCCTGCCGGCCAACATGATTCAGGACCTCCTCATTTCCGCCGTTCTGGTCCAAGGCCCAGGGCAGAAACAAATTGAAATCATTGCCGCTCACGCCCAGGAGCGCGCAGTAATTCGTGTCGAATTTTCGCGGTTCCGGAAACGTTTCCAGAATATTGGTCGAGATGCCGGCGTTGGCCGCCTCGCCGGCCCAGTTGAATGCCCCATTGGTCCCCTTCTTGAGGATATCGTTCACTGCATTGGGGTCCTGCGAGAGATGGTCCCAGCGGGTGAGAATGAGCCGGCCGAAGCTGTCGACAAACGGATTGAACGCTCCGCTGGGGAGATGTTCGATCATGCGCAGGTCGCCATTCGTCGGATTCAAGCTGTAGGTTCCACTCAAAGTGGGATTGCCTTTATACTCGTCCAACGGCGGGTAGAGGTTGGTCTGACCGCCGTAAGGCATGTCGCTCATGAAGATGATCCGGTCATCGGTGGCGTAGCAGGGAGTCACGTTGTTGTTGCCGGCCGGTTGAAACGGCACGCGCACGATTGCCGGCTTCGTGTTCGTATTCGCAATGACCGCGTCCAGGTTGGTCAGTTCGTGCAACTGCCAGAAGTAGGACGTCGTGTCCGTGCCGTTCGTCGGCGAGCCCACCACCATGCTGAAGAGAATTTTCCGGCCGCTCCAATGAATCTGCGGGTCCCGCACATCGATCCCGAGATTGTGCCCGTGCTGGATTCCGTTCGTGCCGAAACCCGCCTTGCGCGTCAGGTTGACGAGCGTGGAATTCGTCGTCATCAACCACAAGTCCCCGCCGCGCGCTGCGTGCGCCGTATCGGCCTGCTGGTTGCCGAAGACGGTGACGACGGAAAGAAACGTATTCGAGACAGAGCTGTTCAGCTCGCGCGGAATCGGCGGCTGCGTCACGAACACAATCGGGTTCGTCAGCGTCGCTGCCATCGCGGTCAGCGACGCGCCGAGCAACCCAATTCCTGCGACCGCGCCGCGAGACACGACACGACGCCAACTACAACCGAAGTGCGCTTTCATGCCTGCGACCTTAGTCCGTGAAGGGGCAATCTCTCAATACGCCGTCAGACGTAACTCTTATGCCCGTTAGGGATGCATCAAACGGAAGAACTGCGAGTCCGACGCGGGCATGGTAACCGACTGTGCATTCGTAAGATACGAGGGCGCATAGGGGCTCAGCGACCACGGACCCGAGACGTCCGCGGCCTGCTCGAGAAAGAATCCGTCCAGCACGAGGGGCCATGTAATTGCCATACTCTCGCTGTCCGTCGGGTGAACGTCCAATGACGGGGACGCCGGAAGCACGGAAACGCGGACGGGCGCGCTCCAGGTGCGCGCATTCTTGTTGTCGATCGCACGGGCGGAGAACCAGTAATCACCGGTTTCGGCGTTGGTCACGGTCAGCGAATAGGGGGCGTTGCTCGCCGTGCCAAGGAACGTGCTGCCCGCATAAAAGTTCACCTGCCGGATTCCCTCCGCGTCACTTGCCACGGCAGTGAGGGAAAACGTGGCCGGAGCGAGAAACCAGGAATTGTTCGCCGGCTGGACACATGAGATGGTCGAAAGCGTATTCGTCGGCGGGTTGATGGCGAGATTCACAATCACCGCCGCCGAGGTGCTGGATGCGTCATACGCAAAGAACGAAAACGCGTCGAGTCCCGTGAAGTTATTCGTCGGCGTATACGTCATGGACGGCGGCGTCCCGCTCAGCAAACCGTGCAATGGTTGAGTAGCAATCGAAAATCCAAGCGCGTCTCCATCGGCATCTTGTCCACCCAGGGTGAAATTGGTCGCCGTGTTTTCCCAGAGATTGACGTTTTGCGCATGGGCGACCGGCGGCCGGTTGACGATTGGCGGTGGCGTCGAGTCAAACATCCACAGCTGCACGCCGCCATCGCTGACAAACACCTTGTTCCCCACCTTAGTGATGCACGCTCCCGGAATCACCGCGTTCGTAATCCCGGGCGCGAAGGTGACATTCAGCCCGAAAATTCCGTCGTTGAATTGCGTCCAGTGCGCGCCGTCGGCTGAGCGATAAATACCGCCGAGATGCTGGTAGTCCTGGTTCATGAAGCTGAACGTCATTCCCGCCGGCGTGGTGATCGCCTGCGGTAGATAGTGAAAATCCGGCACGCCATAATCCGCCTTGCTGTAGCTGCCGTCCGTCGGATGATACGCAATCGCCTTCACATTGGACCAATTCGTGAGCGCCGGAAAAGCGACCATCTCGACATTCTGGCACAACACGTCGCCATAACGATCCAGTCCCAGCGTCGAGGCGTTGCCAACGCGTCCCAAAGGATTAACGCTGTTGGTGTTCGTGAAGTTCGGATCCAAGCTGGACCAATTCAGGCCATTGTTGGTCGAATGCAGAAAGCCGCCGGTCTCGGTTCCGACCACCACTTCATTCTTCGGCGTTACCAAAATGCTGAACACCTTGCCGAAAGTAGTGATGCCGCTCGGAAGCGGCAGGTATCCCGCCGGCACCCGAGCATTGATGTCGAACGCGGTGTAGCTCTTCCCGCCATCCGTGCTGCGATAGGCGTAGGAGGCAAATCCCGAGCATGTCCACACCGCGCCATCCGGCCCCACGGAAAAATTTCCCGCGCTGCTCGTGTAGGGATAGCTCTTGTTCGAAACCGCCGCCGCCTGCCACTTCGAAGAATCGTCATCCCAATAGTAAAACACCGGCAGTGTGTTGTTGAAACTCGAGGGCGGCGCGCTGATTCCGTTCGTGGTCAGGTTGATCGGACTTCCACCAATCAAGACCCGCCCCTGCGGCGAGACGCCGACATTCCAGAGCGCAAACCCATTGGTATTGGCTTGCGACCACATGGGGAAACCGGTCATCGGCATCGGTGTGAACTGCCCATCCTCCAGCGACGCCCGAAACACCCCGTCCAGCAGCGTCGCGAAGTAGATGTTCGTGCCATCGCTCGCCATTTTCCCGAACGCCGGAAAGCCGGTGGGATTGGGTATCGAGACCGTGCTCCAATAGCTCCAAGTATCGGCCGCCGGCGCGTGACAGCCCAGGAGGCAAAGGAATGCGATCAACAGCCCGCGGAGCCGGGTTCGATAAGACATGGCGCGAGAGTAAGGTTTAGCCGTTTGAATGGCCAAACTTTGCCAATCTGGCGAGCTACTTGCTATACGCCAAATGGCGTATTGCCCGAAAAGCCCGGTAAAATCACAATGTCCCCGGCTCGCCCCCTGCTACATAACAAGCAATGACGCTGCCGAAACCAATTCGCGCCAACCGGATCGCCGGGCTGATCCTCGTGATCGCCCTGGCGGCCACGGTCTTTGCCTGGTGGCGCGAGCGCGAGCTGGCCCGGCGCGGACAGGTCATTCGCTGGCAGGATAATTTTTCGCGCCTGCAGCCCCTCTTGGCCCCCCTGCTCGGGCAGCGCTTCGATGCGCTCCGCGACAGCGCCATGGCGACCTTTCTCCGCTCGGGCGCCCAGCCGCAATCCTGGAACATTTTCCTCACCGTATCCGAGTGGCGTCAACGCTTCCCGGGCATGACCGCGGTCGGCTACGCCGAATATTCTCCCGAGCAGGCCCTGATCAAATACTCCGACAGTATCGGACAGCCCCAGGCGCTCGCGCCGGGCAGCGACCTCGCCGCAAACCCCGTCCTCCACGAAGCCATCCAAGGCTGCGTGGATGCCGGCTACGGGCTTCCCTCGCGACCCGTGGCTCTTGGGGGCGGGTCGAATGAAACGCAGGTGGTCGTCGGCATGATCCCCATCCCGCGAAAGCCGCAACGTCCCGGCACCGCTTCCGAAAATCGTTCGAACGTCGTCGGCGTGCTTTTCTTCGCGTTAAACCAGGCGGAATATTTTCAGTACTGTCAGCCGCAGTTCAACGCCCTGCCCTTCACGTTGAGGCTCCTTGCGCCGGGCGAAGCCGCTCCCCAGCGATCAACGACGCAGCGGCCCTTCACCGTCACCACCGCCGCGGGCGAGTGGAGAATGCTGGCCACGATGACGGTGCCGCCCAGGCAATCCCAGTTGCCGCAATGGATCGTGCTCTTCGGCGGCACGGCGCTCAGCATCCTGCTTTACTGGCTCTTCAGCACGCAGGCGCGGCTGCGGCAGGAAGCCGAGGCTTCGCGCGAAAAAGTCCTCGCGCGCGACGCCGAAATCACCGCCCTGAATCGAGATCTTGAGGAAAAGATCACCGTCCGCACCGCCGAACTCCACGAGGCGCTTGCCGAGGAACGCGAACTGAACAAACTGAAAGGCAACTTCATCTCGATGGTCACCCACGAGATCCGCACGCCCCTGGCGTTGATCCTTGGCTCCTCGGAAATTCTTTCGCGCTATTTCGACCGGTTGGCCTCCGGGAAGCGCGCCGAGCATCTCGAGGCCATCAACGCTTCCGTGCATCGCATGAGCGCGCTCATGGAGGACGTCCTGCTCTTCAGCCGCGCCGAGGCGGGCCGCATTGACTTCAAGCCCGGCGTGCTCGACCTGCCCGTGCTCTGCCATACCGTCGTCGACGAGGTCACCTCCGCCACGAATCGCCGTTGCCCCATCGAGCTGAGCGTGGGCGTCATGGCCGAACCCGCGCGCGTGGATGAAAATCTGCTCCGCCACATCCTCTCGAACCTGCTCACCAACGCGATCAAATATTCCCCGGCGGGTCGAAAGGTTTTTATCGAAGTCATCCGCGAAGAAGGCAACGCGGTATTCACCGTGACAGATAGCGGGATGGGCATTCCCGCGGAAGACCGCTCGCGCCTGTTCACGCCGTTTCACCGCGGCAAAAATGCGGCGACCATTCAAGGCACCGGACTCGGCCTGGCCATCGTGAGCCACTGCGTCCAGCGTCACGGCGGAAGGATTGAAATCGAGAGCGAGGAAGGCGCCGGCACCGTCGTCACCGTCTGGCTGCCCCTGTTCTCGCCCGCTCACACCGAATTTGTCCACCGCCGTGCCCGCGAAGCCGCCGCCAAAGTCACATGAAAAAAATCCTGGTCATTGAAGACGAACCCGCCATGCGGGCCAACCTCGAACAAATCCTCCAGCTCGAGGAATTCCGCCCGGTCCTCGCCGGCGACGGCCTCGCCGGCATCGAAGCCGCCCGCCGCGAGCTGCCCGACCTCATCCTGTGCGACGTGCTCATGCCCAACATGGACGGCTACGCCGTGCTCGACGCCCTGCGCAAGGACGATTCAACCTCGCGCATTCCGTTCGTCTTCCTGACCGCCAAAGGCGAACGCACCGATGTCCGCACCGGGATGAACCTTGGCGCCGACGATTACCTCATCAAACCCGTCAAACTCGACGACCTCCTCGCCACCATCGAAGCGCGGCTCGAACGCGCCCAACAGCGCAGCGGCTTTAAAGCGGATTTCACTTCCCCCAAACCCCTCGAGCAACTCGGACTTTCGGCCCGCGAAGCTGAAATTCTCTTCTGGGTCGCCCAGGGCAAAACGAACAGCGAATCCGGCCAGATCCTTTCCATCAGCTCCGCCACCGTCAAAAAGCACCTCGAGCACATCTACGAAAAACTCGGTGTCGAAAGCCGCAACGCCGCCACCTTGCGGGCGCTGGAAGTTCTGGCTTGAACCGACCGGCTCCTCAGAAGACAGAAGACTCTGAAATTGCTTGGTTTTTTCGCAGCTGCTCCCGGCATTTTTTGAATATTTTTGCCCCCACTTTTTGGCCAGAGCCTTTCGGCTTCTCCGATTCTGATCCCCCATTAGCGTTCATTAGCGGTTGAGTCTACTTTCTCCGGAATTTTACAATTCCGTGACAAGTCCGGTTTTTCCGGCAGTTTAGTCTGGTCGGCTGGCTAATCTGCCTGAATGAGTTCGCGATCCGGATCCAAACCCGCTTTTGTGTGGCAGGCAGTGTGCATCCTGCTGCCGGTGGTGGTCATTGCCGCGATCGCCCTCAGCGCCATCATCCAGAATCGCGCCGCCGTGGAGCGCGACGCGCGCCGACGCGCCGAGGAACTCGCCCGCCAATACGCCACCAGCCTCGAACGTCCGTGGGGCGCGCTGCTCTCGCGGTTCGAACGTTTCTCCCACGTCTGGCTACAACACGAAGAGGACGTCGCCGGTGCCTGGCCGGGCAGCCATCGAACCCAGGCGTTCGATAACCAGGCCGTGGCCGATCCCGCGCAACGCTACAATTCCCAGCTCGCCGAGTGGCAAACCGAATTCCCCGGCCTACAACCCGACGAAGTTTTTCCCTGCTCGTTCCTGCTCACGCCCGAGGGCCATTTCGCCGGCGCGCTCGATTTCAATCCCGCGCCGCAACCGCCTCCCTGGTTCACTCGTCTCTCCACCGAACAGCGCGCCGAGTGGGCCGCGCTCCAATCCGGAGATTCCGCGGCGCAGGATCCCTCCGCTTTCCCGGAACAGGTGGCCAGATTTCTCGACCTCGCCCCATCACCCCCGGCGATCACCAACGCCATGTTCCTCGCCCTGCGCGCCCAACTGGCGTCCATGCCGCCGGCTGACGCCGTTACGCAGGCGCTGCAGTTCGCCGAATCGAGTCGCGATATCCTGAGCGACACCGGGCTGCCCTTGCCCAATCTCGCCTACGCCGAGGCGCTTCGTTATTCGCTGAAGACCGGCCCCACCGAAGCGCTTTGGAATGAAATCCCCGATCAAGTGTGGCGCGCGCCGAGTCCGCTGGTCCCCAGCCTGCTCGACAAATTGGCCCAGGTCGCAGCCCTGAATCCGCAATCCGCGCTCCCCGCCGGCGTGGAGGCGTGGAAACGGCTCTGGCTCGCCAACGCGCGCATGCATGAACTGGCCGCACAACTCTCCCAGAGCGGGCGGCTCAATACGCGAAGTCCGGCCAGTTTTTGGATCGAGCAGGCCGGGATGCTTTGGTTGTGCTCGCTCCGGCCACCCGAAATGCCAGCGGCCGTTGAACCGGGCCAGCCGGCTCCGCCGCCGCAGATTACCGTGAGGGCGCTGCCGCAATCCGCCCTCGAACGCTCCCTGGGCCGGGCGCTGGCGAACGTGGACGTAAAACTCCCCGGCTACCTGGGTGTCGCCGTCTGGCTCGAAGGCCAGCCGCTGGGTCGGACGGCGGATTCGGGCGTTTCGGCTTCAGCAATTGATTCGCGCATGATTTTTGCCGAAGCCGGTGGCAGCCTCCCCTTTACAGGCACGGAATTATCCACGGCCGGCGGCGTTCCGGGCCGGCCTCGCTTCGTGGTGCAGCTCTATCTCGCGGATTCGCAGGTTCTTTACGCGGCGTATCGTCGTCACGCACTGCTCATGGGTGGCCTCGTGGCCGCGGCTTCTCTCGCCGCGCTGTTGGGAGTCCTCGCTTCCTGGCGGGGACTGCAACGACAGCTCCGGCTGAACGAACTCAAAAGCAATTTCGTTTCCAGCGTTTCCCACGAACTGCGCGCCCCCATTGCCTCGGTCCGGCTCATGGCTGAGAGCCTCGAACGTGGCAAGGTGGGAGATGCTGCGCGGCAACAAGAATATTATCACTTCATGGTCCAGGAATGCCGCCGGCTTTCCTCGCTCATCGAAAACGTCCTCGACTATTCGCGCATCGAGCAAGGCCGCAAACAATACGAACTCGAACCCACCGACCTGCCGGAACTGGTGCGCCAGACGGTGACGCTCCTCCAAAACTACGCCGCCGAGAAACAGGTGAAGCTCGAACTCCTTCCCGCACCCGCCGCTTTGGCTACGATCCAACCGCGAGCGGACGGCAAAGCCGTCCAACAAGCGCTCGTGAATCTCATCGACAACGCCATCAAACATTCCGCCGCCGGCCAGACCGTGACCGTCGGCTTGCAAACCTCGTCCACCTCAACCGACCGCATTCAACTTTTTGTTCAGGACCACGGCCCGGGCATTCCCAGTGAGGAGCACGAAAAGATTTTCGAACGCTTCTACCGGCGCGGCTCCGAGCTCCGGCGCGAAACCCAGGGCGTCGGCATTGGACTTAGCATCGTCAAACACATCGTCGAAGCCCACGCCGGCCGCGTCCTCGTCGAAAGCGCCCCGGGAAAAGGCAGCCGTTTCACCATCGAGCTCCCCATCACACCCAAAGAAGCCAAGGCCTGATGAACCACAGAGACACAGAGGCACAGAGAAAGACCATTAGGAGCGGGCTGCTTTCTTTCTGCATTAACCTCGTTCCCTTCTGTGCATTTCGTTTTGTTTCGCTAGATTCGAATTTTTTAATTTGTTTCGAATTTCGGATTTCAGATTTCGACTTTTTCTTCTAGTCCCATGGAACGCATCCTCATCATCGAAGACGAAGCCCCCATGCGCACCGCCATCACGGACGTCCTGTCCGGCGAAGGCTACCGCGTCCTCTCCGCTGCCGACGGCGAAGCCGGCCTGGCGAAGGCCCTGAAGGAAAAACCGGACCTCATTCTCCTCGATGTCATGATGCCCAAAATGGATGGCTTCGCTGTCTGTGCCGAACTCCGGCGCCTGGGCGAATCCGTCGCCGTGCTCATGCTCACCGCCAAAGGCCTGGTTGAAGACCGCGTCACCGGACTCGACGCCGGCGCGGATGATTACCTTGTCAAACCCTTCAGTACCGACGAACTCCTCGCCCGCGTCCGCGCCATGCTCCGTCGGCTCCAACGCCGCACCAAAGCGGTTGCCAAATTGAAAATCGGCGACGTCGAAGTGGACCTCGCCCGCCAGACCGCGCACAGCGGCCGCCGACAGCTTCGCTTCACCGCGAAGGAATTCGCCATGCTCCGCCTCATGGCCGAAGCCGCGGGCGAACCCATCTCGCGCGAGCGTTTCCTGGACGTCGTATGGGGGTACGCCGCCTTCCCCACCACCCGCACCGTCGACAACCATATCGCCAGCCTCCGCTCCAAGCTCGAAAAAGATCCCGACAATCCCAAGTGGATCAAAACCGTCCACGGTGTCGGCTATCGTCTGGAACTCTAGAGCAAATTAAATTATTATGTGGCCGCGCGCAGCGACGCCGCGGCCGGCAGGGACTGCCGGCCCTACCTTTCGGCGGCTACAGTTTTAGTAAAACTGCTGTAGTTGAAGTTTGGAGCTTGCCCCCATTCCCTGAAGTTTGAAGTTTGGTATTTGAAGTTTAGCTGGCACTTCGAGCATTGCCCCGTCCGGGGATTTTACAATTCCGTGACAAACCCTGTCGGATTCCCTGCCACCGTGGCTTTGTAATAGGAACGGAATATGAAAACACAAATCTACAACCGCCCCCCGCTCCTCGAAGGGCTGACCCTCGTTGCCGGCGCCGCACTGGCCTGCATCCTGTTTAACTACCTCCAGGTTCAAACCCGGATCGCCACCGCCGAACATCTCATCAATGTCACCGACCGGATGCACACCACCATCGAGCTCAGCTCGATCCTGAATGACGTCCGCGAAAACGGCACGCCCCGTGCCGCCGCGACCATCGAAACCATCATCTCCGGCAACGTCCTCCAACTGGACGCGGAACTCTCACGCAACGATGAGTCCACGAGCAAATTCATCGTCAACGGCCTGGGCTTCGTCGCCGACCTGGCCGCGGATCGGCTCGCCTCCGACGCTGAAGACAAGGTACAAACCGATGAAGCCCACCAAATTCTCAGCCGTATGGCCGGCAGCTCACCCTTAAGCCGCGCACGCTAAACCAATCTCATCCTCATGAAGACCAAAATCCTCCTAACGCATTTTATCGCACTCATGGTTCTCGTCGCTCGCGGGGCCAACGGCACGAACGACCTGACTTCCTCCCTGCAAAAGGGGCTGTTCGAGGAAGAGGCCAACCAAAACCTGCCCGCGGCCATCCAGGCCTACCAGTCCGTGGCCGGGCAGTTCGACAAGGACCGCAAGCTCGCCGCTACCGCCATTTTCCGACTCGGCGAATGTTACCGCAAACAAGGCAACAAAGCCGATGCGGCCGCGCAATACGAACGCATCCTGCGCGAGTTCTCCGATCAAATCCAACTCGCGACCCTGAGCCGGCAGAATTTAACCGGGCTGGGGATCACGGCTCCGGCGGCAGGCGCCCCCCCTGCTGCCGCAGCCGCTGCTCCCACCAGTTCCGAAGCCGAGGAAGTCAAACGCATCCAGGCCCTCATCAAGGACAGCCCCGACCTGATCAACTCGATGGGCACGACCGGAACCCCATTGCTTCAAGCCGCGGCCAACGGACAACTCGTGGTGGCCGAGTTCCTGCTGAACAACGGAGCCAGCACTTCCGTTGGCGACAATCTTTCGTCGCCGCTTCACGCCGCCGCAGCCAATGGACACAAGTCCATGGTTGAACTGTTGCTGGCTCACGGCGCGGACGTGAACGCTCGCGACAATAACCGCCAGACGCCCCTCCACCGGGCCGCTGAAAAGGGCTTCATCGCCGTCGCCGACGCACTGCTCTCCAAAGGCGCTGAGCTCAACGCCACCGACCAAAAATCGGCAACGCCGCTGCTTATCGCCTGCCAAAAGGGAAAATGGGACATGGCGCGCTGGCTGTTGAACCACAATGCCGACCCCGATATCCCGGAGCAAAACGGTAGCCGGCCGATGAACTATGGGTTACGCCAGCCGGATTTTTTCGAATTATTGCTCGCCAAACATGCTGCCGTAAACCTTCCCGGAGGAAAGGGAGTTCCACCGTTGCTCACTGCCATCGGCCAGGGCCTGACTAATGTGGTTCAAACGCTTCTGGATCACGAAGCCGACCCAACCGAGCGCGGTGAGTTCGGGATGACACCGTTGTACTATGCGCTCGGGCAGCCTGGTATTCTCGAAAAGCTGCTCCAGGCCGGCGCGAAAGCGTCAGAAACCAATCGCGCTGGCGAAACTCCGCTTCACTGGGCGGCCCGCGCCGACCTCACCAACGCCGCCAAAGCGCTGCTCGACAAAGGTGCGGACATCAACGCGCGCGATGATCATGGCATGACTCCCTTGGCGGCCGCCGCCAAGGCCGGCCAATCTTCCATGGTCGAGTTTCTCCTCGCCAATCACGCCGACCCGAACCTCGCTACCACGAACGGAGCAACTCCGACTCAACTAAGAGCCCAGTATCGGAATTCAGCGTATCAGACTCAGAATGTGGGCATCGGCATGCAGTTGCGCTATCCATCCGAGAATACTTTCGAATCCCGTCTCCGGACCACTCCCCGGTCTGGCGAAATTGCCGACGAAATCCTTCTGGCCCTGCAGGAACATGGCGCAACACCACCCGAGCCGGTGTCTCCCCCCCAGCCTGGCATCCCCTCACGGCCGCTGAAAATGTCTCCGCCTCCCGCCATCCCCATCGCGCCGGTTCCTCCGGTTCCACCGAAGCCGCCCACCCCGCCCACAGCGCCCAAGGCGGCCAGTGACCCCTTTACCACTCGCTCCGCAATGAAGGTGGAAAACCCGGCTTTGTTTAAAACCACCTCGAACGCCTGGCAGCGAAACCCCAAACTCGCCCAGACGTTCAATGTAGGCGACGGCAGACTGAGATCCTCGCCTTTCGCGTCGGGACCGGTCGAGGAACGGCGATTGAATATCGGCGGCGTGCTGTATTCACCGAGTCCCGCGGATTCGGAATTGCTTAAGGCCGGCTATCAGCAGGATTCTTCGGCAAAGGACCGGACCGGACCCGCCTGGCAGGAACAAGCGGCCTCGCCGCTCAAGGGTCGTTCCGGCAACGCCATTGCCTGGACTGGCAAGGAGATGGTTGTCTTCGGCGGAGAAGGCATGGGCGTCAGTTTCGACGACGGCGCACGCTACAACCCCGCGTCCAAGGTTTGGCGCGAACTTCCCTCCAAAGGCCGGCCCAGTACCCGCACGGGCGCCTCCTCGGTGTGGACCGGTAAGGAAATGATCATCTGGGGCGGCTTCGGCGGCGAGAATGGCAACGATTTCAATCACGGCGACGGCGCGCGCTACAATCCCAATTCGGATTTGTGGTCGCCGGTTTCCATGAAGAACGCTCCCTCCGAACGCTTCGATGCCGCGGCCGTTTGGAACGGTCGGGAAATGTGTGTGTGGGGCGGCTACACCGATTCGCACAGCCGCTATCAAGGCGGCCACGCCGACGCGCATCTGAACACCGGCGGACGCTACGATCCTTTATCCGACTCCTGGAAAACAATCACGACCAAAGGCGCGCCCAGCAAACGCTGCTGGAACGCCATGGTGGCGGCCGGCAAGGAGGTAATCGTCTGGGGCGGCGCCAACACCACCCAGGGCTTGAACGACGGCGGCATTTATAACCCGGCCAAGGATTCCTGGCGCGACATCTCCCTGGACGGCGCCCCCAGCCCGCGCGTCCATCCGCTTGCCGTGTGGACCGGCAAGGAAATGATCATCTGGGGCGGTGGCTCCCGCGAGAAGGATAGTGCAGCGGAGTGCTTCGACGACGGCGCGCGCTACAACCCCGAGACCGACAAATGGCGGCGCATGAGCAGCATCGGCGCGCCGAAGGGCCGTGTGCTCACGCAAGCACTCTGGACCGGCAGCAAAATGATTTTCTGGGGCGGCGTAAACGACGAAGGCGTCAACGGCACCAGCGACCCGGCGCGTTACGTCGGCACCGGCGCCATGTACGATCCCGCAACCGACACCTGGTCCGAATTGTCCAACATCGGCGCCCCTTCCCCGCGCATTGCAAGCACTGTCTGGACGGGCGACAGCCTGCTCCTCTTCGGCGGCTACAACAACACGCATTTGAATGACACGTGGATGTATTGGCCGAACCACACGCTTTATCCGTACGTCAAGGAGTAAGGAATCCAAACGTAGCAGCCGAGGTAACGAGGCTTTATTTAATCGGGAGCATTCACGCGTTCGAATAAATAGAGCCTCGTTACCTCGGCTGCTACGACTATTGGCACACGATTCTCGATTGGCTTTTTGCTCGGCATCGCTAATCTCCGCGCGTGCTCAATTACATCTGGCTCGGCCTTGTCCTGGCTGCCGTCATCCTTGGCGGCGTCAACGGCAATCTGAAAGAGGTGGCCGATGCCAGCTTCGAGCGCGCCAAGGTGGCGGTGCTGGATACGGCGTTTCCGCTCATCGGCATCATGGCGCTGTGGCTGGGCATCATGCGACTGGCCGAACGCGCAGGACTCGTCGCCCTCCTCGCGCGCTGGTTGCGTCCGCTCATGCGCTGGCTCTTTCCCGACGTCCCGGTGGAACATCCGGCCATGGGCTCGATGTTGATGAACATCGCCGCGAACATGCTTGGCTTGGGCAACGCCGCCACTCCCCTGGGACTGCGCGCGATGAAAGACCTGGAATCACTCAATCCGCATCCAGGCACCGCGACGAATGCGATGTGTACCTTCCTCGCCATCAACACCAGCTCCGTACAGCTGATTCCGGTCACGGCGGTGGCGGTGCTTTCGGCACAGCACGCAAAAGACCCGTTCGCCATCGTCGGTACCTCGATCATGGCCACGTCCTGCGCCGCCATTTGCGGTGTGGCGGCGGCGAAGTTCCTGGGCGGACTGCCCTTTTTCCGCGTGCCACGATCGGCCTACGCCACAACCGCACCCACGGGAGAAACCGCGGCCACGCTCACTCCCGACAAACCTGCGGTCAAGGAATCGGCCACATTGAAGCCGCTCCCGGTGTGGGGCATGTTTGTCCTCGCGGCATATTTCGTAATGTTCCTTTGGTTCTTCGCGCGGCTGGCGTTTCCCGAAACGTTTCACATCACCGTGCCGCCGGACGATGCGAATCGGACGCTCTTCATACGAATTGTGAGCGCGGTCTCCACTTTGTCCATTCCGCTCCTGTTATCGCTTTTCCCGCTCTATGCCGCGCTTCGCGGGGTGCGGGTGTATGAGGAGTTGATCGATGGCGCCAAGGAAGGCTTCGACGTGGCCATCAAGATTGTGCCCTACCTCGTCGCCATGTTGGTCGCGATCGGGATGTTCCGCGCGGCACACGGCATTGATATGCTGAGTAATGCCCTCGGGCCAGGCCTGAAACATATTGGCTTCCCCGTGGAATTGCTGCCGATGGTGCTGATCCGGCCGCTGAGTGGCAGCGGCACCTTCGCCATGTTCACCGATCTCGCCACACAATTCGGCGCGGACAGCCTGATCGCCCGGACGGCGGGCACCATTTACGGCAGCACTGAAACCACCTTCTATGTGCTCGCCGTTTACTTTGGTGCCGTCGGCGTTAAGAATACCCGCTACGCCGTCATCGCCGGACTCCTGGCTGACACGGTAGGGGTCATTGCTTCCATCCTGATTTGCCGGGCGATGTTTGGCGGTTAAAGCGCCAACGGCGCGGCCCCATGCCAGCCTGGGCTGAAGGCCCAGGAACAGGTTCGCAAAATGATGTAAGGGCTGTAAGCCCGGTCCACTTTGCATCGTCCGCTTCTTCTATGGAACAGCCTTTCCTGGGCCTTCGACCCAGGCTGGTATTGGGCCGGGCCTTTGGCCCTCGAAACAGGGACAAACCATTTACAACTACGGCACCTGCTGGAGACGATAGAACTTGTTCGTCGCGCTAACTGCATTCGTAACGAAATTCTCCACCCCTACCACCACGGTTGGCGACGTCACCGAAACCCATCCACTCGCATTTGTCACACTGCCCGATGTTTGCAGTGCAAACCTTGGTGGATTCGTGGGCCAATGCATCAACACACTCGCGCCCGCATGTTCAATCCTCAACGTCGGCGGCACGGTAACGACATCTGGCGGCGTGACGCTCGCCCAACTTGTTCCAATCCTCAATTCATCCGTAAGCATCGCCGCCGGCTGCAAGGTGGCTGACCCATCCCCGCGCCGAAACAAAACGAAACTGGCGATTTGCAACGGGCTCGCGCTCAAATCCGCCGTGCCCGTCGAAGTCAGGCTGGGCGTTGGGGCGTTCAGTTTGCCGAAGTTTGCGGACGGGGGATTGATCCACATGGCCGCAACATCGTCGGTGGTACTGCCGGTGTTGAACGTATAGGCCCCCACCAGAAAAACCGTATCGCCCACGTTGAAAGTCGTTGTGTCAAAGACGCTTCCCGAACCGGCCTTCTTGAGTCCGACGTTATAGCCGCTCCCGGACAGCCGGGTCTGGGCGCCGGCGGCGATGGTCGTGGGCGTCCCGGCTTGCGTGCCCGTGGCGTTGTTGAAGGCGGCAAAAAATCCGCCACCCGTCCCCAGCGCCCCCAGGTCCGTCACCTTGAGGAGAAAAGAATAGTAAACCGTACCGGCAGTGACCGCCCCGAAGTTGAATCGCGCGCTGGGCCCACTCGACACGCCATACTGAACGCAGTTGCCCGCCGATGGACTCAGTCCGGGCCAGTTCAAATTGCCGGCCGCGATCATGTTCACACCCGCGCCCGACCCCGCCGCGGTCCACGAGTGCCCGTCCGGGCTCGTCTGGCCAATCAGGTTGGTCCCCACTGGATAATTGAATGCGTCGAAAGCCAGCGGCGGCACCGAGAGATTCAGCAATGCATTCAAGCTCAAAACATATCCGGCCGTATTGCTCACCAGCACGCTGTAAGCGCCCACGTTGGTAAGCTGCAAATTCGTCAACGTGAGCGTACTCAGCGTCGCTCCGGGCAGGTTCGTTCCGTTGAACCGCCATTGATAGGTTCGCGCCGCGTTTCCCGCGATGAAGACGCTAAATCCCACGCTGCCATCCTGGATTGCCGATTGGCTCGCGGGTTGGACGAGAACGAACGGGGGACTCAACGGGGTCGGCGAGGGCAATTGATTTGTGCGATACGTGTCTTCGTAATGCACCAACTCGTCATCCGAAACCAGCATCGCGTTCTTCGCCCAGGCGTAGGTAAGATAACCCGCGAAAGCGATATTCTGAGCCGCCTGGTTTCGTACGCGTATCGCGCTGTCCCAATTATTTGAAGTCACGCCATCCCGCCCCCACCCCGTGCCGCTCGTCGTTTGCCCGAAATGCTCGCCCAACATCACCTTGCCCCTCGGCACACCGAGGTTTGTGTAACTCGTAATCGAACTCTGATAAACGCTTTGGCATGCGCTCACCGAAAAACCAAATCCCTGTGCCTCGGCCCCGCTGATGTAATTTTCCACCCCGATATAGGCATTCGTCGCCACCGCCTTCCAATCCGCCGCATTGTTCGCCGGATTGGGAAATGGCGAATAGAGGATCACATTGAAGCCGTGGGTGGTCTTTAACGCCGCCACCACGTCGCGCACCCATGCCCGGTAACTGGCGTCCGACGGCCACAACCCGGACGAAATCTCATTCAGCACGATCCAGTCCGGGCGCGCGCCCGTGTTCGTAAATCCGTCCTCCGCATACTGGTTGATCAACGCCGCCTGCACCGCCGCGGAATTGGAGGAATAACCCACATTGAACGTGTCGTAATAGACCGCCAGCGCGTTGCCATTGGTCGCCAGTTCCATCCGGTGTGCATCGCTGCCCATGGCGATGTAGTGCCCGTTGGTGGTGGGAAAATTGAGGTGATCGAACTGGGTCTGGCAGAAGGTATTGTCCGGCGCGCAATGACAGCAAAACGTCGCCACGTCGAATTTCAAATCCGGCGTGGCCTGGGCGCGGAGACATGACAGCGCGCACAAACACAAACCGAACAGGAAACGCGCATGCTGCATTGTGCTACAAATATTACATCATCCATGGTCTTGGGAAACTACGATTGAATTTTAATCCAATCCCGGACATCTTTCTCATCGGAATGAAACGGTTTCTTTTCATTGCCGGGGTGATTGGATTTTTCTTCGTGCTGGGACTTCTGCTTGTGTTACCTTTCCTGCGCGATCGCGCCCCCTCGGCACTGATTCTTCATTTGGAATCAATTCCATGGAAAACGGTGACCGTCGAATCAGGGAATTTGCCGTCGCCGGTGCTGTTCAACCAGGGAGCGGCTCAGTGCCATATCACTCCAATCTCTCACGGCATTTATCGAATAGGCATCAAACTCGACCAGGGCGGAACGCTCTGGAGCGAGTTTTTCCACTCGAACGCCGGCGAGGATCGCCGGATTGATATCACCGTGACGCCCTCCGCGACCGGGTTTCACTTCCGTCAAACTGCCAATCAATCAAAAATGCTTTTCGAAGGCGACACCCCTGCGGAGACCAGTACGGAACAAAAGCCTTTTCGACTGGGCTGGATCTGACGCAATTCCAGATCTCCAGCCTCCTCAACCGGCTTCCAGGCTTGCCTGTTGCATTTCCTGTTCTCTATCAAAACATTTTCTTTCACTTGGACAGCCGTTGTCCAGGTGACCCCCTTATCCTTTCCCCCGAAAGGGATGCGATTATGACGAACACACGCAAGATTTCCAGTCTCTCAGCCAGACTGCGCGAACAGGTTAATGAACGCCTCGATCACGCCGACTCCCCTGAATCCATTCTCACCTGGCTCAACTCCCTGCCCGAAGTCCAGGCCGTCCTCGCTCGCAAATTCAAAAGCATCCCCCGCTCCCCGCAAAACCTCTCCGACTACAAGCAGAACTCCTTCCGCAACTGGCGCAGCCGCCCCGACGCGCTGCGCTTCTCCCGACATCCCGACGAACTCACCGATGATGAAAAGCTCGATAATATGCGCCGGCGCATGTTCGGCGTGCTCCCCGAAGACGAGCCACGCATCCAGCCGCTCGCCCGGCCGCAAGCGAATAGCCTGAATTCCGCTTACAACAACGCCAATTTGACCGCTTCGCCGCCCATCCAACAGGCCAAGATCCAGCCGCCCTTAAGCCCATGACTGGCCGCCATCCAGCCGGCTTCAAGCCCGCCATCAAGCCCGAAACCCCAGCAATCAAGCCTCATCAAGCCCAATCGAGCCAAAAAAGATGGGGGCCCCCAAAACCCCCGTCCTAATCCTAATCTCCTCTGGCCCTCGAACATCGCATGGAAGCCCACCCACAACCTCGATTGAATTTTCGTCCGCTCACCGTCACTATTCCCGCAATGAAACCTGGCCTTCTCCCCACCGCTTGCCTGTTCCTGGCGCTGTTGTCCGCGCCGCCTCTCGCAGCCGCGCCGACACCCAAACCGAACGTCCTCTTCATCATGGCCGACGACCAGGGGAGCATTGATGCCGGGTGCTACGGAGCCAAGGACATCCAGACGCCGGCGATTGACGCCCTCGCCGCGCACGGCGTCCGCTTCACGCAATTTTATTCCGCCGCGCCGGTGTGCTCCCCTTCCCGCGCCGGCATGCTCACCGGGCGTTACCCGTGGCTCGTCGGCATGCCCGGCAATGGCCCGGCGCCGCCAACTGAAAAAGAAGAGGCCCTCGATACCTATGCCGGTAGCGGCCTGCCCAAAGACGAGATAAACATGCCCGGAATGTTTCGCGCCGCCGGTTATGCGACCGCGCACATTGGCAAATGGCACCTGGGCTCGGGCGTGGGCCATCGTCCGCTCGACCAGGGCTTTGATTACTCGTTCGGCTTCATGGGCGGCTGCATAGACAACTATTCCCACTTCTTCTACTGGGCCGGACCCAATCGCCAGGATCTCTGGGAAAATAACGCCCGTGTTCGCATGCCCGGAAAATTCTTCCCGGATCTCATGCTCGAGAAGGCCGAGGCGTTCATTACTGCTCACAAGAACCAGCCGTTCTTCATGTATTTCGCCATCAACATGCCCCACTACCCGTATCAGGGTGATCCCAAATGGCTCGACTACTACCAGTCACACAAAGTCCCGTATCCGCGGAATCTGTATGCCGCCTTCGTCTCCACGCTCGATGACCGCGTCGCCAGCCTGATGAAGTTTCTGCAGGACGCTGGGCTCGCACAAAACACGATCGTCATCTACCAATCCGACAACGGCCACTCGACTGAGGAACGCGCCCATTTCGGCGGCGGCAGCGCGGGACCCTATCGCGGCGCGAAGTTCAGTCTCTTTGAAGGTGGCATCCGGTTGCCCGCCATCATTTCCTGGCCAGGGCATCTGCCCGAAGGCGAAGTCCGTAACCAGATCGTTCATGGTTGCGACTGGCTGCCCACGCTTGCGGACCTCTCCGGCGTGAACCTGGCCGCGTCGAATCTCAGTGGCCGCAATATCGCGCCCGTCATCCGCTCCGCCGATGCGCCCAGTCCGCACGATGTGCTGCAATGGCGCTCCGGCAAACAATGGGCCGTGCGCAAAGGGCCCTGGAAACTTCTTTACGATCCCGACGACACCGCCAAAACCGCCCCGGTTCATCTCCTGGACGGCCATTGGTTCCTGGCCAACATCGAGTCCGACCCCGGTGAACGGACGAATGTTTTCTCCCAATTTCCCGACGTAGTGGAACAATTGAAAAAATCAGAACCAGCATGGCCCAAATAGCTATTTCGTAATCGAGGTGACGAGGCTCCGTGAAATCGAATGCCTACCGGCTTCCGAATGAATGGAGCCTCGTCACCTCGTCTGCTACGGAAACAAAACTACTTCACCACCGGCTGCGCCTCCGCCAGCTTTTTCACCCGCTCGACCTCCTGATCAAGCGAGGGAATCCAGGCTTTTCCCGACTGCCTTTGCAACACCTGCGCGTCCATGAACCATCGCTCCGCCTGCCGGTAATCGCGCAGGTGCCAGTAAGCCGTGCCGATCGCCCGCATCGCGTGGATCGAAGTTTCCTGACGAACGACGTCGTAATTACTGAACCGGGCAAATCTCAAGGCCGCCTCGAATTCCGGAATCGCCCGCTTCGATTCGTTCTGGCTGATGAGCAACCGGCCGCGATTCATGAACAGGTTCGGCGTGCTGAGCGTGCCCCGACGTGCGAGGGACAATTCAAATTGTTCCCACGCCAGCGACCAAAGCCGCTCTCGATACGCCAGCGAGTTCGTCCGTTGGCCGGTCGAGTTTGTCCATTCAGCAATGAGCCCGGCGAATTGGCCGGGCTCGGCCACAACTTCGGCCATTCGCAATTCGTTCGTAACCTCGAGCGGAGTGCCCGCTTTGACGAACGCATCCACCCGATTGCCGGCTTCCTGGTATATTTCACCGAGGAATTGGTTCACCTGCGCGCTTTTGGTTTTGAGACTGGCCCCGTACCACACCGAACGCGGATCGCTCCATTCCGCGACATAGCTCCAGGTCTTGAGTCCCCACACACCGGCGAGGCAGATCGCTATTCCGAAACCGAGCCGTGCAAAAAGCGGGTTCGACTTCGCTTTCGCCCTCGCTGCTTCCTGCAAACCCCGGACCAACCCGCCGATGAGATCCGCGAGCAACCAGCAAACACCCACGCTCGGCAAAAACAAATAGCGGTCCGTGATTGGAATCAGAAAACTGAGCACCATCGGCGGAATCATTTGGATCAGCACCCAGAGGGACATCACGGCGCGCACCGGCTGACGAGCCCATGCCAGCAGCAAGGGCACACCCCAGCAGGCTGCGGCGAGAGCGATGAACCCGATCTTGAGCCCCAAGGCCGAGAGCGCGGGATCGGGAGCCGGTCGAAAGAGCGCGTATTGGCCAAACCCGGTGAGCAGCCAGAGATTCGTCAACTCGGTCAGGGCCAGAACGAACAGTGCCGGATGCTGATTCGTCGCCGGCTGCGCGTGCCAGGTCATCCAGCCGAAGAATATCGTGATGGCGCCATACACCAGCTTGTCAGCCAGCATCCAGAGATCGCGCCGGCGTTCGACGAGGAAATCCCACGCCAGCATCACCACCGGGAGCAAAATCACGGACTGCTTTGCGCCGCTCGCGACAAGGAATGCCGCCGCGCTTCCGGCGTACCAAAGCCATTTCACCCGGCCTTTAAGCTCCCGCCGATAGCGCAAATAACCGGTCATCGCGAGCACGGCGAACCCCGTCGCCACCAAATCCTTCCGGCTGGAAATCCAAGCCACGACCTCCACATGGGTTGGGTGCAGGAGGAAGAGCAGCGCCGCGAGTGTGGCGGTGAACACCTCCGCGCGGATCGTGAACGCCAGCAAATAAAGCATCCAAACTACGAACCCGTGCCACAGCACGTTGGACAGATGGATTGCGGGCGCGCTCTTGCCGTGGGCCACGGCTACATCCAACGCGTAGCTCAGCAGGTTGGCCGGGGCGTAGTTGGCGGCATAGGACTTCGTGAGGATGAATTTCAGCGCCGCGCCGTCCGGCTTTTCGATGTACGGGTTATTCAGGACGTAATCCGGGTCGTCCACCGAAAGAAAACCGAGCGAAACCGTGGAGTGATAGAGCGCGAGGTTGGCCAGCATCAGGCCCGCCAGGACCAGTGCGTGCACCCACCAGAGCGACGGGGACCTGGGCGGCGCTGGCGCCCGGGCGATCGGCGGCAATTTGGTTTTGGGCGGGCGTTTGTGCTTCACATGGCCGCGCGCAGAAAGGCCCGCGCGGCGTTCATCCTCTTATTCCCCTGCCCGCCCGGCGACAATGAAAATATTGCGCCACCCTGATGCTGCGGGCGCCGGCCCGGTCGACACCGGGGACGACTCGTGTCCGCTTGCCCCCTTGTTTTTCAGCGTCGGAGCACGAGCCGTCCCGCTTTTCGTCGAAACCGCCTTATGGTGTAACGGCCTCGAAAATCCCTCGAATCAAGCGCTCTTCAGGAAGCCTAATCCGCGGCTAAAGACACTTCCCAATGACCAGCGGCTTTCTTCCACCTCCAGCGCTCCAACTGGCTCGGCCAGCTCCAGCGCCCGCTGGACTTCGGGTCGCAGACACTCGGCGTCGTACCGTGTCTCGAAAACCTGGGTAACACCAGCTTCCAGCAGCGTAAAATTATCTTCCTCCGCCACCCCAACCGCGATGATCGGCGTTTCGCAGACTTCGCGAATCGCCAGAACTCCGTCCCGCACTTCCTCCAGGAGCGGACGCGCATCCGAGCCTGGGCGGCCCGGGAGCAAATGATTGGGCGAGACAATGATCAGGTCAAATTCCTCATACCGGCCCAGCCGCGCGAGTTCAGCCGCCTTGGAAACCCGGGTAAATTCCACCGTCGCCTGTTCAAAGCAAACATCCAAAATCATCGCTTCGACCACGTTGCCAAATCTCCGCTCTGTATTTGCGAGCAGCACATTGATTTTCCTCATATCTCGTAGTTGATGTAAACGCACGGCCATTGCCACCCTCAGGGCTGAGAAAATCGGCACGTGTCCCGAAAACTGTCCGCGTCCTCGGCGGTTTTGTCCTGATCGTGGACAATGGACTTTGGGGCAGTTCCGCTTCATGCTGCAGGATTGAGAATGAGCGAACCGAACTCCCAATCGAAGTTCACGCGAGAGTATGCAACCGGCGAATTGGTTCGCCGGCTTCTGGCGCTGTCGTGGGAGTTTCGCGTCGACTGCCTGCTCTCGCTCGGGCTGAGCCTGTTGCTTCTGCTGCTTGGCCTCCTGGGATTGCAACTGCTCGGGGTGGTGATTGATGTGGTCCGGCATGCCTTGGATCAAACGCAGCGCGCGCCGATCTACCCCTTTGGATGGCATCCACCGGCCCAATGGAGCCCGATCCAGATCGTCCTCGCCCTGGCCATCGCGCTGGTGGCGCAGGCGGTGTTGCGCGCTTTTCTCACCTACCACTACAACATGGCGACAGCCCGGCTGACGCAGGGCAAGATTGTGCCGGCGTTGCGCGACCGGGTTTACGCGCGGCTGCAGCACCTGAGCTTCCGGTTTTTTGACATCCACGGATCGGGCTCGATCTTCAACCGTGTCACGGGCGATGTGCAGAATACGCGATTGTTTGTGGACGGCGTGGTCCTGCAAGGGATCAACATGGTGCTCACGCTGGTCGCGTATTTCCTCTTCATGCTCCACATCCATGTCAGGCTCACGCTGGCGTGCCTGTGTGTCACGGCAGGCCTGTGGTGGGTGACCCGCCATTATTCGGCGCGGCTGCGGCCGGCATATCTGAAAAATCGCGAACTGTTTGACGACCTCGTGCTGATTTTCTCGGAAAGCGTGCGCGGCATGCAAACCATCAAGGGTTTTGCGGCCGAAAGCCATCAGGTCCAGCGTTTTGCGGAAGCCAACAACCTCGTGTCGAATCAGCAAAAGCGGATATTCAGGGACGTTTCCATGTTCACGCCGGCAACGCAGTTTTTCTCTCAGTTGAGCCTCGTGATCCTGTTTGCCTACGGAGGCTGGCTCTACGTTCATGATCAAGTGACTTTGGGCACAGGTCTCGTGGTGTTTGCCGGGCTGTTGCAACAGTTCAACGGACAGGTTGCCAGCATCACCACGATCGCGAATTCCGTGCAACAGAGTTTCACCGCGGCACGGCGGGTATTCGAAGTGCTCGACACACCGCGCGAAGTCGAAAGCGGTGCTGATGCGGTTGCGCCCGGGAAACTGCGCGGCGAAATCGCTTTCGAAGACGTGGGATTTGAATATACGCGCGACGAGCCGGTGCTGCAGGGAATCTCCTTTACGGCTAAACCGGGGCAAGTGGTCGGCATATTTGGGATGACGGGCGCCGGCAAGAGCACTTTGCTGGGGCTTATTCCGCGCTTCTACGATCCCAGCCGCGGACGCGTGCTCGCCGATGGCACGGATTTGCGGCAGATGGACCTCGACTCCTATCGGCGGCAAATCGGCATCGTATACCAGGAGAGCTTCCTTTTCTCGAACACGGTCGCGGCGAACATCGCCTTCGGCAATCCGCAAGCCACGCAGGAGCAAATCGAGAAGGCGGCCAAAACGGCCGCGGCGCACGATTTCATCCTCGAACTGCCGCACGGCTACGAAACCGTGCTCGGCGAATCCGGAGTGGACCTGTCCGGTGGCCAGAGGCAACGACTCGCGCTGGCGCGCGCGCTCCTGCTGGAACCGCCGATTTTGATTCTCGACGATCCAACGGCTTCGGTGGATCCGAAGACGGAGCATGAAATTGCCGCAGCATTGCGCGAAGCGATGAAAGGGCGCACCACCTTCGTCGTTTCCAACCGCCTCGGTCTGCTGCGGCAGGCGAACACCATTCTGGTGCTGGAAGATGGCCGGCTAAGCCGCACGGGTACTCATGAGGAGTTGGTTCAAGTGCCCGGTCCCTATCGCGAGGCCGCGCTGCTACAGTTGATGGACCTGACCCTCAGCCCGACGGAGGTGGTATGACGACACCGCGCGCGAATACTTCGAACCGGCTGTCCGCCCTGTCCTCGCGCGAGGCGATTACTCATTTCCGGCCGATGTCCGATGAGGAATTGGAAACAGCTCCCTTGAATCTGGCCATGATTCGGCGGATCGCGGGCTATACGAAGCCTTATCGTTCGCGCCGCACGTGGCTCTTCGCCCTCACTTTTATCCGCGGCTTGCAACTACCCGCGCTCGCCTGGCTGATCGGCGCCACGATCAACGGACCCATCGCCAGCCGGAGCCTCAACGGCGTTTACGCCTACGCCCTGCTCTATCTCGTGCTGATGCTGGCCATGCTCATTACGTTGCATTTCCGCCAACGGCTGGCGCTGGAATTGGGCGAGGCGGTGGCTCACGACATGCGACGCGAGCTCGTGGACAAATTGATGACGCTGCCGATGTCGTTTTTCAACAAGACCAAATTTGGACGCATCATCAGCCGGCTGGCCTCGGACATCGACAGCATTCGCGTTGCCGTACAGGACGTGGCATTTGCCTCAACCATTCAAGGCGTGCAGATGGTTGTCTCCGCCTTGTTAATGACGTGGTATAATTGGAAGCTTTTCGCATTAATGCTGCCGCTGGTACCGGTGATTTGGTTGCTGAATCTGAGCTACCGGCGCCAGGTCATCCTGCGGCTGCGCCGCGTCGACGAAAGCTGGAGCCGCATCACCTCCACCCTCTCGGAGTCGGTCAGTGGCATCCGCGTCACGCAGGCATTTGTCCGGCAGGAAATCAACGCCGGCTTTTTCCGCAAGCTTTTGAGCATCCACGGAGAAAACAACGTCGGTGTGGCGCAGGCGACCGCGGTGTTCATCCCCCTGCTCCAGATGAAAAGCCAGCTCTTCCTGGGGGTGATGGCTCTGGTCGGCGGCTATGGTGCGCTGCACGGGGAGAGCTGGTTGCACACGAACGTCGGCGACCTGGTGACTTTTGTATTTCTCGCGAACCTGTTTTTCGAACCCGTGCAGGTCATCGGCAACCAATATAACCAGGCGCTCGCCGCCATGGCCGGTGCGGAAAGATACTTCCGCCTGATTGATCAAAAGCCGGAATGGCAGGATGCGCCCAACGCGCAGCCCCTTCCCCGCATCGAAGGCCGGGTGGAATTTGCGGCGGTGAATTTTGCCTACGAACCCGGACGCCCGGTATTGAACGACATCTCGCTGGTGGCCGAACCCGGTCAAACCATCGCCCTCGTAGGCCATACGGGCAGCGGCAAAACGACCATTGCCGCGCTGCTGCAGAAGTTCTATCTGCCCACCGCTGGCCAGATACTTATAGATGGCCATAACCTTGGTGAAATCACCGGCGACTCCTTGCACAAGCAAATGGGCAGCGTGCAGCAGAACAGCTTTCTGTTCTCCGGAACCGTGGCGGACAACATCCGTTTTGCCCGGCCCGATGCCAGTGACGAGCACGTCCGCGCCACGCTTAGGGACCTCGACTGCCTCGATCTGATCGAGGGTCTGCCCCAAGGTCTTCAGACCCGGGTCGGCGAACGCAGTGCGGCACTGTCGCTGGGGCAACGGCAACTGATTTGTTTCGCGCGGGCATTGCTGGCCGATCCGCGCGTCGTCGTCCTGGACGAAGCGACGAGCGCGATTGATTCGGTTACGGAGGCCCGGCTGCAAAAGGCGCTGGAGATTTTGCTGCGGGGACGCACCGCTTTTGTGGTCGCGCATCGACTCAGCACCATTCGCAAGGCCGACCAGGTGCTGGTCCTCGATCATGGCCGCATTGTTGAACGCGGCACGCATGCGACGCTCGTATCCGCGGGCGGGATTTACGCCAAATTGCACGAAGAATTTGTCCACACCGCCCCGTCGCTAAAGCCATAGCGCGGGGCAAAAGCACCGCCCAGCAACTCATCCGGCCTTTAACGCCTTTTGGTAAACTGCGAGATACTCCTCACCCATCCGGTCCCAGGAATAGTCCGCGCGCATGGCATTCTGGCGCAGGCGCAGAAAATCTTCCGACCGCGCGAACACCTCCAAAGCCCGCCGGATGGATCCGGCAAGTGCAACGGGTGAGGCTTCCTCGAATTTGAAACCGGTGCCATGCACCGGGTCTTTCGTGAAATCCTGCACGGTGTCGTCGAGGCCACCCACCGCGCGCACGATGGGAATCGCGGCGTAGCGCAGCCCGTAAAGCTGGTTCAAGCCGCACGGCTCGAACCGCGATGGCATGAGAAAGAAATCCGCGCCGGCTTCGATGCGATGAGACAGCCCCTGGTCAAACCCGATGCGCACTGAAACCTGGGAAGGATAACGCCGGCCCAGGTCCTGAAATGCGCTTTGAAAATTCGCGTCCCCGGTGCCGAGCAGAACGAATTGAAACCCTGACGCGAGGGTCATTTCCAGGGCGCTCAGCAAGAGGTCCACGCCCTTCTGGTGCACCATGCGGCCAATATTTCCAAACAACGGGATGGTGGCGTTGACCGGCAGGTTGAATTCCTTTTGCAAGGCGAGCTTGTTCGCCAGTTTGTTTTCGAAACGCGCCTCGGAGTACGGCGCCCGCAAGTAGGGATCCTGCTCGGGGTCCCATTCCTCGTAGTCCACGCCATTCAGGATCCCCACCAGCATGTTCTGCCGGTGGCGCAGGAGCCCGTCCAGGCCGCAGCCAAATTCCGGGGTCAAAATCTCCCGCGCATAGCGAGGACTCACCGTCGTCAGCGCGTCGGCAAAAACGATCCCCGACTTCAGGCAACTCATCTGCCCGTAATACTCCACGCCGGCCGGTGAAAAATATTCCGCCGGCAGATTCGTCAGTCCATATTTCGACGCGGGAAATACTCCCTGGTAGGCCAGATTGTGGATGGTGAGACAGGTCGCGGGCGGATGCTGCAGCCCGCCATATTTTTGCCGGTGCTTGAGCAGCAAGGGCACGAGCGCCACCTGCCAGTCGTTCAAGTGGACCACGTCCGGTTTCCACGGCAGAGCGGTCGCGAGATGAGCCACCGCCTTGGAAAGAAAAATGAACCGCTCCGCATTGTCAGCGTAGTCCGCACCATTCTCCTGATACAGTCCGCCGCGCTCGAAGTAATTGGGCTGGCCGATGAAATAGATCGTCAGTCCCTCGCAGGGAGCCAGCGTGAAGACCTCGCCCTGGATTTGCTGCGAACCCACCTGGAGCTGCAGCGGAATGTCCGTCCTGGTCAGTTGCGGAAAATTCCCACGCACTTCCGCGTACAGCGGCGTGACCACGCCCACTTGATGGCCCGCCCGTGCCAGCGCCCGCGCCAGGGCCGAGGTCATGTCGGCCAACCCGCCGGTCTTCGAGTACGGATGAACTTCGCTGCTGGCGAGCAGTATCTTCATACCGTCCCGGACGCAAGGGGCACTCGAATCAAGCAGTGATCCTTTCGGTCCTCAAATAGGGCTGTAGAGGAACGGGAATCGTGATGCTGCCGTCCGCCTGCTGATAGGTCTCCACCAATGCCACAAAGAGCCGCGCCAGGGCCGTGCCGCTCCCGTTCAACAAATGCGGGAAACGGTTTTCGCCGGTCTCCGTCTTGTACCGCAGGTTCATTCGCCGGCATTGGAAGTCTTCGCAATTCGAAACGCTGGAAACTTCCAGATAGCTGCCCTGCCCCGGCGCCCATACCTCGACGTCATAAGTCCGCGCGCTCGCAAAACCCATGTCGCCGGTGCACAGCATCACGACGCGGTAATGCAGGCCGAGCAGTTGCAGGATTTTCTCCGCGTGCCCGAGCATTTTTTCCTGTTCGGCGTAACCGTCTTCCGGTTTCACGATGCGGATCAGTTCCACCTTGTCGAACTGGTGCACCCGGATCATGCCGCGCGTCCCCACCCCCGCCGCGCCCGCCTCACCGCGAAAACAGGGCGTGTAGGCGCAATAACAAACCGGCAGCGCCGACTCCTTAAGAATTTCCTCGCGATGAATATTGGCCACGGGCGTCTCAGCCGTCGGTATCAGGTAAAGCTTACCCAGTCCTTCGGCGGCGTCACCCTCGGCGACGCCGTAATACTGGTCCTTGAACTTGGGAAACTGTCCCACGCCTTCGAGACACTGCGGCCCCACCATGAAGGGCGGGGAAACCTCGGTGTATCCATGCTCGCTCGTGTGCAGGTCGAGCATGAACTGAATCAACGCGCGTTCCAACCGCGCGCCCCAATTCGTATAAAGTACAAACCCGCTGCCCGAAAGCTTCGTCGCGCGCGCAAAATCCAGCATGCCCAGGCTCTCGCACAACACGTCGTGCGGCTTGGGTTTGAACGCGAACTCCGGCTTCTTCCCATGCACCCGAAGCTCGGGATTATCCTCGGCCGTTTTACCCACCGGCACGGACTCGTGCGGAAGGTTGGGAAACGCAAGCATGACCTCACGCAACTGGACTTCGACACCTTGCGCCTGCTTGTCCAATTCGCTGATGCGCGCGCCCAGGTCCCCGGTTTCCTTCTTCTTCGCTTCGGCTTCGGCGATTTTCTTTTGCCCCATCAATGTGCCGATCTCTTTGGAAACACGGTTGCGCTGCGCTTTGAGGGTTTCCACTTCGCCGAGCAACTTTCGGCGCTGTTCATCCAGTTTCAGCACTTCATCCAGGCGGGCTTCATCCCCGGCGCCCCGCGTCGCAAGACGCTGGCGCACTGCCTCGGGGTGCTCCCGGATCATTTTGATATCGAGCATCGGCGGATTATAAGCGCGTGCCGCCGCTCTTCAAGGTTCAACGCGGGCGGGCGGGCGCCGACCGGAGGTGGCCGTGAATTTTTTTGGCCGGATTTACCCGGATTTACCCGGATTTACCAGGATCAGCCCGGATTGGTCGAGGAGGCAGACCAACTCTGTCCAGCAGGGGCGCGCGTAGACAAAGCAGCGAAGTCGAAGAACTACTTCGACGTTCGTTTCCGATACAATCTGGAATCATATCCTCCAACTGCTTCCACCTTATCTCAGCGGGCGGAACTGTCAAGGAGAGCTGAAGTCTTCCCGGGGACGGTTTGTCACCGCCAATTGGCCCTGGCACGCGTTACGGCGTCAGGGACAACCGGTAGAACCTTTGCTGAGTAGGGAGCTGATCCTGATAAATGGCGTTGCCGGCCATTGGTTGCGCCGGAATGAAGAGCAGGTTCGACCAAATCGCCGGCCCACCTACCCCGAGTGCGTCCGAACACTGTAACTGATAATTCCAATTTGAAAGGGTTGAAAAGCGCACCACGACAGCGCCATTCGAGAGAACGATATTCTGGATTGCCGCGCGGGGATCGATCGCAGCCGTGATCTGCAGAAACGGTTGCACGCCCGTGTTGCCGAAGTTGCGTGAATTGAAGGTGAAGCCCACGTTCGGATCCGCCGCGGTAAGGCGCAATGTCAACTCTCCGCCCGCCATCGCCTTTGCTGCAAAATGCGGTTCCAACGTGAGCGGGAAACTTTTCTGCCCGTCGGTTCCCGAATTCGTGAACGTTCCCAAGGACGTCTCCACATTCGTGCCGGTGATTCCGACCAAATCCTGCCAGGCGAGACCATTCGCCGACGGCATCGTGGGCCTACCACTCCCCTCAACCCAATTATCGAAGGACAACCAGCGAATCTCGAACCCGCCCACGCCACGGTTGAAAATGTCATTATCGGGAATGCCCGTTTCAGTTACTACGAGCCGCGCACGGGCGATGACCCAGTTTGTCTGCCCCAGCCCCGCATTTATTGAGGCGACCAGGCCGTTCATGGGAAAACGCAGCAGCGCATCAAACAGCCCGTTTTGCACGGCCGAGCCGTTGACGGCGTTCGAGCCAGAAATGGAAAGAGCGCCGCCACCACCGTAATTGCTCGCGGGCGCGAATGAGCGCGCGAACGTGTCCGCGTCGGGCTTGAGCGTAGCGACGAATGTTTGCGCCACGACGGGCTCCGCCAAAAGCAGCGTCACCAGGCTCCACTGAGCCCATCCTCCTGCCCTGCTCCTGTGCGGAAGCGGGCCGGGGCGCGGAGAATCGATTTCAACTTTACAATTCATCTGGACGATATATTTTCACGAATATATCGAATGAAGACAACAGCTTTTCGGCAGGCGCTTTGTACTTTGCTCTGCTGGTGCGGTTTTTTGACGGCTTTGCCAGGCATATCCGCAAGCTTCAGCCTCAACCCCACGCTCGACACCTTCGTTACGACCAGTCCGACCGGCAACCTGGCAAACAATAACTATGGTGGCGCCGGCGCAATTGCCGTTTCCGCGGCAGGCTCAGCCCAGGGCGAATTTCAAAGTCTGCTCCAGTTCAATCTCGCCAGCGCCAAGTCGAGCTTTGACGGCATTTACGGCGTGGGCCAATGGTCCATCACCTCGGTGACACTCCAGCTTACCGCGGCGACGAACAACAATTCGATATTCAACACCAGCACCGCCGGCCAGTATTCCATTCTGTGGCAGCAGAATGATTCCTGGGCGGAAGGAACCGGCAATCCGCAAATGCCGACGAACAACGGCGTGACCTTTGCCACGTTGAGCAATTATGTGGGTGCCGCCGATGAATTGCTCGGGACGTTCAGCTTCAGCGGGGCCACGAGTGGCAACGTCACAAATGGCCTGTCACTGGCCGCCCTGTTTTCGTCGGAAATCTATTCGGGCACAAACATCAGCTTGCGCATGCTGGCCGCGGACGCAAGCGTTAGCGGCATTTTCGATTCCCGGAGTTTCGGCGTGGCAGGCGCCCGGCCGCTGCTCACCATCAACGCCATTCCCGAACCCTCCGTATGGGGATTGGCGGCTTTGGGGCTGGGAATTCTTCAGTGGCGGCGCACTTGCCGCCCCCGGTCACATTAATGCTCCGGACCCGCGCCAGATTTGCTTTCACTCTGATCGAGCTGCTGGTCGTCATCGCGATCATTGCCATGCTCGCGGCGATGCTATTGCCGGTGCTGAGCCGGGCGAAAGCCAAAGCGACGGCTGCACAATGCCTGGGCAATCTCCGACAGTGGGGTTTGGTTTACCGGCAGTACGCGGACGACTACCAGGATTACCTCCCCCGCCGTGGACAAGGGGTTCAACCACTACAGCAAATTGATCGCCCCGAAGATTGGTTCAACGCACTTCCGCCACTCCTCAAAATTGCCTCGTACCAGCAACTTTACACCAATGGCCAGCGGCTCAAAGCTTCGGACAGTTCCGTGTTTGTCTGCCCGGCCGCGGTGGATCCCGGCAGCAATCATTTCCTGCCCTACGCGATGAACATGAACCTTTGCCCATGGGGCAACTCCGGAAACTCCGAGGGCACGAAGTTCAGCGACGTCGTACGGCCAACGCAGGTGGTGACGCTGGTGGACGCCTTCGGCAGCTACTCGGCCGCATATCCGTCGCGAAACAATTACAGCCCGGTCCCCCGCCACAGCCGACGGGTGAATATTTTGTTTCTCGCCGGACAGGTGCAGGCCTTCAACGGCGATTACATCGGCTGCTTTGTCGGCGACCCCCATCGCGAGGATGTGCGCTGGCTGACCGGCACCGACAGCGACGCCAGTGCCGCGAAATATTAGAGCTGGTCAGGTGGCAACTTGACTCCCTGCTTACGCTCCGCCTTCTCAATGATCTCCGCCAGCGAGCGCTTCCGGCTGATGTGGCCGATCTTCTCCTCCAAGCCCACCGCCCGCAAAATATCGCGCACTTCCGAATGCGCCTCGGCCACCTTGAACACGATCCCCCGCGCGGTGAGTTGCTCATACAGGTGCACCAACATCCGCGCCCCCGCAGTATCCACGTACGGCGACGTCGATAGATCGCAAACAACCATGGAGACGTGCGGCGTGCCATCGATGCGACGCCACACGCGCTCGCGGACCGATTCGACGTTGAAATAAAACAGCGGCGCCTCCACGCGAAACGCAATGAGCCCCGGAAGGCATTCGTTATCGGGATGCCGCTCCAGGTCCGAGAAGCGATCCGTCCTGGGAATCCGGCCCAGGAAGGCCACGTGGGGGGTGGAGGAGCGCCAGAGCACCATCAACAACGACGCCACCACGGCAAACAACACGCCGTTCAAAATTCCCAACACGAGCACGCCGACGAAGGCCACGGCCGCGGCGGCAAAATCCAGTTTGTTTACCGACCAGAGCTGGCGAAACGCGGCCACGTCCACCAATCGGGATACAGATACCAGCACCACTGCGCCGAGCACTGCCTGCGGCAATTCCTTGAAGACCGGCGTCAAGCAGAGCAGCACGATGGCCAGCGCCAGCGAAGCAAAGACCAGCGACAATTGCGAACGCGCGCCAGCCTTGGCGTTGACGGCGGTCTGCGAAAGCCCGCCGGCGACGGGATATCCCTGGAACAAAGCCGCGAGTAGATTGGCCACGCCCAGCCCGAGAAATTCGCGGCGCAGATCGATCTCATTGCCCTGCCCCAGGGCCATGGCGCGCGAGGCTGAAATGCTTTCCACGCAGGACAACAAAAAGCACGCGAAAGCCAGCCCCACGAGGCATTGCCACACCTGTGCGTCGTAACCCAACAGTTTGATCTGCGACAGCGCCAGCCCAGGCAGGCCGGGCTTGATCCAGCCGACGACGTAAACGCCGCGCGAGGCGAAATGCACCAACGGCGCGACGATGAGTGCCAATACCACCACCATGAGGGCGATTGGCCGGCGCGGAAGCAGCTTCTCTCCCCAAATCAGCAGCGCCAGTGCGACGACGCCGATGGCCAGCACGAGCGGATTGGTGGCGCCCAGTTCCTGAAGCAGGCGCCACAGGAAGGCGCAGAAATTGCCCCTGGGCTTCGGCACACCGAGCAGCGAAGGCAATACCGTCGAAGCGATGAGCAGCGCGGCTCCCGCTTTGAAGCCCACGAGAATGCTGTCGGAAATGAAGTTGATGATGACGCTGAGACGGAAGAGCCAGACGAGAAAGTAAAGTGCCGCCACCAGCAGCGTGGTGATCGCGGCCAGAGGCAGGATCGAGCCGTGGGTGCTGGCGACAAGGTTCGCCAGGGTCACACCAAACATCAGCGAGATGGCCGCGGTCGGGCCGATGGCGAGCTGGCGTGAGGTGCCAAACAACGCGTAGCCAAGCCCGCCCACCAGAAAGCAGTAGATGCCGGCATACGGCGGCATGCCCGCAAGCGTGGCATAGGCGAGCGACACGGGGATGGCGTATGCGGCCAGCGTCAGCCCCGCCCAGAAATCCTTCGGCCACCATCGCCGATCATAGTCCCGCCACCAACTCGCTGGCGCCGCCGGCTTTGGTGCGCCCGGCATCGGAGTCGGTGTGGCCGCGTCCATGGCTATTCGGTCGGCGGGGATTTTTTCCCCTTTTTGGTCTGCCCGGTTTCGCCCTGGCGCCGTTTCCACCCGTCGAGCGGAAGCACATTCGCTCGCGCCGCCCAGGCGTCCCATGCGGCAGCCATTTGCTTCACGTGCTTCGGTTCACTGGCCGCAAGGTCGTGCTGCTCACTGCGGTCTTGGCGCATGTTGAAAAGCTGCCACGGCTGATTCTCATAGGCCACCAACTTCCAATCACCATCGCGTACGGCGCGGTTGCCTTCGTGCTCCCAGAAAATTGGCTGCGTGCGCTTCAAGCTCTTCGCGTCGAAGGCGGGCTTCAGGCTCACACCCTCCATCGGTTTGATGGACTGCCCCTCGCGCTCCTTCGGATACTTCGCGCCGCCCAGATCCACACATGTCGCCATGATGTCTATGACGTGCGCCGGCTGCGATTCAAGTTTGCCGCGGCGCGAAGCTGGAATGCCCTCCGGCCAGTGGGCAATCAACGGCGTGCTGATGCCACCCTCCTGCGTCCAGTGCTTGTATTCGCGGAAGGGCATGTTGCTGACATTTGCCCAGCCTTTGCCGTACGCCACAAAAGTATCGGGCGGCCCGGGCATGACGCCTTCCCCGCTGCGCACCCAGCGACCATCGCGCGTCTGCATCGGCGGCCAGATGTGCGGTTGAAGATCGTTCGTGCCGAACGGTTTCAACTCGGCCGGCGCGGGACCACCGCGATCAGTGCGGCCCATCGCCTCGGCGCACCCGCCATTGTCCTGCAGAAAGAAAATCAGCGTGCGATCCAGTTCGCCATCCCGGCGGAGTTGCTCGACGATCCGACCGATTCCCTGGTCCATGCAATCGATCATCGCCGCGTAGACCTCCATGCAGCGCGCCTCCCACGGCTTGTTGCTCACGGAATTCCAGTCGCCCGCCTGGGGCGATAATTCCCACGACGGATCAATTACTCCCAGCTCCTTCGCCTTCGCGAATCGCGCCCGGCGGATCGGTTCGTAGCCTGCATCATATTTGCCCCGATATTTCGCGATGTCCTTCTCCAACGCATGCATTGGCCAATGTGCAGCCGTGTAGGCCACATACATGAAAAACGGACTGCCGGCGGCATCGCGCTGGTGCTGTTTCAGAAACGCGACGGCATTGTCGGTGATCGCGTCAGTATAATAAAACTGCGCGGGATGATATTCCGGATCGTTGTCCGGGGTGATGAATTGGTTCTGTCGGCAAAGCGTGGTCGGGTCGTAAAAACTGCCACCGCCGGTAATGGTGCCGTAAAAATGTTGGAACCCCCGCTGCACCGGCCAATCCGATTTGTCGCCGTTCGGTTTGATGTCCCGGCAAAGATGCCACTTGCCCGCCATGTAGGTGCTGTAACCGGCGGATTGCAGGACTTCCGCGATCGTGACGCACTGCCGGTTGAGCTGTCCGCGATAGCCGTCCCACCCCATGTCCCCCGTCATGTGCCCGACGCCCGCCTGGTGCGGATACAGCCCGGTCATGAGAGAGGCGCGACTGGGGCAACAGCGGGCGTTGTTGTAGCACTGCGTGAACCGCAGACCATTCTGCGCGAGCTGGTCGAGGTTCGGCGTCTGCACCTCACTGCCGTAGCAACCGAGATCGGAAAATCCCATGTCGTCCGAAAGGATCAGCAGAATATTGGGCCGGCGCGTGGCACCCGCGCATACACCGAGGGAGACACAAAAGACGAACGCCAGGCGCAACAGCCGGGGGAGGCGGAGTTTCATGCAGTCCAAACCGGTCATTTCTTACTGAGGACTGAAACCGGGAACCAGCGGTTACGTAATTTATTCCCCGGCGCGGGCGTGTCACCGGTCGCCGGGCTCCGAAAACTGTTGGCAGCGCCCAATCCGGGACGCCTAATTCTTCAAGGAATCGACGCCAGCACCCTGGTCACATTGTCGCCGAGCTGCCGGACATTCTGCGGAGCGGGCGCTTTGACATTGTTGTTGGCCGCCTTAAGTGCCTGATTGAATGCCGCCTGATATGCCTTGTACGCGGCAGCCACCTGGTCTTGTTCCCCGGTGCTTAAAAACCCAAACGCCTGGCGGTTGTGATAGCGCAGCATGGCCCAATCAATATTGGTGCGCACATCATCCAACGTGACGCCACCACCACCTGTCGTGGTCGCGCAGCCCGTCCAGGAAATCGTCGACGCCAAAACCAAAACCCAAATGATTTGAAAGATGTATTTTTTCATATGCCGATTATAAAACCCAACCAGGCGTCAGCCTAGCAAGCGCCTATCCGGATGAAAAGCTTGCTGCTTGCTCAAAGAATTCTGACGTGAAACCCACCATCCACGTTGATCACCTCGCCGGTGCTGAACGGAAATACGCCCTGAGCCACCGCCACGACCGCGCGGGCGACGTCATCGGGTTGTCCCCAGCGCTTGATCGGCGTGAGCCCGCCCGCGATCATCTTGTCGTATTTTTCCTTCACGCCGGAGGTCATGTCGGTCGCGATGACCCCGGGGCGGATTTCGTAAACGTTGATGCCAAATTCCGCGAGTCGCGCCGCATATAGCGAGACGGCCATCGCGAGCCCGGCCTTGGCCACACAATACTCTCCGCGCTGGACCGAAGCCGCATAGGCGCTTACCGAGGAAACCATGACGATGCGCGGTTGATATTCGTCCGTCCGCGCCGCCGATTGCGTTTGCTCAATCATCCAGTTCGCCACCAATTGCGTGAGGAAGTACGGGCCCTTCAGATTGATTTCCAATACGCGATCAAAACTCGCCTCTTCCGCAACCAACAGATCCGCCCGCACCGCCGGGGCCACGCCGGCGTTGTTCACCAGCAGATCCAGCCGCCCAAACTTTTCCTTCACGAACCCGGCCAGCTTTTTGCGATCCGCGGAGTCCGCGATATTCGCCTGGCAGATTTCCGCCCGGAGCCCTTTCCCCGCCGCAATACAATCCGCCGCCGTCTGTCGCGCGGCGGCTTCGTTGCCCGCGTAGTTGACGACCAGATCGTAGCCCGTGGAAGCCAATCCCAATGCAATGCCCCTCCCGATGCCCCGCGAACCGCCGGTGACGAGTGCGACCTTATTCATGCGCCGCAGGATAGTTTGCCCCCGCTCTGGCAAAAGCCAAAAGTTTTGAGCCGGGCGGGACGTCAGTCGTGATAGTTTTGGGGCCCTTTTTTTTCGGCCGGATCGGGCTTGATGAGGCTTGATTGCCGGGGTTTTTGGTTTAAGTGAAAATTACTTCCGGACGCCAGGGCGGATCCGAGTCACGATGCGCGCGCGGTAGAGGCAGCATCCATCCTGGAACGCCGGCGGCAGCGAGCGAGGATGCCGTCCCGCAAAGCTTTGACACGCTTTCCGCGCTCCCTATCCTGCTTTCGTGCGAAAGGTTCGTGTTTCTTTGGGTAAGCGCAGCTACACCATCAAGATTGGTGAAGGGCTGTTGTCACTGGTGGGAAGAGAATCCCGCGAGCTGGGGCTCGGAACTCGTTGCGCGGTGATCTCCGACAAAAAGGTGGCCCGTTATTTTGGGCGGCCGGCGCTACTTTCATTGCGGAACGCTGGTTTTGATCCCGTTCTCGTCACTGTCCCCGCCGGCGAGACTGCCAAGAGTCTTGAGGTATTTCACCACTGCTGCCGCCAGCTTGCGGCCCATCGGCTTGAGCGCAAATCGTTCGTCGTCGCGCTCGGCGGCGGCGTGGTGGGCGATCTCGCGGGATTTGTGGCGGCGTCGTATTTGAGAGGGATTGATTTCGTCCAAGTGCCGACCACGTTGCTGGCGCAGGTGGACAGCTCGGTCGGCGGCAAGGTCGGTGTAAATCTGGAGGCGGGTAAAAACCTGGTGGGCGCCTTCTACCAGCCGAAGCTCGTGCTGTGTGATTTGGACACGCTCACCAGTCTTCCCGCCCGCGAATATCGCGCCGGGCTCGCCGAGGTCATCAAGTACGGCATCATTTACGACGCCGCGCTGTTCTCGCGGCTCGAACGGGACATGCCCGCGCTTCTGCAAAAAGATGAAGCGGTGCTCGCGCCCATCATCGCGCGTTGCTGCGAAATCAAAGCGGACGTCGTCGGCCAGGACGAAACCGAAAGCGGCCTGCGGGCCATCTTGAATTACGGCCACACGATCGGCCACGGGCTGGAGGCGATTTCGCACTACGGTAAATACCTGCACGGCGAAGCCATCTCGATCGGCCAGGTGGCCGCGACCCATATTTCCCAGTCGCTTTTGAAACTCCCAGAGCACGACACCGTAAGAATTCGCGCGCTGTTCGTGAAGGCCGGGCTGCCCACCACCGTGGATCTTTCCCCAAAGGAACGCAAAGCCCTCTTCGGGGCGATGAAGCTGGACAAAAAGGTCAGCGGCGGCGAAATCAAATTTGTCCTCGCGCGCAAAATCGGGAAGGTCGAATTTGGACAAAAGGTGCCGGCGGCGGAAATTAACGCCGCCCTCGACATCGTTGCCACCGGCTAGGATTGTGCGAGGTTGAACCAACCGCATGGCCGCCATCAGCGAAGCAATCGTCCGCGAGTATTTCGAGCAGCACGATTTCTTCGTGCGGCAGCATCGCAAGTTCATCTCTACGCCCCGGCGCCCGGAGGAAGATGAGATTGATTTCTACGTGATCAATCCCCAGCCCGAGCCCGTGACCGGGAGCCTGCCCTTTGTGCTGTCTTCCGCCGATCTGCCCTGCATCGAACGCGCGATTGTTGTCGTCAAAGGCTGGCATACCGAAACCTTCAGCACCGCCCGGCTCGAACAGACGCCGCAGATCTTTCGGTTCGTCCAGCCGAAGAGCTTTCAACGCGCTACCCGCGCCTTTGGCAAAAGCGGTGCACCGCTGAAACTACTCGTCGTTCCCGCCCTGCCTCAGGACGCGCAGGCGCGCAACCAGAGCATCGCCCTCCTCCACGCCAAAGGCATCGACGGCATCATCACCTTCCAATCCATCCTCTCCTACCT
>CAYUVH010000048.1:0-23472 GCA_964448135.1 uncultured Verrucomicrobiota bacterium | reverse complement strand
CTCGGCGACCAACCCGTTCCGTTTCGGGTGGAAGACGTGCCCGACCAATTGGAATGACGACGCGGTGGTGGGCATCTTGCCGGGCTTCAACTGGGTGGACCTCCATCGTCCCGGCTTCACCAACAGCCTGGATCTCTCCTTCGAGATCATCACCGCCAACACCAATCTGCCGTGCCCGCCGCCCACGCTGAATTGCATTCCGGACAAGACGGTGAATTGCGGGGTGCCGTGGGTGTTTGATCCGCCGTTTGTGCTCACGAATTGTTGCGGGACGAATTTCACGCTCACGTCCAGCGCCTACACGAACAATTACTGTCCGAAGGTCGCGACGATCACCTGGATCCTGACGGATTGTTACGGGCAAAGCACGTTCTGCAGCCAGAAGGTCACCATCCTGGATTTCGATCCGCCGGTGGTATTCTGTCCGCCCAACAAGACCGTGCAATGCGGCAGCGGCTGGACGTTCGACACCCCGACCGCGTTCGATGCCTGCTGCAGCAACGTGAACACTGCCGTGGTGAATACCTTCACCAACGGCGCCGGCTGTTCCTACACCGCAACCCGGTCCTGGATCATTTCCGATTGTTGCAGCAACGAGGCGCCCTGCTTCCAGGTCGTCACGGTGATTGACACCACCCCGCCCAACCTGGCGTGCTCGACGAACAAGACCGTGAGTTGCACCAACTCCTGGACGTTCGACGCGCCGATGGCCGCCGACAATTGTTGTGGTACGAATGTAACGGTGTCTGTCCTCAGCACCATCACGAACGGCCAGCCCTGCGCCGGCATGACTTTCACGCGCGTCTGGCAGGCGCTGGATTGCTGCAGCAACTCCACGACCTGCACCCAGGTGGTGACGCTGCCGCCCGTCACCGCACCGGCGCTCGTTTGCCCCACCAACAAATGGGTCGTCTGCGGATTCCCGTGGACGTTCGATCCGCCGGTGGCGCTGGGTCCTTGCTGCACGAACCTCAACCTGACCATTCTGAGCACCGTCACCAATCAGGGCTGCGGCTACACGAATGTGATCACGCGCTCCTGGCTCGCGCAGGATTGTTGCAGCAACAGTATGACCTGCACCCAGGCGGTGACGATTTACTATACCAATCCGCCCATCATCACGTGCGCCTCGAACAAGACGGTTTTGTGCGGGACGAATTGGAGCTTCGATCCGCCCGTGGTCGCGGACAACTGCTGCGGCACAAACTACCAGCTCATCGTCTCCGATGTAACCAATGCGTGCTCCATCACGCGCACGTGGGTCGTGTCGTCGTCCTGCGGCTACTTCCCTTGCGGCAGCAATGTCTTTCTGTCGGTCGCCTCCTACTGCCAGCAAACGGTCACCTTCTCGAACACCAACAAACCCACGATCGTTTGTCCCACCAACATGGTCGTGCTGACGTGCAGCAGTAACATCGCTGTGAACTGGTCCATCAACGCCTCCAACATCTGTGGATCGGTCACCGTCACTTCAACACCGCCTTCGGGGACGGTGTTCAACCGTGACACGACCAACACGGTGGTGGCCGTCGCCACGGCGTGCGGCGGGATCACGAACAGTTGCACGTTCCAGGTCATCGTCCGGCGGCCCACGCTGCATATCGCGATCAGCCCGGGCATGATCACTGTCAGTTGGGCGGATGGCGGTATCCTGCAGGAGGCGACCTCCGTGACCAGCGGGATATGGACGGATTTGGGCGTCTCTTCCCCGTACGTGGTGGTGCCGACGGGAACGAACAAATTCTACCGGTTGAAGTGTCCTTGAATGACAGGTTGAACAGGGTGATGGCGAGCGCGAAAAACATGATCATATGGAGCGAATGAGCGTGCGCCGGCCTTTCCTGTTTCTCGTCCTGATGGCAGTACTCCCGGCTGTAGTTGCGCAAGCCGGTGTGCTGACCACGCTGCATGTTTTTAATGTCACGGATGGCCAGTATCCGCAGGCCGTCCTCGCCGCGGGCGAGGATGGCAGTTTTTACGGTTCGACATCCTATGGCGGCGTGAGTGGTCAAGGCTCCGTTTTCAAGGTTACCACCAATGGCGTTTTCTTTTCGGTGGCGTCCTTTGGATTCACGAATGGCGCCAATCCTTACGGGAGATTGCTCCGGTCGGGCGATGTGTTTTTCGGCACCACGGCCAACGGCGGGCCGTTCAATCACGGCACGGTGTTTCAGTTGGTGAGCAACCAACTGGCGGTGCAGGTGTCCTTTACGAACACCGCCGTGGACGGTTCGACACCGTTCACGGGATTGATTGCCGACACCAACGGCAGTTTCTACGGCACGACCGTATCCGGCGGTCCGGGCGGTTACGGTACGGTTTTCAGAATGGGCGACACGGAAACCCGGCCGACCACGCTGGTGGCTTTTGATGGCGTAAATGGAGGCACTCCGGAAGCGGCCTTGCTGGCGCATACGAACGGATGGTTCTATGGCACGACACTCGCCGGGGGTTCAAACAACCTCGGCACGGTGTTCAAGATGTCGCCCACCGGGGTGTTTACGAACATCTTTGCGTTTGCCTCAACCAACGGCGCGAACCCGTGGGCGAGCCTGGCGCGCGCCACGGACGGCGCCCTGTACGGCACCACGGCCAACGGCGGGCCGGGAAATTATGGGACGATTTACCGGGTGACGACGAACGACAGCGTCGAAATGGTGGCTGCGTTCGGCTATACGAACGGCGCGAACCCGATTGCCGGGTTGACGCCTGCCACGGATGGCAGCCTATACGGTGTGGCACGGTACGGCGGCGCGAACAGCTACGGGACGATTTACAAGGTTGCCACCAACGGCGCCATTGAAACCATGTTCAGTTTCAACTACGGCAACGGATCGCAGCCCTATGCCGGAATGGTCTTCGGTCCGGACGGGCATCTGTACGGCACAACCCTGGATGGAGGCAGTGGCGCGGGAACAGTGTTCCGGTTTATTCTCAATCCGCCCGCGCCAGCAATGCAACCGGTGGTGAAAACCAACGCAGACGCGATACTCACCTGGAGCGCGGTGGCCGGCGGCCGATATCAACTGCAATGCAACCCGAATCTTGCGCAGACGAATTGGCTCAATTTAGGATTCCCCATTACGGCCACCAACAACGTTGTCGTGGCGTCCGACCCCGCGCCGCTGGACGCGCAACGGTATTATCGCGCCGTGCTCTTGCAACCATAAGGCTGCCGGTCCAACTCCGGGTCGGCAGGGCGCCAGAGCGCATGTGCAAGGGAGGCTCTACGGAAACCGCAGGCGGTAGAAGCCGGGGGTGCCGGGGGTGTTGGTGCGGACGAAGTTGTCGGCGATGACGACGGTGCCGTTGGTGGCGGGCAGCCAGGAAGCGGAGGGGCCGATGGACGTGCTGCGTTCCAGGATGAAGCCGTCGGAGGAGGTGGGCCAGTAGAGGACGGAGCCGGATTGTTGGAGAGTGGGCGAAATGACGCGGGTGGTGCGGACTTCGTTGTTGGCGCTGTCGGCGACGTAGACGTAACCGGCGGCGTCGAGGGCGACGCGGGTGGGGAAGTAAAAGGCCGCGCCGGTCCCGGTGCCGTTGGCGTTGCCGGCGAGGCCGTTCAGGCCGGCGACGGTCGTGACGATCCAGTTGGTGCCGGAGGGAGTGATTCGGCGGAGGGTTTGGTTTCCGGAATCGGCGACGAGCACTTCGCCACCGGCGGTGACGCTGATGCCCTGTGGCAGGTAGAAGCGGGCGGTGCTGTTGGTGCCGTCGGCGCTGCCCCAGACATTCGCGAGCCCGGCGATGGTGGTGACCTTGCCGGTGGGCGTGATTTTGCGAATGACGTGGTTGAAAGAATCGGCAACGAAGATGTTGGTGGTGCTGTCGAGGGCGAGGCCGGTGGGGCGGTAGAAGCGGGCCCGGCTGTTCGTGCTGTCGGTGGCGCCGAAGTTGCCGGCGAGCCCGGCGAGCGTGGTTACGGCGCCGGCGGGAGTGATTTTTCGGATGGTGTGATTCCAGGTATCGGAGACGTAGAGATTTCCTCCGGCGTCGAGCGCCACGGCTTCGGGGTGATAAAAGCGGGGGCTGAAGCCGGAGCCATCGAGGCTGTTGAAATCGCCGGCCACGCCGGCGTACGTGCTCACCAGGCCTGACGGAGTCACCTTGCGAATCGTGCCGTTCGCGGAATCGGCGACATACAACAACGTGCCCGCGGCGTTGACGGCCAGGCCTTGCGGGGCGTTGAATCGCGCGTTGGCGCCCGGGCCGTCGGCCCTGCCGGCCACGCCCGGCTGGCCGGCCAGGAGGCTGACCAGGCCGGTGGGAGAGATTTTCCGAATGGTGTGGTTATCGGTGTCGGCGATGTAAACGTTGCCGGAGGAATCGGCGGCGATGCCGCAGAGGTGGTTGAAGCGGGCGTTGCTGCCGAAGCCGTTCGTTGAGCCGGTAGAGGAGCCGCCGGCCATGGTGCGGATGGAGAGGGATTGGGCGGGAGAGGTTGCGGTTGCGGCGAGCAGTAAAATCGCCAAAAGCAGAAAGGCCAGGGAACGGAGCGGAACAGAAAGAGTTTCGCCCTTACAGGGCTCATCAGGCGGTGGGAGGATTTTACCCGGGCCTTCAGCCCGGGCTATCACATTGCGGGCTTTCAGCCCGAGACATGCCCCAAGAGAACAACCGGGGACGAGACGTCCCCGCCCCGGTAGGAACTGGAGCGCGTGCGTACGGTCATGGCCGCCAGGCGGGACGCCCGGCTCTACGGCAGGCCGGAGGCCTGCCGCCACGAAGAAGGCGGCATTATGCTCCGGCGGAAGGGTGTTTCTGTTCGCTTTCATGTATCGTTCGCTTAATCCCATCTCGTACGATAGATGATGCCGTTGGAATCGGTGCCGCCGCGGCCCTGGCAGGAGGCGGAGAGGGTGTAGGTCGCGCCCGGGCGGCGGGCGGGGAGGCGCAGGATGTAGGCCGGCATTTTCGGCGAGGCGCCGGTGAAACCGGCGTGGGTGTCGCGGTCGATCTCGACGCCGTTTTCGAGGAGGGCGACCCAGGCGATGTCGAGGCCGTTCGCGCCCGTCTTCCAGCAGAAGCTCACGTCAATTTCTCCCGGGTCGGTGATGCTGGCGGTGATGTCCCAATTGACGGTCGAATACACCGCCGGTATTTGCGCGGAGGTCCAGGTGGCGGCGGCGGGCGGGGTGGCGCTGGGATTGTAATTCACGCCCATGGCGTTGAAGCGCTGCTTTTGCACGACGAGGCGGCTGGTGAAATCGCTGTAGTTCTTGAGCGCGGGCATGGTCCAGCAGACTTCCGCGAGGGCGCTGAGGCGCGGATACATTTTGAACTGCATGTTGAGCATGGAGGGAATGTATTCCGCCCACGAGTTGCCCTGAGCGCCGAGAATGTAATTCGTGTAGGTGGAGGAGAGGCCGGCCGGAATGGGTTCGAGATTGTAAGCTGTGCTGAGCAGCACGTTGCCGGACTGGCCCGGCGGCTCGTTCGACCAGAGGACGCCGCTGTTTTCGTAAAAGTTTATGTAACAAGAGGTCGTCGGGGTGAGCACGGTGTATTGCCGGTTGGTCGCGGCCTGCGTGGCCCGACTGCTCGAACCCGTGAGCCAGTCCATGAGGACGGCGTTGGTGACGTTGCCGCCGTTCAGGATTTCGCTCCAGCCCACCAATTGCCGGCCCTGGCTGTGGATCCAGTCGGCCATCTGCTGCGTGAAATAGGATTGGTATTTCTGCATCGAGGAAAGGCCGAGGCTGTTCGTGAGCGCGGAGTCGAGCGAATGATTCTGCCAGTTGCCGAAGTTCACTTCGTCGCCGCCGATGTGGATGTAGGGGCCGGGGAAAACGCTCATGACCTCGCTGAGAACGTCGTGGAGAAAGGAGATGGTTTCAGGGCGCGCGGGACAGAATGTGCCGTTGGCGGCGGAGTTGGTCCGATCCAGGGTGGACACGTTTGTGGAGCAGGTGGGGCAAAGGCACGAGAATTGGGGATAGGCACGGATGGCGGCGACGGAATGGCCGGGCATTTCGATCTCCGGCACTACGGTGATGTGGCGTTGGGCGGCGTAGGCCACGATCTCGCGCGCCTCGTCCTGCGAATAGTAACCGCCATAGAGGCCGGTGGTGTCGTTCCACGCCGTGCTGGAGCGCGGATTCAGGCCGAAGAGGATGTTCGTGCGCCAGGCGCCGGTCTGGTGGAGGAGCGGCCAGCTTTTGATTTCGAGGCGCCAACCGGCGTCGTCGTCCAGGTGCCAGTGGAACATGTTCAGCTTGTGCGCGGCCATCGAATCGATGAGCTGCTTCACCTCGTCCTTGTTGAAGAAGTGGCGAACGCTGTCGAGCATCCAGCCCCGCCACTTGAAGCGGGGCCAGTCCTGGATGTAGGCGCAGGGAGCTGTCCAGGCGATGTTGGCCTGCGGCCGCGCGGAATAGATTTCGGGCGGCAGGAGTTGGAGTAAGGTCTGGACGCCGTAGAACAGGCCGGCCGAGGTTGGGCCGCGGATCAGGACGGAGTTGGTCGTGACGGTGAGTTCGTAGCCTTCATCCGGGAGCGTGGTGAGGGCGTTGTTCGTGGTGACGAGGATGGCCTGCGGGACGGCGGACCCGCCGGAGTTGGTGGCGACCTGGAAGCGATAGCCGGTGGATTTGAAGAGGGCCATCGCCAGGTATTCGCCGGTTTCGCGGGCGGCGGCGTCCACGAGGATGGTGGTCGGCGCGGGGGATGGCGCGCTGGAAACGGGTTGCGAGGGACAGAGGGTGAAGGTGCCGGCGTTGGTCTGGACGATTTGCGGGAGCGGGATGAGCTGCAGGGGGGCGGCGGAGAGCGTCGTCGCGCACAGCACCACACCGAGAGCCGTAGCGCAAAGACGTCTGCCTACGAGCCAAATCGCCGTACGACGCAAAAACACTTTTTTCATTGTAGCTCCGGTGCGGGGTCAAGACAAGTGGGGGAACGGAAACAAAGGAGTATTAAACCACGGATGGACACGGATGAACACGGATTGGGAAAGCTCGACCGGGCGAGGAACCGAGAGTCAACCTCTTGAACGAGACCTTCTTGACCAGAAGAGCGTGCAACCGCCGAGGATGAGCAATGCGCCGGATGAGGGCTCGGGGGTGATGCCTTCGCGGAACCAGAGATCAACGTTGGGCATGAGGCTGCCCTGGTAGTAGGCGTCTCCACCGGCGAAACCATATTGCCCGGCATAAGTGCCCCAGGTCACGGGTGATTGGGCGACGGGCTGAAGGTAGTAGGTGGTGCCCGGAATCAGGGATATCGAATTGGAAAAAAGCAGGGTGATCGGGCCCGAGAATGTGCCGTTGAGGGAGAGAGGAGCCGAGACGCCGACGACGGAGCCAGTGATGGAGTTGGCGCGAAGGTTGCCGAAAACGGTGCAGGGCGGGCCGCTGCCGTAAACAAAGAGGCGGAAGAAATCGATGGAATCGAAAGCCGGAGTGAAGGATTGACCGACGGGCTGGACGAGGCCCATGGAGCCTTCCAGGTATTGTCCTTCACCGGCAGATTGTTGGTCGTAAATAAGCGTGCCCTGTCCAAATGCGAGGTGCGCGAGAAGACAAATTAGCACTATGAGTCCGTATCTTTTCATTTCTCAAGAACCCGACCCTCGTTTCGATCTCGCGCCGAAAAGAATGGTCGCGCCAACGAGAAGGAGCAGGCTGCCAGCCGGCTCGGGAGTGGGAACAAATAGACCTTCGCGGAACCAGAGGTCGGATGTCGAGGGTTGACCATTAAAATATGCAGTGCCGCCTGCGTAGTCATGACCTTGTATGTTGCCACCTATTGCGTACTGGTCGCCGGACTGGAGGAATGGCTGAAAAAAATACGTCGTGCCGGGCGATACGGATACGGGAACTGGAAAGAAGAAGTCTATGAACCCATGGGTTGCCATATCGGGAACCGAAACAGGCGTCGTGGACGACATAATCGGGCCAGTGATCGAATTCGATCTCAGGTTGATATAGAGCGTTCCTCCCTGGCCGTTTCCAATTACCAAATCGTACAGCTCGATCCGAATGAATCCAACAGCGGACAGTTGAGGGGTAAAGGATTGCCCCAGCGGCTGGTTGGACTGAAGCACTACGATGGACTCGCCAGGGACCGATTCGAGCGATGATTGTTGATCGTAGACGAAGGTGCCCTGAGCAAATCCGATCCGCGCGAGGAGGATGATCAGCAAGATGGGTCCGTATATTTTCATTTGCTCAGGTGCAGCGGCCTCGTTTCGATCTTGCTGCGAAAAGGATTGTCGCGCCGACGAGAAGGAGCAGGCTGCCAGCCGGCTCGGGAGTGGGAACAAATAATCCCTCGCGGAACCAGAGGTCTGACTGTGCGGCGAAAACCCCGTTATTATAGGCCTTTCCGCCGGGATAGGGAGATTCGCCGCCGATGATGTTCCAAAAACCTCCGGACTGCACCACAGGGGTAAAATAGTACAGGTTGCCGGGATTCAAAGGGATTTCGTTCGGGAAATAGAAATTGGTCACGCCGTTGAACCCGGTCATCAATGTTACGGGGGCTGTCACGCCGATGAGTGATCCGCTGATATTGCTTCGCAACTCGATATAGAGCGTCGCCCCTTTGCCGTCTGCGAGAGAACCATCGAGGGTGTTGAGGCGGATGAAATTAATGGCGGAGTTTGTTGGGGTAAACGATTGGCCCCATGGGAAGGTGGCGGACTGTATGGCTCCGCCAGCGCTAAACGGGAATGGACTTTCGTCGGTCGAAGATTGCTGGTCGTAATAGAATGTTCCCTGGGCGAGAGCTTCGCAGGCACCGAGTAAGATGAGGAGAGAAGATGCTTTTACGAGCAGACTCCGCAGACTAGTGCTCCCACCGCATGGTTTCATCTCGAGTTGCGGTAGCAGATGGAATGCCCGGGCACTTTTCCTATGAATTTGCGCGTTGCCCTGGGTATGGATGCGTGGGCTTAACGCATATTGCGTGAATTTGACGCGGTGGAGCTGCCAGCTGCGACTGGTTTCCGGACTGTTTATCTTGGTGCGGTTAAACGGAGAAACCCCTCTCCCTTGGTCCCTCTCCCCATTCGCAGACTCACGGGCAGAGAGAAGTGTTTTGTGGGGAGGCGTTAACCCCGGGCCGCTCCCGCTGGCGCGGGATTGCCCGGGGCTACAATCATGCCGTCCCGCCCGCCTTCGGAGTCCTTCGGCGCGGCAAGCCGGGACTTTGAGTTTGCTCGCTTGAGTGGCTGGCCGGTTGCTGATCTGTCCCCCAAAAAACGATGTCGCAGCCCGCTGTGGGGATGATCCCTCGTCGCACCTCGGTCCGGGTCAAAATGGCACCGGCCGAGACCCGTCAACCTTGCCGCTGTGACCGGGTTTGTTACCGGGTTCACCTCGCTTTTAATCAATGTTTATAGGGTTTGTTACCGTGTTACCGGGTTTTAAGAGGGTATGGGGGTGGTCCCCTACTTCCTCCGAAGACAGGCCGAAAGTGGGGACGAGACCTCCCCACCCCTCAAGCAAGGTTTGTCGGAATTGACGTGGGGGCGGCTTTATAGAGAGTGTGATGAGCTTGACGGAATCCCAGGAATTGTTGCGGGTCTATGTGCGGGAGCGGTCTGAAACGGCGTTTCAGGAGCTGGTAAATCGTTACATAGACCTGGTGTATGCGGTGGCCATCCGGCGCACGGGCGGCGATTCGCTGCTGGCGCAGGACATAACCCAGCTGGTCTTCACGGACCTGGCCGCCAAGGCGGCGTCGCTGTCGTCGGGGACGACGCTGGGCGGCTGGTTGCACCGGCATACGGGGTTCGTGGCGGCCACCACGATGCGCGGCGAACATCGCCGGCGCGAACGCGAACGAACGGCCTCCGAAATGAACCTCCTGAACCAAGCCCCCGACCCGAACTGGGAACAACTGGCTCCCGTGCTCGATGAAGCCATGGATGAACTCGACCCCGCCGACCGCGATGCGCTGGTGCTGCGGTTTTTCGAGCGGCGCGATTTGCGAGCGGTGGGCGCGGCGCTGGGCACGAATGAAGATGCCGCCCAGAAGCGGGTGAGTCGCGCGGTGGAAAAACTGCGGACGATTTTGGTGGCGCGACAGGGCGCGGCGGTGCCGGCGGCGGCGGTTTTGGCGGCGGCGCTCGGCGGCGCCACGTCGAAGGCGGCGCCGGTGGGATTGGCGGCGACGGTGGGGAAGACGGCTTTCGCGGTTGCAGGTTGCAAGTTGCCGGTTGCAGGTGCTGCGGGGCTCGGAGTTGCGGGCAAGATTTGGGCGGGCGCGGGGGCGGTGGTGGCGGCCACGGTGGCGGTGGTGCTGATGTTTCATTCGAGCCGGCCTGAGTTTCCCGCCATCCTGGAGAAAGTGGCGGATGCGCCCACACCGACGGCAATGGCGTCGCCTGTCGCTGTCAGCAACCAGGAGGCCGTTGTATCAGAACCGGCGCCGGTGCTCCCAGCGGTCACTGCGACAGCTGCGGTTACGGATTCGAATGCGCTGCATTTGTTGATTGTGGCGGCGGACAGCGGCAAGCCGGTGCCGGGGGTGCAGATTGATTATCGTGGTTGGGAGAAAAGGAAATACCAGGGTCGCACGTTGCAGGCGAATCGGTTTGGCGAGTGCGACATTGTCATCCCACGATCCAATATCACACAGTTGGAACTCACGACGCGGAGTGACACTTTTGCGGACACGCGCCTGAACTGGCACACGGACCGGGGCGATGTGATTCCGACCAGCGCGACGCTGCGGCTCGTGCGGCCGGTGTCGATCGGCGGGACGGTGGTGGATCCGGAGGGGCACCCGGTGGCGGATGCCAAGGTGGGTTTCAATCATGAGGATGATCCGGCGGGGAAGACCTCGTCGCAGAGCCATGAGTTTGGGTGGATCCAGGTCAAGACAGACGCGGAGGGCAAATGGAGCATCAACCGCATCGCGCCGGAGATGATTCGCCGGATTTACGGCAGCGCGAGCCATCCGGCGTATGTGCAATCGGGGTTGGTGTTCGCCTCGCGGGACGCGAAGACGGAAAAGGCGTTGCGCGAAGGAACGTATGTATTTCATTTGGGCCAGGCGGTCACCGTCCGGGGGATTGTGGTGGGGCCGGATGATGTGCCGATCGCCGGGGCGGAGGTGTTGGTGGGCAAACGGATGATGTCCGATGCGCGCAAGAGCAAGACGGGCGGTGACGGCACTTTTGAGATTGGCGGTTGCCGGCCGGGGAAGACATTGCTCAGCGCCGAGGCCGATGGATTTGGCGCGACGACGCGGGAGGTGGAGTTGAAGCCCGACGCGGAGCCTTTCCGGCTGATCTTGCAGGCTGGAAAGCTCCTCCGCGTGCGGGTGGTGGACAAGGCCGGGCGGCCGGTGCCGAAGGCGACGCTCTACCTGGACACCATGAACAACCGGCCCATCAACGACCCGGATTATGGCAAGATCACGGTGCAGGCGAGTTTCGACGGCCACACGGACAGCGACGGCCGCCTGGTCTGGAGCAACGCGCCGACGGCGGAGGTGACGTTCGATGTGACGGCGAAAGGTCATATGCGGGTTGAGATGGTGACGGTGGCTGCGGATGGCGTGGAGCATGAGATCGTGCTGCCGCCGGCGCTCGTGGTGTCCGGCACGGTGACGGACGCGAGCAATGGCACGGCGATTCCGAAGTTTCGCATCGTGACGGGATTTCCTACGAAGGACTTGGAGGGCGGCGTTCGAGGTGAGTGGTCCACGATAGACCGGTATTGGGCGAATTTCACGGGCGGAACGTTCAAGCATGTGCTCGAGGAGCCGGCGCTTTATGACAAGGTGAATCCGGGTTTCATGCTGAAGTTCGAGGCGGAGGGGTATGCGCCGTTTGTCTCGCGGGTCATCGAGGCCGACGAGGGCAATGTGCGGTTGGACGTGACGATGCGGGCGTCCACCAGCCAGTCGGTGACGGTGGTGAATCCAGATGGCTCGAGGGCCGCTGGGGCGGAGGTCGGGCTGGTGTCGCGTGGGGCGCGGCTCGAAGTGAAGCAGGGAGGTTTCGATCGCCGGAATAGTTCCGGCACCGCCGCGCTGCTCCGCACTGATGCGGTGGGTCAATTTAACCTGCCCGGTGATGACGCTATCACGCGGATCGTGGTGGTGACGCCTTCGGGCTGCGCGGAAGCGGTCCCGGGGCAACTGACGGCCAATCCGCAAATCATCTTGCAGCCGTGGGGCCGGATCGAGGGGACGTATCTCGCCGGCGGCAAACCGGCGGCCGACGTGGACCTGGCATTGCAATTCGGGCAGGGTGATTTTCAGAGCATTGATTTCAGCTTTGAGCAATTCAAGGTGAAGACCGATGCCGACGGGCGGTTTGTGTTTCCGATGGTGCCAGCCGGGGTGCATAAGCTCAATAGACTGGTCCCGGCCCAGCCGGCTGGTTTTGCGCACATGCCGCTGGAGGACGTGGAAATTCGCCCGGGCGAGACCACGACCGTGACGCTGGGTGGGAAAGGTTACACTGTGACGGCGCGGCTGCGGTTTCCGGAGGGCTATGCAACTGGCAGCACGGGGCAGATCATGACGATGTTGCAGACGGCGCCCCCGGAGTCGCTGCTGGCGGCGTTACGCGATCCGCAGGCGGCGGCGGCGTTGCAGGATTCGCCGGAGGCGAAGGAATACGCGCGCACGGCGAAACATTTTCAAATGAGCCAGTCGGCGTCCGGTGTGCTCTCGGCGGAAAACATCCCGGCGGGGAAATACATGCTCTTCGCGATGGCGGTGGGCAAGGCGGGGGATGGCGGCTTGAGCGGCCAGGCTACGTTCACCGTGCCGGAGGAACCGGTGAATGGTTCGCTGGATTTGGGCGAGGTCGTGTTGAAGAAGGCGGAAGCGGGTTTGGCGGGGGCGAAGGGGCGTTGAGCGGTAAAAGGACCAAGAACCAAGGACCAAGCACCCGACTTCACGAGGACGCTTCGGCGCGGCAAGCCAGATAAATTTCAAACTTCAAAAATCAAACTTCAGGGAAGCTTCAAAGGGGAATTAAAGGGTGGGGGCCTAACCGTTAATTTCGAAAGGCGAAATCAAGGCTCCTTCAATTGGCCTGAAAGTCAGGTTTCCGGCCGTGGAAGATTTCCGGCGGCAACGCTTTGCGCATCGGGGAAGGATGAGGCAGACTGGCCGGATAGATGAATTGGCTTCGTGGTTTAAAAGTGAAGCGGGCTGGTTTCGGGATTTTGTTGGTCCTGCTGGCGGTGACGCTGACGGGTTGCATCTGGACGCGGTTGCTGTCGTTCAAGAATCAACTGGGGGACATTGATCATACGGCGCGGATCGTGGAGGACACGAACGGGATGACGTTGCATTTCAAGAAGCCGGTGCTGTACGGGGAGGATTTGTTCATCGCGACGCAGAGTGAGCCGAGCACGATCACAACGAATGGCAGCGTCGAGACCTGGGCATGGGTGTATAACAAAGTGCCGCGGTTCACGAATACGGCGCCCGAGCATTTTGATTTGCAGTTCGAGGCGCTGGTGGTGGACGAGGAGTTGGAGGGGTTGCGGTTTCCGCCGCAGGTGCTGGCGGTGCTGCCGAAGGAGATGTTGCTGGGGCTGTTTCGCGCGGTGGGACGCGGGAAAATTGACCGGAGCCACAAATCGCTGGCGGTGGATTGGAACGAAGCGGGGCCGAAGAAGCCGATCGAGCCGCTGACGAGGGCGCAGGTGACGAATCTGTTGGGGACGCCTTTCTATGCGAATGTTTCGAACGATGTGTATTCCTGCTTTTACAAGTATCGCTACAGCGGCAAGGACCCGGACAATGCGTGGGCGAAGTTTGTGTTCGCGCCGAACAGCGACAAGGTGTCGCAGAGCCAGGGGGCGTTCGGCAATGTGGGATGGACGTTGAAAAGCGAGCCGGGCAAACCGGGCATGAAGGTGGATTTGTGGCTGGCGGAACGGCCGCCGGCGTGGACGAACCAGCTCGATGCGCGCCTGATGCAGGAATTCGTGGGCCACTATCGCGACGAGGCGGGACAGGTCCTGCGCGTAGGCGAGGACAGCGGGCGGCTGGCGATGGCCGGGGGATTGCAAGCCATCGAGTCGGACAAGAGCGGCTGGTGGCTGTTGCAGGCGACGTCGCCGACGAATTTCGTGGGGCGTGAGTTTCAATGCACTTTCGTGTGCGACGGGCAGGGGCACGCGAAGGAGTTGCTGGTGGGCGAGCAGGGATTTTTCGAGCGCTACACGAAGGTGTTGAGCGAAGCGCCGCGGCATCCGCGGCAGGTGGCGGTGGACCCGCAGACGCTCAAGGCTTACGTGGGGCGGTATAAGTTTACCAATAAGGGCGAGGAATTTTTCTACGAAGTCAGCCTGCGGGGGAATCAGTTGTTGTGGGAGGGCGTGCCGATCTATCCGGCGTCGGAACGGGACTTTTTCTTCAAGCTGGTCGAGTCGCGGCTGACGTTCGTGCAGGACGGACAGGGGAGAGTGGTGCGGTATGATTTGCATTTTGATAAGCAGAATCTGCCGGCGGTGAAGGTGGCGAAGAAATGACGGGGGAAAGACGAAGCACGAATTCGGAAAATAGTTGAATCCAAAACCGCTCCCCGGCGTATCTCACTGGGCATGGATACAAAATGGACTTTTGAGGGATGGGGACGGCGGTTGGGGTTGTGGGGCTTGATCGGGGGGCTGGTGGGGGCTGGTGGGGGCGTGGCCATGGCTGAGCCCTCGCCTCTGCTTGCGGGAGTGGGCGCCTCCGGAAACGCCGTCACGGGGCATGGCCCAAACGGGTGGGATGCCGTGCAATCAATCGCTTCATCGGCAGCGCTGGTGGCCATACCGCTGGGGGTGGTGGGGTTGGTGCTGATCTTCCGTTACCGCCGGCAAAAGGTCGCGCACGAGACCATGCGCTTGATGATCGAAAAGGGATTGCCCGTGCCGATCGAACTCATCAACCCGCCCTCGGCCAGCCGGCCCGCGCGCAGCGATTTGCGGCGAGGCTTGATCTGGATGGCATTGGGATTCGGAATCATCATTCCGCTGGCGGTGGTGTTGGCGGACTCGGACACGCCGTTTTGGTCGTTTGGTTTGATACCCGTGTTCCTCGGCGGCGCGTATCTATTGTGCTGGTTCGCGCGCTTGATCGGCGAGCGAAGCGAGAAGCCTCTGTCGGGCTTGTGGCCGGGGTTGGTCTGGCTGGCCGTGGGACTTGCTCTGTGCGTCACGTTTCTCGCGATGAAGCATGGGGACGAAGACAGTCCGGTCACCGTGGTGATGCGGTCGTGCTGGGCCACGTGTTTTATTCCCATGGCCATCGGCGCCGCCTACCTGGCGCACGAATTCGTCTTATGGTTGATTCGCCGGCGGAAAACGTCCCAAGCTTGAGCCGTGGCCTTTTCCGACGCCGACTTGATCGCGCGCGTACGGCAGTCCGGGGATCCCAATGCCTTTGGGGAACTGGTGCGCCGCTACCAGTCTCCGGTGCGCGCTTTTTTGTGCCGCATGACGAGCGGGGACGCGCACACGGCGGATGACGTGGCGCAGGAGACCTTCGTGCGCGCGTGGAGGAAGATCGGGCAGTTTCGCGGAGAGGCGCGATTCTCAACATGGCTGTTTGGCATCGCGATGAACGAGCTGCGGCGCAGCGCGCGCAAAGCGGGAAAAGTCATGGAGTCGCTGGACGAATTGCCGGAGACAGCCGAAACTGCGATTGAGCCGGAGCAATCCGGCGCGCGAATGGATGTGAATGCGGCGTTGCAAAAATTGCCCGCGGCGGAGCGGGCGGCGATCGTGCTGTGCAGCCAGAACGGGCTGACGCACGAGGAGGCGGCGCGCGTGCTGGAATGTCCGCTGGGCACGGTGAAGACGAACGTGCTGCGCGGAAAAGAAAAGCTGCGGAAATGGCTGCAAGTATGACACCGGAACAATCGACGCCCGATTCGCTGGATGATCTGCTTCGGCAGAACGAAACGCATGTGCCGGATGACGGTTTCACGGGGCGGGTGATGTTGTCGCTGCCGCCGCGCCGCGCGGACCGGTGGCGGCGCTGGCTCCTTTTCGGGGCGTTGGCAGCGGGGGCGGTTTTGTGCGCGTTCCTCGCGCCGATGATCATGGGAATGACGTCAGCCCCGGCGGCCACGGAGAAAGATCAGTGGAAGAACTGGCTTATGCTGGGATCGGCCGTGGCGACCGTTGGATTGTTGATTTGGGGGTTTGTTTCAGTGGCGTTGGAGGAGAGTTGACTCACAAGGTCGGGAGAGGGCCCGGTGTACCGCATGGTGACACCAGCAGAGAGCGTCGTCCAGAATTTGGAGACGCCGCCCGATGATCGGTGGTTGAGGAGGGTGGAACGGTTTGAGCTTATTGGGTGCTCTAATTGCATAAGTCAGTTTCTAAGGTAGATTGTTCCATGGTCAATGGGTTGTGTGGCGGCCTGACCGGGCCCGGGATACGTAAGGGTATTGGTATTGCACGGAGGGCTTTCCCCGGAGTTTTTCTTTCCCTACTCATTTGGTTTTGTGTGGCGGCTCGTTGCCTCGGCGCGAATTGGTATGTGGACAACGCGGCCATAGGCTTGAGCACGGGCACCAGTTGGGCGAATGCGTGGCCGAGTTTTGCTTTGGTTGTGTGGGGCTCGTCCGGCGTGAAGGCGGGCGATACTCTCTATATCAGTGGAGGTTCTTCCAGCAAGCGCTACACCGAAATGTGGAGCGTGGGCGCCAGCGGCACGGCGAGCCAGCCGATCCGCATCGCGGTGGACGCCGCCAATCCGAGCCACAACGGCTACGTCATTTTCGATTATGATTTGCTGGGCGACACTGGGACGGGAACGGCCATCACCTGCAGCCGGAGTTACATTACCTTCGATGGAAACGTTGGTGGCCAATGCCATCTCGTCATCTCGAACCTGCGCAATTATCTGGCCCGCACCTCCGGTGTAGGCATCCGCGCGTCGGGCGGTTCGGGCGTGGTGATTGACCACGTGGCTTCGACGAACTGCAACAACCCGATTTACATCACGAGTTCGGGCTTCCGGGTCAGCAATTGCAACATTCGCCAGGTGCGCGGGGACGCCGCCATCGCCAGTTCCTCGAGCGGCACCTGGGACGCGAACCTCATCTACAGCAACGTCGTCGAGCTCTTGTGGAACACTGCGGTGCCGCCCGGAAAAACCTCCTACTATGTCGGGCCGGATGGCATTCAGTGCAACAGCGGCCTCTCGATTTTCGGCAATACTTTCATTGTCAGCCCCACGACCCAATACACGTCGGACCAGCATACGGACACGATCCAGGCGATCGGGAATTACCTGAAGATTTACAACAACGAGTTCATCAACGCGGGCGATTCGGTTTTCGATTACGACTGCTACAACAACGCCAACCCGCACGACGTCTGGATCTACAACAACATCTTCCGCATCACGCAAACACTGGACGATTATCCGGAATATTTCCGGATGTACGCGTCGTTCAACTCCATCGCGTCCATCAACAATTTCAAAATCCTCAACAACACGTTCATAGATAACAATTATCAGTATCGCGTGATCCGTTTCGATACCTACAACGCGGTGCCCACCGGCGCGGGGAACGAGATCAAAAACAACATTTTCTACAATTGCGGCGGCGGGAATGTGGGGTCGCCCGTGATTTACATCGAGGACAGCGCCGGCTGGAGCACGAACAGTTTCACCTTCGACGCGAATATTTATTACCTGCCCAGCGGCTCGCCGTACATTTCCTATCGCGGAACGGGGTACAAGGCGTCGAGCTGGGTGGCTGCCAACGAGCCGAAAGGAAAAACCAACGCGGTGAAGTTTGTGAACTATGCGGCTTTCCGGGGCACCAACGATCTCCATCTCCTGAGCACGGATACCGCGGCGAAGGATGGTGGATTGTCGTTCGCCAGTTATTTTACGTTGGACCGGGATTACGTGACGCGGCCGCAGGGAAGCGTGTGGGACATCGGCGCGTACGAATTCGTGAACACCAGCGGCCCGGCGCCGTCGCTCAAGGCGCAGCGCACGCGGACGAACAGTGTAGTCGTGTCCTGGCCTTCGCCCTCCACGGGCTGGGTGTTGCAGCAAGGCACGGGGATGTCGGGCACAAATTGGACCACCGTGACCGTGCCGATTTCGGACGACGGCACGAATCGATTCATAGTGGTGTATCCGGCGACGGGATTGAAAAGCTATCGGCTGAACAAGCCGTAAGGACGTTTTGCGTTAAAGTCCCTCCAGACCCGTTTAATCCAAACAAAAAATAATGTTTCGGCCACACCGGGTCAGAACATTTAAAATGATTTATAGCCAATCAATAGTAAGTAAAACTAATAAGCCGCATACAGTTGCTCCCCGAAAAGCCGGTTTTTCTTCACAAGTGTTTGATAATAAGGCAAATACGGATTCCGATTCACCATTGACTCTACCGGGGCCGGTGATAAGGTTGTAAGGCAAGAGGCTGTCGGCCATTGCCACTTCGGCAACCGTCGTTCCTTGCGCTGAAACAAAACCAGTTTTTAATCGTAATCGAAATCCATCGCCATGAGTAACGCAGCCGCGACCCCCGCCTCCACCGGCGGCGAGCCCAAGGTCGCCAAAATAACCGAAGCAGTCATCCGCATCGCCGGTAATTCGCAGGACGGCATCCAGGCCATCGGCGGTTTCCTCGCCCGCCTCGCGGGGCGCAGCGAACAGGAAGTCATGACGTTCATGACGATTCCCGCGACGATCTCCGGCGGTCCGTCCATCTTCCAGGTCCGCATCGGGTCCGGCGAAGTCATGAGCTCCGGCGACGAAGCGGACGTCCTGATCGCGTTTTATCAGCACTCCTACGAAGACCACATCAGCTCGGTGAAAAAGGGCGGGATCGTGCTTTATGATTCGGATCACATCGAAGCGAAACCCGAGTGGGAAAAAGAATACCGCCACATCGGCGTCCCGATTTCGAGCCTGACGATTGAAGCCATCGGCGGCACGGCGAAGGACAAGGGCAAAAACATTTATACGCTCGGCCTCGTCGCGAAGATGTTCGATCTGAACGTGCCGAAGCTCGAGAAGCTGATTGGGGAACGCTTCACGGGCAAGGATCCGAGCATCCTGAACAACGCGCTCGCCGCCTTCCACGCCGGCTACAGCCGTTCGCTCGGCAATATTCTGGAAACTTTCCGCTTCGCGGACAGCGCGGCCAAGATCGGCACGCAGGTCGTTATGAACGGCAACGAAGCGCTCGGTCTCGGCTTGATCGCCGCCGGCGTGCGCTTTGGCGCGGGATATCCGATCACGCCGTGGTCGGATATCATGGAACTGCTGCGCCGCGAGCTGCCGAAGTACGGCGGCACGTTTGTGCAGTGCGAGGATGAGATTGCCTCGATTTCGATGGCCATCGGCGGCAGCTACGGCGGCCGGGTGGCGGTGACGGGCTCCAGCGGCCCGGGCATTTCGCTCAAGACCGAGGCGCTCGGCTGGGCGGTGATGGCGGAGATTCCGTTGATCATTGTGGATATTCAACGCGGCGGGCCTTCAACCGGCATGCCTACCAACGTGGAACAATCCGACCTGAACATCGGCTGCTTCGGCGGCCACGGTGATTCGCCGCGCGTGGTCGTGGCTCCGGCCAACGTCGAAGACTGCTTCTACATGGCCATCGAAGCGGTCAACATCGCCCGCAAATACAATGTGCCGGTGATCATCCTGAGCGACCAGGCCATCGCGACCCGCATCGAGGCTTTCCCGGAACCGAATCTGGAAAAGATTTGCCAGGACATCTCCCCGGATTTCACGCCCGTGGCGAGCCACAAGCCTTATGATTTGTCCACGCCGGACGGCGTCACGCCGCGCGTGGTGCCCGGCACCAAGATTAACAGCGGCATTTACCCGATCGCGACCGGCCTGGAGCACGACGAGTATGGGCATCCGACCGGCTCGCCGAAGCTGCACATGCAGATGACCGCCAAGCGCCGCAAGAAAATCCAGGCGCTGGGCGCTTCCCTGGCGGCGCCGAAGGTCTTCGGCCCCGCGGAAGGCAACATCCTGCTGGTCGGCTGGGGTTCCACCGAGGGTCCGATCAAGGAAGCCGTGGAACGCGCCCGCGCCGCGGGTGACAGTGTTTCCTCCATCCACATCCGGCACATCAATCCGCTCCCGCCGGGGCTGGAAAACATTTTTGCCGGTTTCAACCACGTGCTCGTGGTCGAAATGAACGACGAAGGCCTGTATGGCTACGGCCAGTTGGGCGGGCTGTTGCGCGCGCGCTATGCCGACCCGAAGATCCGCGGCCTGAACAAGACCGACGGCCTGACCTGGAAGGTCCGCGAAATCCTGGACCGCGCCAAAGGCCACGTGGCCGACGGCCTGAAGAAACTTTAATTCCTACCCCCAAATATTCCCGAAGTCATGAGCTCTCCTGCAATTGAAACTCCGAAATCCGGGGCCGCTCCGGCGGCCACGGCCACGCCCGTCGCTCCCGCCATCCCCAGCGAACGCAAAGGTTTGACCAAGAAGGAAATCGCCGCCGACCATCCCACGTGGTGCCCCGGCTGCGGCGACTTCTCTGTGCTCGCGCTGTATTTCAAACTGATCGAAAAGCGCAAGCTGTGGCACGAAAAGATCACCACGGTGGCCGGCATCGGCTGTTCGAGCCGGTTCCCCTACTTTGTGCAGGCGCACGGCGCCCATTACATTCACGGCCGCGCCCTGCCCTTTGCCAGCGGCATTTCGCTCTCCCGCCCGGACATCCATGTGTTCGTGTTCGGCGGCGACGGTGATGCGTTCTCCATCGGCGGCAACCATTTCAACCACACGGCGCGCAAGAACATCAAGATGACCTACGTGGTCATGGACAACTGGGTCTACGGCCTCACGAAGAAGCAGACGTCGCCGACGTCGCCGCTCGGTTTCAAGAGCAAGACGGACACCTGGGGCGCGGTGGACTATCCGATCAACCCGATGAAGCAGGCTATCTCGGCCGGCGCGACGTTTGTCGCGCGCACCACGCACACGAATCCGAACCATGTATTGCAGATGATGGAAGCGGCGATGGACCACGACGGTTTCAGCTTCGTGGAATGCCTCAGCGAATGCGTGGAGTTCTATGAAGGCGCGTTCGACGCGTCGAATCCGCGCAAGGGCGGCGTGTTCAATCTCGTCCCCGCCGACCACGACGTGACCAACGAAATGGCCGCCTACAAGCTCGCGGACGAAGCGTTCCCCGGCAAATTCGGCATCTTCTACCAGGTCAAGAAGCCGACCAAGAACGCCAAGGAGCAGGGCATCAACGCCAACGCGATGGAGAAGGTCAAGGGCATGAAGGACTGGCAGATTCTGCAGAAGACGTTTGATCGGATGAAGTAAAGCGGTCCCGACCGCAGCATTTGTTCGCCGGTGGACGGTGGACAATTATCGCGAAACATTTGCCGCCCGGAGCACAGTCCGGGCGGCTTTTTTTGGCCTCGACTCTTCGGCCCTATTTTTAGCTATGAACGGTGTCGTGCCTCACTCAAGCTTGGCGCGAGGCTGCGGGTAAACAGTCTCGGAATGAGTCATCCAACATCCAGGCCAGTGGCGAGGGCGGACGGTGACGTCACGCGCATGCTGGTTGCCGCTCAAAGTGGGGACGCGCGGGCGGCGGAGGAATTGTTGCCGCTGGTGTACGAGGAGTTGCGACGGCTGGCGGCGCATCGGCTGGCGGGGGAGCAGAGGCAGTTTACCCTGCAACCGACGGCGCTGGTACATGAGGCATGGTTGAAGATTTCCGGGGACGAAAAGCGCGCGTGGAATGGGCGGCAGCATTTCTTCGCGGCGGCGGCCGAGGCGACGCGGCGGATTCTGGTGGACCGGGCGCGGCGACGGCTGGCGGCCAAGCGCGGCGCGGGCGAGGTGGTTTTGGACGCGGATGAATTGGAGATTCCCGCGCCGGCGCCGGATGAGCAACTGGTGGCGGTGAGTGAGGCGGTGGAAAAGTTTGCGCGGGAGGATGTGCGCAAGGCGGAGTTGGTGAAGCTGCGTTATTTCGTGGGCATGACTTTCGAGGAGGCGTCGGAGGCGCTGGGGATTGCGGTGCCGACGGCGAAGGAATGGTGGGCGTATTCGCGGGCGTGGTTGAGGGTGGAGATCACTGAAAGCTCCAAGGACCAAGCTTCCGACTTCGCCGGAGCTTCGACGGACGGGCGGTTTGGATTGGATTTAGGCGCTTTTGCCTCTGGGGACGTGGGTGGCCCAGGTCTGGCCGGATTCGGGTTGGACGTGGGTGAAGCCCATGCCGGCGGGGGGATTGGGGATGCGGATGAGATGCTGGCAGGTGGGGCACTGGATCTGCCGGCCGGCGAATTGAGCCTCGCACTTCAAGGGTTGATTGCAGTGGTTGCAGTGAAATTTGAATTCGTTGGTATTCATAGGTCCTACCGACATAAGCGCAATCGCCCGGGAAAAAGTATGCCCATTTTTTCTCCATACTTTTTAGCGACAGATTGCGCCTAACCTGATAGATGAATCCTGAGAATCCCGGTATGAAGCCTGAAACACAACGCGAGGCTGCTTTGTTTCAAGCGGCCGTACAATTGGCGGGCGAAGCCCGTAAATCCTTCCTCGACAGCGCCTGCAAGGGGGACGCCGCGCTTCGCCTGCGCCTGGATGCGCTGCTGGCGGCGCACGATCAAACCGATGGCGCGCTGGCGGAGACCTGCCTGCGCGAGGACGCTTCGGCGTGGCAAGCCGCCGGCCACGAAGATCCGACGGTACCGGCGCCGGGTCCGACGTTGAGGATCGAGTTTGCGGATGCGCCGGACGAGGCCATCGGCCAGAAGATCGGGCGCTACAAGATTTTGGAGAAGGTCGGCGAAGGCGGCTGCGGCATGGTGTATGTGGCGGAGCAGTTCGAACCGGTGCGGCGGCGCGTGGCATTGAAGGTGATCAAGCTGGGGATGGACACCAAGCAGGTGGTCGCGCGGTTCGAAGCCGAGCGCCAGGCGCTGGCGATGATGGATCATCCGAACATCGCGAAGGTGCTGGACGCGGGCAGCACCGAACAGGGCCGGCCATACTTCGTGATGGAATTGGTGCGCGGCATCAGGATCACGGAGTATTGCGATCAGAATAATCTGGCGACAAAGGACCGTCTGGATTTGTTCACGAAGGTCTGCCAGGCCATCCAGCACGCGCACCAGAAGGGCATCATCCATCGCGACATCAAACCGTCGAACATTCTGGTGACGTTGCACGACGGCGTACCGGTCCCGAAGGTGATTGATTTCGGCATCGCGAAGGCGACGGAAGGCCGGCTGACGGAGCACACGGTTTACACGCAGTTGCATCAATTCATCGGCACGCCGGCCTACATGTCGCCGGAGCAGGCGGAGATGAGCGGATTGGACATCGACACGCGCAGCGACATCTACAGTCTGGGCGTGCTCCTCTACGAATTGCTGGCCGGCAGCACGCCGTTCGACCCGAAGGAGCTGATGTCGCAAGGCATCGACGCGATGCGGAAGACGATCCGGGAGAAAGAGCCGCAACGCCCGAGCACGCGGCTGGCCGCGCTGAAGAACGACGAGCTGACCACCACGGCCAAGCGCC
>CAYUVH010000047.1:0-32036 GCA_964448135.1 uncultured Verrucomicrobiota bacterium | reverse complement strand
TAGTATGTCCAAGTTGAAAAAAGGGGGCCCCATTACTGCTCCCCAACCAATCTCCCATCCCGATCGAACGGTATCGTCCCCGGGGCTGCGAAAATCCCGTCCGTGCCGTACCCGGGCGGAAAGCATGGGTGCCCGCGTGCGCTATTTGCTCACGGGCGATGCCCTGCAGGAAATTCAGATGCGCCCCATGTGCCGCCCCACGTCGCGAATCGCTTGTAAGCAGGGCTGTATTCTGCGAAAGGTTATTTAGCGTTGAAAGGGTATGGCGCTGATCATCCACGTTCCCGGGATTTCATCAGCCAGCGCGCGCCGGGTCGCCGGACTGCTGGTTTTATTGGCGGCGCTCTGTCTCTCCGGATGCACCACGCCCGTCGGAACTGATCGCGTGTCGCCGGTCTCGGCTTACAGGCAACGCGAACGTAGCGCATTGAATAGTTCGACGGCCAGCGGTGGTTCGCTGAGCGTCGTCTACCGCCATGGCCTTTCGGAGGAATATGCCAGACGCCCGGACGAGGCGCTGAAGTCCCTTCAAAAACGGGCCGCAAACGACGACCGACGCGATGTCCTTTTCGCCCTGGCCGAACTGTATTCGCTCCGCGCCGATCAAATGCGTCGCAGCACAATGCACCGGGAACGCCGCCTGGCTCCCGATTTCTACCTGAGTTCCGCGATCTTTGCCTGGATGTATCTCTTCGGCCCGGGCACTGATCCGCTGCCGGATCCCTATCGCCGCAGCTTTCGCGAGGCGTGTGAATTTTACAACCGCGGCCTCGCGCTCGGCCTGACCTCGTTTAGCGATACCAACCGTCTCGTGCGCCTGGCCGACGGAACGCGCAACCTGCCGTTGGGTGACGTCAAAGTAAGCGTGGATGCGTCCGCCTTTCCCTGGCCGCTGACGCAATTTTACGAAATCCTGCCGTCGTCGGAATATTGGATTCGCGGCATCTCCGTGCGAAATCACGAGTCCGGCCTTGGGGCGCCGCTGATTTGCGTGTTCGGCCGCAAACATTCCTCGCAGCTTCAAGGGACGGTGCCCGGGACGGTCTTCGGCCGTTTCGATGGCAGCCTCTCATCGCTGACCAACGGCACGGCGAAATTGTCGCTCGAACTTTATTCGCCGCACGTCACCCAGGAGGTGACCGTCAACGAAAAGAAAATCCCGCTCGAAGCGGACCTGAGCACGCCACTGGCTTATTCGCTCAACGATTCCAGGGTCTGGAACCTCGGCTTCCAACAATTTCTCAATCCGCTCGAGCGCGTCAAAAGCGGCATCTACAACACCGAGCCTCACCTCCCTGGCAAGATTCCGGTGGTTTTTGTTCACGGGACTTTCAGCAGTCCGGTCTGGTGGGTCGAGATGATGAACACCCTAAGCGCCGACCGCATCCTGCGCCAACGCTGTGAATTCTGGTACTACATCTACAACTCCGGAAATCCCATCGCCTATTCCGCCGCCAATTTCCGCACCGCCCTGAGCGACGCCGTCCAACGCTACGATCCCAAAGGCCAGGATCCCGCGATGCAGCAAATGGTCCTCGTTGGCCATAGCCAGGGCGGCCTGCTGGCAAAACTCGCTGTCACCGACACCCGCGACGCCCTTTGGTGCACCGCCTGCGACAAACCCTTCGACCAGGTAAAACTCAGCGACAAGGAGCGCAAGGAATTGCAGGCCGCGTTCTTCTTCGCCCCCCTGCCATTCGTCAAGGCGGTCGTCTTTATTGCGACGCCACACCGCGGCAGCTACATGTCCACCTCGTTTGTGCGCAGCCTCGTGTCCTACTTGATCTCCTTTCCGGACGGCGTGGTGCAGACTTCCAAGTCCCTGCTCCAGCTCGGCGGCATCGTCCACCAGCCCTTTGCAACACGCGGCACCATACCCTCCAGCCTCGATGGCATGTCGCCGGAAAATCCCTTTCTGCTAGCGCTGGCGAATTGCTGCGTCACCAACCCGGTAGCCTGCTACTCGATCATTCCCATCAACGGCGATGACCAACCGCCCGCCGGCCGCGACGGCGTGGTTGCTTACTCCAGTGCGCATCTGGATTACGCCAAATCCGAGCTCATCGTGCACAGCAACCATTCCTGCCAGGGCAGGCCGGAGACGATTGAAGAAGTCCGCCGCGTCCTGCTGGAACACATCGCAACGATCGATGCCGCCCACGCCGCGCCGACAGTGACCGCCAAACCTGGCCTCTCTCCGTAGCAGCCGAGGTGACGAGGCTCACTCTTTCCTACTACCTCAAGCCACCGCGCCACATCGTGCTTCAAATCCGAACCAGCCAAACGCCCTCCCTCTCTTCTTCTGGAGGAGAGGGCCGGCAGACGAGGTTTCCTCCTGAGCCGCAATAATTCCCTTTTGCCGATTTTCTTCTTCGGCCAAAATTCGACGTGCGAACACGCTTGCTCCTCGGACCCGCCGGCTCCGGCAAAACCTTCCGGTGCCAGACGGAAATCCGGGAGGAGCTGGCCCGCTCGCCCTCGGGTCCGCCGCTCGTTCTCGTCGCGCCCAGGCAATCCACTTACGAATGGGAACGCCACGTCCTCGCCGACCCACGCATTGCCGGCTTTACCCGCCTCCATATCCTCTCCTTCGAACGCCTGTCGCATTTCATTTTCGACCAGTTGCAATCCACCCCGCCCGAGATGCTCGACGATGAGGGGCGCCTCATGGTGCTGCGCAGCCTGCTCACCACCCGGCGATCGAATCTCAAACTCTTTCGCGCCAGTTCGCGGCTCACCGGCTTCGCCCAGGAGCTGAGCTCCGTCCTCCACGACATCCAACGACGCCAGCTCACCCCGGACGCCCTCCGCGCCCTCGGCGGCAACGTCGCCGGCAGTCCCGGCCTGACCGCAAAGCTCGAAGACCTGGCGGAGCTCTACTCCGCCTACCTCGAATGGCTTTCCGACCATGAATTGCAGGACGCGAACAGCCGGATGGCCGCCGCGACGGAATTGCTGTTGGACAAGGCCCGCGAGCCGCTCGGACTCGAAATCGGCGCGCTCTGGGTGGACGGCTTCATCGAATGGACTTCCCAGGAATTGGACCTGCTCACCGCGCTGCTGCCCTATTGCCGCGCCGCAACCATGACGCTGTGTCTGGACCGCGTGCCGGCCAAGTCAGCTTCCTGGCTTTCCTCCTGGTCGCTCGCGAACCGGATGTTCTCCGATATTCACGACCGCCTGCTGCGCCGCCCGGAGGTCGAACTGCAGATCGAGGAATTGCCACGCTCAGCCAAAGTCGGCCGCTTCGCGGACAATCCGGTTCTCCGCCGCCTGGAGACTCATTGGAACGATGCCAACCCGGCCGCCGGCCCCAAAGCCGCGTCGGAAAAGATCGCCGCGCACTTGCGAATCGCGCTCTGCACCGACCCCGCACAGGAGGCCCGCCTCGCCGCCCGCGAGATCGTCCGCTTCACGCGATCCGGCGGCCGCTATCGTGAGGTCAGCCTGCTCGTTCGTGATTTGGAATCCTATTACCCCGTCATCCAACGCGTCTTCAACCGCTACCGGATTCCGCTGTTCGTGGACCGTCGCGAATCCATGTCGCACCACCCGCTCGCGGAACTGACGCGCAACGCGTTGCGCACGCTGGCACTCGGCTGGAAGCACGAGGATTGGTTTGCCGCGTTAAAAACCGGACTCGTCGCCCGCGATGAAAAGGATATTGATGAATTGGAGAACGAAGCCCTGGCCCGCGGCTGGCGGGGCGGCGCCTGGCTTAAACCGCTCAACCTCGTCGACAGCACACGCCCCGAGGCGGAACAGCAACGGCAGGAGGAATTGCAGGAGCGCCTTGAGCGCCTCCGCCGCCGGCTCGTCGCGCCTTTCGAGAAACTGGCCATTGATCTCGGCGGCACGAAGCGCCGTTGCAGCGGACCGCAACTCTCGGCGGCTCTGCGCCACTTCTGGCTGACGTTGGGAGCTGGCGAGCGGCTCGAAGAATGGGCCGCGCAGGCCGATCCCGGCAACTCCGGTCCCATCTCCGGCGCCGCCCACGCCACCGTCTGGGAGCAAATGAACGCTTGGCTCGCCAACGTCGAGCTCGCCTTCCCCGCGGAGCCGCTGCCGTTGCGCGACTGGCTGCCGATTCTGGAAGCGGGGCTTGGCAACCTGACGGTCGGCATCATTCCCCCCTCGCTGGACCAGGTGGTGTTTGGACAGATCGATCGCTCCCGAAATCCCGACACCCGCCTCGCCATCATTCTTGGAATGAATGAGGGAGTGTTCCCGGCAAAACCCGATGGCGGAGTCCTGCTCACCGAAACTGACCGCACGGAGCTGCAAAAGCGAAACGTGACCCTCGGCCTTTCCGCGCGCGAGCAACTGGCCCGCGAACGCTTTTTCGGCTACCAAGTTTGCACCCGCGCCCGCGAACGGCTCTTCCTCACCGCCGCCGCCCAGGACATGGAAGGCACGCTCCTCAATGCCTCGCCCTACCTCGCGCGGATCGCCGCGCTGTTTCCGGAACTCAACCCGGAACATCCCGATTCGCATCCGGACGCGGAGCAACTGGAACATTCCAGCGAACTGGTCATTCCTCTCCTGGGGGCTGCAGCCGGGGGCGTCGAAATCGAGGAGTTGTCCCCGGCCTGGCGCGAACTGGCCGCCCTCCCGGCGCTCTCCGAAATGCTCGCCGGTGTAAGGCGTTTTCAGCCGCCGGACATGGCTGAAACCATCCCCGCCACTCTCACCGAGCGCCTGTACGGTGCCGTCCTTCGCTCGTCGGTCAGCCGGCTGGAGGAATTCGCCGCGTGCCCGTTCAAATTCTTTGTTCATTCCGGTTTGCGCGGCGAAGAGCGCCGTGTCTTCGAACTCGACGCCCGCGAACAGGGCAGCTTCCAACACGATGTGCTGGCGTTTTTTCACGAGGAACTTCGCCGCGAAAACAAACGTTGGCGCGACCTGACTCCCCAACAAGGCCGCGAGCGCATCGGCAAGATCGCGCGCGGATTCGTCGCGAGCTATCGGGAAGGCCTCCTCAACAGCAGCGAGCAGACCCGCTTCATGGCCCGCGTTCTTACCGCGTTGCTGGAGGATTTCATCGAAGTGCTCATCGGCTGGATGCGCGGCCAGTATCTTTTCGATCCCGTTCAGGTGGAACTGCCCTTCGGCGACCGGCCGGAATATCCGGCGCTCGAGGTGGACCTGCCGCAAGGCCACAAACTCGCCTTGCGCGGGCGCATCGATCGGGTCGACCTGGGTGCCGGGTCCGATCCGGAAGCGGCGTATTGCGTCGTCGTGGATTACAAATCCAGCCGCAAGAAACTGGACCGTGTCCTCATCGCCAGCGGCCTGCAACTCCAGTTGCTGGCCTACCTCGCGGTGCTGCGGCGCTGGCCGACGCCGGAATCGGTGTTCGGACGCTCGCGACTGGTTCCCGCGGGGGTTTTCTACGTCAACCTGCGCGGCGCGACCAACCGTCACGCGCACCGCCGCGCCGCCTTTGACAACGCCGAGGACGATCGCAAGAGCGCCTACCAGCACAGCGGGCGCTTCGATCATCAGGTCCTGTCGCTGCTCGACAGCCGCAAGGACGCCACCGCCGGCGACCAATTCAAATACCGCCTCAAAAAGGACGGCCAGCCTTACGCGAACTCGGACGAACTCCTGCCCGCCGCCGAGTTCGCCGCGCTCCTGAGCGGTGTGGAGGAAACGTTGCGCACCATCGGAACGCGAATCTACGACGGCCACGTCGAAGTGGACCCTTATCGCCGGGGCAACGAAACTGCCTGCGACCGTTGCGACTATCGCGCTATCTGCCGGATTGATCCCTGGACACACCAGTATCGCGGCCTGCCCGACCCGCGCGAATCATGAGCACGCTCACCGCCCAGCAATCCCAGGCCGTCTCCGCGCACGGCAACGTCCTGCTCGTGGCCGGCGCCGGCACGGGCAAGACCAGCACTCTGGTCGAGCGCACTTTGCAGAACCTGCGCTCCGGAAATCCGCCCGCCTCGCTGGACGAGTTGCTCCTGGTCACTTTTACCGAGAAAGCCGCCGCCGAAATGCGCCAGCGCCTGCGCCTGCGCCTGATGGCCGAGAGCGCGGACCATCCCGCCGACCCCCGCTGGCAGGAGCAACTCGCTCTTTTCGAAACGGCCAACATCGGCACCCTGCACAGCCTTTGTTTCCAACTGGTCCGCCAGCATTTCTACGAGCTCGAACTCGATCCCCAGGTCGCCATCATGCCGGAGGAGGAAACGCACCTGCTCGCGCAGGAAAGTTTGGATCGCCTGTTCGAAGATTACTATTCCGGCGAGAAGGAACACGCGCAGGCGGTGCAGGAACTGGTCCACGTCCAGGGCCGAGGGCGCGAGCAAAACATTCGCGCGCTGATCCTGCGTATCTACCATTACACCCAAACGCTGCCCAATCCCGAAAACTGGATCAGCGCCCAACTCCAATACTTCGGGCAAAAGGACCCGGCCCGCTGGCAGCAATGGCTCTTGCAGGGTATCACCGAATGGCGGGACGATTTCCTCCCCCGCTTCGGAGGTCTTTCACCTGACAATGCCGTGGCGGCTCAATGCGCCAACGCTCTGCGAACTCTCGGGCCCAATTTCTCCCGCGCCCAGGCGGCTAGCGCAATCACCGCGATCCTTTCCGCCGCGGAAAACGTTCCCTACGGCAAAAAGAAGCTCTGGCTCGATCCGCTACGGCGCTTCCTGGGCGACGCCACCTTCCTTGCCTCGCTGGCTCCCCTCACGGGGGGCAAGGATCCGCTCGCTGAAGATTGGGGCTGGGTTCGTCCGCAAATGTCCGCCCTGCTCCAGCTCACGCGTGAGTTCTCGGCGATCTTCGCTGACGCCAAACGCGAACTGGCCGTTGCCGACTTCCACGACCTCGAACAGTTTGCCCTCCGCCTGCTGCGCGATCCGGCCACCGGCAAGCCTTCCGCCGTCGCAGAAAGCTGGCGCCGCAAGTTTCGCCACGTGCTGGTGGACGAATACCAGGACATCAACGCCGCCCAGGACAGCATCATTGCCGCTCTCAGCCGCGAAGGCGCGGACGCCAACCGCTTTCTCGTCGGCGACGTAAAACAAAGCATCTACCGCTTTCGCCTCGCCGACCCGCGCATCTTTCAACAGTACTTGAAAGCCTGGCGGCAGGACGGCGGGACAGTCATTCCCTTGACCGACAATTTTCGCAGCCGCGAAAACATCCTGAATTTCGTGAACGCCTTTTTCGGCGAAGTCATGCGCGAGGAGCTTGGCGGGTTGCCCTACGACGACGACGCTCGGCTCCGTTTCGGAGCACCCGCGGAACGCCAGCCCCTCGGCGCAAGCGCGGACACGGTTCCGAGCGTCGAATTGCTGCTCCGCCTCAAGTTGAAGCAGAGCGAAGCGGAGTCCGAACCGGACGACAGTTCGGAAACAACTCTCCTTGCCGAACTCGCCGAGGCCGACAAGGAAGCCCGCCGCATCGGGCAGTGTCTGTTGGAGATGAAGGACCGCTCCCAACCGGTCTGGGACAATCAACAGAAAGTCTTCCGTCCGGTCCAGTGGCGAGACATGGCGGTCCTTCTTCGTGCGCCTGGCGGAAAATCCGAAAGCTACGCCATCCAATTCGATCGCCTCGGCATCCCGTTGTCCGTCGCGCGCGGCGCTTTTTACGACAACCTCGAAGTCTCCGATCTCCTGAATTTGCTCCAGGTGCTCGACAACCCGCTGCAGGATTTGCCGCTGCTGGCTGTGTTGCGCGGCCCATTGGTTGGCCTGACGTTGGAGGAGCTGGCGGAGGTCCGGCTGGCCGCGCCCGGCCGTTTCTGGGCCGCGCTGGTGCGCTACCAGGAAGAACCTCCGACGCGCCCAGGCAAGGATGCCGGCTTGGATGCCCGCATCTCCGCGTTTCTCGAGCGCCACGCGCGCTGGCGGATCCTCGCCCGCCAGGCTTCGCTCTCACGCTGCCTCGAGGATGTGCTCGCCGAAACGCATTACGCCGAGTGGCTGCTCACGCAACCGCGCGGCCGGCAGCGCCAGGCCAATGTTCAACGCCTGCTGAACCTGGCGCAGCAATTCGATCAGTTCCAGCGCCAGGGCCTTTTCCGCTATCTCAAGTTCATCGAGGCCCAGCGAAATGCCGGCGCCGAACCCGACGCCGCGCCGGTCATCGAGGAGGACGCCGTCCAACTGATGAGCATCCACCAAAGCAAGGGACTGGAATTTCCCGTCGTCGCCGTTGGCGATCTCAGCAAACCGTTCAACGAAGCCGACCTCCGCCAGGACGTCATGCTCGACGAGGATTACGCCTTGTGCCCGCACGTCCAACCGCCCGGCACCGCCAGCCGTTACCCCAGTCTCCCCGTGTGGCTGGCCACCCGCCGCCAGCACCGCGAATTGCTCGCCGAGGAAATGCGCCTGCTTTACGTCGCCATGACCCGCGCGCGCGACCGGCTCTTCTTATGCGCGAGCGTTTCCGAAAATCGTTTCGCAACCCTCTGGCGTGAGCCGGCCGATTTCGCGCTGCCCGAACTGCTCGCCGCCCGGTGCTACAGCGACTGGCTGGGCCGCTGGTTCGCGCGCGCCGCGGGTCCGGTCGCGGAAGATGTCACCGAAGGCAGCCACCAATTCTTTCACTGGCAAATCTTCCCCGATGAGCCCGCCCCCACGGAACGGCACGAGCAACTGCCATTCCCCTCGCCTATGGTCTCCCTGCCCAAACTCGGCCCGGAGTTGAAAACGAAACTACGCTGGCAATACCCCTTTGACCCCGCCACGCGTCAGCCCGCCAAGGTCTCGGTCACCGCCATTCGTCGGCGCGCGGCGGAACTCCTGGAGAGCGAAACCACGCCACTGCCGAATTTTCAAAATCCGACCACGAAGCGGCCGATTTTCCGTCCTTCCCCCACAGCCGAAGCCGGACTTTCCGCTTTGGACACCGGCTCCGCCAACCACCTTTTCCTCCAGCATTGTTCACTGGATCAGGTCTCCACCGCGAAGGAGCTGCGCGAGGAAGCACGGCGGTTGCATGAAGCGGGAGTGCTCAGTGAGGAGGAAGTCGCCGCGCTCGATCTCAAAGGCATCGCTGGTTTTTGGGCCTCACCCCTCGGCCACCGCATCCTCTCGCAATCAAGCGACGTTCACCGCGAGCTGGAATTCACCGCCCGCCTCTCCCTGCCCGAACTCGCCCGGTTCAGCGGCGAACCACCACCCGGATCCGACTCGGATTCAGATTTCGTGGTCGTGCAGGGATCAGCCGATCTCGCGTTGATATCTCCGAAGGAAATCCTGATTGTGGATTTCAAGACTGACCGCGTTTCGGAAGAACAAGTCGCCGCGCGCGCCCGCGAATACGAGCCCCAGATCAATCTCTACGCGACCGCGCTTTCTCGCATCTACCAGCGGCCCGTGAAAGAATGCTGGCTCTATTTTCTCTCAGCGCGACAGGCGGTGCAAATCCCACTCCGGAAGGATTAGCTCTGCGCCGGCGAAGCCTCCACGTCCCCCAACGGCAGATCCGTCTGCGCCTTCGGTTCACCTTCGGCTGGCTCGGCCGGCGCGGGCGCAATTTCCTTTTCCGCCGACGACGCCTCGCGCAGCTTCACCAAAGCCGGTCGCAACACCCGGCCCTGATACGTGTAGCCCGAAGCAATCACTTCGCCCACGGGCTTGCCGATGGCTTCCTTCGGGTCGCCCTCCGTCAACTGATGCCGCTCCGGATCGAAGGTTTCGGAATCAACCTCCGCGAACGGAACCAACCCCACTCGCCGCGTCGCCTCCACGCAGGCCTGGCGGAAATTACCCACCGGCTCAACCAATCGCGGCTGCCCGGAACGTGATGCGCCAATATAAAGTGCATACACGTGGTCCAGCATGCGCACCACCACTTGCACCCATTCACTTTCCACCCGGCGGAGCTTTTCGATTTCCAATCGCATCGCCGAGCGTTCGCTGTCGCTGGCGCGTTTCATAAACTCGGTAAAGCCCTGCACCTCCGCCGTCATGCGCTCGGAGATTCCCCTGGCTGCCTCGGCCGTTTTGTCCGCGTGGCCCTGGGCTTCCTGCCAGCGGCTCGTCGCGCTGGAGATGCCAGCGGCGACCGCTTCCAGATTCCTCATTTGATCCATCACGGAGGTCAGCCGGTCCGACTCGGCGAGCTTCGCCAATGTCTTGTACTCAACCAGCGCCGGGATCACGCCCAACACGCCCCCGGCAATGATGCACAAAACTGCGAGCGCCAATTCCCAGCTCCGCAGCGGCCGCGTGCCGGTCTGATAAATCAATACCGCCGCGACCAGCAATACGGCGTCGCCCAGGTAAAAAGGCCAACGCTGAATCCTCACATTTCCAGAATCATTCACAAAACCAGAGTACGCCCTTGGCAGACTGCTTTTCAAGCTTCAACGAATTTCCGCCGGCTGGCTGCTAGTGCTGCGGAAAAATCTGATACAACAACAAGTAAATCACCACGCCCGTCACGGATACATACATCCACAGCGGCCAGGTCCAGCGCGCGATTTTGCGGTGCGCGTCGAAGCGTTCGCGCAACCCGCGAATCAGCGTGATGATGGCCAGCGGCACAATGACCACCGCCAACAGGGTGTGCGTCAGCAATATCGTCAGGTAAATCGGCCGGAACCACGCGGGATCGCGAAACACCGTCGGACCTTTGTGCAGGTACCAGGCGAGGTAACCATGATAAGTCAGGTAGCAAATCAGGAACACGATCGAACTGATGAAGGCAGCGATCATGCACTTGCGGTGCGCAGCAATCTGCTTGCGGCGGATGAAATAAAAACCGGCGCCGAGGAGCACCGCGCTCAGGCCGTTTAACCCCGCATTAACGATGGGCAGGTCGGCGGGACTCATGATTCCCGCTCCAAGTGCTTTACCGCGGAGAGGATCTTCGCCCGCGCCGCCGGCCAGTCCACGCCCTCACCGCCGGTCTCAAACATACCGCGCACGCGTCCCTGCTTGTCCACCACCACAAACGTCGTCGAATGCACAAAAAAATCGTCCGGACTCACGCGTGCTTCCGGCTTGATCTCCACCGCGCTTAACTTCAGCGAACTCGTCGCCAGCGCCTGCAGTTCCTTTTTGCTGCCCGTCAAAAAAGTCCACCGCTGCGTATCCGCTCCCATCTTGTCGGCGTAGGCTTTCAGCACTGCCGGATTGTCGTTGTCCGGATCGGTCGTCAGCGTCACAAACTGAGTTCCGCTTCCCGCGGGCAACGCATCCTGCAACGTCTTCATCTGCTGGGTCATCCGCGGGCATGGGCCGCCGCACCGCGTGAAAATAATATCAGCGACCCAAACCTTGCCCAGCAGGTTGGTCAGGGTGACCACTCGGCCCGCCTGATTCGTCAGGGTGAAGGCCGCCACCGGACCGATGACCGGGAGCGGTTTCAGGTGCGCCTGACTCAGTTTGAGCTGCGCCAGCAGGCCCGCGAGCAGCAGCGCCGCCAGGACCACGAGCACCCCGCTCCAGGCGAGCCAGCCGATTCGCCGCACGGGGGGATTGTTTGTTCCGTTCGTCATTTGTTGCAGGCAGCCCGGAGCCGTCGCCGCCAGCGAGCAGAATAAATGGAAGGGTCTCAGCAGCAAGCAGATAAGGGTGGGCGGAATGAGGGGCCCATTGCTTCCCCCCGGCCGGTGCCGTATCCGCGCGGAACGAAGGGGTGGCCGCGTCCGATATTTCCTCGCCGGCCCGGCCGTCCAGGAAATCGAGATGCGCCCGGTGGGAGTGAAAAAAGAACATCAGCCTTTAGCCTTGAACATTTCCAGACTATGCTCCCTGCGCCTTATGGCCGGCTTTTTTTCTGACGCGGTCCGCGAACAAATTCGCGCAGCCAGTGACATCGTGGATGTCATTGGCTCCTACCTGCCGTTGAAGCGGGCGGGGGCGAATTTCGTCGCGCTGTGTCCGTTCCATAAGGAGAAAACGCCGAGCTTCAACGTCAATCCGCGCCTCCAGATTTTCCGGTGCTTCGGCTGCCAGAAAGGCGGCGACGTGTTCACGTTCGTGAAGGAATTCGAGGGCCTGGATTTTCCCGAGGCGGTTCGCCGGCTGGCGGATCGCGCGAAGATTCCGATCGTGTCCGAGCGCGGCGAAACGGACGACCAGCCGCGGCATCTCAAGGAGTCGCTGCTGCAAATCCACGAGCAGATCACGCAACGCTGGCAGTCTGCCCTCGCCAACGAAGCCGCCGGCCAGATCGCCCGCGATTACCTCGCGAAACGCGGCGTGTCCGCCGAAGCCATCCAGTTGTTTCGCCTGGGTTATGCGCCCGAGCTCTGGGACGACACGGTCAATTGGAGCAAATCGAAGGACTACGAACCCGGGCTCGTCGAAAAGGCCGGGCTCATTCTGCGCAAGGAGGGCTCGGATCGATATTACGATCGCTTCCGCGGACGGTTGATGTTTCCGATTTGCGACGAACAGGGCCGCGTGATCGGTTTCAGCGGGCGGATTTTGGGCAGCGATGAAGGCACGGCGAAATACGTAAATTCTCCGGAAACGCCTATCTTCACCAAGAGCAAAGTCTGCTTCGGCCTGGACAAATCCAAGCGGGCGATCCTGGACAGCGGGTATGCGATCGTGTGCGAAGGCCAGCTCGATCTCATCGCGGCTTTCACCGCCGGGGTGCAGAACATCGTCGCTCCCCAGGGCACCGCTTTCACCTCCGATCACGCGCGTATATTGAAGCGTTATGTTTCGGAAGTGGTGTTGTGCTTTGATTCGGATAACGCCGGCCAGAATGCGGCCGTGCGATCACTGGACGCACTGATCGCTTCCGGCCTCGCCGTGCGCGTGGCCGTGGTGCCCGCGCCTCACGACCCCGACAGTTACATCAAAGCCTCGGGTGCAGACGCCTTTCGCAAACTCATCGAAAGCGCCGGGGGGTTTTTCGATTTCTATCTGAACCGCCTGTGTTCGATGAACGACGTGAATACGGATCGAGGTCGGATCGCGATTCTGCACTCCATGGGTGAAGCCGTCCGCAAGACGGGCAATGGGGTGTTGGTGGACACCTACGCGCAGAAGACCGCGCTGCGCCTCGGCGTGGACCCCAACGCTGTGCGTTCCGAATTCAGCAAACTGACACCCAAGCCCGCGCGTGCCCAGGCCGATACTGACGAGGCTCCTGCGGTTGTGCCCCTCGCGCCGCCGACACCGCAGGAAGCGTGGCTTTTGAAACTGCTGTTGCGCCACGACGATCTGGTCCATTGGACGACCGAGCATCTCGATCCGCAATGGCTGCGTCATCCACTGGTGCGTGAGATAATCAGTCACCGGCTCGCCGCGGAAACCAACCAGACCTGGCACAGCCTCGCGGCGTTCTTAAATGAATTCGAATCACCCGCGCACCAGGGGCTGATTACCGAAGCCGCCACCGAAGACCGCCCCATCCCCAACGCCCCGCAACAACTCGGCGAACTCGTCCTGCGCATTCGCAACGCGGACATCGACCGCCAGATCACCGCGCTGCGGCACCGCGGAAATCAACCGGGTATTCCCGAAGCCGACCTGCACGAACTGCTCCGCAAGCAACAGGAACTTCGCACCCGGAAAAGCCAGCCCCTCACACCGCTCGTCGGCGCCGCAGAACCCGCGCACCAGTCAGCGGATCATCACGCGGAATCAGAGCCACCGCCGGAGGAGCCGGGACCGGGCGAAGGCGAGTTCGGGAACTAGTCCTGTATACGAGCCAACCCCGATCATCGCTGCAGCGACAATCGGGGTTGGAGCTTGAGATTTGGAACTTCTCTGGAGCCTGGTGCTTGGTCCTTGGAGCTTTTACTTCGCTCCCTGGTCCACCCACGCCCGGATCAAACCAACCTGCTCCGCCGTGAGGGGGCCAATCTTGGCCTTGTTCTTCGGCGGCGGCATATACATTTCGTCGTCGGCAGTGATTTGCGCCACGGCGATGACCAGCGAGCTGCTGGCGCTCTTGCCGGGTTCGATCACTTTGCCGTCCTCGCCGCCCTTGAGCACGCCTTCGAGCGAATCCAGCCGGAGCTTGCCCTTGGGCTTTTCCGCGCCATGGCACTTCACGCAGGACTTTTCGAAAATGGGTTTAATGTCCGTGGCGAAAGTCACCCCGGTCTTGGTCGAAGCCGGGGGCAACTTCGAAACATCCACGGCCGGGGCGGCTTTTTTGTCCGCCGCGTGGGCGGAAAGCCCGGCGACGGCCAACGTCAGAGCTGCAACAGTCAAAAGGTTGAATTTCATAAAGGCGCTATTTATAGCGAACTGGACGCGCGGGGCCAGCGGAATATTCAAAAGGAGAGGACGGCGTTCGCATTGTGATTAGGATTAGGATTACGATTAAGAGGAGGAAACAGGGGATGCGGGGACAGCCCCTATACTTGCATATATACCTTCCCGGGTACGTTTTACCCGTAACACCCGTAACAACCCCTATAAACATTGGTCGGAATGAAGTTTTTCGACCCGTAACATACCCGCAACACGACTCGTAACGGACCCGTAACGAGAGGGGAAATCTGAACTCCGAATGTCGAAATCCGAAACAAATCCGAAGCTCGAAATCAAGAAAGGGAAAACCAGGCGGCGACGCAGCGTGCCAACCCAAGCGCAATTGAAGGCCGTGGAAATGATAGTTTTAAACGTGCTCAGCCGGTTTTTAAATGGGGTGGCAGTCAGAGTCCGTCCTCTAGGAGGTCCAAGTTGGGATCGGCAGTTTTCAGGGTAGGGTCCGAGGGATTTACATGGCTCACGCTCCGCGCGGGTCTTTGGGGTTCGCCGAGCAAGGGATCCAATTCCGACGGGCTGATGTAACGTCGCAGGGGTTCAAGAAAATCATTGGCAGCGTAACCTCGACGAATCGTCCCGGCGATACGGAGCATGGATGGCCGAATTCCGTAGGGGCGGAGTTGGGAGGCAAGCCAGAGTTCGGTGGGCGGTTTGCCCTTGAGGGGAAGCATCCAGGGACGATCGCGATAACAGGCCAGCAGGGAGACGAGTTCGTAACTGAAGATTTTTTCGCCGGGCGCATCCTGGAGGATGAGGCAGCAGTCGAGCAGCAGCGTGCGGATCGCGGGATCCTGTTCGGTGTTGCCCGAGGAGGCGGTGGCGGCCTGGCGGGCGCGATCGGGCCAGTCGGCGCCGGCGAGGCCGGCCAGGACGAAGAGGGGTTCCCAGATTTCGCCGGCGCGGTCGTCGAGGGCTTCGGGCAGCGGGGGGACGGCGGAAGCGATGGCTGAGAGGTGGTCGGCGGCGAAGCGGACGCACTGGCGGCGGAGGTCGGCGGCGGCGGCGAAGGATTCGCGGAGGCGCGCGCATTTCTCCAGGCCGCGTTTGCGCTGCATGCGGATGAGGATGCAGCGGTCGGCGAGGGTGTCGGGAAGGTGGCCGATGAGGCACAAAAGTTTGGGGCACCAGCAGGAGAAACGGCCGAGGGCTTTTGGCCGGGCGGAGCCCGGAGCGGATTCGGGCCGGCCGGGTGCGCCGGGAGAAAAGGCGCGGAGGACATAGGCGGAGTGGCGGTGGTAGCCGGCGTTGAGGATGCCGCGGAGTTCGTAATTGCCGCGCAGGAAGGTGTCGGCTTCGTCAATGAGGAGGGTGGGCCGGGATTCGGCGATGACGCGGAAGAAGGCGGGAGCGCTGATGTTGGCGGCGGCGACGGGACGGCGGACGAGTTGGGCGAGAGTGTTCAGGAGGGTAGTTTTGCCGCAGCGCTTTTCGGGGGGATTCGACGCCGAGGTAGGTGGCGACGTCGCGAGATTCGAAGGCGTAGGTGTGCAGAACCCAGAGGGCCAGGGTGTCCGCGGCGTGCGGCGGAAGGATAACGTGGCGGGTTAGGAGGACGGCGAGGGAATCCAGGAGGGATTTGCCGTCCACGGGGTCGGGCCAGGGTTCGGGGTCCTGGGGGAAGCTGGCGATGTTGGTTTGGGAGTGCGGGGGTTGATTGGGCATGAGGGCGACGATTTGGGATTCGTGGTTTTGCATGTGGCTTCTCCTTGCGTTTGGTTCTCTGATTTAACCTGGAGGAAGTTTAGGGGGGTCACATGGACAGGGGCTGTCCATGTGAAAAACTTTCCGCTTTGGGATTTGGGGGAGAAGAGTGCGGAAAATGGGACGTGTGGGACCGGTGGGACCTATGGGAGATTACCGGGGCGGGAGCGGGGGGCTTCAGGTGCTTTTCGCGGTGGTGGCACGAGGCTTGAATCCTTCCAAAACCCGTATAAGCGATTGGCGAGCGTCGGGATTGAAACATGGCCGGGATTTCAAAGCCACCAACATATTTGCAAACCGGTTTGGATCCTCGTCGAACAGAACCCGAGCAGCAGGGGTAAATTTAAACGAGATATACTCTGAGCACATCGGTTCCTGCAGAGGGGGAGATTGAGATTGCGCCAGTTGTTCGAAGGATTTGACGACCAATTCCTCAAGCAAGGATAAGTATTCTGGATGCAGTGGCCGCGGAAGAGAGCGGATCATTATCAGGCTCTGCCAGACATGGAGCCCGAGCGATTTGCGAAAATCCAGGTCTTGGCTTTCCAGTTTCAGCAAGTCCATGGCCAGCCTTTGCCGGGTGGCCGGGTATTCCTCCAAAGCCGCGTTGACTTGCCGGGAGATGATCTTGTTAACGCCTGTAACTGTACCTTGATGAAGGATGGAGAGGTATGTCTCGACGGCGATATTCTCAACGTCCCCTGGCGGCTGAATCGTAGGCTTCGTGTTTATTCCCTTGGGACCTTCGGCCTCCAGGTTGGAGTAACAACAATCGCAGAGGTTTTGCCGCTGCTCGTCCGCACGCCAACCCACGGCGACGTAGTAGGTCGTCGCCTGGTTCTGCTGGCATAGTTCGCAAAGCATGAATCTTGCCCAGGCGATGGGCACGCTTCAAAGGGACACTAACGCACGCGGCCAATCAACTCTGTGCAACCGCGCCGCCCCAATGTTCTTCCACCAGCCAATCCGGCACTTCGTCAGCCGGAGCGGATTGTGCGCTCGTGCGCACATTCTCAACCATCGGCCCACCCCCGCCAATGCCACGACCCGACATTCTTCGGAAGAGAACGATGGTCACGCTAACGACAGCGCCAGCCAAAATTACACCCAGCGGGAAAACCAATCGTGCGATGGCATGATGATAATAGCTTCGCTCACCTTCGGGGTCGGGATGGGGAGTTGCGTTGCGGCCGGCGAAGGCGGCAGATGGCGCGATCAACATCGCCGCCAGAAGCACTGCAGCGTATGGTTTCATGAGACAATTCTAATCCCAATGGCAGTCCCGTGCAACGCGGCTTTCGAAGAGCGGCGAAGTCAGTGAAGGTCCGCGTTTCACCGCCGCAACCGCCAGAAGCCCACGGGACTAGTGCCAAGGTCGTGCAGGCAGGGCTGGCCGGCATCAGGTTGAGATAACCAGTTTATGCCGTTAGTACTGAACTCGAGTGTGCCGCCCTGCCAGTTCACGCACAATTGGTGAGTTGACACCGCTTCGACATCCAGGGCAAAGGGAAGTTCGTAGCGCCAGTTTACTTCATTGCGGGTGACGATCAGTGGATGGGTCATCAATTCGGCCGGATGAAGATTGTCGCTGATGGCGTTGATATTCGTCACCGCGCCGCCGGAGGTCACGAAGCTGTTCCACGCGCAGAAAAACGCGAGGCGCGGCAGCGTGTTGGTAACTCCATTCAGATAAGTCAGGTTGTCCCACGAGCCATCCCGCACGTCGTCGGAACCGGCCTGCGGCACGGCGAAGACTTTTCCGAAACCGCACCACACGGCGTCACTGTCAAAGGGCAGCACCCAATCGTTGTCGTAACAGTTGTGGCCGACGACATCGACGACATCGTCGCCGGGATAGTAATAGTCAATGGGCGTGCCGGAAGTATTCGCGGCGAAGACGAGATGCACGCTCGAATCCGGCTCGTAGACCCAGAGCAAATTCGTCAGGCCGCGGGTGGAGGTGCAGTAATCGTGCAGGTCGCGCCAAAGGCCGAGGTAATGGCTGCGCGGTTTGTTGCCGTGCCAGAACCAAGCACCGTTCATTTCGGAGAACGGCCGCCAGAGCACAACCACGCCGGCGTCACGCAAGGTGGAAAGGCTGTCAGCCAGTTCGGAACGCCAGGCGAGATAATTCGAGCGGGCCACCTGGTTGGTCGCGAGCGTGGGGGCGGGGTTGAGCAGTTCCGCAAGGTTTTCCCCTCCCGTGGGAGAGGTTCCCGCGCCGCGCCAGGGATTGGGCATCTGCCATTTGATGAGCGGCAGGCCGCCATTGGTCCAGACTTCCAGGGCACGCGGCACTACGACATTCATTTGCAACACCGCATTCGGGCCGAACTCGGCGGCAAAACTGACGATGCCCGGCCACAAGCCGGTGCGGTTGTGCAGGCCAATGACGTGATTGGTCCACTCGACGCCGATGTCTGTGAGGTGCTGGCCCGCGATGACCCGATTCGTGGCGTGCGACGGCAAACGCGCGAGATAGGTCAGCGCGGCCCGGGCGGATTCCGTGAGATTACCCTGACGAGGCTTGCCGGGGAGTGAGAGTGCATTTGTCGGTTGCGTATCCCCACGAAACTCCTCCCAATTCGTAAAGCCATCGTGATCCGGATCATCGTTGGCGTCCGCCACCCCATTGGTGGAATGAGCGTTGAGGCCCTGCAGGACTTCCCAGCCATCCGGCAATCCATCGCCGTCGCTGTCCGCCAGCCAGGGGTCGGTACCGGTGCCACCGGCGGCGACCGGCTTTTCCTCGTCGTCCCAGAGGCCATCGGCGTCGGCATCAGGTTTTATATTGAATTCGTCAAGCAGGCAGTGGGGATAGGCGAGTCCTCCAGCAGTCGGCTCCTGTCGCATGCCGATTTCGGTGAAGAAAGTGGCGTTGCTCAGCGCTCCAGACCAACCCACGGTTTTGGTGCCGGAAACCTGCGTCCATTGGTCGGTCGCGCGAACCACGCGTTCGGCGAGCAGGTAGCGATACGCCTGCAAGCCCGCGCCATTGTCGGCCATGACCTGCAGCCACGCGCGGACAGTGGTGGGCGCGGTGACCAATACGGCAAACCGCGTCGTCCAATTCGAGCCGGTCGCCGCCGCGAGCGCTGCCGTGACATCCTGCCGCGGGGTGTTGGTGAAGGAATTCCGGTTCGCAATCCACAACGCGGTTGTGCCCACGAATGAAAAATTGGTCAGCGAATATTTTGGGGCGCCCCCGGAGAGAAGCCAGCCGTTGGTGCCGGACTCGAATGAACCGTTGCTGAGGAGATTGGTGGTGACGGCGGCATTCGCCCCGGAGGCGATTCCGGCGACGCATAATAGAATGAATACGACTTTCACTACTCCTCGATAGCGCAACCGAGGGCAAATGTTACGGCCGGAGAATCAATAATTCCGCTGGACGCGGAAGAAGCTCCGCGTGTTCGTGGCGGGCGCTTCGATAAAGGGCGCGGGCGCGGTGGGGAGCGAACTCCAATTTATGAGGTCGCCGCTGCGTTGCAGGGTGCCCCCCTGCCAGTTGACCTGAATTTGGGAGCCACTGGCCGCGCAACCGAGTTTGACCGGGAGGAAGTTCGTCCAGTTGACGACTTCACGCGTGGCGATCCAGGGATCGGCCAGCATCGCGGCGACGTTTTGATTTTCCACGAAAGCGAGGTGTTTGGCCGCCTGGCCATTGTTGAAACTCGCCCAAGCACAGAGAAAGGAACAACGCGGAAAGTGAGCGTGGAGGTTCGAGGAGATTATGGTGGTGTCCCACGAACCGTCCCAGCGGCCGCCGACGCCGGGATTCGGTCCGGCCTCGCTGAAGGCGTGCGGTTTGGGATAGTTCCGGTACAGGGCGTCGAAGCTCCACGGATAAACCCAGGTATCGCTGTAAACATCATGCGCCGCCACATCCACGACGTCGTCGCCCGGGTAATAATAGTCCGCCGGAACGGTATCATGCGGTGCGTCGGAGCCCTGGAACACCCAGAGCAAATTGGTGAGGCCCCGCGAAACGGTGAAATAATCATGCATTTGCCGCCACAGGGCGACGTAGTCCGCGCGCGGCCGCCGGCCCCACCAAAACCAACCGCCGTTTTGTTCGTGCAATGCCTTCAGCAAAACCGGGATCCCCGCATCACGGAGCTGGGACAAGCCATTCGCAACCAGATCCAGCCCGGCCATCCAGTTCGTGTACGCCGCCGTGCCGGGCCCGAGCAGTTGCTTCAGGTCGCGCGGGCCGTTGGTGTCGCCGGAAAATCCGCCCGTCCAGGGATTTGCCGGGCCGTAATGCACCATCACGAGACCGCCGTGGGCGGCGTAGTTCAACGCAATCGGATTCATTAACGAGGACGCGATGTAGGGAATCCCGTTCGTCTCATACTGGACACAGAGCAACGCGGGCCACCGCCCGTAACCCGTCGCCATCGCCGCGACGAAGTTGGTGTACTCCGCGCCGGGCCCGCCCACGCTGGGGAACGGGGTGATAGTCTGGCCGAGAAAGGCGCGATTACTCGTGCCGGCGGGAGCGAGTGCGAGCATCCGCAACAGACCCCGTGCGCCATCACTCATGTTCGAATAGCTCGGCGCCCCGGGAATGGAGTTCGAATCCTGTGGATCCGTTGCGGCCCAATATTCCTGGCGCGCGGTGAACGTGTCGTGATCAACATCGCTGGCGCCATCAAGACTGTTGGTGGGATTGAGGCCGTGGGCGAGCTCCCACGCATCGGGAATCGAGTCGCCGTCGGTGTCACAAAGCAATGGATTGGTGCCCGCGGCAATTTCCTCGCTGTCGGTCAGACCGTCGCCATCGGCGTCGGTTTCGAGCAATACATCGTCGAGGTAAAAGCTGGTGAAATTGCCCTCGACCATGAGGCCGACCTCGAACTTGAGTTTGGCGGCGCTGAGTGTGCCGGTCCACGCCACGGTTTGTACGCCTTCAACGCGCGTCCATTGGTTCGTGATAAGAATCATGCGCTCCGCCAACAACAGATTTCTCAACTGGCCGGTGCCGTCGAGAATCTGGAGGCGAAGCCGGACGCTGGCGGGCGCATCGAGTTTGAGCCAGGCGTGGGAGGTGAATTGCGCGCCCGAGCCCAGTCCCAGCAGACCGGCTTTCACGTCCTGCAACACGCCATCAGCCAGGGCGATGCGCCCGGAAATGCGCATGGCGTTTGTGCCCATGTGCCCTGGGGAAGCCAGCGATTTCGAGGATGCATCGGATGAACTCCAACCCGTCAGTCCGGATTCAAAAGACGGATTCACGACGAGGTTCGTGGACGCCATCGCCGCAGCGGCGAGCAACGCGTGCGAGGCCAGGGTAATGAGGAGGCGCTTCATCACATTCGAATGCCGCGGCAAGCGTTTGTGCGCCGTCACTACGGGATTGCCGCGGGCAATTCGGGCGCTGGTTCGCGGCGCGCCGTGCCACCGCCTCCGGGAGCGGTTGCGGAATTGTTCGTCACCACCTGGAGCAAGGGCACCAACTGGTTTAGCCACTCATCCGCGCCGGGAATATTTCGAGTGTCGGCCAGCAGCACGAACGGAGCGTCGAGATAACCCGTGACATAGACGCCATAATCCTGCATGGCGCGGGCGAGTTCGTAGGCCGGACCGGAATCGCCGACGAGCGCGCGAATGTCCACCCCAGGCGGCAAGGCGAGCAATGTGCCGACGCGCAACCGCGAATCATCTGGGGTGTCCGCGGCGTCGCCCACGGCCGGCCAGACGGTGGTTGGGCGTGGAAATTCACGACCGGCGAGCCGATCCCGGCTCACTCGAGCCGAGAGGGCGTGGTGAATGCCATTCTCAAGTTCACCTTCGCGGAGCAAACCGCCGAGATTAGACAAACCAAACGGCAGCGCGCGGGTGGCCCCGGCCGCTGAACCAGGGCCATTGAGCAACACCCGCTCGGCATCCACGGCCTCCAGGTCGCCATCCGGACGCACCTTTACTCCGTTGACTTCGATGGCGTAGCGGCGCCCGTGCTGCAACAACACCAAGGAACCGCCGAGGTCCGCGCCCGGCAGATTCACGTCCGCCAAGCGCACGTCGGCGCGAGCATCACCATTTACCAGAATTCGGCGGAGCGGATCTCCCGGCCCTCCAATGAATGGACGACGTGGCCGCACCGCGGCCTGCAGCGGCCCATCCGCGAGGAACGGTTTCCCGGGCACGGCTCCATACCGGGCTCCGCTACCCAGAGGTTGATTCCAGATACTGGCGGTGCTGAACGGCCAGCGATAGGGATTGCGGGCGAGCCGGCCGTATTGGAGTGCGCCCTGCGGCGAGACCACCGCAAATTCCCCGGCAGCCACGCTCACGGCCTGCGTGGCGCCGGTACCGCTCATTCTTACCAAGCCCTGACTCACTTCGAGCGCGGTGGTTTCCTTCTCCACGCTCAAATCGAATTCCGTGCCGACCACGCTCACCAGCGCGTGTGGCGTTTGGATGAGCAGCGGGAAACCCGCTGGTTGTTTTGCCACATCGGCGGAGAGTGAACCCGAGACCAGCTTCAGCTGCTTGCCTCCGTTGCGTCCCGGCGTACCGACGGACTGAAGGCGAATTTCCGTGCCCGGCTCCAGGTGGAGGATGGTTCCGTCCGCATATCTGATTGTGGCGGAAGCGGAACTGGCCGCGCGAATCGTGTCGCCGACCTTGGGGACGATCGAGCCCGAAGCAAGCACGACCTGGGACGGCGCTTCGACATCCGAGGTGGCGTGACCGGAGCGGATGACCATCCAAAGGCCGATGAATAGAGCGAGGCTGGCCGTGGCGAGCGCAACGCCCCAGGCGGGCCGGCGCAGCATCCCTGCCAGCCAGGCGAACCAGTTCGCATGAGAGCGCGCTGTGGAAAGAGTATCATCCAATACGTGCTGCTTTATGGCTTCGTCTGATTCGCCGCGCGTGACCGCCAGAACCGATCGTTTCACGCGCTCGACTGCTTCCACTTCGCCGAGCGAGGCACGCAACGCCGCGTCGAGCTGGATTTGCCGCATCAACTCCCCGCGCCCTTGCGGATCGCGATCCAACTCCGCTTCGACGCGCTGTCGTCCGGCGGGCGGAAGCGTGTTCTCGAAGTACGCGATGAGGTCCTGCTCGTTCAGCATGGCTCCCTCCCACCGAGTTTGGATTCGATGCACTCGCGCAATTGCCGGCGCACCCGAAAAAGCGAGACGCGCACCCACACCAGGCTTCGCTGGAGGCGCGCGGCGATCGCCTCGGTTGGTAGATCGTCGCGATACTTCAACGCGATGAGTTCACGAAGCGGGCCGTCCAATTGCGCCAGACAGTGTTCGAGGTATTCCGCTTCGGCTGAGGCGGAGGTTTCATGGGCGACAGCCTGCCACTCCGCCAGTTGCCAGCCGGCCAGGCGATTGAGATTTCGCTGCTCGCGGGCATAGCGCTGTACCTCGGCCCGGAGGAGGTTCCAGGCGATGGCCCGGACCCAGGCGCGGAAAGACGTGCCGGGGCGGAATTCGTCCAGGTGCCGGAAAGCGAAGACGAATGTGTCATGGGCCAGTTCGTCCACGAGTTGCGGCACCGGGGCTTTAAGCGCGAGAAAAGTGCGAACGTGCGGCAGGTGGGCGTCCAACAACGCCGCGAACGCCGACTGATCATTGGCCAGGGCCGACTGAACGAGGGTGGCTTCGTCCGGTCCACCTCCAGCATGGGGGCGCACATTCATCTGCCCAAGAATAGCGCGAACAAGGCTTGGTGTTACAACCGGTTTGACCCCCGGTCACACTCGGTTGGAAAACATAAGAAATCGAGCAGTCTGGCGGAGAGAGGGGGATTCGAACCCCCGGTACGGCTTTTGACCGTACAGCGGTTTAGCAAACCGCCGCCTTCAGCCACTCGGCCATCTCTCCACACAGAACGACAATCCCTTGCGGATTGAGGCACTGATACTAATCCCGAAGCCGTTACAGTCAAGCCCCGGCGCAAATCTTGGCGCCGCTGGCCGGAGTCCGGCAACGGGTGAAATGGAACTGCTACTTGAGAATTCTCCGCGCCAAAAGCGGGGCCTCACCTGCCGATTCGATCGGCCGCAACCGGAAACTGTAGCTCCGCGCTTCGCACGGGATCAAATACGGCTCATGCGGCCACGCGCCCCAACTGTCGTCGCCGCCCAGGCCCTGTTGTTTGAGGTCGAGGTTCAGGACGGTGAAGTCGCGGTGCGGGAGTTGGAAGGCGTGCTTGGCGTTTTGGAGGTCGTCGGTGGTGTGGGACAAAGCGTTCGCGCTGAGCAAGGGTGAGCCAATGGCCAGCAAGCCCACGCCCTTCTTGTTCGTCACGGCGATCCAGCGGACGTTCACTTTGTTGCCGCTTTCGCCGGGCTCGGTGTAACCCTCGAAGAACTGCGCGGGGACTTCGCCGGAGTAAAGCCCGACGGGGCCGTCAATGCGATCGCCATAAGTTTCCTGCGGGCCGGGCCCAAGCCAGGTGACGCGATCGAAGCCGGCGGGCATAATCATCTGCATACCCAGGCGCGGCATTTTCACGGGGTTGGTTTTGCCGGGAGCGAATTGGGCGTCCACCTGGATGTCACCGCCTTTGGACACAGTGTAGGTGGTGACCCAGGCGGCATTGGCTTTGGGAAGCTGGGACTCGACGCGGACGATGACGGAGCCGCCCTGCTCTTGCGCAGAGAAAGACCGCAACTGCGCGTCCTGGTGCGCGTCGCGCCAGAAGGCCTGCGATTGGTCCGGCTTGTTGCGGCCGCGGTCGTTGTCGGTGGGCGCGCGCCAGAAATCCGGACGCAAAGGCGACTCGATCAATTCGGTCCCTTTGAATTTCAGCGAGGCCAGCGTGCCGGCTTTTTTGTCGAAGATGGCGGTAAAGTCTTTGCCGCGGACGGCAGCCTGGGCGGAGTCCTGATCGAGTTTGAGGGCGGGCAAGGCGGACAGATCAGTCGTCGAGGCTGGCGCTGAATCCGGCAACTTGAACTGGTCCCACGCAAGCTCGTGGCCGCGCGGCGCCCAAGGCAGGTCGTGTTTCAAGCGGAAGCTGAGTTCGAGGAAATATTCGACGCCGGGTTCGGGGGTGAAGGGTTTAACCGGCAACGTGAGATTGGTGGTCGCGTAAGGAGCAAGATCGGGCGCGGAAACTTTGCCGGATTGAATCACTTTCCCGTCGCCGGCAAGGCGCCATTCAATTTCGGCAATGTCTTTGAGATTCGTGAAGTCGTACCAATTTTTGATCGCCACGGTCCGCGCCGCCAGGTCGCCGGGCTTGCAGTGGATGTATTGATAGACGTGCTTCACGGCGAGCAAGCCGGGATGCGGCTCGCGATCGGGCGTGACGAGGCCGTTGCAGCAGAAGTTGTCGTCGCTCGGCACATCTTGCGGACCAAAATCACCACCGTACGCCCAGAAAGTTTTGTCGCCGCGCTTCACGGGCCAGACGCGGGTTTGGTCGGGACGATTCTGCGGCTGGCGGATGCCTTGATCCACCCAGTCCCAGATGCAGCCGCCCTGCAAATACGGGCGCGAATAAATCAGGTCCCAATAATCCCACATGTTGCCGCTGCTATTGCCCATCGCGTGCTCGTACTCGCACATAATGAACGGCCGCTTCTCGGGCTTGCCCGAATACTCCAGCAACTTCGGCGTGCGCGGATACATCGGGCACACGATGTCCGTGTGGGCGCGTTCCTTCGCCTGCTCGTAGTGCACCGGGCGGCTCGAGTCGCGTTCGTGAATCCAACGCGACGTCGCCTCGAACGTCGGGCCGTCGCCCGCTTCGTTGCCAAGCGACCAGATGATAATGGAAGGATGATTCTTGTCCCGTTCCAGCATGCGCACGGTACGGTCCATGTGGGCGTCAGCGAACTGCGGATCCTTCGCCAATGTCTCCGGGCCGTAACCCATGCCGTGGCTTTCAATATTTGCCTCGTCGATCAGGTAGAGGCCCAATTGGTCACAGTAATCGTACCACGCCGGAACGTTTGGATAGTGGCACGTGCGCATCGTGTTTACGTTGTACTGCTTCATCGTCTTGATGTCCTGCGCGATGCGGTCGCGCGTCACCACCTGGCCGAGATCCGGATCGAATTCGTGGCGGTTCACGCCCTTGATCAACACCCGGCGGCCGTTGACGAGCAAATCGCCGTTCTTGATCTCCACCTTGCGAAAACCAACCTTCACGGGAATCACTTCCACCGTCTTCCCGGCTCCGTCCTTCAAGGTCAGCAACAATTGGTACAGGTTCGGCGTCTCTGCCGTCCACTTGAGTGGATTGCTGATGTTCGCGGAAAGGTTCAACTCCGCCTCGCCGCCGGCCGAAGTATCGATGCTGGCGTGCGGCTCGGCGATTTTCTTTCCGTCGGCGTCGAACAACTCCGCCGAAATCGTGGCCGCGCCCGCCGTCTTGCCCGTGTTCTGCACCTTGACCGCCACCTTCAATTCCGCGTCGCGATACTGCGGATCCAATTCCGCTTTCACTTCAAAGTCGCGCACGTGAAGATCCGCCGGCGACCAGAGATAAACGTCGCGAAAGATCCCGCTCATCCGCCACATGTCCTGGTCTTCGAGATACGAACCGTCGCACCACCGGAAGTTTTCGACCGCCAGCAGGTTTTTCCCCGGTTTCAGGAATTGCGTGATATCGAACTCCACGGGCGTGCGCGCATCCTTGCCCATGCCGACCTTCTGGCCGTTGACCCAGAGATAGAACATCGAATTCACGCCATCGAAGGTCAGCAGCACCCGCCGCCCATCCCAATCCTTCGGCACCGTGAATTCGCGCCGGTAGCAGTTCACGGTGTTGTTTGGGTCATCCTCCGGCACGAAGGGCGGATTCGGCTTCACCCCATGCCAAGTCCACGGATATTTGATGTTCACATAAATCGGAATTCCGTGGCCTTCGATTTCGACATTCGCCGGGACGGGGATGCTTCCCCACTTCGAATCATCAAATGTCGGCAGCCAAAAATCCGGGACTCGCGCGAGATGATTCGACGAGTAATGGTATTTCCAATCGCCGTTCAGCGAGCGATAAAACGGCGACTTCACCCGCTCCTCGTTGCACACCGGACCGATCTTGAGGGCGGTCTTCGTGTCCGGGCAGATGACCATGGTGGCGTGCGGGGCGAGATGGCCGACGCCGGTCAGTTTCGGATTCTGCCAGTCCTTTAAAGCCGTTTCCGCGGGCAATGAGACGGCCAGGAGCAGGGACGCAGGGAGGAGGTAACGAAGCATATTTTGCAAAGTCATGTTGTAATTGCCTCCGCAGAGTAGAAGCCGCATCCGGAATGGGCAAGAATGAGTCGGCGCCCACATCCGCCAGGCGAAACGCATCCGCCGAGCGCCAACGATTTGGGCGCGAAACCAACTGTTTCGCCCGGTGTTTCAATTGTGTGCTACAATAGTTCATAAGCCGGCGCCGCTGTCGAAATGCTTTGCCAGCGCCGACCAGTCGCCTAAAATAAACATCATGAAGACTCGAGTGCTTACCGTCCTCTGTGCCCTCGCCATCGGCCTGGGCGGTGTCAACGTCGCGTCCGCTGCTCCCGACCCCATCGTCGTCACCGCCGACGTCATCTTCGTCCGGCCCGTGTGTTTTGTGGCCACGATCGCGGGGAGTTGCGTCTGGGTACTCGGCCTGCCGATCGCCGCCTGCTCGAAGAGCATCAAATCCAGCGCGGATGTCCTCATCGGCATGCCCGCCCGCGCCACGTTCACCCGTCCGCTCGGTGACATGAACATGGAAGAGGGCGACTAGCCTTTCTTCGACACAAACTCGCTGCCGTCCAGATAGAAGCGCAGCGGCAGGTGGGCCGCCTTGCTCAGCCCGATCCGTGTCGTGGTCACGATTGGCCCGCTCACCCGTCTCGCTTTCTTCACCTGCGGATTCTCGGCAATAAACAGTGGCGACGTCGCGCTGCACAAATCCACTCCGTCCAATTCCCGGGTGATTCGCATTGCCTGACATAACTTCCCGGGACCGTTCGTCAGTTCCCTCTCCTTCGTCACTGGTCGCGCCCGCCTCAGTTCGTCTGTGCCGTAAGTCGCTTCCACCGCGCGGATGAGCACGGCTTCGCCGATTCCCGTTGGCTGGCACACCGCGTTCACACAATAGTGAAATCCGTAAATCAAATACACGTAGGCATGGCCCGGCGGACCAAACATAACCCGGTTTCGTTGCGTCTCCCCCCGGAACGTATGCGACGCCGGATCGCCCCGAAGATAGGCCTCCGTCTCCACGATCATGCCGCCGCAAAGCCCTTCGGCTGTCTGCCTTATCAGCCAATGCCCCAACAGCCTCCGCGCCACCGGCGTGGCCGATGGCTCGAAGAAACTTCTGGGCAGCGGATGGAATTCGCTCATGCCGACGCCACATTCATCCAAGCACACTACAGCCACAAATGAAAAGCACTCCGTTTTCTGCTTTTGCCCAGGCGAAGCTGTTTCGCCTGCCCGCCCACTTCTTCCTTTAGCTTACCCCGATTTCCCATAATCATCTCCTCACGTGCAACGAAACCCCATTCATCGCCACCCTCCCATCCAACGCCGCGAATTCCTGCGCCATACCGCCCTGGCCGCCGCTGCGCTCGCCGCCGGTTCCGCCCGCGCCCGGGAAACCACGAACGAACCCGCCGCTGAGGAGGCCAAATCATCCATCACGAACCTGCTCGAACACTCGAATCAGATTCGTTTCGCCCTGCACGAACCCGACGGCAAGTCACTGTCCCCCGAACACGCCACCACCCTCCTCGCCCGCGATTTGCAGAACGATTCCCTGGCCCAGCCCATCAACGCGGCTCCTGGCCGCGCGCGCATCGGACTGGCGAAGGAACCGATCCAATTCGAAGCCCTGCTGCGTGTGCCCGGCTTCGGCGAAGTCTATTGCTACGCGGACAATGCGGGCCAGGGTTACACCAAGCCGGCGAATCTCGAGTTCGTCGTCGAAGCGGCCCGGACCCGGCTCCATCGCGTAACCGAATCGGCCGAACTCGCCCGGCGCGCCGGGGTGCCGAACGACCCGCAATTCGAAGAACACCTGGCCGCGGCGGCCAAACCCTTGCCCAAAGGAAGCGGTCACGAACAAATCGCCGCCGCCTACGAGTCCCTTTCGCACGGCCTGCACGCCGGCGAACGCCTCGCGCTCAACACCGCGCGCCATCGCATCAGCCGGCTCGCGAAGCCCCGAACCAACTTCCTCTTCGGCAGCCGGACGTCCGGCTGGGAACAGGCCGGGGAGTGCGAGCAGCTGTATCTTAAAGCCTTCAACTTTGCCGCCATCAACTGGTATGCCTGGAACCAGGAGCCTGAGCCTGTTGATAAGCGGATAGATTACGCCCGGCAGGATTGCAGCCTGGATTGGTGCCAGAAAAACAAAGTGATTCCGAAAGGCTATGGCTATGTGTACATGCACAACGCCGCCACGCCGGCCTGGATCCGCTCCTGGCCCTACGAAAAAGTCCTCGCCGAGTACCAACGCGTCGTCACCCAGACCCTCACCCGCTACCGCGACCGGATGCCCTACGTCGAGGTCATCAATGAAGCCCACGACAAAGCGAATCTGTTCCACCTGTCGCACGAGCAACTCACTGAAGTGACGCGCGAGGCCTGCCGCGCCGCGCGCGCCGGCTCTCCGACCGTCAAGTGCATCATCAACAACTGCTCGCTCTGGGCCGAATTTCCCCGCCGCCTCGGCCGTAACGAAGAACGCATCTGGGCGCCTTATCGTTACCTGAGCGATTGCGTCTCGGCCGGCGTGGAATTCGAGGTCGTCGGCCTGCAAATATACTACCCGCAGCACGACATGTTCGAAATTGAACGCATGCTCCAGCGCTTCACGAGCTTTAATCGCCCGATCCACCTCACAGAACTTTCCTGCAGTTCCGCGCCCGGACTCGATCCCGCCTGCTCCCGGCCCCGAAGCGTCTCGCCGGGCTGGCATGGACCATGGACCGAAACCGTGCAGGCCGACTGGCTCGAAGGCATGTACACCCTCTGCTACAGCAAACCCGAATTTGAAGCGGCGACTTGGTGGGACTTCACCGACAACGGTAGCCAGTTCTGGCCCCACGGCGGCCTCCTCCACAAAGACCTCACGCCGAAGGAAAGCTACCTCCGCCTCATCGAATTGAAAAAACGCTGGGCTCTCACAACCTAAACGCCGACCAAATTGTGGCAATTGAAGTTGCAAGTTTGAGGCTTCCCTGAAGTTTGGCATTTGAAGTTTGAAGTTTATCTGGTGCTTGGTCCTTGGAGCTTATCTGGTCCTTGGTCCTTGGTCCTTGGTTCTTGGAGCTTCCTCCGTGCCTCCGTGGTTCAAAACCCATTCCGTATAAATCCGCCCTTGGAAAATTCCGGTTCGAGCTTAAACATTATCTGACGTGAAATCTGATTCGCCCCCGCCCAAACCCCATCCGATACCTCGAAGGCAGTTCATCCAACGCGCCACCCTCGCCACCGCCGCGCTCGCCGCCGGCTCCGTCCGCGCCCAGGACACCGAGAACCAACTCGGCGCCGAGGAAGCCAAATCCCCCACGCTCACCGCGCTCGAAGAGTCGAACCAGATCCGCTTCACCCTGCACGAAGCCAACGGCAAGCCCCTCGACTCCGAACGCGCCGCCACCCTCATCGCCCGTGATTTGCCGAACGATCCCCTGCCCCAGGCCATCAGTTCCGCCGAAGGCCGGGCCCGCATCGCTCTCGCCCGCGAGCCGATTCAGGTCGCCGTGCGCCTCGATGTGCCCGGCTTCGGCGAAGTCTATTGCTACGCCGCCAACACCGGGCGCGGCTACACCAAACCGCAAAACCTGGAATTCGTCGTCGAAGCCGCCTCGACCCGCCTGCGCCGCGTCGCCGAAGCCGCCGAGGCCGCCAAACGCCTGGGCGTCCCCGCCGATCCCGAGTTCGACAAGCTCATGTCCGCGGCCGCGAAGCCGCTCCCAAAAAAGCCCGGCCCCGCCCAGATCGCCGCCGCCTACGAATCCCTCGCCAACAGCCTCCACGCCGGCGAACGCCTCACCCTCAATTCCGCCCGCCACCGCATCAGCCGCCTCCCCAAGCCGCGCACGAATTTTGGCTTCGGCGCCCTCGGCTCCGGTTGGGACCGCGGCGGCGTTTACGAACAACAATTCCTCAAAGCCTTCAACTACTCCGTCCTCAGTTGGTACACTTGGAGCCAGAACCCGGAGCCCGTCGCGCAACGCATCGATTACACCCGCCAGGATCGCAGCCTGGACTGGGCCCAGAAAAACAAGCTCGCGTCGAAAGGTTTCGGCTACGTCTATCTCTCCAACGGCGCCACACCACCCTGGCTCCGCACCTGGCCCTTCGAACAAGTCCTCGCCGAATACCAGCGCGTCGTCCAGCAAACCACCCAGCGCTACCACGGCCGCCTGCAATACGTCGAGGTCATCAACGAAGCCCACGACAAGGCGAATCTCTTCCGCTTCTCCCACGAGCAACTCGTCCAGCTCACCCGCGCAGCCTGCGCCGCCGCGCGCGGCGGCTCACGGTCCGTCAAGCGCGTCGTCAATCACTGCTGCCTCTGGGCCGAATACGCCCGCCGCCCCGGCCCGAACAACCAGCGCCTCTGGTCCCCCTACCGTTACGTCCGCGATTGCATCGCCAGCGGCGCGGAATTCGAGGTCATCGGCCTCCAGCTCTACTACCCGCAGCAGGACCTGTTCGAGATCGACCGCATGCTCCAGCGCTTCGACGGCCTCAACCGCGCCCTCCACATCAGCGAACTCTCCTGCAACTCCGCCCCCGGTCTCGACCCCGCCAGCATGCGGCCCAAACAACTCGTCCCCGGCTGGCACGGCCCCTGGACCGAGACCATGCAAGCCGACTGGCTCGAAGCCATCTACACCCTCTGCTACAGCCGCCGTGAATTCGAAGCCGTCGGCTGGTGGGACTTCGCCGACGCCGGCGGCCACTTCTGGCCCAACGGCGGCCTCCTCCACAAAAACTTCACCCCCAAGGAAAGCTTCACCCGCCTGCTGGAATTGAAAAAGAAGTGGGGCCTCACCGCGTGAAGATCGGTTCCGAAGCTGGATGCTGACCGGGATTCAAGTGAACCCAAGAAAGAATAAAATACTGCTGCTGACGTGCCTGGGAGCAATTGTGCTGCTTCCAGTTCTGTCGTCCTGGGTATTGCACTGGCTCGCTCATCGCATGGCTCATT
>CAYUVH010000046.1:0-31972 GCA_964448135.1 uncultured Verrucomicrobiota bacterium | reverse complement strand
CCGACGTAATCGGCCTTGGGATTGCGGGAGCGACGGAATCGGAAAAGCGTATAACAGAAGTAAGCCAGCCAGCCGACGAATAGGGCGGCCATGAGCCAGTGAACGTAGATGATCAATGCGTCCACGTCTTTGGCGTGGGCCGAGGCTGTGGGAGGAAGTCCGAGAAAATGCTCCATATTCAAAATCTGTTTGAAGAGTGTCCTTTGCGGCGGGGTGAATGCTGTGCCCCGGCCGGGATGGCGCGCTCCGTCGCGGGACCGGCGTCATTGCCCGTGCGAAAACCCCGCCGCAACAACCGCCGACCGCGCCCCGGCGCGATCGCCGCATCCGGATGCTGCTCGGCATTGTGATTGGCCGTACTGGTTCCGGAGGTCCGTTGAACCATCGGGGTAAAACCGACGGAAAATTCAGCCCGGGCAGCTTCCAATTCCTCCGGTGTCGCCGAAGCGGCTGCTGCCGCGGCGCGACGCATCAAAAAAGCCACGAAACCCACACAGCAGCCCAACACAAAAATCACGACGCCCAGCAGGCTCAACACGCCCCAATTAAATCCGGAAGCCATCGAGGACGTGTTTTGCTGCCCGTAGCAGGCGCTACAGGCATGCGCGGCCAGCGGCTGCACCGCCAGGAGCAGCCACGTCAGGTTCTTCAAATGTGCCGAAGCGGGCTTCACTTACAAAAAGCTCAGGTTGCGAAACTTCTTCAGAAAATAATACTCGTAGGCGATCAAGCCGGCTCCCATGACCAACCCGCCAATGCCGAACACCAAATCCCACGCCTTCCCGGCTTCAGATGAAAACTCCTTCAATTCCCAAATCCCAAAGCCAAACACCATTGCGCTGGCCGCGGAAATAAATATGAGATGGAAGGCCTTCAGTGACATGGCTGCTCAGTGGCGAACGGTGTGCCAGGGAAAATCACCCATCGCCCAGATCGTCAAAAACATCAGGCCGATGAAGAAAAACACGGTGCAACCCAGGATACCATAGATCATCCTTCGCTCGGAAATCAGGTGCATGAAGTAACCGGCCACCAGGAAAGCCTTCACGCAGGCGATCGCCAGCGCCACCCCGATGTTGACCATGTAATTGCCGAAGGGAATGAATGACGCCCCGACGGTGATCACCGTGCCAACCAGCAGCGCGTAAAAAACGAAAAGATACCGGCGGACGTGGTGCCGGAAATGATGATGGGGATCCGCATGATGATGCGGATCGGCGTTCGGATCCATCGCGTGGGCGTCGGCGCTCATAGTAGATTATAGCAGATAAAGGACGGGAAACAAAAAGATCCAGACCAGGTCAACGAAGTGCCAGAATAGACCGGAGATTTCGATGCGGTTGGTGAACCGCTCCTGGTCGGTCTTCCACATCTTGCTACCCACGGACCAGAGGTACCCGATTACCAGCGCGCCGCCGATGACGTGCAGCGCGTGCAAACCGGTCAGGGTGAAGTAAATCGCCAGGTAAGTGTTGTGCCACGGACCGTAATTCTCCTTCTTCAGGATCTGGTCCTTGGCCAGGGCGATTTCCTCATGCGCAACCCCGTGCAGCGGGTTCTTGGGCGTATGCAGATCGTAGAGAAACTCACGCTTGTCCGCCCAGTGGCCCGAGATGATGAATTCCTTGTCCGTCTCCTTCACGAAATGGCCATCGGCAATCTTGCCGTCCTTCATGATCACTTCATAGTGATTGAACTTGTCGTGGTATTCGTACGACTTGATGCAGACGAAGGTGCAGGCACACAGGATGGTGCACGCGTGCCAGATTTTGAATTTGCGGTAGTCGTGCATCTTGCAGGCGGCCCAGGCGAGCACGGTCGTGATACTGGAGGTGATGAGCACGAGCGTGTTGGCGGTGCCGATGGGCACGTTCAGCCAGCCGTGCGGCCAGAAATCCTGCGGCGCCGTCACGCGCAACAGAATATAAGCGGAGAACAGGCCGCCGAAGAGCATCACTTCGGATGCGAGAAACAGCCAGATGCCCAGCTTGGCATTGTAGAGGCCGGTGTCCCGGCGTGGCTGCACTGTGTAAGGTATTTCCATATCTCTGAGTGGGAAATTGAGTCCGGCTTACGTCGGCTGGTTCTGCGGCGTGAAGTCGTTGGGCTGGCCCGGCACGCTATACTCGTACGGGCCGCGATGCACTTCCAGCGCGTGCGCGAAATTACCGTGCGGCGGCGGGGTCGGGGCCTGCCATTCCAGCGTGGTCGCCTGCCACGGATTGTCGGACGTGATCTTTTTGCCGTGCTTGATGCTCCAGAAAAAGTTGATGATGAAAGGAATCTGCGACAGCGCCAGACCCACGGCGGCGTAAAGGATCCAGGTGTTCATCTGGATCAGGGACGGAGCCAGACCGCCAATGGCATCCGGATGCTTCGCCTGGGAGTAATTAATGCCGCCGTCGGCCATGCGGCGCAACATGCCGGCCAGGCCCTGCGCGAACATCGGCTGGAAAATCAGGTTCATGAAAATGAGCGACGACCAGAAATGCACGCGGCCCCAGAATTCGCTCATGAAGCGGCCGGTCATTTTCGGATACCAATAGTAAATGCCTGCAAATAGTGCAAAAATCGTTCCGGGCGCGACGACGTAGTGGAAGTGCGCGATCACATAATACGTGTCGTGCAGCAGAATATCGCTGTAGCTGAAGCCCAGCGGTAGGCCCGTCAGACCACCAATGCCGAACATTGGCAGGAACGCCAGCGCGAACAGCATCGGCGTGTTGAACCGGATGGACCCACCCCAAAGCGAGATAAACATGCACGTCAGAATGATCACCGACGGAATAGAAATGATCATCGTCGTCGTCTGGAAAAACGCGGAAATCTTCGAGCCCATGCCCGTCAGATACATATGGTGCGCCCACACGATGAAGGACAGCACGCCGATCGCGAGCACCGCGTAAATCAGCGATTTGTAGCCCCACAGCGGCTTGCGAGCATTGTTGGCCAGGATTTCGCCGACGATACCCATCGCCGGCAGAATCAACACGTACACCTCGGGATGCCCGAGAAACCAGAACAAATGCTGCCAGAGCAACGGGCTGCCGCCGCCGCTCACGTCCGCCAGCTTGCCGCCCACCGCGAGACCGGTCGGCAGGAAAAAGCTCGTATGCGCCACATTGTCCATGAGCTGCATCACGCCGGCGGCTTCCAACGGCGGGAACGCCAGCAACAGCAGAAACGCCGTCACCAACTGCGCCCACACGAAAAACGGCAGCCGCATCCAGGTCATGCCCGGCGCGCGCAACTGGATGATCGTCGCGATGAAATTCACAGCGCCGAGCAACGACGACGTAATCAGGAAAATCATGCCCGTCAGCCAGAACGCCTGGCCGTGCGTGGCGATCGTGGTCGCCAGCGGGGAGTAGGACGTCCAACCCGCCTGCGCTGCGCCGCCCGGAATGAAAAAGCTGATAAACATGATCAGGCCGCCGATGAAGTAAGCCTGGTAGCTCGCCATGTTCACCCGGGGAAAACACATGTCCGGCGCGCCGATTTGCAGGGGCACGACGTAATTGCCGAACGCCGCGAACGCCAGCGGCACGATCGCCATGAACACCATGATCGTTCCGTGCATGGCGCCGAAGGAATTATACAGATCGGGCGAGATGATGCCCTTGGAAGCGGAAGTCCCCAGCAGCTTCTCCAGCAGCGGGCCCACCACCGGCACCGCCTCGCCCGGGTGCGCGATCTGCCAGCGCATCATGAGCATCAGCATCAACCCGAAGAACAGGAAGATCAGCGAGGTGATGCCGTATTGAATGCCGATGACCTTGTGGTCGGTTGAGAAGATGTACGTGCGCCAGAACCCGAGGTCCTCGTGGTGCTCTTCATGGTGCACGGGGTGCCCGGCGGTTTGGTGACCGGTTTGTGTCGTAGCCTGCATTATAAAATGTTTTGCGCCGGGAACTGACAATTCACTGGCCTAATTTTGCCATCGCCCGGTCATTAAAGGATTAGTGAACTTCAACCCTTTTTGGATGTCAACTGAACATTCGGGAAGGTTCACCGCACTTTGTCCAACGCCATGACGGCCAGCAACAAAGGCAGATACAAAAGCGAAACGTAAAAAAGCTGTCGGGCTCGCGGGATCGTCAGGTGCCGCGAAAACTGAATCGCGAACCACAGGAACGCCAAACCCAACACCAGCGCGAAGCCCAGGTAAACCGGCCCCGCCAGGTGAAACACAAACGGCGTCAGGCTCACCGGCAGCAGCCCCAGCGTGTGGCTCACCGCCTGGCGCGCCGTGCGCTGGCCGGACGGATCGATCACCGGGAGCATCTTGAACCCGGCCCGCGCGTATTCGTCCCGGTAAATCCACGCGATCGGCAGGAAATGCGGCAACTGCCAGAATGCCTGAATCGCGAACAACGCCCACCCTTCCCCGCTCAACTCGTTCCGCGCCGCCGTCCAGCCCATCAACGGTGGCAGGGCCCCGGGAATCGCGCCGATCGCCGTGTTCAACCACGTCACCCGCTTCAGCGGCGTATAAACAAAAAGATAAACCCCGAACGAACACGCGCCCACAATGCAGGTGAGCACATTCACACCCCAGGCGAGCCAGGCCAGCCCCACAATCGCCGTCCCCCACCCGATCATCAGCACCGTGCCCGGCTGCAGCCGGCCGGAAGGCAGCGGGCGGTCCTGCGTGCGGCGCATGTGCGCGTCATAGTCGCGCTCGAAATATTGGTTCAACGCCGCCGCGCCGGAAGCCACCAACGCCGTGCCGATCAACGCATGCAACAGGAGCCAGTAATCCATCGGCCCGCGCGAGCCCAAGTAAAACCCAAGCAACATCGTCAGCAACGCCAGCAACGAAAGCCGTGCCTTGAAGAGGTCACTATAAACGGCCACCCAGCCCTTTTCCGCCAGGGCCGCTTCGCCAATGGATGATGCGGTTGCTTTCACTAAAAATTTACACGGTTGCCGGCATCGGGGCGTGAACAGGCACGCCGAAAGTCGGGTTCCGAAACGAGATTATACCGATCAGCGTCCCAAGCGCCAGCGATACTGCGCCCAATAATACATGCCCCGTCGCGATGTCCGCCGCCTTGTTCGACCAGATCGTCACCGCGCCGAGCAGCACCTGCAGCAGGATCGCCCCCACCCAGACCCACGTCAGCCGCCGTGTCGCAGCGTCGCCCGCCAATCGCCGCGCGGACCACGCGGCCAAAATCACCCCGGCCAGGATCAACACCGCCACGATCCGGTGCGCCATTTGCAGCGCAATCTGCGTGGCCGTAATGGGATTCGCGGCCACCACCTCCACGCGCCGTTGGTTGTAGCCCTGCACCGAATCCGCATCCAGCGCCGGCCAGGCCCGCCCGTAAGCCAGCGGAAAATCCGGGATCGCCAGCCCCGCATGCTGATGCCGCATCGTCGCGCCGAGCGCGAGTTGGATCAAAATGAGAAATGTCGTCCCCATGACCAGATAGCGCACGCCGCGCGTTGCTTCTTCTCCCGCTTCGGAGTTGGAGATCCGGAGGCCTCTCTCCTGCCACCATTTGCTGGTAAATAAAACCAGCGCGCAAACCAGCGTGAAGAAAAGTTGTGCGAGCATCGCGTGAAAGATGCCGATTTGATCTGCGAACCACACCACACGCAGTCCGCCCAGCACGCCTTGGAGTACCACGGCGGAAACGGCAACCATACCCAACCACCGCAACGAGCCGCGTTCTCCCCGCGCTTTCCAGCTAAAGAACACAATCCCTGCCAGTCCGAGCGCGGCCAGGGTGTAATACACCGGCATCTTTCGCGCGCTCAACAGGAGAACCACCAGCGCAATGCCCGCAACGCCTAGCCAGCGGTCACGCCCGCGCGTTTCACGCACCCAAATCCACCCGCCGAGAATGCTGGTCAGCAGTCCGACCACCATGCCGATCAACCGGTGTAAATGCTCATACCATATTCCCCCCACCCATTTGGAAATGGGAAAGAGGAACATGTTATAGCCGTAGGTATTCGGCCAATCCGGCACCGCCATCCCCACGCCATGACTCGTCACCAGCCCGCCGACCCCCAAAAGGGCCAGCGTCACCAGCGCCGTCAACACGGCGAAACGATGCAGCCAGGGGCTATATGAACTGGCGCGTTCAGTTTCACCCCCTCGCCTTGAGCCGGAAGGATTCAGTTGAAACCGCTCCCACAGCGGCCCGATATGTAGCAGCCGAAGTAATGAGGCTCCATAATTCCAATCACCCTTCGCAGCCGCCTTCACCAAAAGGTGACCGATACTGACGCCACCCAAACGCCCTCCCTCTCCCTTTGGGAGAGGGCTGGGGTGAGGGGAGTTTGTCTTCCCAACCGCATCGTTCGGGCCGGATTGAGGGCGGGCACTTTTCGCCGACTAGAGCCAGGTTACTTCAGTTCGATCGTGAAGTCGGCCTTCACCGGTTCGCCCGCCTTGACTTCGATTTCCTTCTCGACCTTGCCGGCCTTGCGATGGTTCGCCACCAGCTTGTACTTGCCCGGCGGCACATCCTTGATGGTGAACGCGCCGTCCTTCGTCGTCATCGCGTAATACGGGCTGTCGAAAATGCTCACCCAGGCGAACATCCAGTTGTGCACGTCGCACTTGAACTTCATGAACATCTCGGGCTTCTCGAACGTGTAGTTGAGGTCGCCCGCGCCCGGCAGCTGGCCGTCGTTTTTCTCCGGGTTACCGCTGGCCGCCGCGGGTTGGGCGTGCACATTGTGCAGCAGCGGATCCGAATTCTTCACGGTGATCTTCTGGCCGGTCTGCACGGCGATGATCATTGGAATATACTCACAGCCCTTCTGATCCAGCACCACCGGGGCCGCGGAGGCGCCCGTGGATTTGCCGGTCACGCCTTCCAGGTAAACAATCGTGTCCGCCAATTCACCCTTCGCGCCGACGACATAATGCTTGGTCTTCGGCATTTCGGAGTGGAGCTTTTTGCAATCGCCGTTTTCCATGATCGGCGTGATGTCCGAGGCCGGCGGCGGCGTGCCTTTGAGGGTGACGATGCCCGTGATGTCCCCGGCCGACACGGTCATCAGACCTGCCGTCAGGGTGGCCAAAATCCATGCTGCTTGCGTGCGTTTCATATCGATAATTTCTTTAATAAGTTAACTCAAAATCGAGCAGGAAACGTAGCAAAACCAAGCGCTCCGGCGCAAGGCGATTTTGGGACTGGAGAGGACTTAATATTAAAATAGTTTGGGTTTACGGGTGCCAAAGCGAACAGCACAACTGAGACAAAATGTCACATAGCAAGGCTGCCGCAGGCCATCCCTCGCGGCTCCGGCCTGCCTGCTGATTTTCTGGTATCTGCTGGCTGGCACCGAAGAGCTGTTTTGGCCTGGATAAGGGTCAGTGCTGGCGGCTGCGGTAGTAGGCGGTACCGTTGGGAGCGGAGTTATCGGTGCAAGTGAAGGAGCCGTCGGTGCCGGCGGTGAAGGGGCTGCCGGAAGTGAGGAGAGTCCAGGTGGCGGGTTCTTCGAGGCTGGTGGTGCGCTCGACGTCGTATTGCATGCCGGGGATGCCGAAGAATTTGACGGTCACGGTGCCGCCGGAAACGGTGAGGGCCGTCGCGAGGCCCCCGGGCGAGGTGGCCACAGTGACGGTGATGGTCCCGGTGGCGGCGGCGTTGGCGGTGTTGGTAACGGTGTAGGTAAAACTGTCGTTGTTGTTGTTCGCGGGGGCGTAAAAGATGTAGGTGTTGTTAAAGGTCAGCGCGGCGTTCTGGGCGCCGGCGCCGAGCGATTGCACTTTGACGGGGAGGCTGTTCAGGTCCCGCGCGATGGCCGCGATGGTGATCTTGAGCGAGGTTTCGGGAGCGCGCGCGTAGGTCGCGTTGGAGGCGACGATGCTCACGCCCGTGCCGCTCAGGTTGATATCGAATGGGTTTTCATCGCTGTCGGTGTTGGCGATGTGAATCGCGGCACTGCGCGCACCGGTGGCGGACGGGGCGAAACTGACGGTGAAGGTGGTGGCGGAGTTGGGCGCGAGGTTGGTCGAGCCGAGCGCGCTGACCGAGAAGTCGCCGGAGTGCGAGCCGTTTTTAGTGATATTGGTGAGGATCAAAGTGCCGTTGCCGCTGTTCGTAACGATGAAGGTCCTGGGTGCGCTGCTGGAGGCCAGATTCGTGGTGCCGAAATCAACGTTCGCCGAGCCGTCCACGAGGTCCGTGCCGACGGGTTGTTGCACGCCGATTTCGGGCACTCCCCCCGTGCCCTGGATCGCGAAATCATACAGGGCCTCGTCACAGTCGTTATTAGTCACGTATAACGTGGCCGTGCGGAGTCCGGCGGCGCTGGGGTCGAATGTGACGGTGAAGTTGGTGTAGCCGCCCGCAATCACCGTCGCCGGCAGGGTGATGCCGCTCACGGTAAAGTCGGCGGCATGGGAGCCGGTCCGGGCAATTCCAGAAACTGCCAGGATGCCGTTACCGGAGTTGGTGATCATGAAGGTGCGCGCGACCGTGCCACCGGTGACGTTGGCAGTGCCGAAGTCCGTGCCGTCGCTCGTGTCGGGGGTGCTGTCGCCATCGGAGATGGTGGCGAGGGGCGAACCGCCGCGCAGGGCAATTTCCGGAGCCGTGTACGTACCACAACTATTGCCGCTGGTCACGCCGCCCGGCCAGACCCAGTTTGAGTTAGGGCCGGTGAGGGCAAAATTGGACAGAGTGGCGTTGTTACCGCCTCCCGCAGCGCGGTTGGTCAGCGTGGTGATGCCCGCGTTGTTCGCGCCCGCAACGCCTTGATTGAAATTGTAATAGACGACCAGGCCGTTCTCGGTCCCGGCGGGCTCGCAATTCATGCGCGCCTGGATTTCATCCTGACAGAGCGAGCGGTTCCACAGGCGGAACTCGTCCATCTGACCCTGGAAATAGTAAGGATCATGGCCCAATCCAAGGCGCAGGGCATTGGCACTGGTGGTGATGGGGCCGGTGGCGGCGACGGAATCAATCAGAGTTCCGTTCACGTAAAGTTTCACGGCGCTACCATCATAAGTTCCCGCCACGTGATACCAGGTGCCGGTGGTGTAAGCCGTCGGAGCGATGATGGCTTTCTGGCTACCATTCACATTCAGCAGGAAGGTGAAATTATTGCCACCGCCCCATTTGGAAATCAGGGTTGCTTCCGAGGTGTCCGCAATCCGGGCATAATTACCCCCGCCCGTGGGCTTCACCCAAGCTTCCATCGTGAGGGCCGTGGTTGGATGCAACGCGGCACTGTTGGGCGTCGATACGAAGTCATTCGACCCGTCAAAATCCAACGCTGCTGCGGGAGGTGACACCGCGATCTGCACGCTGGTAGCGGTGTAGCCGACGATGAAGGACAAGCTTCCCACCGGCGGGATCGTCACCGAGGAGAAGTTTCCCGTGCGGCTGGTGAACGTCATCACGGTATAGACCTGGCCGGCCACGGGGGTGAACGCGCCCCAGTTCACGACCAGACTGGCGTTGCTCAGCGTGGCCGCGCCGGTGACGGCCAGCCAGTCGTAGGTGGTACCCTGTCCGGGGCCGTTGATCTCGCAATTGTAGGTGCCGTTGCCGAGATCGAGACTGCCGGAGACGTTGAACTTGCCCGGGGAGAGTCCGGGAGCAATGACACCCGTGGACGAATTGTTGAAGGTGCCGCTGCGCGCGAGCGTGCCAACACCCTTGAGGGTGGCGTTGTTGAGCAGGGTTCCGCCCGCGCTGAGGTTGAGGAGGTTGTCAGAGCTGGGCAACGTAATGAGGCCGTCATTGACGAAAGTGCCGCCGCTCAACACGGTGAAATTACAGGTGCCCGGCATGGAGAGGGTTCCGGTCGGCTGGTTGGTGAAGAGACCCGAGGATCTGGCGGTGCGACTGACGAGGGAGCCGTAGTTGTTGACGACGGAGCTGGCGCCGAAGGTGAGTTGCGAGCCGTTGCCGCCATCCGTGATTACGCCGGTGGCCAGGTTGTTGACCCGGCCCTGCCAGGTGTTGGCCGTGCCCGTGTGCATGGTGCCCTCGTTGTTGATCAGGCTGCCCGCGTTCATGGCTTCGGCGCAGGCGGGACAACTGTAGCTGCCGCCCGCCTTGATGTTCAGCACGCCGCTGGAATTGTCGGTCATGTAAAACGCGGTGTAGTTGCCATAGATGTCCATCGTGCCGGAGTTGAAAACCCGCCCCTGGTAGAGAGTGGCGTTGGTCTGGACGGTGAGGTTCGCCCCGGCATTGAGCGTGATGTAGGTGTTGAGACTGGCGGTCAACGATTTGGCGTTGCTGACGGTCAAGGAAGTGTTCGTGGGGAAAGTGATCACCACATCGTTCATCACGCAATTGGCGGCGATGACGACCGCGTCGCCGCTGAGCAGCAACGCGGTGGTGGGCGCGATGCCCGTGCTCCAGTTCGCCGCCGTGGCCCAGTCCGTGCTGGCGCCGCCGTTGAAGGTGTAGGTGGTCGGGGCGACCGTGTATTGAAAGACCGACGCCTGCGAGGACGTGGTGAAGGGGCTGCTGAATTCGCCGCTGTTCGCGAAGATTTCCGCCCCGCCGCCGGAATGCCAGGCGCTGATGATGTATTTCACCGTGGTGCCGGCCGGTTGCGCGGGAATCGTGGCGCTGGCGACATCCACCACGCCGCCGCTGCTGAAGTTGCAATCGTATGCGCCGGTCACCACCGTGGTGGTGCCGCTGCCCGTGCCGAACGATCCCGAGGGCGCCGAGCCATTGGTCGTGTAGTAAACGCGCACACGATCGGTGTAGAACTGGTATTCCACCTTGCAGCGCACCGTGACGCTTTGGGCGGCGGTGGGCGTGAGGTTGTTGACGTAGTTGCCCGCGCCGCAGCCGGGATTGTTCGCGGTGCGTTCGTGGTAAACGTAATTGGCCGTCGCGAAAAGGCGCTGGGGTGCGGCCAGGCCGGCCAGCGCCAGCAGAATGAGCGATGGCAAGGCGCGGCGAAGATTTTGAAAGTGACCGGGGGGAATGGCAGCGCCGGCGGGTGGAGCGGAGAGGCGAGGACAGGCGCGTACGGAGGCCGGCAGCGCCGGAATATTCTTCAGCATAAATTCTTTCTGGCCGTGGTTACATTGAGTCGAACACCAACGCCATCAATGTCAAAGGATCACGGCCGAAGAACCTGAAAGAATGATGACGGCGTCAGAAAAACAATCCGAAGCGAACCTTGCAAGAAATTTAAAGGAGGTAATTTTACGGATTTGGCAGTGGCCTGCTGCCCTTTGGAGCAGCTTGGCGGCAATACCAACCGGATGAACGGCGGAGCGTCTCAGGGTTGCGGGACGATCTGGGCGTAGGCTTGCGCGATATGCCGCGTTGCCGCGTCTCTTCGCCAGTTGAATTGGTTTTCAAAGCACATCCGATCGTTCGGCCCGGAGCGCGTGTCGGAATAGAGCACATGCTTATCGGGGCGCGGGAGTTCGTCCACGGCGATTTCGTTGTGGTGCGGCAAAGAACCACGCAACGCAAATCCCTGGGCATTAGTGAGTTCCTTCGGGATACTGGTGAATCCTTCCCAAAAACCGGCCTTGCGATCGTGGCGCTGGGCGTAGCGGCCGGAGATGAGCTTGTCTTTCCAATTCGCGGCCGCCTGGGCGGGCGTCCCGGTCCACAGCTCGGGATTGTTGGAGAATTTGCCGGAGGTAAGGTCGAAGGGCGGCAGACCCGGACCGGCGGGCGACGACGTATAACCGGGCGAAGGGTCCAGCGCCGCGCCGGGATCGTAGATTGCCAATGAGCCATCGGCCTCAAACCTCGCAAAGTGCGCATACGACGAATGCGCATAAAAATCCGCGATGGCATGCGCGGCCGCGCCGAAACTCGCCCAGTCATTCCCCTGCTTTTTGAACGCCGCCAGATTCGACGCCACCCGACGCCAGCCGTCCGCGATGCAGCCGTTGTCGAAATGATCCCGGGGATCGTACGTGAAAATGTTCACGTCCAGGAAAAGACTCTTTCGTTTCATCGCCGAAAGCGCTCCGGACGGTAGCGTGATGCCTTCAAACGCCTGGTCAAAAATGCTGTCGTGCACGCTCGCGGCGAAGCTCGGATCAAACCGGTACCAGAAATCCCGTTTGTGGATGTACCCCAGAAAATCGGATTGCCGGGCGATGTGGCAGGAATCGATCTGCCACAGGTGATCCACGTTGAAGACAAAATGCGGCACGTATTCCGCGGACTTCGCGGCCGGGCGCGCCTTGGCCGTCGCTTTGGCTTTTATCGCCGGCGACGCCACCACGTGGATCGGCTCCAGGATTTCCCAGATGCCATCCTCGTTTTGATACATCACCCACGAATGATCGTGCCCGACGGTCTCGCCGTCGGGAAACGTCAGGTTCAGCCTGCCCATGGCCACGCGCACGCAATAGCTGCTGATGCCCGCCGCAATCAGGAACGCCGCCAGCAGGAACGCGAGGTCCTCGCAATCTCCCCCGCCCTGGCACAGCGTTTCATCCGGGAACAACCACGCATCCGGACCCCGCCTTTCCCGCCTGGCCGAAGGCAGGTATTTGAACCGCCCGAGAAATCCCACCACCCGATCCGCCCGCAAATCGAAGCTCCCGCGCGAGTGCGAGCGGAACAGCGATTGTTCATCCATCGGCAACTCGTGAATCAGCTCATTCAGCCGATCATGAACGACCGCATTATTGATCGTCGTCAGGAATTCCCGGATATCAATGTTGTAACGCTTTCGAGGGTTGGTCGGAAGGGTTCGCGACGCCAGGATGATGGGCGATGGCACGATCCGGTCGCCGGCCCAGTTCCAGGAGTCCCAGGCAGAGACGGAGGATTTTTGCAGGCACATAGGATTGTGGGTGCTTGATTCCTAACTGCTTCTACGACTACATCGAGGCAGGGTCAAACCTCAAATCTGCATTTCTCCACATGTCCCTAATCCCATTTTACTGTCCTACAAAATTTCGTGAGCACCGCCTCTTCCCACCCCCGACAGTACCCCTCGCGGCGTTTCTTATCCAAGAGTGCCCTACCGCCCCAAACCTGCACTTTGTCAGCGACCTATTTGCCAACCGCCGTGAACGACACTTTCTTCAAAGCGATGTTGGCCCACAGAATGGCCTCCAGGCTCGAGAATCTCAGCAAGCGCCGGACATGGCTTTCGTACTCAGGACCCGTTTCGGGCAACGCAGTCAAAACGAATGCAGTGCCCGGCGCCGCCAGCAGCATTTTCTGATGACCGAGGGAACGCTCGGACGTCCGAATCTCGACCTGTCCCGATGCCACTGACTCGCCGCCGAGAAAAAAAGTGAGCGCCTCCTCATAAGCCAGCAAGTCCAATCCCGTCCCCCAATCGCGCAAGACATTCACCAGCATATGCTCGAACTTTTCAGCGCCGGCAATACGCTCGTTCCACTGGAAGTGTTCCACCCGGAAACTGACACGGTCCTCGTATGTGAGAGTCGTATTCACGAACTCGTGCTCGACACTTTCTCTGGCCAGATTCACCAGCTTTCCGTGTCCCAAGCCCGCCAGGAGCATGTAATGCAAAAGTTGCGCCGGGTGACGCGGACTGATGGCGTCCACCGTTTTGAATTCAAAAGGCCCTCCGTCGTCTACCAAAACATCCACGTATTGGAATTTCTTGAAAGTAGCGTGCGTCAACTCGATCGGGGCTTCGAGGCGCACACCTGGATGCCGGTGCGCCAACTCCCGCTTGTAAATCTTCTCATCGAAAAATCGCCCCATTTCGCGATGAATCTCAAACACACATTTCATCACTGAATACGCCAGTTCCCCAAACTCAGCTTGAGACAGGCGGCGAATAGGAACCCGGGGAGTTATTGGCATGGGACCAGCAGGAAATAAGACATGGCGACAGAAAAATTGTGGGACAGAAATATTCTGAAAACAAGCAAGGAATCACCACCCAAGACCTGAATGACAAACACAACCCTGCAGCCTATACCTTAAGCCCGCCAAACTATCAGTGGCATTCTCTACTCCAAATAACTCGCTTCCCCATTTTTCTGTCCCTCAATTTTTCTGTCCTCGAGACTTTTCTCTTTTCCAGGTTACTTGCATTCGCTTAGGACCTGCTCTAGGTACTTTTTAGCGCTGCCTATGCCCAGCTCGGCGCTGCCGGCGAGGTTGTTGGTTTCGAAGAGGTCGTGGGGGATGTCGTAGAGGCGGCCGTCTTCGTGAAGGAGATATTGGGCGGTGCGGGCGTAGCGTTTGTGGCCGAGCTGGGTGAAGGCCCAGTCGCGGGGGTGGCCGGGGCGGCCCTGGATCTGGGGGGCGAAGCTGCGCCCATCCAGTTTCTTATCGGCGGGGAGTTTGGCGCTGCCGATTTCCGCCAGGGTGGGCAGGACGTCGCAGAAGTTGACCAGGTCCAGGTTCGTTTTGCCGGTGGGCGTGACTCCGGGCCAACTGGCAATCAGCGGGACGTGGGTGCCAAGCTCGGTGACAGTGCCTTTGCCACCAGGAACAGAAATGTTGCCGAGCATGGAGGTGAGGCGGCGGTCGGTGCCGTTGTCGCCGGTGAAAATGATGAGGGTGCGATCGCGGAGGCCGAGATCGTCCACGGCAGTGACCATCTTGCCGACGATGCGGTCCATGTAGGCGACCATGTCGGGGAAGTTGGCGGGGTCGTTGATGACGGAGTCGTCGTCGCCGGTGGCGGCCGGGGATGAGGTCGAGGGCGTGGCGGGCGACGCGCCTTTCTTCTTGGCGTTTTTGCCGCGGCCTTTGCGGTTGCCGGCGGCGGCTTCGATGGCCGCGGCGGCTCGCGGAGTTCCGGGCGGGGCGATGTGCGGGGCGTGGACGAGGGCCATGGGGTAGTAGGCGAAGAAGGGTTCGTCGCGGTGTTGTTTCATGAAGGCGATGAGGAAATCGGAAAAGAGGTCGTCGCCGTATTTGTCGGCGGGGAGTTTTTGGAGGCCGTCCTGGCCGCTCCACAGGACGGGCGCCCAATAGCGCGACATGGCTTTGCCATCAATCTGCCAGGCCCAGCAGAGGGATTGTTCGAAGCCGCATTCGGCGAGGTGCTTGGGGTGCTGGGGAAATTCGCAGAGCTGCCATTTGCCGGCGATGGCGGTGCGGTAGCCGGCGTTTTTCATGACCTGGCCGAAGGTGGTTTCCTTGAGGGGATCGAAGTAGTCGTTCACTTCCCCGGCGTCGCCGCGGCCGATGAGGTTGATCCAGCCGGTGCGAAAGCCGTAGCGGCCGGTCATGAGTTCGACGCGGGACGGGGAGCAGAGGGGCGTGGCGAAGGCCTGGGTGAAGCGCGTGCCGGATTTGGCGAGGGCGTCGATGTTCGGCGTTTTGTAGGACGTGCCGCCGTAGCTGTTGATGACCTCGCGGCCGAGGTCGTCGGCGAGGATGAGGAGGACATTTGGTTTGCGCGGGGAGGGAGGCGGAGCGGCGGAACAAATGCAAAGTGAAAGGATCAGACCGGAGAGGACTCCGATAAATCGCGAGCGGGCGGAGCAGCGGATTCGGTGCATGGGAACGGGGTAGCAGGGAACGACAACTAGTTGAAGGTTAAAAAGCTAGGACCCCACAGAAAGAATTAAGGAAAGGCGTTTATGACAGAAAAATAAAGACGGAGGCAAACGGGCGGAGGATCGAATCAGGTCTGGAGTGGATCTCAAAAACGCAGTTCATCACCGAGTAAGCCACTTCGCCGAACTCGGCCTGGGACAGGCGTCGAATCGGGGTGCGGAGCGTGATCGGCATAAAAAAAAGAAAAACACCTTATGACAGAAAAATTTTGTGACAGAAAAATAAAAAGCAAAACAAAGAGTAACCTGTCGGGCAGATGTTGTGGGGATTCCCTCAAATCTCGCAGTTCCACCCTGTCAAGCGCACTGGCTGCTTCGGCTGCCCTGCTTTCCCATTTTTCTGTCACTAAATTTTTCTGTCATAAAGTCTTTCTTTTCCGCCAGGCGGCAGCGAAGGGTCAGGGCGCCGGTGCGCGCCGGTTGTATTCGACGCAGTCGGAAAGCTTCCCGATTTTGCCCAGGTGGTCCACGGGGTAGATGTCCTTGCGGTTGGTATCGCGGACGCCGAAATGATCGCCGTCGGCCATCACGGCGACGGAATGGAATTCACGACCGCCGCTGTAGGAGACGGTGAGAAAGGCTTCATTGGCGTGGAGGGATTTTTCGAGTTCGGCGAAGAGCGGCCGGGAATCCAGGATGAACCGGGCGTCGAAGGCCTTGCGAGCTTCAGCAAAGCATTTTTCCGTGGCGTTGGAGTGCAGGTCGAGGATGACTTCGTAACCTTTGCAATGGCGCTTTTTCCATTCGGCGTCGAAGTGGATGGCGTATTTGAGTTCGGCATCGCGGGCGTTGGTGAAGCTCAAGCCGAAGTGCTTGCAGTAGCCGGCGAAGAAATTCGTGATGGGCTGGCCGGTATAATAATTGGCGACGACGCTGTAGCTGGCCAGCACGCAGGAACCGTATTTCTGGACGAAGTTCGTGTTGATGTTGGCGAGCGCAACCTTCCCCGCCGGGGCCGCAGGGCAAACCAGGATTGAACCATGGAACAGGAGGAAGGCCAGGACGGCGACGGCAGCGATGGGCTTGCGCATCCGCGTTGAGTATCAGAGCCGGCGGGAGTATTCAATCGGAAGTGAAATAGGGGTGAACCGCAGCCCCTCAACCCTCAACCCTCAACCCTCAACCCGGCTTTGTAACCAATACGGGCACCTTTGTAACCGATGTGTAACCGCAAATGTAACCGATAAAACATGCATTTCACCCAATGTTTATGCGGTTTGTAACCGTGTAACCGATAGATCAGGGGGTATACCCCCCGTCCCGGGTCAAGGCGGCTTCCAGGGTGGGCCGGATGGCGGCGAAGATGGCCTCGGCGACCTGCCGGTCGCCTTCCGGGGTGAAGTGGACGAGGTCGTAGAATTTGTCGCTCTCACCATCGAGGTGGGGGTGGGTGTCCACGAAGGCAAGGCCGGGATTTTGGGCGGCGAGCTGTTGGACGATTTGCGAGTGCGCTTCGTTGGCATCAATGAAGGCGTACACCGCGGGCCAGGTGGGGCGGTAGAATTCGATGAGCTCGGGCAGGCTGTGACGATTCACGGCCATGCTGTAATTGGCGAGGACGAGGGGGATGTGGTTCGTTTCGGCGATCTGGATGAGTTCGCGGTAGGCGCGGGCGTAATCGGTCTGCAGCGGATCACGAACCGCCACCGCCGCGCCAGCCGAACCGGAACGCTGGGCCCGGCGATTGAGCAGGAGGCGAAGCCGGTATTCGCATTCGGCCAGGAGGCGCAGCGGTCGTTCCTGAAACACCGGCTGCGATTTGCCGCTCAGGGACGGGATCATTTTGTCGAGCAGCGGAAACCCATTGATGCCGTGGTAGGAAATGAGCAGGTCCGGTTTGAGCGGCAGAATCTCATCTGGCAGCCGGCGAAGGTTTTGCGGCAGGGTGATGCGCGGTATGCCGGCGTTGATGACTTCGACGGGGCGAGCGGGATGGAGGCGTTCGCGAATAAGCTCCTCGAGGATTTCGGCCCAGGGCTTTTCTCCCGGCTGCAGCGTCCAGCCAAACGTGGTGGACTCGCCGAGGGCCACGATGCGAAACGTGTCCCCCTTGGGATCGGCGATTTCCTTCCCGCGAAAGCCCTTGCTGTTAATGGAGACCGGGCAGTTACCCAGCATGCCTTGCACTCCAGGGCGCAGGCGGACGGAGGAGCCGTTGGTGTCCGTGACGATGACCTTTTCGCAGAGCACCTGCGTGGAGCCCAGCATCTTGCTCCACCACCGGCTGTAACCTTTCGGATCCGCCTTGGCCGCGGCATAGGTCCAGCGTTGGTCGGCCAGTTTGACATCCGCCTCGGGAACGCTGCCGTGCCCGGTCGTCCGGCACCAGACGAAGTCGGCGATGGGCAGGAAGATCAGAATGAGCAACGCCGTATTGGCGGCCTGGATGGCGAGCGCCGGCAGCGCAAGGCAGAGTTCGCCAAGGATGATGACGGCAACCGCAGCCGCCGTCGAGAGGTAGAAGGAAAGGGTTTGATTGGCGAGGTAAGAGAGCCCGAGCCATGCAACCGCCGAGCACAGCGCCGCGAGCAGCAGCGCGGAACGCCAGCGGGCGGCGGGTTTGCGTTGGGCGAAAAGACAGCCGACGGCGGTGAGCCAGGCGAGCGTGACGCAGTATTGCGACCAGTACGAGTCCATGGAGTTGAACTCGGTTTCATTGCGGAGAAAAACGTTCGCCGGGAGAATGAGGGAGGCGAGCAGGGAGACGACCAGCACCGAACGCCACGTTCGCTGTTGAGCGGCGGCGGGCTTTAGGTCGGCGAGGAGTCCAACGACCCCCAGGAAAGCCAGGCCGAGCGCGCCCGGCCAGGGATGCGCGGAGTCGGCGCGCAAAGCCATCGCCAGGGAACAGAGGAGGCAGAGGGTTTTGAGTGCGGCAATCACGCGAAAATCAGCCGAGGTCCACCGGATCCACGTCCACGGTGAGGCTGAGGTCGTCGGGAAGGGACAGGTGGGTGGTGACTTCGGCGAGGCGGCGGCTGAGGGCGCTCATTTTGCCGGCGCGGAGCATGATCTGATAGCGATAGAAAGTTTCAGCGCGCAAGAGCGGTGCGGCGGCGGGTCCCGCGAGGACGAGGTCCGGAAAGTCGGCGGAGAGCTTGTCGAGTTCCAGGCGGAGATGGGTGGCGATGAATTTCACCTTCTCCTCGTTTCGCCCTTTGAGCGTCAGCAACGCGACCCGGCTCATCGGCGGATACTTAAGCTGGCGCCGGAAATCAATTTCCTGGTCGTAGAAGCCGGGGAAGTCGTGCCGGCGGGCGAATTGAATCGCGGGATGATGGGGCGTGAAAGTTTGAACATAGACTTCGCCGGCGCGATCGCCGCGGCCGGCGCGGCCCGCCACCTGGGTAAGCAATTGGAAGGTGCGCTCGCTGGCGCGGAAGTCGGGCATGTTCAACGCGAGGTCAGCGTTGACGATGCCGACCAGCGTGACGTTCGGAAAGTGCAGGCCTTTCGCGATCATCTGTGTGCCGATGAGGATGTCGATCTTGCCGAGCTTGAAATCACCGAGGATGCGGCGGTAGTCGTCCTTGCGTTTCATGGAGTCGGAATCCATGCGCACGATTTTGGCGGCGGGAAAGAGTTTGGAGAGCACGTCCTCGACGCGCTGCGTGCCGAGGCCGGAGAAACGAATCGCGGGGTTCCGGCACTTTTCGTTCGGGCACAGGACAGGCACCCGCTCGGTGAAACCGCAAATATGGCAGGTGAGTTTTTGTTCCGGGCGATGAAAGGTGAGCGAGACGCTGCAATTCGGGCAACCGGCGACGTAACCGCACTTGGGACATTGGAGCGAGGTGGAATAGCCCCGGCGGTTGAGGAAGAGAATGGTCTGCTCCTTGCGATCCAGGCGCTGGGCGATGGCTTCCTTGAGTTCGACGGAAAAAATGGGTGGACCTTTGTCACGGCGCATCGCCTGGCGCATATCCACCACGCGGACCGACGGCATCTTCTGGCCATCGACGCGCTCGGGAAGTTCGAGCAGGGAATACTTCTTCTTGAGGCAATTGTAGTAGCTTTCAAGCGAGGGAGTGGCCGAGCCGAGAACGACCACGGCACCTTCCATCTCGGCGCGCATGATGGCGACGTCGCGGGCGTGATAGCGCGGCGACTCCTCCTGTTTGTAGGTGGGCTCATGTTCCTCGTCCACAATGATGAGCCCAAGCGGATCCACGGGTGCGAAGATGGCGGAACGCGCACCGATGACAATGCGCGCGCGGCCCTGGCGAATCTTGTGCCATTCATCGTGACGTTCGCCGGTAGAGAGATGGCTGTGCAGGACGGCAACGAGCGTCTGGTGGGAGCCAGTAGTGAAGCGGGCTTTGAAGCGCTCGACAGTTTGCGGAGTAAGGGAGATTTCCGGAACGAGCACGATGCCACCCCTACCCTTTTCGAGGGCGCGCGCGAGAGCTTGAAGATAGACTTCGGTTTTACCGCTGCCAGTGACGCCGTGCAGCAGGAACATGCGCGACGCGGTTTCGGTTTTCTGGCCGGCGTCGAGCGCGGCGGTGATGGCTTTGAGCGCGGCGGCCTGCGCGGGATTGGGTTCGATGGGGTGCGAGGGAACGATGACTTCGCGGGCGTAGGGATCGCGCTCCGAAATGCGCGGGCCGACGGAGACCAAGCCGCGGTCTTCGAGGCGGCGAACAGTGGTGGCGGTCGTTTCGGCGATGGAGAGGAGCTCGCGGAGGGAGAGTTCGCGCCGCTCTTCGATGATGTGCCAGACTTCCTGCTGACGCTTCGGGAGTTTCGGCAGATCACCCGTGAATGGGAGGGCGTGCACCCAGAGTTGCTCCTTCCAACTGGCGTTTTCGTGGCGGACGGCTTCGGGCAGAACGGACTTCAGCGCGGTCTCGGGCGCGCAGCAGTAGTAATCCGCGATCCAACGGGAGAGTTTGAGAATCTTGGGCGTGACCAGGCTCTGCGCGCCGATGACTTTGAAAATGGATTTGAGCGACGCGCGGTCGGATTGCTCAGCCAGCGCGGTTACACAACCCAACACTTTGCGCGCACCAAACGGGACCTGGACGCGCGTGCCGATCTCCACCTGCCCTTCGAGTTCGGGCGGGATGAAGTAATCGAACTCCTTGCGGAGGGCGAGTTCGAGTGTGACGCGGGCGATCATTTTCGATTCCGATGAAATGTCCGTTCCCGGGCGGCGGTGTGTCCAGCGGAAAGCTGTCGGGCCTCACGCGGGAGAATGACTAAGCACGAATGTCGAATGACGAAAGAAATGGTCCGGAGGCTAGTCGGGTTCGTTGTCGAGACGGACGGCTTCGTTGAGTTCCTCGAGGAAACCGGGGAGCGCGGATTGGACGCGGTTCCAGTTGGGGATGGGCGGCGCGCCCATGGGGTCTTCGAGGAAGGCTTTGGCGGCGGCGCGGATGCTGCGCACGAAGGTGGCGACGGCGAGTTCCTCCTGATGGCGGTCGAACTCGAGGCTGTTGACCTGGGCGTCGGCGGCGTAGTGGCGGAGGGTATCCTCGGCTTTGCGGACGTAGGCGCTGAGGAGGGTGTCAAAGAGGCCGATGTCCAGTTTGATGCCCTCGGAGGCCATGGTGCGGAAAATGGATTTGGCGATGTCGGTGGCCATTTTGTTCAGGCCGCGTTCGGGGTCGCGCGTCGAAAGTTCCTGGTGCTTGTGATCGTAGCGCTCGCACAGTTCCGACTGGCAGATGCTGCGCACGGCGGAGGCCCGGAAGACTTCCGCGAGCATGCTCACTTCGAGGCCCCAATCCGAGGGGATGCGCATCCGGCGCGCGAGATCCAAGTCGAGACTCATTTCGCCGGAGAGCGGGTAGCGAAAGGTGTCCATATAAACGAGGAACGGATGCGGCCCGATGATGCTCTCGAGCGAGCGGAGCAACGGCGTGACGAGGAGGCGCATGACGCGGCCGTTCAGTTTTTGGGTGTAGCGGGCGTAATAGCCTTTGCAGAAATCGAAGCCGAGGCTGGGGTGCGCCACGGGATAACAGAGTCGGCCGAGCAACTCGGCATCGTAGGTGACGATATCGCAATCGTGCACGGCGATCATGCGCGCCTGTTCACTGGCGAGGACATAGCCGAAACAAATCCAGACATTGCGGCCCTTGCCGGTGGGGCCGGCGCCGAGTTCGGCTTCGTCGAGTTTGTGGAAGAGAGCCTGCATGCGGGGACCACTATTCCAGAGCAGCGTGGGACGCTGGGGCAGGCGGCGGAAAAAACGACGGGCTTTTTGCCACTCGCGCGCGGTGGCCCCATCAATGCCGATGACGATTTGTTTGATGTAGGTGACGCGCTTGAGGACGCTGAGAATGCCGTCCAGCGCGGGCGTGCCCATTTCCTTGATGTGACAGGGCAGGACGAGGGCGATGGGGGTTTCAAGGGAAAATTCCTCAAGCTCGCGCGAAATCTTCTCGACGTTGATTTTGCCGAGCCGGTGCAAGGTGGCGATGGCGCCGGTTTGGAAGAAATCTGACATGGCGGGGAAGATGGCAAAGAAAGCACCAAGGACCAAGAACCAAGCTCCAGATAAACTTCAAACTTCAAAAACCAAACTTCAAGGACACGTTCGCGACTTGAATTATTTTGGTGCGAGTTCGCCGGGGGTGGGCTCGGCGGCGGCGGATTCGGCGGCGTGGGTCGCTTCGTCGAAGGGGATTTCGCCATTCAATACGCGGGCCGCGCGTTCGGAGTCGAATTCATTTTCCCACCGGGCCATGACGATGGTGGCCACGCCGTTGCCGACGAGATTGGTCATCGAACGGGCCTGGGCCAGAAACCAATCCACGCCCAGGACGAGGACCATGCCTTCGACCGGGATGGTCTTCAGTGAGATGAGCGTGGCGGTGAGCGTGATGAAGGCGCTGCCCACGACGGCCGCGGCACCTTTGGAAGTGATGAGACAGATCACGAGCACCTGCAATTCCTGGGCGAAGGTGAGATGGCAATTGGTCGCCTGCGCGATGAACAACGCGCCCATGGTGAAGTAGATGGAGCTGCCATCGAGGTTGAAGGAATAACCCGAAGGCAGGACGAGGCCGACGACCGGACGGCTGCAGCCGAGATGCTCGAGCTTGGCGATCATCCGCGGCAGGACGGGTTCGGAGGAGGCGGCGCTAAAGACGATGAAGATTTCGTGGCGGATATAGCGCAGGAACCGCCAGAGGCTGACGCGGTTTATCCACAGTAGGAAACCGAGGCAGACGGTTATGAAAAAGACGCACGATAATATCACGCAGGCGAGGAACTTCGCGAGGCCGAGGAGCGAGTCCATGCCGACTTCGGCGACGGCATAACTCATCGCGCCGAACACCGCGAAGGGCGCGAAGTTGATGATCATGCCGATCATGCGAATCAGGGCTTTCGAAACCTGTTCGAGCCCGCGCAGGAAAGGCCGGGCGGACTCACCCACGCCGCCCAGGGCGATGCCGAAGAGCACCGAGACGAACAACACCTGGAGCAGGTCGCCATCGGCAAACGCGCCGACAAAGGTCCGGGGGATTATATTGAGCAGGAATTTGACGGGGTCGGCGTGCGTGGGGGCTTGATCGAGTTTTGGTTTCAGTTCCTCGGTGTTGAGGCGTGTGGGGTCAATGTCCATCCCGGTGCCCGGGTGAAAAACCTGCGCGACGATCCAGCCAATGACCAGCGCAAGCGTGGTCATGGCCTCGAAGTAAACGAACGCCTTGAGCCCCAGGCGGCCGACGCGACGGAGGTTGCCCATACCGGCCACACCGAGCACGACAGTGCTGAAGATGACGGGCGCGATCACCATGCGGATCAGGCGGATAAACGCCTCGCTCAACGGCTTGAAGACCGTGGCGGAAAAACCGATTTCACCGGGCTTTAATTTGGGAAACAAAGCGCCCGCGGCAACTCCCAAGGCCATGCCCACCAGCACCCAGAAGTAGAGTTGCTTGTAGAAGGGTTTGGCGCGCATGACTGTGCTTGTGGTCGCGGAGAGTAACGGGCCGGTCACATCGGGACAAGGGAATGTGCAGCTTGACGGCCATCCGGCCCGGGACTACAACGGCGTTCGCGATCATGAGCCACACCCTTTCTTCCCGGCCGGCGTTGCCATCCCGCCGCGAATTCATACGCCGCGCCGGCGCGGCGTTCATCCTTGGTTCCTGTCTTCCTTCCCGGCTGGCGTTGGCCGGTGATCCGGCACCCGCAGTCCCCGCGACCAAACCGCTGGTCGGTTGCAATCTTTACGTGTGGACGCAGTACGCGCAGCGCGAGAAGAAGCCGGTGGACCTGGAAGCCGTGATGAAGTCGCTGCACGACTCGGGTTATGACTACCTGGAAGGTTTCCTGAAACTGGATCAACCGGAGGAGACGGTGAAGTTTGCCGAGCTGTCGCGGAAGCATGGCCTCCAGCCGGTGAGCCTTTACGTGGGTCCGCGGCTGCACGAGGCGGCCACAGCGGACGCGCAAGTGGCGCGCGTGCTGGCTGCGGCGAAGGTGATGCAAAAGGAAGGTTTTCAAGTTTTGAGCGTGAACGCGGAACCCATCGGCCGGGAAAAAACGGACGAAGAACTGAAGACCCAAGCTGCGGCGTTGGTGAAGATCGGCGAGGGATTGAATGCGATGGGAATGAAACTGGGTGTCCATCAGCATATGCCGGAGATGGCCAAGGGAGCCCGCGAGTTTCATTATAATTTCGATTATTCCAAGCCGGACGTCGTGGGCTGGTGCTACGATGTGCACTGGGTTTGGAAAGGCGGCATCATGCCGCTGGATGGCTTGAAGGAATACGGTGATCGAGTCGTGACGTGGCATATCCGGCAGAGTCACGACCGGGTCTGGTGTGAAAATCTCGAAGCGGGGGACGTGGATTATCCGGCGGTTGCGAAATATGTCGCGGAGCACAAGCTGCCGCAGCGATTCAGCGTGGAATTGGCGCTGCAACCGGAAACGAAGATCACAAGGTCAGTCGAGGAGAACCACAAGATCAGCCGCGAATACATCCGGAAGGTGTTCGGGGTGTAGCACAATAGCTACGGAGCGCGACTGTCCGCCGCGTATACGAATTTAGACCTGACGAATGGGTTTCCTGGAACGCCCTTTTTCATTTTGTGCGCGCTGCGGCTCGGAGAGCCGCGCTCCGTCCGAAATCGGACGTGACAGGCAATCTCAGACCTCTTAATCCAACGCCGGACGCAAACCGTATTTCTTTGCGAGCGCCAGTGAGGTGGCGAGGGATTTGACGCCCTGGGTGCAGGTCGCGTCGGAAAGCGAGGCCGCGGCCAGACTGACGCCGGTCAGCAGACAGCGTTGCAGGTCCCAGTTCTCGTGCAGGCCCCAGAGCACTCCCGCGCAGAAGGCGTCGCCAGCGCCGGCGGAACCCGCGATGTATCTGGCGGGGAGCTTGAGCGAGGATTGCCAGACGTCTTCACCTTTGCGGGTGCGGGCGAAGGCGCCTTCGGGAAAATGAATGACCACAAGCTCGCGCACGCCCTGCTGGAGCAATGCGCCGGCGGCGTGGCGAAGGGTGACGGTATCGAGCGAACCATCCTTTCTCCGCACGGTGAACCCGGTAGTCTTGCCGGCCTCGATTTCATTCAGCACGCAATAGTCCACGTGTTGCAGGGCCGGCGTCACGATTCTCGCGAACCGATCGCTGTCTTCGCTTACCACGTCCGCGCAGGTCTTGATTCCGGCGGCTTGGGCGGCGGCGAGGAGCCGGGCAGCTTTGGTGCCGAACTTCGCATCGGGCTCATCCAGCGCGTCCAGCAACAGCAGATACCCAAGATGGAAAATACGCGCGCCGATTTTGGTGAAATCAAGGTCCTCGCCGCGCCAGAGAACATTGGCGCCGCGGGCATGAAAGAAAGTGCGGCGGCCGCCGGAGAGTTCGGTCATGACGTCGGTGTAGGACGTCGGCGCCTTGTTTGTCGTACGCAGATGATGCGTATCGATTTTGTGTTTCCGGCAGTCGGCGAGGATGCGGTCGCCCAAGGCGTCCTGGCCGACGAGGCCGGCGGCGAAGAGCGGGAAAGGCGCGCCGGAATGGGCGAGGTCGATGAGAACGTTGTAGGGCGCGCCGCCGGTGCCTTCGGTCTGGCTGCGGATGTTGGCCAACTGCTCCGGCTGGGGATAGACGTCAATCAGTTTGACCTGGTCAATGATCCAGTTGCCGCCGGCCAACAGGCCGCGACGGGCTTTGGTTCGGTTGGTTTTCATCGAGCGCGGCTCACAGTATGACCAATGGCGGGGGAAATGCGAGCCCGGCTTCAGTCGCCGTGAAGGTGGGTTAGGGGGTATACCCCCCCATCTATCGGTTACACGGTTACAAACCGCATAAACATTGGGTGAAATGCATGTTTTATCGGTTACATTTGCGGTTACACATCGGTTACAAAGCGGTGGTATCGGTTACAACTGGCGATATTTGACCATTTTCAATCATGCCCGAGGCTGAGGGCAAGGGCGGCCGGGATGCCGAGGCGCGCCGCCCGGCAGAAATCTTTTTAGCTGGGGCGGCTGTCCGTTGTGACTATAATGTTTACCATGATCGGATACTTCTGGGTAGCTCTCGGCGGGGCACTGGGAAGTGTTGGCCGATACTGGTTCTCCGGGGTCATTGGCCAGTCATTCGGCGAAACCTTTCCCTGGGGCACCTTGCTCGTGAATATATCGGGCTCATTCGTCATCGGCCTCTTCGACGCGCTGACGGGACAGAATGGCGTCTGGATGTCGCCCGCCTGGTTTCGGCAGCAATTCTTCATGATCGGCATCTGCGGGGGCTACACCACATTTTCGTCATTCAGTCTGCAAACCATGAACCTGATGCGGCGGGGGCAGGTGTTATACGCGGGCGGTAACATCGTGCTCTCGGTGGTCGTTTGCCTGCTGGCGGTCTGGCTCGGCCAGGTCATCGGCATGACCATCAACGCGAGCCGCCGCTAACCCTCATTCCCATGCAAATCCCCCAGGAAGCTGTTCTGCTCCGCATTCTCATCGGCGAAAGTGATCGCTGGCAACACAAGCCGCTCTACGAGGCGATCGTGCTCAAGGCCCGGGAGGTTCATCTCGCGGGCGCGACTGTATTCCACGGTGTGATGGGCTATGGCAAATCCAGCCGCCTGCACACGGCGCAGATTTTGCGGTTGTCCGGCGACTTGCCGGTGGTAATCGAAATCGTCGACAGCGAGGAAAAGATCCAGCGCTTTCTGCCGGTGCTGGATGAGATGATGACGGGCGGCGTGGTGACGATGGAGACGGTCAAGGTGATTGCGTACAAGGCGCCGGGAGACGCGGCGGCGGAGCCGCAATGACGAAGGAAGTTCCAAGGACCAAGAACCAAGCACCAGATAAGCTCCAAACTCCAAACATCAAACTTCAGGGAACATTCAAACCTCAATTGTCAGAGTGGCCGTCTGTGAGATGGCGGGTGATGCCAGATTACCGAAACGCGCCCGTTCGGAGTCGGGCGCTCCAAACTCAAGCCGGCCGCTGCGCCGTGGACTCCCGCAGGATTAGGTCTTCCGGAATTAGAATCGAAGCGGGTCCCGTTCGTTCACTGCGCCGCTGCGCTACAATCAGCTCGATGGCCTCGGTGGCGACTCGATTGGAAGAGAGCGCGAAAGTGGTGAGCTTCGGACGCCAGTGACGGCCTTCGGGCGAGTCGCCGAAACCAACCACGGAGATTCGCTCGGGACACTTCAAGCCCATCTCGCCGGCGGCGTCGATCGCGCCGAGCGCGATGGCATCATTGATGCAGAACAACCCGGTGAGATTGGGGCGACGAGCGATCAATTTGCGGAAACCGATTTGCCCGCCTTCGAAACCGTATTCGGTCACGTTCTGGACGAGCGAGCCATCCCAGGCCATACCCGCGTTTTCCCACGCGCGGCGAAAGCCCGCGAGCTTGCGGGTGGTGGTGTGCGGCCGGGCCTCGACATCGCCGATGAAACCGATCTCGCGATGACCGAGTTCGATCAGGTGGCCGCTGGCGCGAAAGCCGGCGTCCTCGCGGTCCGCGGTGACGACAGAGATTCCGGGCGCGCCGCCGGGAAGCAGATCGATTACGGGCAAACCTTCCCCGGCCAGGCGACGAATGGAACTCTCATCGAACGCCGGTGAATCCCAGAGCACCAAAATGCCACCCAGACTATGCAGCGCGCTCCGGCGCACGTAGGCTTCGGCGGTTTTGTCATCGTCCACGACATGGACGGTGACCGACAATTCGCGCTGGGCGGCCGCGCGGCTGATGGCCATGGCCGTCGCGGCGTGGGAAGTGGCGAGGTCCCAGGTCACAATGAGAAGCGTGACTTGATTGGAATAGCCGCGCTGAAGCGCGCGGCCGATGGGATTAAACTTGTAGCCAAGCTGCTCGACCGCGGTCCAGACCCGCTGCTTGGTGGCGTCGGTAATTCTCCGCGCCGCCTCGGTATCGTTCAGGACGTAGGACACCGTGGACTGCGAAACGCCCGCGGCGCGCGCCACGTCCTTGATCGTCGGCTGATTTGCTTGTGCGTTTTTCAATCCGGGGCAGCAGGTGGCGGCAACCTACCTTGTCGCCCATTGACTCCTGCTTTAAGCTATTCGCTGAGGAAGAACATGAAGGACAATGGGCCGAAAAACAAATGCAATGTGACTGACCGCTGCCTGACTGCCTTGCTTCCGGCCCGGGTTGCCAATTGCCGCCCCAAGACGGACAATCCCTGCGACCAATGAGAATTGAACTCCGAGGCGTCCTTAAAACCTACCACTCCATCCGGGCGTTGGACCGGGTCACGCTTCAAATCGAGCCGGGCCAGATCGTGAGCCTCCTGGGGCCGAATGGCGCGGGCAAGACGACACTGTTGAGGTGCCTGGCGGGAATTGCGTCGCCGGACAAAGGCGAGATTTATCTGGATGAACAACTGTTCCGGCGCGATCGCATGGATTTGCGGAAGCGGTTGCAGTTCATGCCGGATTTTCCCTTTCACTTTCCGGAGCAGACGGTGCTCCGGAACATCGGGATTGTCCTCCGGCTGTTCGAGGCGGATGGCCCGGGAGCGGAGGCGCGGGTGATGGAATTGCTCCGGGCTTTCGACATGCTGCCCCTGGCGCTGCGCCCGGTGCGTTCGCTGTCGCGGGGGCAATCCTACAAGGCGGGGCTCATCGGCATCCTCACGGCGAATCCCGAAGTATGGCTGCTGGACGAGCCGTTTGCCTCGGGGATGGACCCGCATGGCATTGACGCCTTCAAACGCGAGGCGCGCGCCGCCGCGGCCCGGGGCCGCACCATCATTTATTCGACGCAGCTGCTGGATGTGGCGGAGCGGTTTTCAGATCGCGTGTGCGTGATTCACCAGGGAGCCATTCACGCGTTCGATTCACTGGATCGACTGCGCGAGAAGGCGGTGGACAAGGATAACGTGCTGGCGGAGATGTTCCGGTCCTTGCGCGAGGAAGACCGATGAAACTCCATTCGCCCCGGCTGGAGAGAGTGCTGCGCCGCCGCGTTCGGAAGGAAATCCGCGCCTCCCCCCGGCTGAAACGCGAGGCGCGCGCCGGCAGCATGCGGAGCCACGTCCGGGCCGGCGCCGGGATTGCCCGCACCCTGAGCACCGCGGTGTTCATCGCGGCGACCCTGGCCGCCGGGTCGCGAACCGGCCACTTTGAATCCGGGCTCGCGATGGTCGCGCTCTGGGCCGCGTTCTTCCTTTTCATCCAGCCGCAGAAACTGCTCGCGAAATTGTTTTTGGCCCAGGATGTGCAAACCCTATCGCACCTGCCCATCACGAGTGCGGACATATTCCGCCGGCAACTCGGAGAATATTTTCGAAGCACGCTGTGGTTGCTCACGGACCTTGTGCTGGCGTATGCGATGCTGGCGGGCTGTGACACCGCGCCCCCTGGATTTGGGTGGGCCGTGATTCCGGCGGGTGTGGCCACCTGGCTCATCACGATCTCGCTGGCGCTCATCGGGCTGATGCATTTCCCCCGATTTCCCTTTCTGGCGGTGGCCGCGCTGCCCTGGATGGGGCTGTGCTTCGTAGTCGTGTTAAACGAATGGTTTGGAACAGTCGCAGGGACGATCGGGCTTCTCGATCGTTACGCTCCGGATCTCCTGCTGGTGCTGCCCACGGGCTGGCCCGCGGAGCACACGCTGGCGGCCGCGGGCCAGCGACACTGGCTCTTGTTCATCCTCGTGATTCCGATCGGTCTTTTTGCCCTGCTGGCGTTTAATGTCCTCGTCAAAATTGGACGCGAATACCGGATCACTGAACCGGTCCTGCCCGAATCACCGGATCTGCTTCCCGGCCAGAAACCCGGACCAGCCGCGCCCGTCGTGCCGACGGAATTCCCTCCTGCGAGGGTGGGTTTGAGCGAGATCGAGGAAGCCGTGCTCGAACGGCAATTCCTTGCTCCAGGCTGGGCCACGTCCAGGGGATGGTTGGAAAGGCGATTGTGGGGAAAGCTCAGTCCGAGGGAAAAAGGGCTGGTCGATTTCGCGTTTCCCAATGGATACGAGCTCACCCGGAAGTGGAAGGGCATCTTCCGGAACATGATTATCGCGTGGTTGATTACCGGCGGCCTGGCGCTGGCGAAGCAGTTCACCGCCGCCGCCGGATTTGGGATCATCAGCCTGTTCGTAAATGGCTTCCAAATGCTCCTGCCGTTCTTTGCGCGCGGCCGGGCTTTTAACGGAGTCTACAACAACGGGATGGCGACGCCCATTTATGCCGGCCTGCCCGTCGGGTTCGACGAATTGGCGCGGACGCTCCTTCGCTTCTCAGCCGTCCAGCTTCCTCTCGTCGCCTTGTGGTCGCTGGCATGGGGAATCGTGCTAATGATTCCGGCGCGACCCCCGTTGTGGTATGGCGCAGTCGCCGGAGTAAAACTGACCGGCATTCTGTTTGCCGGACGCTACATCATTCTCATGGGCTGCTTCAGTTCTGGATCGAACGACTCGCGCCGGTTTCGAATCAACACAATTCCGCTGCTGATCTTTGTGTCCGTGTTCGGGGTGTTATATTTGATCTGCGGCGGCGCCAGCATGTTTGTCCCCGACCAGCGCATCGCCTGGGGACTGTTCGCGGCGGCATGCGCCTGCGCCTTGTTGCTGTTTTACGGTTACCGGTGGTTTTATCACCGGAGTCGGTTGGACCTGCTGGTGTGAGCGGTGGGTAATAACGGATTCTTCCCGCGCCCGACTCTGTTGAAAGTGCCCCGTTGGCTTGTCATTGGGTCCCCCCCCAAAAAAAAAGAAACCCGGCGCAGCTTTCGGGCTGCACCGGGTATTGAAGTCGTTCAGAACCGGATTACTTGGTGGTATCGGTCTTGGGGGCGTCTTTCTTCTTGTGAGGGAAAGCCTTGTCCCACTTTTCCTTGTCTTCGGTGCTCATCTTGGCCTTTTCTTCCTTGTCGAGCTTGCCGTCCTTGTTGGTGTCATACTTCTCGAGCATGGTCTTCTTGACGGCCTTCTGGTCGTCGGTCATGGCCTTCTTCGAGTCCTTGGAAGCATCCTGGGCGTTGACGGTCAAAGCCACGGCGCAGGCGAGTCCAAGAGCGATTGCTAACAGTTTCTTCATATTTATTGAGTTTTTGTGTCGGGGAGCAGAATCCTGCCCCTGTGGGGGGATAGGACGCGGAGGGCGTAGAACAGGTTACAGGGACGCGGAGATGGAGGAGGAGAATGACGAAGCACGAATGACGAAGGCCGAAAGAATGACGAATTACCGAAGCTCGAAAGATGTTTTAAAATTGCGTAACTCGCTTAACATAAGTGGTTTATAAATATTGTGACTTCGGGCTTCTTTCGATATTCGTCATTCGGATTTCGTCATTCCGGCCTGGGGCTTTCGCGCAGGGAGATGGGTTCAAGATACGTGCCGGCCGGTGCCCGCTGCCACCAAGCGCCGGTGGCACGGCGGGTGGCGAAGTCGGTAAAGTGATATTGATAGGCGACGGCGCGGATGTAGCGAGGAGGCGCGTTGGGAAATGGATTGGAGGCAATGAGGTCGAGCACGGGTTTGGAACCCTGGAGCAGCCGGACACAGAGATTTACGAACCACGGATTTTGTCGGACGTTTCCCAATGCGGCGAACCACATTTGCCAGTCGAGGCGCGGTTGGTGCGGCGCCACGAAGCCAGGACGCCGTTTGACGTCGCCGGGTTTGTATTTGAATTCGTATTCCTTCCAATTCACGCCGTCGTCGCTGCCCTCGACGACGATCTCGAGTCGCGAAGTGGTCATGACAGCGAAGAGGCCATAGCTGTTGATGGTGCGGAAGGGACTGCACCAGGAAGCGAGGCTCTTGAGGGAGTTGGGCCAGGAATCCGCCTTGCCGAAACGGAAAAGCATTTCGGTGAGGGAGAGCAGAAGAATGACGCCGGCGAGAGGAGCCAGGAGGTAGGTAGGCCAGCGGAGCGGGCGGTGGGGGGAGGGGGCGGGCGAATCATGGCGGGTCTCTGGTTTGGCCGACAGGTTTTGGAGTGCGGCAGTCCCCAGCCGCTTTTCGACAGGTTTTTTCGCGGTAGAAACCCAAAAAGGCAGAGGAATGCCGCACAACAAAAAATCGA
>CAYUVH010000045.1:0-40840 GCA_964448135.1 uncultured Verrucomicrobiota bacterium | reverse complement strand
GCGCGATCATACATAATGTTTACACTCCCGTTTTGCGGGTAACCTGGGGGAGGTCCTCCCATACCCGACGATGTTAAGGTGGCCACTTGGACAACGGCTGTCCAAGTAAAAAAATGCGGGCAGCCCCGAAAGGATTCGGGGCGGGCGTAAAAAACGCCACCCCCTCTGGCAAACTGCAAAAAAGTGAGATGCGCCTGTTTGTAGATGCGTGTGCGAAGCATACTTGACACCCATCCCGTCCCGATCGAACCTCCTGCCGTTAGGAGGACGTGATTCCTGGTTTCAGTACGAATCCGCGCCAAAGCACTGTGGCTCTTTGACATTCTCGCCGCCCCTTGTTCTGCGGCGAACCGCATCAGCCGGTGTGGCCAACGCCCGTCTTTTACTGATCACTGATTACTGGTCACTCCTCACTGCCTGTCGGATTTTGCTTACTCTTCGGTCATCCGGGTAGATCCGGCCAAATCCGGGTAAATCCGGGTAAATCCGGCCGAAAAAATTCGACCGGCCGGTAAAAGCCTGTAAAACCAAAATCCAACCCGGTCAAGCCGCCAGTAAAACCACGAGTAAAACCAAAAACCCCAGCAAAGAAGCCTCGTCAAACCTGGTAAAAGCAAAAAATCAGGGGGCCCCATAGAATAAGCCATGTCGCCTCCATCCTGCGGTGAATTCACTGCTTGACGATTTCGTCCAACTCGGTGAAACAGAGTGGCTTAGTAGCCCGAAACCTATTCCGAAATGAGCAAGCCGCACCACGCAGCGCGTCTGGAAGATCGCTTCCTGACCCGGCGCGATTTCCTCGGCCGGTGCGGCATCGGCTTCGGAATGCTGGGCCTCGCTCAATTGCTGGGACCACAGGCGCTCCGGGCGGCGACGGGGCCTTCCCCGATCAATGGGGATTCTCCCTTGATGCCGCGGCAGCCGCAATTTCCCGCCAAGGCGAAACGGGTCATCCATATCTTTGCGAACGGCGGTCCGTCCCACGTTGATACTTTCGACCCGAAACCAATCCTGGAGAAACTGCACGGCAAGCCGCTGCCGATGGACAATCTCAAAACCGAGCGGAAAACGGGCGCGGCGTTTCAGTCGCCGTTCAAGTTCAAGAAATATGGCCAGAGCGGGATCGAAGTGAGCGATCTGTTTTCGCATGTCGCGGAACACATTGATGACATCACCGTCATTCGCTCGATGCACGCGGATGTCCCGAATCACGAGCCGTCGCTCCTGCTGATGAATTGCGGCGAGTCGCGCCAGCCTCGGCCGAGCATGGGCTCGTGGGTGACGTATGGGTTGGGGACGGAGAATCAAAACCTGCCGGGATTCATCACCATGTGCCCGGGCGGTTATCCAATTCAGGAATCACAAAACTGGCAGAGCGCGTTTCTGCCCGGGATTTTTCAAGGCACCTATCTCGACACGCAACACGAGCAGGTGGAGAAGCTGATCGAGAACATTCGCAATCAATCCATCGCGAAGGAAGAGCAGCGGCGTCAGCTCGACTTGCTGGCGAAGCTGAACCAGGAACATGCACAACGCCGCGCGAAGGACGCTCAAATGGAGGCGAGGGTCGCCTCATTCGAATTGGCTTACCGGATGCAGATGGATGCAACGGATGCCTTTGATGTATCGCGCGAGCCGCAGGCGATCCGGGACATGTACGGGCCGGGGACGCAAGCCCGGCAAATGTTGATTGGGCGGCGATTGCTCGAGCGGGGTGTGCGGTTTGTGCAGATCTGGCACGGGCCGGGCCAGCCGTGGGACAACCACGATGATATCGAGGACGGCCACCGCAAGCTGGCCGGCGAAAGCGACCAGGCCATCGGTGCGCTGCTGGCGGATTTGAAGCAGCGCGGGATGCTGAAGGATACGCTGGTGATCTGGGGTGGCGAATTCGGCCGCACGCCCACGGTGGAATTACCCAGTCCGGGAGCCAACGCCGGCAAGATCAATGGCCGCGATCACAATCATCATGGGTTCACGATGTGGATGGCCGGCGGCGGAGTACGCGGGGGGTATGTGCATGGGGAGACGGATGAGTTCGGTTTCAAGGCGGTCAAGGACAAGGTTCACGTGCACGACTTGCACGCGACGATTCTGCAACTACTCGGCTTCGACCATACCAAATTGACCTTCCAGCATGCAGGACGGGATTTCCGGCTGACGGATGTGTATGGGAACGTGGTCAACGAGCTGATTGCGTAGGGGCAGAAGTAGAGAATTTCCAGGTTGCAGGTTCAGGCCTTCGCACGGCTAAGTTCGTTCGACAATGCGCGTGCGTAGCTGACTATCCGCCGAATCAGGCTGTTGTAGTAGGAGTGTGCTCCCTTGCCAAGCCGGTCCTCGATGAGTTCATAAAGCAGGTGTTCGAAAGGCCGGGGCGAGGTTCTTGCGGGGACGGCGATACCCAATGATCTCAGGCGTGGCCCTGCGACCAGGAGAAGCAGGGACGCTTCCGACTCGCGGCCCTCTTTGAGGTCTTTGAGTCCTTGAGTCACCAGGTCTTCACCTGGCAGCATTGCGGTATCAGTTTGGTTATCCACCGGGTTGGAGTGCTTTGAGGAACACCGCGACCTTTGATTTGAACTCTCCCGGATCGAGTGCGGGATAGCGGACGAGGAGCGGTTCGATTTCCTGGAATCTTGCGCGCAGTTCTTCGATGCTGACAAAACCACGCTTAACAAAATCCTCCACATCTTTGACGTCCTGGTCGTGGCCGCGTTCCAATTTGGCCAGCGCCTGAAGCGAAAGGTCAAAGTGAAAAAACTGCAGCGGCCCAATCGTGGCGATGTGGCGGCTGCGGGCTTCCCAATCTGGTGGTGCGGGAATGAAGTCACCGGGCGAGGCGAGTTCGACGTTGATGTCGAGTTGGTTTTTCAAGGAAGCGATGGCCTCGAAGACTCCCGCGGGTTCGGGTTTGAACTTCAGATCCACCTCAAGGGTTTGGTCACGGAAACCAAGCAGCAGAGCGGTTGCGCCCCCAGTAAAATACACCTTTCCGGGGCTGCACGTGGCGGCGGCCAGTTCTTTCATGAACTGATCCCGCGCCGTTCGTGTGAGCTTCCGTATCATCCCGGCGCATTATCCTTTTCGCGCGGACGGCGCACAAGACTGCGTATTGTGAGCGTGAGATTGACCGTTCAAATTCAAGCCTTCATAGTTCCGTCCGCATGCCGCGCGCGATATTCACTGCTTTCGCTTTTCTCGTTACGTCGGTGTGCGTATTTGCCCAGGCGCCCGATGCCACGAAAGGGAGTGGAAAACCGCAGAATGTGCAAATTCTGCAGATGACGAATCGCCTGCGCGTGGAGATCAATGGACGGTTGTTTACCGAGTATCATTTCAAGGACGTTCCGCGGCCCTATTGTTATCCGGTGCTGGGGCCGGGTGCGGTGGCCATGACGCGGCATTGGCCGATGGAAACCGCGCCGGATGAGGAGCAGGATCATCCGCATCACCGGTCGCTTTGGTACGCGCATGGGCTGGTGAATGGTTGCGACTTTTGGTCGGAGCTGAAGGGCGCGGGGCGGATTGTGCATGAGGATTTCCTGGAGGTTAAGTCGGGGGACGATGCGGGGACCATTCGTTCACGCAACCGGTGGGTTACGCCGGAAGGCAAGACGGTGTGCACCGACGAGCGGACGATCCGGATTTACAATCCTGGTGCAAAAAGCGAGCAGGTGCTGGATTTTGAAATTACGCTGAAGGCATCAGATGGCGATTTTACGCTGGGCGACACGAAGGAGGGTACAATGGCGATTCGCCTGGCGGAAACGATGCGACTCAAAGGCAAGGTCGGCCACGGGCACATAGTAAACAGCGAGGGCGTGCGCGACGGGGAAACCTGGGGGAAGCGGGCGCACTGGTGCGATTATTACGGGCCGGTGGGGGACAAGACGGTGGGAGTCGCGATGTTCGATCATCCGTCCAATCCGCGACACCCGACATGGTGGCATGTGCGGGACTACGGTTTGTTTGCGGCGAATCCGTTTGGCAAACACGACTTTGAAAAGTTGCCGGACAAGACCGCGGGCAGCCTCACCGTGCGCGCGGGCGAGAGCATCACGTTTCGTTACCGGTTTATTTTGCATGAAGGCAACGAGCAGCAGGCGCACATTGCCGAGAAGTATCGCGAGTATTCAAAGTCCCTCTCGAAACCTTAAAGAAAATCCGGACTTCGAGCGTCCAATAGGCAGTTTAGCAAATATGAAAACTCTTCGCCGCCGGGAATTTCTACGCAACTCGATCATTGCCACGTCCGCCGTGGGGCTTTTTCCCGCACTGGGTGCCGCCACCAATGGCCGCGTGAAGGGCGCCAACGGCGACATTCGTTGCGCGGTCGTGGGTTTCGCGGGACGGGGGATGGAACATATTCAGGGACTGAGCCAGGCCTCGGGGGCGCGGATCGTGGCGTTGTGCGACGTGGACAGCAACGTCCTCGATAAGGAAGTGAAGAAGTGGAAGGACAAGGGCCAGCCGGTGGCGGGGTATCGCGATTTGCGAAAATTGCTGGAGAGCAAGGATATTGACGCCGTCAGCTTCGCCACGCCGAACCACTGGCATTCGCTGGGGTCGATCTGGGCGGTGCAGGCGGGCAAAGATGTTTATGTGGAGAAGCCGATCTCCCACAATGTCTGGGAGGGGCGGCAGTTGGTAAATGCGGCAAGCAAGTACAAGCGCGTGGTGCAGGCGGGCACGCAGGCGCGGTCGAGCCAGGGCATTCGCGAAGGCATCGAGTATGTGCAAGCGGGACACCTGGGGAAGGTGCTGCGGGCGCGAGGTTTGTGCTACAAGCGACGACCGAGCATCGGCAAAGTGGACGGGCCGCAGGAGATTCCGCCGACTATTGATTACGATTTGTGGTGCGGTCCCGCGCCAAAGGGCCCCTTAATGCGGAAGCGGCTCGGCTATGATTGGCATTGGGTGTGGCCGACGGGCAACGGTGATTTGGGAAACCAAGGCGTGCACCAGGTGGATATGTGTCGCTGGGTGCTGGGCGAGACGCAGGTGTCGCCGCGGGTGTTTTCGCTCGGCGGCCGGCTGGGATACGTGGACGACGGCACGACGCCCAACACGCAAATTATTTATCATGATTACGCGAAGGCGCCGCTGATTTTCGAAGTTCGGGGATTGCCGGACAAGGATGGCGGCAAGGACATGGACAAATATCACGGGGTAAGCATCGGGGTGGTGGTGGATTGCGAGAACGGGTTCCTGGTGATTCCCGATTACAAGCAGTCGCACATACTGGATCGCGACGGCAAGCTGGTGAAGAAATTCGAGGGCACCACAAGCCATTTCGAAAATTTCATCAAGGCAGTGCGAGACCAAAAGCCCACGGAACTCCATGCTCCAATTATCGAGGGGCATATTTCGGCGGCACTCTGTCACACCGCGAACATTTCCTACCGTTTGGGCAAGACGATGGCTCCGGAAGAGCTGCAATCGGCCGTCAAAGGCAATGCGGCGGTGGCGGAAGCGTTGGGACGGATGGAGCAGCATCTGGGAGCGAACCTGGTGGATTTGCACAAGACGCCCGCCACCTTGGGTGAGACGTTGCAGATGGATCCGGCCACGGAAAAATTCGTGGGGAATGCCAAGGCGGATGAGATGTTGACCAGGGACTATCGCGCGCCGTTTGTGGTGCCGGCGATAGCACCGGCTTGACCCCCATAAAACTGGGGGCTGCCCGCATGTTTGTGCGGTGGAAGACCGGCGTTTTCGTGCTAAGTTAACACGTAGTGCCCCGGAAGCGGAAATGGTTCCGCCACCCGCGCGGACTGATTCATATTTTGGCTGTGAACGTCAAACTTTTCGCTGCGGGCCGCGTGTCTTCAGGGCGCAAATCCTTCCTCACTCAAATTTCAAGCGCGTGCCTTTGCCTGCTCATGCTGGGCGGGGCAATACAAGGAGCCCGGGGCGAGGCAATGCTGGAGCTGTTCCAGACCTCCTGGGTGGATTTGACCGCCCGCATGCCGGAGCTGGCCGAGGCGGGCTACACGAGTCTCTGGCTGCCGCCACCAGCCAAGGGCGGAAGCGTTTTTTCCGTCGGCTACGATCATTTCGATCCCTTTGATCTCGGCGACAAGAATCAGCGCGGCACCGTGCCGACGAAATACGGCACCAGGGATCAACTGATCAAGATGGTCGAAACCGCGCATCGCTTCGGCATTCGCGTGTATTTCGACAACATCATGAATCACCGCGCGTTCGACGTCCCCGGTTACAATGGGACTACACCCACGAACATCTATCCGGGATTGATTCCCAAGGATTTTCATTTGCAGACGATCAGCGGCGGTTTTTATCGCAACTGGCCGAGCGTCGAGAATTACGGGAACCAGTGGGATGTGCAGTATGAGTCGCTGAGCGGCCTGATTGATCTGGCCAACGAGCCGGGATCGGTGAACGGGAACTTTGGCAACTCCCTGGGCAGCACCACCACGAAGCCCAATTTCATCCGCCAGCCGAACAACCGGGATTACTACATGGACCCGACGAAGCCGAACCTCGGCAGCGGTTGGCGGCCGTTCAATGGCACCAATGGTGTTCCCGTCGCCGAAGACGTGAACGCCTACCTGATTCGCGCGGCCATGTGGACCCTCTACGTGACGAAGTGCGATGGCTTCCGCTTGGACGCGGTCAAGCACACGCCCTCGAATTTCTTCGGCAATAACGATCCGTATGGCGGTTACACCGGCGGCATTCAGGCGATGTACGACTGGGTGCATGGCTACGGCACCAATCTGAACAGCACGTATCTGGAAACGGACGATCCGCGGAATAGCTGCTTCGACAGCGAGGCGTCGCGGAACGATGCGTTGCTCTTTGGCGAGCATCTCGGTGAGCCGCCTTCATACAGCGAATATATCGCGGCGGGTATGCGGCTGCTGAACACGCCGATGCGTAGTGCGGTGGATGGCTGGGCCGGCGGGGGCACTGGGGCGGGACTGGACCAGCGGGATATCGGCAGCTATGGGGCGAATCAGGGCGTGCAGTTCGCGCAAGACCAGGACCATGCGCTGTGCTGTGTAAATAATCGAGCACTGCATAACGCGTATTATTTTATGCACGAAGGCATCCCGATGATTTATTCGGATGCCTTCAATTATGCGGGGGATCCCTCCAGCTCGAGCACCTTTCCGATCGTGCCGCAAGCCAATTACCTGGGCGAGTATGGCGACAACCAAATGCCCGACATCGCCTATCTCCATCATCAACTCGCGCGCGGTGGCACGCGCTCGCGCTGGAGCGATGCAAACATTGTCGCCTGGGAAAGGTATGACTATCGCGATGTCGCCTCGGGGGATCCTTTCAATGATCCGACGGCTACCGTCGTATTGTTTGTGGCGAACAACAAAACCGGTGCTTCGGCCGATATCAATTTCGATGATGGTATCAGCCGGACCGCGGACGGTTATTACACCTGCGGACCCGGTGGAAATCCATCCCGCGGTTATGCCATGAAAGTCGGCTTCCCGCCTGGCTCGGTGCTCTCGCAGTTGGCCAGTTCCGCTCCCGGCAGTGATCGGGCTTGCGCCAAGCTGATCGTGCACGATGCGACCACCAGCAGCGCCACGGCAACCAGCACGGCCAATGACCCGAATCCGGTTCATCGTGCGTTGGTGGTGAATTCAACGCCGCCCACAGGCGGCGGCGCGATCGAACTGCGGATTCCGACCGCGAGCTGGGTGATGTATGGTTACCAATGGCCCGAGCCCAGCCGCGCGAACGTGCTGACGAATGCCATCACCTTCAAGCAGGGCGGGACCACGGTGCCGACGCTGACGGTTTATCGCAAAGACGGTCCCAACGGCGACGCCAACTACAACCCCATCTACCCCTTCAAAATGAGGGGCAGCGTTGATGCCAATGGCAACGTGATCGGCGGCGTGCATGTCTCGAACCGGACCTACACAATCGATGTGCCCATCCTGACGAACGGTCCGATGGACATCGCGATCCGGTCTGATGCTTCGACCGTCAATGTTCAGGCCAAAATGGATGGCGGCATCGATCTAAACAGCCAGATGGGCCTGGGTTCGCCCACCACCGGGCTCGAGCGCCGCGACAATCGTCCAGGATCGGCGTCGGACGTTTTCCTGGGTTACGAGCAGACCACGTATCAATTGCGGAACGGCCCCGAGAAATTTGCGGCGAAGAACACCACGCGGTGCAATGTGACGTCGCTGGGCGCCGAGACCTACTATTACACCGTGGGCGGAACGAACACGCTGGTGAACGGGGGCGGCAACGGCGCGGGCATCAACACCTCGACGCCCAGCTTTGTCTATCATGATCCCGCGGCGGCCACGACCTTGCTCGGCGGCGGCGGGCCGGCGACCCAGATGAACCCGACGAATCCGACGCCCAGCCAGGCCGTGGATTTGTGGTTCAAGGTCGGCTACAACTACCAGAGCAATCGGTGCTACGTTTATTTCACCACCGATGGCAGCAACCCCGAAGGCGCTTTTGGCGTGGGGAAGGGGACGACCAAGGTCGTGGCGGGCACCTGGATGAACCACGACGCCGGTGACAACACCATTGATTGGTTCAAGGCCACTATTCCTGGCAGCTACAACCTCGGCGGAGTCCAGCTGCGCTACAAGGCGGCCCTCTATCAGGAAGGCATTGGCACCATTTCAGACTCGGACAATTCCAAATTGTACGGTCTGACGCAGTTCGGGATTACGAACTTCAATCCGACGACGGTTACGGTTTGGACGCATAACGATCGCAACACCAACAGCACGACGACGGGTTTGACCACCGGTTTCCACATTTTGCGCGGCCGGACGTTCCTGTCGCGCAGTGGAAAATCGGGCGTCTATAACACGTTCGCCCAGACCTTCTACTATGATGGCCAGCTGCCGCAGGGCGTGATCGTGTTTCCCACAAATAACGCCGCGATCAGCAATACTACCTACCAGGTGGTGGTGCGGGCCGATAGCGCCACCACGGGCGTGGAATTCAACATTCAGGATGGTGATTCCAACAATGACGATTCGATCACCGGCCTGCGGCAGGGCAACGGCCTGACCAATGGCGTGCAGGTGTTTGCCCAGGCAACGTCGGTTACGCCGGATGGCACGTTGAGCGGAATTTACACGAATTATCCCCAGGAGTATCGATTCACTTATGTGGCGGTTCCAAACAGCGGTTCGGCGACCATCGCCGTGCGCCTGCGCGAATTTACTTCGAGCCTATTCCCCAACCGCGTGACGTTGCTCACCAATACGGTGACCACGGCCGCCCCGGTGCAGGTGGTGCAGATTTCGGATCCGGCCAGCGACGGCCTGGGCGTCAACGTCAGTCCGGATGCGCCCTATCCGATTCGCGTGTGTTTCTCCACCAGCCTGAGCAACTCGATTGATAACTTCAGCATCTACATCAACGGGATATTCCAGCAGCGGCGCAATCCGGGCACGCAGGCGCCGTATTACATCATCGGCGGAACAACCTGCGGCGCGGGCTTCCGGACAATGACGTATAATTGGGCGAACGCGAGCACCGGAACCAATGTCATCCAGGTTGTTTATAGCGGCGCCGTGACGTTGAGTGATACGCGTTCGGTGATCGTAGCGCCACCGCTCGTCATCACAGGGCTCGCAAACAATAATCAACTCGTCGTCTGGGACAGCGCGTCGGGAATCAATTACCAGGTGCTGGCCACGACCAACCTGTCCGCGCCATTTGTGCCCATTTCGCCGGTGATCGCCGGGTCAGGTGACTCCACGTTCTACTACGACAATTCCGATCCCGTGCCACAGAAGTTCTATCAAATTCAGGTCGTTCCCTAATCCGCTGCTTCCCACCGTCATGTTCAAGCGATTGGCTCTTTTGCTGGTGGTGCTGGCCGCTGGCGCGACTCCCGTCGCCCGCGCCGCCGCGCCGGTTCTGGGCAATGTCTGGCACATTCCTGACAACAGCGGCGATCTCGGGCTGAACATGCGGAGCCCCGAATTCGAGATTGGGCCGAACACCACCATTCGCGTCTTTCAGGGCCTGCAAAAATTCGGCAACAGCTACGGCACAGCGAACCAAACCGGCGGCACGCTTTTTTACAAGGCGCTGAGCGCGGTGACCTGGAGCAATGTGACGTTGAGCTTTTATACGAACGGCGGGCCGAGCGCGAACAACCAGTATTGGCAGGCTTCCTTCAGCACGTCCGGCATCGCCACGAATGATCCGATTCAGTATTACTTTCAGGTCAACTTCGACGGGGTAAACGGGCTGCAAACCACCTACCTCTACGGAGGCGATGCGAGCAGTTCCACGACGGATACGCAGGCCACGGCGACGAATGCGCCGTTCAGTATTCGCAATCGCGCGGCTTGGCTGTACCACTCCGGCAACCGCGTCATCAGCGCAGGGAATGACGCGAACCACAGCCAGGTGGATTTCTGGATCAAGATTGGCTACATCGGCAAGGACGGCAGCCTGGGTTCGCGCTGGGCCGATCATGCGAGTGTGTATTACACGACGGATGGTTCCACGCCGGCCGGCGCGCTGGGAGTCCCGGGTGGCACCGCGCAGGCGATTGCGCTCGGCCTGGATCATCTGGAGAACGACAATAGCCAGGCGGGCAACGCCATGTGGTGGAAAGGAAGCGCCACGAACCTCCCGAACCAAACGACGATCAAATACAAACTCGGTGTCTGGCACTCGGCCAACAACCAGGAAAAGTTCGCCGACTACAACGCGGGTTCAAACAATGCGGTGTTCACGTTTACCATGGGATCAGTGGGCGATCCGGTATTGACCGTCAATGGCCTCAATGCGGATTACACGACGACGCATTTGTTTGTGGATGAGGTGGCCGGGGATTCGATTCCGTTGACGATTCTGTTTTCGCCGAACGTGGCGAATGTGACGAATGCCGAGGTCTTTTCCAATTTGAACCGTCGTGATCGCGCAACGCAGGATGCGAACGGAGACGGGATCGAGGACGGAATTGTTCCGCCCGACGGCAACAATATCGCGGCCGGTGACGATAACAACTATTACAAGGCCTACACGATGGCCCCGAGCGGTACGCCCGGGCAATACACGCTGACATTGAACGCGCAAAAGACGGGCGCGTATCGGTTGACAGCGCGCTATAAGGTGAATGGCAACTCCAACTGGGTGTGGTACAGCTCCTCGCCGCGGCGCGACCACGCGTTGGTGGTCGCCCCGAAGAAGGCGCGGGATATTTCGCTCTACGAACTGAACGCGATGAACATCGGGGCGCAGGGCACGCTGGATACGCAGCGCAGCACCTTCACGGATTTATATAACGGACCGGGCTCGCGGCCCTACGATCCGGTGACCAACCGGTTCAACCTGGCCTACGCGCAGAATCTCGGGGTCAACTGGCTCTGGTTCCAGCCGATCCATCCCGTCGGCGTGGACGGACGCCAGACTGATCCGGACACCGGCCAGCCTTACACGGTGGGCAGTCCTTACTCGGTGAAGAACTTCTTCCAAATCAATCCATTGCTCGGCAAGGCGAACACGCGCGCGGGAGGGATGACGGAGTTTACAAATTTCGTGGCGGCAGCGGACTCGGCCGGGATTAATGTGATGCTCGATGCCGCTTTCAATCACAGCGCGTGGGATTGCGAGCTGGATGCGAGCGGCGTGGCCTATTTTGCCAACGGTTCGCCCACGACCGACGAAATCCGCGCCCACGAAGCCCGGGTGTATTCGCGGACGGATGCCTACGATATGCGGGCCTCCAGCTCGGGCAACGTGGCGCCGGCGCCGGATCGTTACGACTTCGGCAAGTGGACGGACGTGCATGATATTTTCTTCGGCCGCTATGCGGCGCTGGTGGCCAATTCCTCGCAAACGACCGCGTATCTCAGCGAGGCCGATTGGTTCGATTATACCGTCGGCAGCGAGGGTTCGAGCGGCAGCGGCAACGGACATTTCGACGGCGTGACGCGGAACGTCTGGAAGTATTTTGCCGACTACGTGCTTTACTGGCTGGACAAGACCGGTTGTCCGAACGGCACGCCGGCGGGGCAGACCTACCACGGCATTGACGGGTTACGCGCGGATTTCGGCCAGGGCCTGCCGCCGCAATGCTGGGAATATATCATCAACAAGGCGCGCAGCCGGAAGTGGGATTTCGTGTTCATGAGCGAATCGCTGGATGGCGGCGCGGTGACCTATCGTTCGGCGCGGCACTTCGACATTCTCAATGAGAATATTGTCTTCCCGCTCAAGTCGGCCGGGTCGGCCACGGACTATCGCAACATTTTCGAGGATCGCCGCAAGGCCTACGGTCAGGGTTTGGTGCTGCTGAACACGACCTCGCACGATGAGGAAAACTACGATGATCCCTTCCTGGCATTCATTCGCTATGCCGTGTGCGGCACAGTTGACGGAGCGCCGATGATTTTCTACGGGCAGGAGTTGGGCATCTCGCGCACGTTCGGCTTCGATCAATATGAACTGAACTTCGGCAAGCAGATACCGCAGTTCAAAAAATACAACTCGCTCCAACCGATTTTTAACAATCGTGGAAATGGCGTGGATTTTCTGTGGCCGATTTACGCCGGCGTCAACCAGGCGCGCGGGTTCAGCAAGGCGTTGCGGTCCTCGAACCGCTATTTCCTGAACCAGACCGGCGGCGGCGGACCGCAGCCGAATATTTTCTCGGTGGCGAAGTTCGAACAGCCGGCTGGCTCGCCGAACTTTTATGATGTGGTGTTCGGGTTCGTGAACCTGGACCGCAACAACACCCAGCAGGGCAATTTCGACGTGACGGCGACGATCGGCGGCTCGAATTATTTCGGCATCAAGTCCGGGCGCACCTACAACGCGAGAAACATTGCGGCGTACACAGGCGCGGATCCCAATCGACGCAATTACTGGCTTTGGGGCGGCGGGATCGCCGGCAGCACGCTGCTGAGCAGCGGCATGTTCGTGGGCTTGAACCGTGTGCCCGGGACGAACAGCTACTGGGCCAGCGCGCCGTTCGAACCGCAATATCTCAAGCTGTATGATGTGACGGCGCCGCCAACTCCCGCAGCGCCGGGGACGCCAAAAGCATATGTGTTGGGGACGAACGCAACCTTCAGCTGGACAGCGGTAAGCGATCCGGACGGCGGCATCAGTGGCTATCATGTGATCATTGGCACATCGCCGGGAGCTTCGAATGTGCTCAACACCACGGTTGTGGGCACCAACGCCAGCGTTAGCGGCACCTTTGGAACCGTTTTCTACGCGCGCGTGAGCGCCATCAACAACGCAGGGATCGAAGGCCCGTTCAGCCCCGTGGGCGCCGGAACGCTGTTGCTGGACGCCAATATCGTCGTTCTCGGTTCAGGGCCGACCAACGGCGGCATCGTGCTTTCCTGGCCGACCGTGCTGAGCAATTCGGCAATGCTTTATTCCGCCACAAACCTGACCACGCCGATTTCATGGAAGGCGGTACCGGGTAATCCGGTTCAAACCAGCCCCCAAGGGACGCTCTTTGTTCCTGCCAGCGGAACCCCCGCGCAGTTCTACCGCCTGCAACTGAACTAGCTCTGCTTTGCCGCGCGCATGGCCGGAAAGGGCCACACCTCCGCCCGCATGTTTGTGCGGTTGAGATTGCCGGGGAAGGGTTTAGCTTATGATACAGCAACAATTTTAGCCGCCGGTTTTGAACCTCTATTGGCTGTGACTCGAGGGTTCTCCGACGCACCCGACGCTGCGTATGAAAATATCAAAAATGTTCCGATCAATTTTGCCCGCTGGCGCAGTCTTGTCCGCCATGCTTGCCGGGATTTACCCAGCCCGTGCCCAATTGGCCGGCCAGGATAACGCAGCCCAGCCGGCCTACGGCACAGGCTGGGTGAACGGAACCAACGGGGGATTTGGTTTCAAGTCCTGGGCGCTGACCAACAACGACGGCGCAGGCGGCGGTTTCGCGGGCGCCTTCATCGGCGGCTCCGGCATTGGCTCGGTGGACACCAGTGGCAAGTCCTTTGGCATGTATGCCAACAGCGGCAGCTATAACTTCTCCGTCGCCTATCGCGCCCTCAGCAACTCGCTCTCCACCACGAATGTCTTCCGGTTCAAGATGAAAAACGAGGGGATTGCGACCGACAATTACATCGGCTTCAGCATTCGCAACGGCACCGCACAATCGGCCGTCGGAACCTCCGCGTTGAGCGACATGGCCGCCATCGGGGCGGACTCGCGCTTCAGTTTCTATTTCCAGGGTGGACTGAACAATTACCTGATCTGGGATGGGAGCAGCGTTTTTGACACGGGCATCCCGTACACCGGTGCGGGGCTCACGTTGGAATTCGCATTGCGCACCGCGGACACCTATCGATTGGTGGTGAAGAGCGCCGACGGCACGGTGACGAAAGCTGTGTTCGACGACATGCCGTTGCAGGGCAGTGGCACGATCGACAGCTTTGCGCTCTACAATTTGAACGCCGGTGGTGGAGGGAATCTTTATTTCAACCAGTTTGAACTCAACTCGACGTTCCTCGTGCCGCCGGAGATTGTGAATTTCTCGCCGACCAACAACTCGACGTTTCTCTCAACAAATACGGCGATTTCCTTTGACGTGACCTCGGCGTTTTCGAGCGTGTCGAACTCGGCGATCAAAGTGGTCATCAACGGTGCCACGAACACCAGCGCCACTTTCAGCGGCACCCCCGCGAGCAATCACGTGAACATTGCCGGGCCGTTGCCGGACAACACGCTCTTCAACGTCGTGGTCACGGCGACCGACGCGAACGGCAACAAGGCGACCAGCACGTTTTCCTTCAACACCTGGCGGGCGGACAATCCGTATTTCGAAGTGGAGGACTACAATTTCAGCAAGGGTCAGTACGGGGATAACTTCTCCATCGGCCAGCCGAACCAGTTTTACGCTAACCTGATCGGCAGCAACACGATCGACTACCTCGAATACGACACGACTGGCACGAATCATCCCAACGCCTATCGCCCGACGGACCTCCCGCAGATCGAGGTGTGTTCGGACGTGGACCACGCGAACTTTGCGGCCAACGGATTTCAGGATTACAACCTGGGTTTCGTGAACAATGGCGAGTGGCTGAACTTCACCCGTCGGATGAGCAATGCGACCTTCGCGGTTTATGCCCGCATGGCCGGTCTAAGCGGCAGCTCCACCATGTTGCTCGAACGGCTCGCCAGCCCGACGGCCACAACGACCAACCAGTCGCGGGCCGCGCTCGGCACGTTTGTGTGTCCGAACACCGGCAATGCGCAGGCCTTTGTCTTCGTGCCGCTCAAGGACATGTTCGGAAACGTCGTGCAAATCCGTTTCCCGGGCACGAACACGTTCCGCACCACCAGCTTTGCGCCGGACGGCGGCTACAATCTTAATTACCTCATGCTCGCGCCGCTTACGAATGCCAGCACGTTGCGCCCTTATATTGCGAGCGGGTTTCCCTATCCCGGGTCCACTGGCGTGACGCCGGACCAGACGGTTACCTACACCGTCGCGAATCGCCAGACGAGCGTGGTCACCAACCGGCTGTATCTCAACGGCACGGAAGTCACCAGCGCGATCACCGTGGCCACGAACGCCGCCGGGTCCGTGGTGACGTATCATCCAACGCCGTTCATGCTGATCAACGCGACGAACACGCTCACGGCAATCGTGGGCGACGGCAGCGTGTTGCAAACCAATACGTGGACGTTTACGACCGCGAATATCCAAACGATCCCGGCGGGTTACGCGGTTTCCACGAATTCAGGGCAGGGGACCGGTTTCGCCATTCACACCTTCAAGATCACCAACAGTGCGCCGACCACGCTGTTCACCAGCATTTTCACCGCGGAGTCCGAACTGGCTGGCACGATCATCAACACGAATACGAGCCTGCCGTATCCGAACGAAGCCGGCGGTCCGAATGGCGACGGCCGATACTGGGAAACGGGTTCGTTGAACTACGATATCACCGGCAATCCGAGCGGCAGCTTTACCTTTGTCACTAAGTCCCCATTCCCGGGCGTGCCCGCCGCCGCGACGAATAATTACATCGCGATGGAAGCGCGGTTCTATGCGTTGCTCAACCCGGGCATCTACAGCTTCGCCGTCCGCAGCGACGACGGCTTCCGCTCGACCGTCGGTCCGACGGTGTGCGACACGAACATGGTCCTGGCGGAATACATTCTCGATCGTGGCAACGGGACGCCGACGACGTACAGCTTCGCGGTGACCGCGACCGGTCTCTATCCGATGCGGGTGCTTTACTGGCAGGGCCAGTTTGGCGGCAACATTGAGTTCTACTCCATCAATCGCTCCAATGGCGTCTCCACGTTGATTAACGAAGCGGGAAATCCCAGTGCGGTCCGGACGTATCCCGCGTTGAAGGCCAATGTTTCCAACCTGGCGCACGCCGGGAACACCACCACCTTCACTTTCCAAACGGAAGCCTGCCGGACGCACCTGGTGCAGTACGTGAATTCGCTCACGAATGCGAACTGGCAGCTATTGAAGACCGTCGCGGGCTCGGGCAGCACCACCAACATCATCGATAACACCGCCACGGGGAACGCGCGGTTTTATCGGATTGTAACCCAGTAAGGCAAACCATGTGGCCCAGTCTGATCTCGCTCCTGATGCGGAAGGAGTTTAATTCGAGTGAAGCGGGGAACGACTATCGGCCGGATCTGTCGGCGGATTTGCAGTCCGCGGCGCCGGCCGGCGCGGCCCTGCCGCTGGAGTCAATCCAAGTCCCGAACCTGGCAAATTTCGCGGAGTGTGCCGGCTTGATGTTCCCTGACGGTCTCGACGTGGAAGAAGACGCGGTCGGTTAAGCGAACCAGATCACTTCTGCGGGGCAAATTCCTGCACGCTCTTATCGACCTCGATTAGCTGCTGGGGGGTGAGTTGCTTCGCGGCGGATTCTTTCAAATCCGCCCGGTTGGTGTCTCCATGCGTCGCCGCGAGGGCGAACCACTTGCAAGCTTCCTTCGCATCCTTCGGCACGCCCTGTCCCAGCGCGTAGGCGATCGCGAGATTATTCTGCGCGCCGCCGTAGCCGCGGACGGCCGCCTTCCGATACCAATCCGCCGCCTGCGTAAAGTCCTGCGTCACACCGCGGCCTTTTTCGTACATCATCCCCAATTGATTCTGGGCGGAGGCGTAATCCTGCGCCGCGGCGCGGCGGAAGAGTTTCACCGCCTGCGCATCGTCCTGCGGAATGCCTCTGCCTTCCATGTACATCCACCCGAGCGTGCTTTGCGAGGCGGCGTAATCCTGCACCACCGCTTGGCTGTAGAGTTCGAGCGCCTTCTTATCGTCCTGGTGGACGCCTTTGCCTTCGATGTAAAGGTTGGCCAGATGATCCTGCGCGGAAGCGTAATTTTGCGCCGCCGCCTTCCGTAACCACGCCACTGCTTCGGTCGCATCCGCCGGAACGCCTTTGCCCTCGAGTAAAATGACACCCAGATCGTCCTGGGCCTGCGCGTAGTTGGCGTCGGCGGATTTTCGCAACCACTTCAGCGCCTCGCCGGGGTCGGTGGGAGTGGCTTTGCCTTCGATCAACAACATGGCGAGATAGGCCTGCGCGGAGGAGAAATTCTGGTCGGCCGCTTTGCGCAGCCAGACCAGGGCCTGGGTCATGTCGCGATCCGAACCGGTCGCTTCGGCGTAAAGGATGCCCAGGTTGCGTTGCGCGGCGGCGTTGCCCTGGTCGGCGGCGAGCTTGAACCACTTGCGGGCCTGGGCGGGATCGGCGGTCACACCGCGTCCGTTTTTGTAAGCCAGGCCGACGGTGTTCTGCGCCTCGGCTTCGCCTTTTTCGGCGTGGGAGATGATCTCCTTCAACTCTGGGGTTTGTCCATGGACGATGGAGGTGAGGGTCAACAGCGCGGCGACGCACGCAGGGAGCGCCGGTCCGCGCGGGGATGCCAGAGCTTTCATGCGCAGACAGAATAGACTACCGGGCGCATTGGGCCAATGGAAAATGGCGAATGCGACCGCACATTCATGCGGTTGCAGGCAGACCGGCGGGCGTGTACGAAGGAAGCAGCACTGCGATGCTGAATAGAGTTGACGCTTGCTCATTCACTGGCGATTTTTCAAAAACACGCATGACCTATGTGCCGTAGCACGGCTGACATCAGGACTGCCAAGTCCCCCGGTTTCACCCTGATCGAGTTGCTGGTTGTGATTGCCATCATCGCCATTCTCGCCGCCATGCTCCTGCCGGCGCTGGGCCGCGCGAAATTGAAAGCCGAGCGCGTCTCCTGTCAGAGTAATCTCAAGCAGTTGAGCTACGCCTGGGTGATGTATGCCGACGACAACAACGGCACGCTCGCCCCCAACGCTTCGACCACCGCCTCCACGCAACCGAGCTGGGTCTCCGGCGTATTGGGCTGGGATAATCCGCCTTCACCACCCAACAGCGACAATTACGACACGCCAAAGCTGACGCAGTCCTTGCTGGGCCCTTATTGCAACCGGTCTACCGGCATCTATCGTTGTCCGGGCGACAAGACGCAGGGCTCGAAAGGCACGCGCGTGCGCAGCATTTCCATGAACGGAATGATGGGCGGCCTCAGCACGGAGCCGCCGGTGCTCAACCAATACGGTGGGAACAACAATTACTCCCTGTTTTACAAGCAATCCCAAATCACCAAGCCCGCGCCGTCCCTCGCGTGGGTCTTCATTGATGAGCATGCGGATTCGATCAACGACGGATTCTTCCGCGTCGAGATGGACACCACCGCGCAATGGCGCGATGTCCCCGCCAGCTACCATGGCGGCAGCGGCTCGCTGGCGTTTGCGGATGGGCACGCGGAGATCCGGAAGTGGAGCGACTCCAGCGTGAAAGATCGTCCCGTGACCAGGACCGCGATTAACTCCAGCTCCTCAACGATACCGGCGAACCCGAATAACGATTTGCTCTGGCTCCAGGAGCGAACGACGGCGCTTCCTTGATTTCTTTTTTGTAGCAGTCCCGCAAGGCGGGATAACGAGGCTCTCTTTGATCGGGCGCATGTTGGCATCCGGAAATATGGAGCCTCGTCACCTCGGCTGCTACGGACAGTTTATCCCCGCAGATACTTCACCACCGCCTCCGTGCGGGAATGGACATGCAGCTTCTCATACACTGTTCGCACGTAGCTGCGCACGGTATCGATGCTGATAGTCATGCGGTCGGCGATTTCTTTGTAGGCATAACCGTTGGCCAGTTGATCCAGAAACTCTCGCTCTCCCGGCGTAAGTCGGGCAACGGATGATTCGCCCTCCCGGGGCTTGGAGAAAAACTGTACGACACGCCGGGCGAGTTGCGGCGTCATGGGTGAACCACCGCCATACACGTCGCGAATGGCCTCCAGCAGACGCGCCGCTGCCGTTCGTTTCAGGAGATAGCCGCTGGCGCCAGCCTTCAGGGAATTGAAAAGCGAATCGCTGTCCTCATAAACAGTAAGCATGAGGAACTGCACCTCGGGCACAGAAGTCTTCAGTTGGCGGACACATTCCACGCCGTTGAGGCCGGGCAGGTTGATGTCCATGAGGACAACATCCGGCGGTTTACGGGGGATTTCCTTCAGCGCCGTTTCCGAGTCCGGGTAATCGCCCGAGAGTCGCAGGGCGGGTGCGCGCTTGATGAGCGCGGCGAGGCTCGCCCGGATGCCCTCGTCGTCATCCACGATGGCTACTTTGATCGGCATGTCTTCCGCAAGTCGGGCGCTCACACTGCCTTATGTGACACGGAGCGCCGCTTCGAACAACCGCATGAATATGCGGCGGTTTCGCGGGGAACACAAGGGCTGTGCCGCTAATGTTTTCGCCGTCCGCGGAACCTGGCGATCAGCATGTCCGACGTTTCGCTCGCGGCGGGGACTTTGAGCAGGATCGCGGCCAGCCAGTATCCGCCGGTGGCAATGCCGCCGGGAACGAACACCGCCCCGAGTTTGAGGAGCAGGTTTCGGTGGCCCAGGTGGTTTTCCCAAATCTGGCCGAGTTGGAAGGCGAAGATACCGGTCACCACCGCCAGCGGAACCAGCACCAGCAGGGTTCGCCCCAACTCCTTCAACCCCAGGCGGGTTAATTTTCGGCGCAGCGCGTAAACGAGCAGGCCGACATTGATGGTCGCACTGAGGGTGTTGGCCACGGCGAGGCCGGATTCGCGATAGCGCTGCACCAGATAGAGCGAGAAGACCAGGTTCAGCCCCAGGCAAATGAGGCTGATTTTCATGGGCGTCTTGATGTCGTGCAGGGCATAAAATGCGCGCGCGAGAATGTTGTTCATCGAAAACATCAACAGCCCGGGTGCCAGGCAGGCGAGGGCCATGGCGACACGCTGTGTGACCTCGCCGTTGAATGCGCCGCGCTCGAACAGGAGGCGCACGATCGGCACCGCCAGGCCGAGGGCGATGCTGGCAGCGAGGAGGTTGGCGAAGGTGAGATAGCTCAGGCCCTGGCTGAGCGTAAGCCGGAAACCGGCGTAATCTTTTTTCGACGCCAGGCCGGTCAGCGTGGGCAGCAGATACGTTGCGAGTGAAATGCCGAACATGCCCTGGGGCAGTTCCATGAGTTTCACGGCATAGTCAAAAGTTGCCAGAATGGTCTGGTCGAACCAGAACGACATGCAGGAGATGATGAGCACGTTGATTTGGAATGCGGCCACGCCGATCGAGCCCGGCAGCATCCGGCGAACGACGGTCCGCACCGATGGATCGTGCCACGGAGTGACCCAGCGATAACGAAAACCCTCGCGATAGAGGCTGGGCAATTGGAACAGCACCTGTGCCACGCCCGCCACCACCACGCCAATGGCCAGACCGAAGATTTGCTGGTCCTTGGTGGGGCCCAGGTGCGGCGCGAGAAACAGGACGCTGGCAATCATGACGATGTTGAGAATCGCTGCGCCAAGTGCCGGAATGAAAAAATGTCCCCGGGCATTGGCCATGCCGATCAGCGCGGCGGCGAGGCACACGAGCAGCATGTAGGGGAACATCCAGCGCAGCAGGTCCAGCATCAGGCGCGTGTGCGGATCGGTGACCAGGCCCCCGAGGGCCAATACCAACGAAATGGCCAGAATACCCACCAGCGTGATCGCCGCCGCCGAGACAAGCAGTCCGGAGATCACGGCATTGGCCGTGCGCCACATCTCGGCTTCACCCTCCTCAACTTCCTTGTGCTTGAAGATGGGAATGAAGGCGGCCGTCAACGCTCCTTCGCCCAGCAGCCGGCGAAACAGGTTTGGTATCTGGAACGCCATCTTGAATGCGCTCGCCACCGGGCTGTTACCCATGAAGGCCCCATAGACCATCTCGCGCACCAGGCCCAGCAACCGGCTGGCGAGGGTCGCGGCGGCCATTGCGCCGGACGATTTGAGCATTTGCGACATCGCGGGCGGAGGGTAAGGGGGGATTGCCAAATGCTAAAGGCTGAATGCTAAAATTGGTTTCGGAGTAATTTGCTGAATTGTACCATCGCCCAAAACGTCTCAAACCCATAAGCTCAAGGGATAGAGGAACGTCGTAGACTGCGTATGAAGAAACGGGTGGGAATCATCAGCGGGCTGATATTGGCACTCATCCTGGGACTGCTGGTCTGGCAGTCGATCGGTCCGCGAGAACCGGTTTACCAGGGCCGCAAGCTGTCGAGTTGGCTGTACCACCACGTGGCCTCCTCCGCGGCCATACCGCGATATAACTCGCCCGGCTGGAGGGAGGCGGATCAGGCATTGCACACCATCGGCAGCAACGCAGTGCCGACATTGTTGAAGATGATGCGGGCGAAAGACCCGCCGCCCCCGGTGCTCAAGTTGTTGGACGCGGCGGGGCGGCATCCTTGGACGCACATCCATTATGTTCGCGCGAGCGCGCGGAACGAGGAAGCCGAATACGCGTTCAGAGTCCTGGGGACAAACGGTGTCAACGCCGTGCCGGAATTGGTCAGGATTTACGAGGAAAACATTTCGCCTTCATCGCAAAGTTACACGGCGAGATCGCTGCAAAACATCGGTCCAGGCGCCCGGGAGGCCTTGCCGGTTTTGATCCGGCGCTTCCATGATCCTGATACACATGTGCGCTTCTGTGCCGTCTCGGCCGTGATGAGCATTGGTGGTGATGCCGATGTTGTAATACCCGCGCTGACGGACGCCCTGAAGGATTCGAGCGTGGATGTGCGGTGGAATGCGCTCTCGGGCTTGAGCAGATTTGGATCGCGGGCCCGGTCGGTCGCGCCCGAAATCCAAAAAATGCTTGGCGACCCCGGCATGGTGGGCGACACCAGCATCACTCAAGAGGTGGCAACGACCTTGTGGCGGATTGCTCCGGAGCTGACTGCCAAGTCGCTGGTGGTGGAAGCAGCCACGCCCATGATTACGAATGGTGTCACGGCGGAAGCAGTGAAGGTCCTATACGACGGAAAGCACAGGCCTCTTATCCCCGCGGGCAGGAAGGCCCCGGCGGTCTCCCAATACTGGAAAAGTGATCCGCGTCCGGGACTCAAGCTTTACCGCGGTACCGTCGGAACGGAGGATAAGGACCACTTCCTCGGGCGGTTCGAGGTCCTGGTGCTCACCAACGCGCCGGATCTGAATATATCGACCTTGTGCGTGGTCGCCGATGGGCAAATTATTCTTTGCGCGCGAGACAATACTCGCGAGCAGTTTCTGGAGATCCGTCGCGTGGCGGATGAGGCGACCAAATGACTGACTCATGAACAGGGACCTCTTGACGCGAGTGCGAACCCGCGCCTCGGACCGAAGGCGCTTTCTATTTCGCAGATCCTGATGCGTCAAGCTTACTGAGAATATCTTTGGTGAGCTTGGCCTGCGAAGCCTGCTGCTTGCGGTAAATCTCCAATTGGCCAGGCGTCAGTAGCGGCTCAATCGCCTTGGCTTTCTGATCCAGCACCCATTGAAACTGTTCTCCCTGGCTGCCAGCCGGGGCTTTGGCGGAGCCGGACAATTGCTCCATGGTGGTGTGATAGAGCGCCGCGAACACCCGGTCCTCCTGTTCTGCGCTCAGCCTGAGCGTGCCCTCCATCTGCAGCAATTCGCTGTTCGCAACGAGGCGCGCGTTGTAGGCCTTTTCCTCCTCCTGGTAGGTCAGATAATTCGCTTTTTGCTCCGGGCTCAGCAACGCCTGGATCCCTGCGTCCGCGTCTCCGCCTTCTTTGGCCAGCCGGGTCAGTTCATCCTTGTTGTATTTGCCTGTGAATGCCTGCTGCATTCCGGCCGACATCACTTCGAGCTGCTTGGCTAAAATGGCGCGCGCAGCCTGTGCCTGCTCGGGGGTCAAATGAAGGCTGGCGACCAGGCGCGACAATTTGCCTTCCACTTGCTGTTCCAAGGCCTGCTTCATGGCATCACCCATCACTCCGGTCATGGGAGTGCCATTGGAGTCCTTTTCTTTGGATTGCTGTGCCAGGCGGGCGCGCAGTTTTTCGGCATCTTCGTTGGCGCGGCGCGCCACGCCGGCCATGCCGCGCAACCGCAAGAGCTCATTCCGTTCATTTGCGCTCAGCGGAGCCTCCGCCACGGCGGGGCGCGAATTATTTCGCAACGATACGAGTTTGTTTGATAGCGCCGAGGTGCCGATCCGCAGGATTTCGCCTTCGCGCTGCAACGCCTCATTCGCGGTACGTAATTGCGAATTCTGTGCGGCCTCATAAACCCCCACGCCAACCGCGGTGAAAAGCATACTGGCGAGAACCGTTTTCTGTAATGTTGTCATGGCGATTGCCTTGGTTGTAGTGATGGCTGCAGTGGAAACCAATCCGGCTCCGCCCAGGGCCAGGGCGGTGATGATGCTGGCGGCCAGGCCGGCCGGGGCGGCCTGCACCGCGTGGGCGGACAAGAGCGCGGCGAGCACGCCGGCCCCTACCGTCACGCCGTTGCGGTGATAATACTCGCGAAGTTTTTCCGTCGCGCGATTGGCGCGCTTCTGCGCGGCTTCCTCGGACAGCCCGAGCAGCGACGCCATTTCCCGGGCGCTTTTGCGTTCGAAGTACCGCAGCATCACGGCATCGCGCTCTGCTTCATTCAATTCGGCCAGGGCGGAGTCGAGCTGCGGGGAGATTTGTTCCCACGCGACTTCTTGTCCGTCGGCAAGTATTTCGTTCATGACGGCGGCCTCCTGTTCCCGGACGCGGCGGCGGACGTCGGTGCGTACGGTGTTGGCGGCAATATTTCGTGCCGTATGATGCAACCAGCCGGAAATAACGGCACGCCCATGCAATTGTTTCGAGTTTTGGGCGAGAGCCAGGAATGCGCCCTGGGTCACGTCCTCCGCCTGTTGAGGGTTGCCGACCATGCGCAACGCAGCCGAATAGACCAGGTCCGTATGGCGGCGCACCAACTCGGCGAAAGCGGGCTCCGAGCTTCGGGTCGCGTATTCCTTTAGCAAATCCTGGTCACTTAGCCTGTCCATTCACACTATAGTAACCGCAGCTGCGGGAACCGGACATTCGAAGTCAGATTATTATGAGGAAATATTTATCCGAATTTGCCCCGTGCGTGAGCAATATCTGATAGGGAGCCCTTTGAAGCAGCCACTGGCCCGGGCGCAGGTCGCCAGCCTGGCACCTGGCTACGGCTCAAACCGGCTGCGCACGGCCTCGTAATCCTCCGGCCGGTCGAGATCCAGCGAAAACGCCGCGTCCACCGTCGACCAGAGCGCTACGCCGCCGGCGTGCCGGGCAAGAAAGTTTTTTAAATCCGTGACCCCCTCTGTCTTGAGCAGCCGAAGAAACTTACCCGGCAAAATGACTGGATGTCTTCCTCGCCCTTCGAAGCCCGGTTGCCAGATTTTGTCCGGGTGGGCGCGGGCCTGCGCGAGCAACGATCGAAGGAAATCGTGAGGCAGATGCGGCTGATCTCCCAAAACCACCGCCCAATGTGTCAGGTAAGGCTGCCAGCCCTTCCAGGCAGCGGCCAGTCGGATCGAATCGAACATTCCCGTTTCGGGAGCGGGATTGTGAATCTGCGCGGAGGCGAGAAGACCGGCGCGTTCGAGTTCTGATTGCAGCGGTTGGTCATCGGCCGCGCAAACGACCGCGATTTGCACGGCGCCGAGCGCCTGCCACTGACCCAGCAAATGACCGATTATCGTGGTCTGGCCCCAAGGTAGCAAAGACTTCGAGCGGCCCATGCGGGTCGAACGTCCGGCTGCGAGGATGACTGCGCCAAGCGCAAATACGCCGGGAGCGGTCATGGGCTCGAATTGGTTCCATGCGCGGCGTTGGTGCAAGTCGTCGCGGGGCGGAACAACAATTTCGCGTAAATGTAAGCAATGACTTCACCCGTCACGATGCGGAAACCCTGGCTTGAGCGCCACCAGCGACCCGTGTCGTAGTCGCCACCGGGCAGGGATACGATTCCCACTTTGATGTCGTGACCCAGGGCCTGCTGATAGAGCAGTCGTGAACGGCGTGCGTGCGGCCCGACCGTGAGCAGATTGATGTGATCGGGCGCCGGGACATGCTCGGTGAACCACATCTTCAGGCTGGCGGCAGCGGTGTAAGTCCGGTCCTGGCTCACCCACGGAGCAGGGATCGCCTGGATTTCGTTGGTCTTCACGCCCAATTCACAAAGGCTGGCCATGCCGAGTTCCGCCGCGGTTTTGTAGGGCACCAGGAAGCTCCCTTGTTCAATCGGACCTCCGGTGACATAAATCTTCTCATACCGGTTGCTCCTGAATTCCGCCACCGCCGCCCGCAATGCGTAATCGGGCGCCCAACCTTCCACGACCAAATATCCGCCGGGCAGGGGATCATTCACCGCCAGGAAGGGATAGGTTGCGTGCAGCGCGATATACAACCCCATTCCGAACACGATCAGGAGCAACAGCCATCCACGCCACGTCGGCACCGGAATCTGCCGGCGCCGAATCCATCGTGGCTGCCTGGGTTTCGATTCGACGGGTTTTTTGTCGTTGGGCGGCTTTGCCATTTTGAGGTCAGGGTAAAGCCTCGCTGCGCGGGGCTAAAGGCAGAATTGGGCAGGGCGGGAAACTACGGAGGCAGCATCACAAATAACTACCACGAATGGGGGGTTGACCATGAAGATATTGTCCTTATGCTTCGTCCAACTTTAAGCTGCAAAACTTAATCGTAACCTCGCTTCGCACATAATATGGACAAAGACGCAGTTTCTTCGCCGGGCGGTCTGCCGCGCCGGGATTTCCTCAAGAAAACCGCCACCGCCGCCGCGGCTGTCGCCGCCACACCGCTGCTGAAAACACCGGTTTACGGCCAGAACCAGGCTCCGTCGCCGGGCCGCGTCATTGGCGCGAACGATCGCATCGCCGTGGCCGTGGTCGGCGCCGGCTTTGGTATCGGCATGAACCATTTCGTGGGCATGCAGGAAAAGGCGCAGGAGAACAACATCGTCGTCGCCGCCGGTTGCGACGTTTACAGCAAGCGCCGCGCGTGGATGAAAGGCGAGGTGGCCATTCCCTACGCGAATGGCGGCAAGCCCGTCGCCAACCCGCTCAAGGACGCCGACGTCTATGATGATTATCGGAAGATCGTGGACCGAAAGGACATTGATGCCGTCCTGATCGCGACGCACGATCCGAACCACGCGCCAATCGCCATCGCGTCCATGGAATCCGGCAAGCACGTCTATGGCGAAAAGCCGCTGGCGCGTTACCTGGGCGAGGCCTTCAACATTTACGATACGGTCAAAAAGACCAAGCGGATCTTCCAGGTTGGTTCCCAAGGTTGTTCCGCGGGCGGCTGGGCCAAGTGCGCCGAGCTCATCGCGAGCGGCAAGGTCGGTCAATTGGTCTGGGCGCAGGGCTTTTATTGCCGCAACAGCATCGTCGGCGAATGGAACTACAACATCGAGCAGGAGACCAAGGCCGAGAATGTGGATTGGGACAAATGGCTCGGGCCGGTGAAGCTGCGCGAGCCTTTCAGCGCCGAGGCGTTCCATCGCTGGCGCAAGTATTACCAATACTGCGCGGGTCCGCTCGGCGACCTCGTCCCGCACCGGCTTCATCCGCTCATGCTGGCGACCGGCAAACCCGAATTTCCCGTGCGCGTGTCCGCGATGGGCACGCACAACGTGCATTCGGACAAGAGCACCCCGGACATGCCCGAGCGCACGACGCCCGAACACGTGCAGTTGCTGGCGGAATTCCCGAGCGGCGCGATCATTACCATTACTGTGAGCACGGTTAATGCCCGCAGCCCCGGCTTCATCATGTATGCGCACAAGGCTTCGCTGGAAGTGGGCACCTCCGGCGAAAGCGTGAACATCATTCCCGAGCGCGAATTCGCCGACGACATCGATCCGGAGAAGTTCACCGCGCTGCAGCCGGAAGACCTGCGCGTGCACGAGAAAAACTGGTTCGATTGCATCCGCTCCGGCAAGGAACCGAACGCGAACATCGATCTTGCCATTAAAGTGCAGACGGTCATTTCCCTCGCCGAAATGTCGGATCGTATGAGCATGATGTGTCGCTTCGACGAGAAGACGCGCAAAATCACCGACGGCGCCGGCAAGGAAATTCCCGCGATCACTTACGGGACTCTTCCGCTGTCCTAAGCCCGCGCATGGCTCCGGTCACCCTCGCTCGCAATGCGATGGCGACCCGGTTCGAGGTCGTCCTCTACGGGGACGACCCTCGCGCGTTGCGCGCGGCGGGCGAGGAAGCCTTGAGCGAAATCGAGCGCATTGAGGCGCAGCTCAGCATCTTTCGCCCAACCAGCCAGATCTCTCGCATCAACGCCCGCGCCTCCGCGGAGTCGGTGCGGGTCAGCCCGGATGTCTTCGGGTTATTGCAGCGGGCTCAACGCTTGCACCGGGAAACCGGAGGCGCATTTGACATCACCATCGAGCCGCTGATGCGGTGCTGGGGATTTCGTGAAGGAATCGGGCGAGTGCCATCAGCCATAGAATTGGCCGAAGCGCGCGCGTGCGTAGGCATGAACCAGGTCGAACTGGATGCGAAGGAATTTACCGTGCGATTCGCGCGACCGGGGATGAGGTTGGATTTAGGCGCGATCGGGAAGGGCCACGCCGTGGAGGTTGCGGCGGGTCTTTTGCGGGAAGCGGGAGTTACGAGCGGGCTGATTCACGGAGGCACAAGCACGGCGGAAGCAATTGGGCATCCGCCCGATGCGGAGAGCTGGAAGATTGGAATCGAATCTGCGGACGCGAGACTTCCGGGTTCCGGACGTGGTGGAATGGTCGTGGTAACCGAAGGTCGTGCGGGGAGGGAACATGAAGCCTCGACTCTCACAGCGGTAGTTGATTTGAAAAACGAAGCTCTGTCGGTCTCGGCTGGCGACGGGCGGTGTTTCGAGATCGACGGCAGGCTTTACGGGCACATCCTCGATCCACGATCCGGCGAGCCGGTTCGCGGTGCGCTTTTGGCGGCGGTCGTTTTGCCGTCGGCCACAGAGACGGATGCATTCTCAACCGCGCTCTTCACGGAAAGTCGTGCGGGATATGAAAGGCTCGCCGGCTGCAGGCCGGGAAGCAGGAGTTTCCTGGTTACGGAAGAGCAAAGGCGGCGTCAGGTGATGGCCCGGGGTATTGCAAAAGAGAAGTTCGGCTAGCTGTGTGCATTGAAAAATGCGGCGGACGAGGTAAGTTGCTTCGGCAATGTTAGAATATCGCGATTATATGCGGCGCCCGCAGGCGCGGCCGATGCGTTCGGCAACGGAGATATTGATCGCGATCAACGTGGTGGTCTTTGTGGGGCAGTGCCTGCTGTCCGAGGGCGCCCGACGGGAGTTTTTTCATTATGGAGCGTTAAGTACCGGGGGCCTAGCCCACGGTTATGTCTGGCAGCTCATGTCCTACCAATTCATGCACGGTGGGGTGTTTCACCTGGCATTTAACTGTCTGACGATTTATTTCTTTGGCAAGGAATTGGAGGCGTTTATTGGCGTGCGGCGCTTTCTGGTGCTGTATTTCGCGAGCGGGATATTGGGCGGGTTGGTGCAGGCACTCGCGGGCCTGGTGTTCGGCGGACTCTTTGCGGCGCCGACGGTGGGAGCTTCGGCGGCTGCATACGGCTTGATCGCGGCGTTTGCCTGTCTGTTCCCCGACGCATTGATGATCGTGACTTTCCTGCCGATTCGGGCGAAGAATTTTCTATGGTTAAGCATCGCCGCGGCAATACTGGGAATGCTCACGATGTCGCCCGATGACAAGATCAAGATTGCCCATGCGGCGCATTTTGGCGGAATTCTCGCCGGAGTGTTGTATGTGAAGTACGTGCTGGGCGGTGCGGCGCCGATAGGCGAAGGGTATGCGTCCGGCGTGATGCACGAGCCGGAGGATACGTATGGATTGTTCCGGCCGCGCGAGGAGAAAGAGGAGGAGGAAAAAGAGGAGTTGCCCACCGGTGAATATCTTGAGCGGGAGGTGGATCCGATTCTGGACAAGATTTCGGCGCAAGGAATCAAGAGTCTGACGGCGCGGGAAAAGAAGATTTTGGAAGCCGCGCGGCAGAAGATGGGGAAGCGTTGAGACCGGCCCGGCCTTCAACGGTATCGCAGCTCCGCAACCGCGGAGTAAGATTTCAGACTCAGTCGCCTCGACAGAGGTAATTCCTTTTCCTAAATTGCCGCCATGATTCAACGTTACTCTCGGCCGGCAATGCGGGAAATCTGGAGCGAACAGCGCAAGCTGGAGATCTGGCTCAAGATCGAATTGCTTGCCTCCGAGGCGCTCGCGGCCCGCGGGTTGGTGCCGAAGCGCGACCTGGCGCAGATGCGCAAGGGAGCTTCCTTTACCATCGAACGCTGCAAGGAACTCGAGCGCACACTCAATCACGACGTCATCGCGTTCACCACCAATGTCGCCGAGAACATCGGCGCGCCGGCCAGCCGTTGGCTGCATTTCGGCCTGACGAGCAGCGACGTTATTGATACTGCGTTCGCAGTGCAGATGGTGGAATCGGCGGACATTTTGATCGCCGATGTCAAAGAATTGCGGAAGGCGATCGCGACCCAGGCCCGGAAGCATCGTTTCACGCCGATGATTGGACGCAGCCACGGCATCCACGCCGAGCCAACGACTTTCGGGATGAAGCTCGCGCTCATGTACGATGAATTCGGGCGGGCGTTGGAACGATTGGAAGCGGGCCGGAAAACGGTGGCCGTGGGCAAGCTCTCGGGCGCGGTCGGAACCAGCGCGCATTTGTCACCGTCCGTGGAAGCGGAGGTCTGCCGAAAACTCGGTCTGCGTCCGGCTCCCATTGCGACGCAAGTGGTGGCGCGTGATATTCACGCCGAGTTCATTGGCATTCTTGCGCTCATCGGCGCGAGCATCGAACGATGGGCGACGGAGTTTCGTCATCTTCAGCGCACCGAATTGCTGGAGGCGGAGGAGTTTTTTGCGAAAGGCCAGAAGGGGTCCAGTGCCATGCCGCACAAGCGCAATCCCATCACGGGCGAACGGCTCACTGGACTGGCGCGCGTGCTCCGGGGCAACGCAGTCGCCGCCTTGGAAAACGTGGCGCTCTGGCACGAGCGCGACATCAGCCACAGTTCGGTTGAGCGGATCATCTTCCCCGACTCCTGCACGCTGCTCGATTACATGCTGGGCACGATGACGAAGCTGGTGGCGGGTTTGCTGGTGTATCCGGAGAACATGAAACGCAATCTGGGCCTGTCGCTGGGGATGTGGAATTCCCAGACGGTGCTCCTCGCGCTGATCCGCAAGGGACTGACGCGCGAGCAAGCCTACGATTTGGTCCAGCGAAACGCCATGCAGACCTGGGCCGTGAAGCATGCCGGGCGCGCGGATGCGGACTTCCTCGAGGAACTGCGGAAGGATCCGGAAGTGGCGAAACACTTCAGCAAGGGCGAACTCGAGAAGCTTTGCTCACTGGACTTCCACTTCAAGGAAGTGAATAGCCGGTTCAAGCGGGTGGGACTGTAAGAGCCTCAGCCCTGGCTGGAGTAGTAATCGTCGACTTTTTTGGCGACGTCCTTGTAGCCGATGTCCATCTCGTAGATCTGTTTGAACTGTTCGATGGCTTCCTCGCGCTTGCCCATTTTTTCGAGGATGGTGCCCAGGACGTAAACCAGTTCCTTCTTCTCGTCGTCGAAAACCAGTTTCTCCTTAAGCGCTTCCTGGAGTGAACGAGCCGCCATGTCGTTCATGTTCTTGCGGGCGAAACACTGTCCCAGCAGGCTCATGGCGGCGACGCGGCGATGCGGATTGGACTTCGCCTTCTGCAATTCCTGAATCGCCTCGCTGACCTTGCCGGCCTGGAAAAGGAGCTGGCCGAGTTCGAATCGGATTTGCAGGTCGGTGGGGAAGCGGTCGGCGCGTTGCTGGCAATCGGCGAGTTGGTAAGCCGCCTTCTCGGCCTGGAACGCGGCGAGCTTTTCCGGGTAATCGGCGGCCGCGGGATCGAGCTGCGACATGCGCTGGTCAAACCGTCGCGCGGTGACCTCGGAGATGCTCCGTTCCAGCGAGGGGTCGGAGGTGCCTTCGCTCTGCTTGATCTTTTCGTAGTATTCCAGCGCGCGATCGTATTCCTTCTTGTCCTTGTAGGTTTCCGCGAGGTTGCGGAGCAGCTTCAAATTGTTCGGTTCAAGCGCAAGGCGTTCTTCATAGTCGCGGATCATCCGGTCATTCACGTCGCCGGTTTTTTCGATGCGCTGTTCCTGCTCCAGCTTGGCGGCTTCGTCCTTGTCCTTGAGCATGCCTCGATAGTTGCCGGTGCCTTCCTCGGCGGCACGATAGCCATCGCGGGCCAGCGTGTTGCGGGCGGAAATATCCTTCAGCGCCTGGTTGAGCTCCTGGTCGTTGGGCTGGGCCCGCGCGAAGTCGGCCAGCATCCGTTCGGCGCGCTGGACTTGCCCGACGTCGGCCAGGGCGTTCGCAAATTGAATGGCGATGTCCCGGTCTTTGGGGGAATTGCGCATCAGGACTTCCAACGACATCGCGGCGGTGTTCGGCATCTCCATGGCCATGGCCGATTTCACCACGATGCGGTGGCCGGCGGAGCTGTTCGGATCGCCGCTCAGGATTTGCTCGGCGATCTGGAGCGCCGCGGCGGGGTCGTTGCGCACGGTCATTTCCGCCTTGGCCACGAGGGGCGAAGAGCTGGCTCCGCTGATCATTTTCTTGAAGAAGCCTCCGCCGGTGCCGGCCTTTTTGATCTGCGCCGTGCGCAAGGCTTTGCGGACTTCGTGCTGCCGCGGCTCCTTCGCCAGCACCTGGCTGAACATCTCGATCGCGTAATCAAAATTGTCCCGCTGCAATGCGTCCGCGCCGCGGGTGTAGAGACCGCGCAAATCCCTGGGCAGTTCGTTCAGAGCTTTTTCAGCCATGATTCACCTTAAACACGAGGCCCGCGCAAAATCCAGCGGAAACTCAATCGAGCGACAGTTCCGCGCGGCTTTCGCCTTTGTACGCATTGTCCACCGGCTTGGGCGCCACGAGCAGCAGCCGGTCGGGCTCGATCTTGCCGTTCTCCATCAGCCACGACTGGACCCATTTGGCGCGGCTTTCCATGAGGGCGCCGTATTCGTCGGGGGTGATCGGAGTGCTGCGCGCGAGGAGGGTTTCCATGAGCGCGGGCGTCAGCTGGGCAAGGGCCTTGCGGTCGGCCGAGTTAAGATTCTTTTCGGCGGGGGAGCGGTGGCCGTATTTGCCGAGGCCGATCAAGGCCAGCGCGCGCTGATAAAGCCGCGGTCGGCGTTGGGTAACCGTCTTCCTGGTGGTGCTGTTGGTGCCGGCGGCAGCGAGGTTCGTGCTGAGGATGGCGGAGATATTGGTGCCGAACCGCGCGGCAAACGCACCGCGCAGGAGGCGTTCGTATTGGTCGGGCTCGCCGGTAAAGGGGACCGAGGGATCGGGGGCTTTGCCTTTGGCCTGCAATTCCTGGAGGCGTTGAGTGCGGATTTCCTCCTGTAATTTTTGCCGGCCGAGGGCTTCCTGGTCCAGGTCGGGATCAATGCGGCCGGTAATCTCCAGATTCAAAGCCGGACGCTGGGCCAGCGCCTTGCTCAACTTATCCAATTTGGCGATTTCGCCGTCCACCAGGTTGGTGCCGCCGGGTTGGAAGGAAACGAAACTCATTTCTTCGCCGCCGCCCACGAGCGCGCCCAGGAGTTTGAAAGGCGATGCCACGGTTTTGGCGAGCAGGTTCATGACCACCTTTAAAATGAGGGGCGCGAGCTTGAATTCCGGATCGTCCAGCCGGCCCGACACAGGCAGATCCAATTCGATCCGGCCATGGCTGTCCTTAAGGAGCGCGATGCCCAATTTGACGGGCAGTTTCGTGGCGTCCGGGCTGTCGTTGTGCGCGCCCAGGCTGAGTTGATCGATGCGCACTTTGTTCTCCGCCTTCAGCTCCTTGCCCTTGATGTGATAGCTCAGCGTGGTGCTGAGCCGGCCCTTGTTGAGCGGATAACCGGCGTATTTCTCCATGTAGGCAGTCAGCGGGGTGAGCTGGGTGTTGGCGTTCGAGAACGTGAGATCGAGGAAAAGGTTTTGCGAGAGCGGATTGATACGACCGTTTAGTGAGAAAGGAGATTGTTGGTTCAGCTTGCCTGAGAGGTCCACCGTGGCGGTGGTGTTCATGGCGGACGATATGTTTTGGACGCTGCCGGACAGGTCGCCAATCCCGATCGTGGCGTGAGGTTCCACGGATTCGTCCGTGAACGAAAACGCGGCCCTTGCGAGGGTGAACGCGCCGATCTGGATTGGGAAGGCTTCGGAAGCGGCGGTAGCGGGGGCGGCAGCCGTGGTGGTATTCGAAGCGGTTTCGTGTGGCGGGAGGATTTGCGTCACGTTGAATTGATGATTCGTGCCGACGCGCGGACTGGCTTTGAGTCCGGCCCAATCGATCTTTTCGAATTTTAACTGGTTGGGATTGAGCGAAAAGTCGATGCCTTTAAAGGAGAGCTGGTCCCAGGAGATAAAATCCTTCATGTCCACCGTGTCCTTCGTGGCGAAGTGATCCAACCAGGCTTCGCCACTGACCTTCAACTCAGTGGGACTCTTTTCGGCGGTCTGGCATAGAAAGCGCGTCTGGCATCCGAACGCGCCTCCCGCGATTGCCAGGCGCAGATACGGATCGAGCAGCGGCTGAAAAGCCTGGAGTTCGATATTGGTGAGGCCGATGTCGAGTTCGCAGGAAAACGGCGCGCGCACAATGGAACCGTCAACGCTGATGCGACCGGTTTGATTGAAACGGCAATCGAGACTGGTGGCAATGGGTTGGCTCGCGTCGGTGCTGGCGCGCTTCATGTCGACGGCGACCTCGCTCAACTCGCAGCGCAGGCACGATTCCAGGTGTCGGTCCTCGAAATGGATCGTGTAATCCTTGAGCGATAGTTCCTCCAAGCGCACGCGCCAATCGGGCTGTGGAGTGGAATTCGCGGAAGGCGCAGTATTGGTTTCGACCGTTGTCTGCACCGCTCGGTTGCTGGCCAGGATACCCGAATAGGTAAGCGTTCCGTCCTTGTCCAGTCGCACCATGACGGCGCCCCCGTCGGCGCTGAGCCGGCCCACCTCCACCCGGCGGTCTTCCAGACTTGCGTTCACCCGCTCAAAGGCGAATTCCTTGACGTGGGTGAGCGTTTCCTCGCTTTCGGGCAGACGCAATTCCAGATCGGTAAGCTTGACTGAAAGATTGGAGACGCCGGCCTGGATTCCGTTCGTGGCGAGCGCGAAACGGTAGGGCGCTTGCATCTGCACCTGGCCGGAGAGAATCCTGCCGCGAAACACTGTTTCGAAAAACGGCAGGTATTTTTTCACGCTCAGCGCGGAGAGATTCAACTGGCCGGTCGAGCTCACCGGGTTGATGCAAAGTGAGCCCGCGCCATCGAAGGTCTCGGCGGACTCGGATTCGAGCTTGAAGGTGTAGCTGGCCTGGGTCTCGGGTGCCGTGCTGAAATGCTTCAGGCCGATCGAGATGGGCTTGATGACGGTGCGAAATGGTGTGTGGAGTTGAAGGTTCTCGAAGGTGACCGACGTTTGTTCGAGCGCAAAATCATCGAGTTTGAGTGTCCAGGGTTTTCCGGCGGGGACGATATTAGTTTGCGGGGTAGGGGAAGGCGCGGCTGTAGTGGTCGCCGACTTCGGCGAAGGATTTTCCAGCGTGAGCAGGTCGAGGAGATTGAGGTGACCGTTCGCGTGCAAGCGCGCAAGGATGCCCACTTCCGAAATGGTGACTTTTCCCAGCGAAGCCATCCGGCTGCGATAGTCCAGGGCCGCGCCATCGACATGGAGACCTTTCATCGCGACGACCGACTCGTTGTTCTTGGGATCAACCAGGTTCAACTTCTCGATGCTGGCGCTGGCGTTGGTCACGGTGAGATCCAGGCCGTTAGTATCGGTGGCAAGATGGTACGAGAGCCGGAGGTCCACGACGCCGTCCGTGACATCGGCGTGCATGAAGTTGTCGTAGTAAGGCTGGTATCGAGGGAGGCGGATGCCCGTGATTTCGAGATCGCCGGATGAGCGCAGTGGCTGAATCGTCAGGTTGCCATTCCAGGAAATGCTGCGGCCGGAATCGCTTTCAGCGTGAAAGGCGTAGGGGGCGTCTTCGTTCGGCCGCGTCGTGAAGCCGGTGAGATTGAGGTTGATCGGACGATATTCGGTTCGAAAAGTGGAGCGGTGGGCGCGGTCTTCGAAGGCGACGAGGCCATTGGTGATCAAGAGGTGTTCGATGTTGAGGCCCGGAATGCCGCCGGCGGATTTCGTTTCGGCGGGCGGCCGGGCGGCGGGCGCGTTCGTGGACTCGAACATGTTCGCGAAATTCAATTTGCCGTCCTTCGCGAGGATGATTTCGCCGAATGGCTTTACGAGGCGGATTTCCTTGAAGGTCCAGGCCCGGCGGAACAGCGAGGAGGATTGGAAATTCACGTAGAACTCATCCCAGGAAAGGAATTTTCTGCCGTCGGGCTCGGTCAGGGACAGACCGCGGATGCTAAGGGAAAGCGCCCAGGGATTAAACTTCACCTGTTCCACGGCGGCCTGGCGTTTGGTGATCGCCGGTAGCTGTTTCAGCAACTGCCACTTGATGACGGCGGGGAGAACGAAAAATCCAAAGAGGGAATACACCACCCACGCGATGAAAAGTCTTTTGGCCCAGACACGGACGCGGTTCCGCGGCGGGGCAGTTTTTGAAGCCTTCGACCCGGAAGGCGGGGCAGTTTCCACCAATACATCCTGAAGCGGCGTCATTTGGCTGTCAAGGGAGGGAGGCAGCTGGGAATCGTATAATTTTTTTGGTTTGATTCTGGTTTGCTTAGGTTTGATTGCTGGGGTTTTTGGTTTGCCGGCGGGCTTGCGCGAGGGTTGCTTTTTTGCCGGGCATGGCTTTGCGGGAGGATGGTTGCGGGCTTGCCGCGGGCGGGTTCCACCGGCGGAGGAAAGGCGTCAGACGAGTCAGGCCGGTCAGGATGTGCGTGAGATTTGGCGGACGGATGCATGGAGGAGATTTCTTTTTTTCATTAATTGTAGGCAATCGGCGGGAAAATAATCTCCCACGGTGGGAGTTTCTCCCGTGACAGAAATGAGAGAAATCGGCGGGTGAATACGGCGGGCGGAGGGGGCGTCAATTATTCTGCAACCGAGGTTTTGTTATGCGACGAGCGAATGGGTTTACTTTGATCGAGTTGTTGGTGGTGATCGCCATCATCGCGATTCTGGCTTCCATGCTTTTGCCGGCCTTGTCCCGGGCGAAGCAGAAGGCGCTGGACATAAGTTGTGAGTCCAACCTGAGGCAGTCCGGCGTGGCCATGAACCTGTACCTGCCCGACTTCAGCGAGCGCTTCTTTTGGGGCTCGACCGCGGATATGAATTCCCTGAGCACGAACGGGATGGAGTGGTTTGTGTGGGCCGGTCGCACGAATGGAAACGCCAACACACTGCAGGCCGGATTATTCAACCGGATCGACCGGCCGCTAAATCATTACGGTCTGAACGAAAAAGTCGTTACCTGTCCGATGGACAAGGGCCGGACGCCGGAGGTTGCGCCGACGACTTTTGCCGCGGTGGGGTGTTCTTATATTTTCAATTTCGGCGGTCCCGGTGATGCCCTCGGCACGGGCGGATTGGTCAACCAGAAGTCCACCCAGGTGGCCAAGCCCTCGGACACCGTAATGTTTTGCTGCGCCGTTTTTTCCATCCCGTTCGACAACCGCGGGTGGCATCGGAAGGGCAACGCGGGGAACGTGATGTTCGTGGATGGCCACGCCCAGTTCGAGCGAGAGGAAAAGGCGCTGAACAACCTGGTCTGGTAGGCGTCGCGCAGGAGCAATTCCTGCGCAGAAAATGGCAAGCGAGGACCTCCCGGCGGGGCCATTTCTCATTGACCTGCCGCAGCAAAAAGTTAGCATGCGTACTTCTTATTTGCTCATTTGAACAATTGAAATTGGAAAACTGAAATATGGCAGTGAAAGTTGCAATTAATGGGTTTGGCCGCATCGGCCGGTTGGTATTCCGGGCCATGGTCGAACAAGGTTTGGTTGGCAAGGACGTTCAGGTCGTCGCGGTCGGCCATATCGTGCCGGCGGATAACCTGGCTTATTTGGTCAAATACGATTCCACCCAGGGACGTTTCGCCGGCACCGTGACTTCCAAGAAGTCCGCGCCCGACAAGGCGGAAGACGATGTGCTGGTCGTGAACGGCCAGGATATTCTGGTTGTCAGCGCCAAGGAACCGGCGGGGTTGCCTTGGAAGCAGATGGGCGTGGATCTGGTGATCGAATCCACCGGTTTGTTCACCGATGTCGAGAAGGCGAAGGGCCATCTCGCGGCGGGGGCCAAGAAGGTGATCATCAGCGCTCCGGCCAAGGGCGATTGCCCGACCATCGTCATGGGCGTCAATGAAGGTGCCTACGACCCGAAGCAGCACGCGATCGTCTCGAACGCCTCCTGCACGACCAATTGCCTCGCGCCCATTGTGCACGTCCTGCTGAAGGAAGGCTTCGGCGTGGAAGAAGGTCTCATGACCACCGTCCACTCCTACACGGCCACGCAGAAGACCGTAGACGGCCCCAGCAAGAAGGATTGGAAGGGCGGCCGCACGGCGGCGCTGAACCTGATTCCCTCCACCACGGGTGCGGCCAAGGCGGTCGGCCTGGTGTTGCCGGCGGTCAAAGGCAAGCTCACGGGCATGTCTTTCCGCGTGCCGACGCCGACGGTGTCGGTCGTGGACCTGACGGTGAAGACCACCAAGGACACCTCCTATGCCGAAATCAGCGCGGCCATGAAGAAGGCCAGCGAGACCTACCTGAAGGGCGTGCTGGACTACACCGAGGACGAAGTCGTCAGCTCGGATTTCATCCATTGCAAGGCGTCCTCGATCTTCGACGCGGGTTCGGGTATCGAGCTCAACAAGCGTTTTTTCAAGCTGGTGAGCTGGTATGACAACGAATGGGGTTATAGCTGCCGCGTGGCGGACCTCGTTAAATTCATGATTCAGAAGGGCATCTAAGCCCGGATTCTTTCGGAAATGGCAGCGGCGGCCTGGTTTCAGGCCGCCGCTTTCTATTTCCCCTTTCCGGTTGGTACGCCTGCTGCTATATTCCTCCGCGCCCCGGAACCGGGTGTTAACCATAAAATGGCCATTCTGAAATTCATCTTCATTGCCCTCGAAGTGCTGTTGGTTTTCAACTTGTTGATCTTCGTGCACGAATTGGGGCATTTCCTGGCGGCGAAATGGCGGGGGTTGCAGATTGACCGCTTTGCCATCTGGTTCGGCAAGCCGATCTGGAAGAAGAAGATCAACGGGGTCGAATACGCGCTGGGTAGCATTCCGGCGGGCGGTTACGTGGCGCTGCCGCAGATGGCGACGATGGAGGCCATTGAAGGCAAGAGCGAGGGTTCCAATGCGCCGCTGCCGCCCATCTCGGCGCTCGACAAGATCATCGTAGCGGTGGCGGGACCGCTGTTCAGCTTCGGGCTGGCCGCGGTTTTTGCCGTGCTGGTCTGGTGGGTCGGCAAGCCGGTGGATGACATGGGCAACTCAACCGTAATCGGCTGGGTGGAATCGGGCGGTCCGGCGGATAGAGCCGGCTTGAAGCCGGGAGACCGCATCACCGCGATTGATGGCGGTCCGGTGACTCAATTTGCTCCGCCGGCGCGCGACAGTGTCATGTGGAGAATTGTGACCAGCGAAGGCACGAACATCGCGGTTACTTTTGTACGGGATGACAAGGAACAAACCGTTTCGATTACACCCATCAAGCCGCCCACGAAATGGTACGAGCGGAAGGCGCTCCGAAAAATCATGATCGGGCCCGCGCAGGACGCGATCATCGGGGACGTCGCCACCAACAGCCCGGCCGCGCTCGCCGGCCTCAAGACCAAGGACAAGATCGTGGCCATCGACGGAGTCAAGGTGACTTCGTGGAACACCCTGGACTCGATCGAGAAGGCCATGACGAATGGCAACGCGAAGGCCCTGGTGCTGACGATCCGACGCGGCAATGAGCAGTTTGAGCGTACGCTCATGCCGGAGTCACCGATCCGACCCGCCAAGAGCGGGCCGCAGTTGGGTATCCTCAATTGGTACGTGGACATGCACCCCCGCCTGGTCCACCCCACACCGATGGACCAACTCACCGACAGCGCCGGGCAGATTTTCGCGACGGTCCGGGCGGTATTCTCCCCGAAATCCGAGATCGGAGTGCAACAACTCGGCGGCCCGATCCTGATTTTCCGGATGTACGCCGGGCTCTTCGACAGCGAATATGGCTGGCGGCGGGTGCTCTGGTTCAGCGTGATTCTAAACGTCAATCTCGCGCTGTTGAACATGCTGCCTTTCCCGGTGCTCGACGGTGGCCACATCCTGCTGGCAATTATTGAGGCGGTGCGCCGCCGGCCCGTGAGCGGCCGGATTCTGCAATACATTCAGACCGGCTGCGCCATGGTGCTGATCGGTTTCATGTTGTTTGTCACATTCTTCGATTCCGGGGATTGGGTCCGGAGTCTGCGCCGCGAGCACGCGGAGCAGCCGGTTTTTGCGGAACCCAAGAAGTAGCTCTCCGCCCATGCGCTATTGCGAATCTCCGTATTGCCGTAAGCGACGGCTTACCCGCGAGGTAGTGGTCGGTGATCCGGCCCGCGGTGGCGTCATCATCGGCGGAAACCATCCGGTCGTCGTCCAGTCCATGCTGACGTGCGACACGATGGACACCGCCGAGAGCGTGAAGCAGACGCTGGAACTGGTCGAGGTGGGCTGCCAGATCGTACGCATCACCGCGCCGACGGTCAAGGACGCTGCGAATCTCAAGAACATCGTCGACGAACTGCGCGCCCGGGGCTGCCTGGTGCCCATCGTGGCCGACATCCATTTCAAGCCCGAGGCGGCCATGGAAGCCGCCAAATGGGTCGAAATGGTCCGCATCAATCCCGGCAATTACGCGGACTCCAAGAAATTCGCGATCAAGGAATACAGCGACGATCAATACGCCGCCGAGCTGCGTCGCATCGAAGAAAAATTCACGCCGCTGGTGAAGCTTTGCCAGGAATTGGGCCGCGCGCTGCGTATCGGCACCAATCACGGTTCGCTGAGCGACCGCATCATGAACCGGTTCGGCGACACGCCGCTCGGCATGGTTGAAAGCGCGCTCGAGTTTGCGCACATCGCGCGAAAGAACAATTTCCACAACTTCAAGTTCTCGATGAAGTCGTCGAATCCGAAGGTGATGATCGAGTGTTATCGCCTGCTAGTGTCGCGCCTCGAGCAGGAAGGGCCGGATTGGAATTATCCCATCCACCTCGGCGTCACCGAGGCGGGGGAGGGCGAGGATGGCCGCATCAAGAGCGCCATCGGCATCGGTTCGCAGTTGTGTGATGGGCTGGGCGACACCATCCGCGTTTCATTGCCCGAGGATTCTCCGCGCGAGATTGAAGTGTGCCGCGAGTTGCTGGCGCAGATTCCGGTGTTGACCGCCGCAGCTGGGAGCGCCTTC
>CAYUVH010000044.1:0-67734 GCA_964448135.1 uncultured Verrucomicrobiota bacterium | reverse complement strand
CGGCCCAGTTCAACGCCAGCCTTACCAGCGGCTCCTGGACTGACCTCACCACGATCTCGGGCGATGGCGGCCAGAAAACCGTCATCCACACCAACCCTCCAGCCGGACCGCTTTATTACCGGATCCGCACCACGGAGCCCTGACTTAAATGAAGTATATTCTATCCGTCGCGCTCGGCTGCCTGCTTTTGCCGGGCACCTTAACGCTCCACGCCGCCACGAAGCCCGATCCCGACACGGGCGGGAAATTGAAGCTTGAGGACGGCTACCGGGGCATCTGGTATTACAACCAGGCCTCCCACGACGAATACAAATTCAAATACAGCGGCGGCTTCGCCACCTATCCCCAACAGCAGACGCCTCTCGCCATTTATTGCAAAGAAGTGGACAAAACCTTCTTCGTCTACGGCGGCACCACGGCTCGGAAGGCCGGCGACAAGCAGGACCTCCTGCACATGATCTCCTACTACGATCATAAAACCGGCGAAGTCCCGCGCCCGCGCATCCTCCTCGACAAGCACACCATTGACGCGCACGAAAACCCCACGCTGCAAATCGACGACAAGGGCTATCTCTGGATCTTTTCCTCGTCCCACGGCAACGGCCATCCATCCTACATCCACCGCAGCACGAAGCCTTACTCCATTGACGAATTCGAGCACGTCCTGACGACCAACTTCTCCTACTCGCAGCCCTGGTACGTCCCCGGCGAAGGCTTTCTCTTTCTCCATACCAAATACGGCGGCGGCAAGCCTCTCGGCATCAACGCCATTCGTTGCCTTTTTTACATGACCAGTCCCGACGGTTTCAAATGGAGCGCACCGAGCATGATCGCGGGCATCGAGATGGGGGATTATTCCGTCAGTTGGCGGAACGGGAAGCGCGTCGGCATCGCTTTTGATTTCCATCCCAAGCCCATCGGCCTCAACGGCCGCGCCAACGTCCACTATCTCGAAACCGACGACCTCGGACATACCTGGAAAAATGTGCGCGGCGAAATCGTGAAGCTTCCGCTCACCAGCACCAACAACCCCGCCCTCATCTACGACACCCACGCCGAAGGCCTCCTCGCCTACATGAAAGACGTCAACTTCGACAAGGACGGCCATCCGGTGATTCTCTTTCTCACGAGCAAAGGCTACGAGTCCGGCCCGAAAAACGGACCCCGCCTCTGGCAAACCATGCGCTGGAGCGGCAGCGAATGGATTCGCCGTCCCTTTACCACCTCCGACAACAATTACGACCACGGCTCCCTCTACATCGAACCCGATGGCACCTGGCGCATCATCGCCCCCACCGAACTCGGCGCGCAGCCCTACAACCCCGGCGGCGACATGGTCCTCTGGACCAGCAAGGACCAGGGTGCCACTTGGAAGAAGGAGAAGGAACTCACGCACGACACTGAACGAAACCACACCTACGCCCGCCGCCCGGTGAACGCTCATCCTGACTTCTACGCCTTCTGGGCCGATGGCAATGGCCGCGAACCTTCCGAATCCTCCATTTACTTCACCAACCAAAAGGGGGACCACGTCTGGCGCCTGCCCACCACGATGACCACCGACTTCGCCAAGCCTGAAATCGTGGCTCAGCACACCGCGAGCGCCGGCCCCTCCAGCGCCGCCGGCAAGAAATAACCTGCCCTCCACTCTGCGCTCGGAGCGTGGCCGTCCCCGGCCACAGCAATGTCCAAAATCAATTTGCCGATCAGCCATTCCAAACCCGCTCTTCCGCGCCTCTATTCCTAGTGTGCCACTACCCCGCGTTTGAACGTTGCTGCGCCCGGGGACGGGCGCTCTCCCGCACCTCCAAGAAATAGCTTGTCACGAATCGCGAAGGCGTTTACCCAGAACGCCATGTTTCGCAAATCCATCACCCTCGCCGGAATTCTGTCCCTCGCCTGCCTCGCCAGCCATGCGGCTGAACTGAAATATTCCGTAGTTCCGAATTATTTCCCGGAAAATCCCGATGGCAAAGCCCTCGGTCCCTGCCACGGTGGCGCCGTCGTCGACAAGGCCGGCAACATCTATATCACGACTGACACCGATCGCGGCATCGTCGTCTTCACGCCCGATGGCAAATTTCTTCGCTCCTTTGGCCCCGGCTTCATTCACGGGCTCGAACTTCGGAACGAAAAAGGCGTCGAATATATCTATGGCGCACGCCCGAACTTCCACGAAGTCGTCAAACTCGCCCTCGACGGCCAGAATATCTGGACCCTCACCTACCCCACCAACTGCCCGATCTATAAGAACGCGGACGCCTTCAAACCGTGCGCCGTCACCGTGGGCCCGGACGGCTCCATCTACGTCGCCGACGGCTACGGCCAGAATTACGTCCTCAAGTTCGACAAGAACCGCAATTTCGTGAAAGCCTTCGGCGGCAAAGGCTCCGAGGAAGGCAAATTCGAAACCTGTCACGGCATCGCCCTCGACACCCGCGGCAAGAAGCCCCTGCTCTTTGTCTGCAACCGCAACAACGACCGCGTCGAGTACTGGGACCTCGACGGCAATTTTGTCAAAGTCATCCAGAAAGACCTGCGCATGCCCGCTGCCGTCATGATCCGTGGCAATTACGCCATCCTGCCCGAGTTGAAGGGACGAGCCACTGTCCTCGACAAAGAAGGCAACATCGTCGCCCGCATCGGCGACAATCCCAACGAGAAACAACGCGCCAACTACGGCCTGGCCCAGGACCAATGGACCGTCGGCATTTGCAACTCTCCCCACGGTGCCGTCATCGACAAGAACGGCAACATCATCGTCACCGAGTGGAGCAAATTCGGCCGCGTCCAGAAGTTCGCGGTGCAAAAGTAGCGGTCCTCTGCCAATGAGTTAGCCGGGGTTTTGCCGCTTGCGGCCTGGCAGTGTCCGGAGCTAGATTTCGTGGGTCATGAATCCGCCGGATCGGGACGCGGTTTCATGTAAATGAGCGGGCAATGAAACGAGCTTTTACTTTACTGGGGGTCTATCTCCTTTTTTCTCTGGCCAATGCCGTCGCCGGCGTGCTGTACGTAAATGCCAGCGGCGTCAACCCCGTGCCACCATACGCGGGCTGGGCCACGGCAGCCACGAACATTCAGGACGCGGTAACACTCGCCCAGCCAGGCGACACCGTTTCCGTCACTAACGGGGCCTATCGCTTTGGCGGCCTCACCGTTTTTGGCGCGATGACGAACCGCGTGGTACTCACGAACGGTATTTTGCTTTCGAGCGTGAACGGCCCCCTGGTGACCGCCATCCTCGGCGGGACCCAGATGCGCGGTGTTTATCTGGGAAGCAATAGCATTGTCAGCGGGTTTACCGTGACGAATGGAACCGCCCGTACTGGCGGCGATGCCCTCAAGGAAATGAGTGGCGGCGGCATTTGGTGCGAAACTGGCGGAGTCGTCACGAACTGCGTGATCGCGGGCAACAGCGCCGTCGGAAATCCGGGCGGCGGCGCCGGCGTTTACGGCGGCACGCTCTATAATTGCACCCTGACCGGAAACAAGGGGTACCTGGGCGCCGGTGTCCGCGCGGCCACAGTCTGGAACAGCCTGTTCCTCACGAACACGGGCACCTTCAACGGCGGCGGGGCTTATGGCTCAGCTCTCTACAACTGCACGCTGACGAACAACATCATGAACGCGTACGGCAATGGCGCCGGGGCATACCTGTGCCTGCTTTCGAATTGCGTGGTGCGCGCCAACTCCACCACGCCCAACGGCGGCGGGGCGAGCGGTTCCGGGGCCGGCACGTGCCTGGGCACCAATTATTCCTGCACCCTCGCCGGAAATTTCTCCGGGCAGTCCGGGGGCGGAAGTTATCAGAGCACGAATTACAATTGCGTGTTGTCCGGCAACTTCGCCAGCTTTCAGGGAGGCGGTGCGTATCAGGGCATGCTGTCCAACTGCATCGTCAGCGCCAACCTGGCGGGCGCCGAGGGCGGTGGTGTCTACGGAAGCTGGGGCTACAACTGCCTGTTGAACGGCAACTCCGTCACCAGCACGGTTTCGTTTTATGGCAATGGTGGCGGCGCCCATAGCGCATCGCTCCTCTATTGCACCGTGACCGGCAACTCCGCCAGCACCAGCGGCGGCGGCGTTTATAATGGCAGCCACTTCAACTGCATCATCTACTTCAATTCCATCTCGAACTGGAGCGGCACGCCTTTCATGTCGTCCAGTTGCGTGACCCCTGCTCCCCCCGGGTCCCCGTCCATCATCACGAATGATCCGGTATTTGTTGACCCCGGCGGTGGCGTGTTCCAGCTCCGTTGCGGCTCACCGTGCATTGACACCGCGGGCGTCGTAGCGCCCAATCTGCCAACTGACCTTCGCGGGTTGCCGCGGCCAGTGGACGGAAACAGCGACAGCATCACCAACTACGACCGCGGAGCTTACGAATACAATCCCGCGGCGGATCAAACGGTCGGAATCCGTTCCGTCTTCGGCCTCTCGACATTTGCTACGAGTTTCGTCGTGCCCTTCGTGGCCCAAATCGGCGGATGCGCCGCATATTTCTGGTGGGATTTTGGCGACGGCGTCACGACCAGCAATCAATACAACGTGAGTCACGGCTGGACCGCTCCCGGGTCATACAACGTCCGGCTCTCGGCCTACTACCCTGCCCTCGGCCAAACGGTTTCCGCCACGAACACCGTGCAGGTGGTGCAGCAACCCGTTTACTACGCAGATGTAAGCAATCCCTCACCGATCCCTCCCTACACAAATTGGGCCACCGCAGCAACCAGTCTGCAGCAAGCCATTGCCGCCGGCACCACCCCGGGCCGGCTCGTGCTGGTCACAAACGGTGTTTACACAGGCACTGGCCTGGCCGTGACTGGCTCGCTCTCTAATAGCGTTGTGTTGTCGAACGCCGTGGTGTTACGCAGCGTCAACGGGCCGGACGCAACCGTGATTCAACCATCCCCGACCCCGCGCCGCGCGGCGTTCGTGGGCAGCAATTCGTTTTTGATTGGGTTCACCCTCAAGGGCGGCATCACCTCGTTCACCGGAGACGCGATCAACGACCGCAGCGGCGGCGGCCTGTGGTGCGAGCCCGGTGGCGTCGTGAGCAATTGCATCGTGACGGGCAATCGCGCCCAGTACCACGGCGGCGGCGCGTACCAGGGAACTTTCTACGACTGTCTCTTTACGAATAATTCCTTTGGCTTTACGAATAGTGCTTTCGGCGGCGCGGTTTTTGGCGGCACTTTGTACCGCTGCACCCTCGTCAGCAACTGGACATCGCTCGATATTACTTTCGGCAGCGGTGCGGCCCGCAGCACCCTTTACAACTGCACGGTCGCCGGAAATTACGGCAGCGGAGGAGGAGGCTCGGGCGGCACTGGTGGTGGCGCGTTCTTGAGCACTCTTTACAATTCCACGCTCGCCAACAACCGCTCCGATTTCGGCGGCGGCTCGGCTTCGAATACCCTTTGGAACTGCGTCCTGACGGGCAACATCGCCAGCCAGGGCGGCGGTTCATACTGCGACGTGCTCTACAACTGTATCCTCTCCGGGAACCAGTCCTACGGGTATGGCGGCGGCGCTTACTACAGCACGCCTTACAATTGCACGATCGCGGGCAACTCCGTCAGCGGCACCGGCGGCGGCTTTTATGCGCCCAACATCATCACGGCCTACAATACCGTTATCTATTCCAACACCGCCACCGGCAGCGGACCAAATTGGGCCGGCTCCCTCCTCGGCGTTAATTGCATCGCCACGCCAGTCCCGACCCCGACCAGCCGGAACCTCACGAACGATCCGCTGTTCGTGAACCTGCCCGCGGGCGACCTGCACTTGCGCTTCGGCTCACCCGCCATCGACGCCGGCACCAATATGGCGACACTGCCGGGCAGCGACTTGGAAGGCAACTTCCGGCCCCTGGATGGCAACGGCGACGCCGTGGCGAAGTTCGACATCGGCGCTTACGAATTCAACCTCGTCGCCACGATCGGTACCAATTGGTTCCTCGATCACGGCCTGAATCCCAACGATCCGCTCGTCTTCGGCGGCGATCCGGACACCGACGGCTTGACTACCCTCCAGGAATGGATCGCCGGCACCGACCCCACCAACACTCTCTCCGCCCTCCAGATGCTCTCATCCTCCAATGCGGTCACCGGCGTCACCGTGATCTGGCAGAGTGTGGTCGGCAAAAGCTACCTCCTGCTGCGCGGCACCAATCTAAGTGTTGAGCCGCCCTTTTCTCTGCTGGCCAGCAACCTGCCGGGCCTGCCAGACACCACCATGTACGCCGACACGACCGCCACAAACGGCGGCCCTTATTTTTATCGAGTCGGCGTGCAACCGTAAGCACGAAGAGTATTTGTGAAACCGCGATCTTTGCTGATGGCGCTCACCCTCCTGTCCAGCAGCGCCATCCAGATGTATGCGACCGACCACTTTGTGGATCTCGCCAGTCCCAACGCGACGCCTCCTTTCGCAAGCTGGGCTACGGCAGCAACCAATCTTCAGGACGCCGTCGATGCTGCTGCCAGCGGCGATCAGGTTCTGGTGACCAATGGCGTTTACAGCCTGGGTGGCAGGGTGATTTACGGCGTGGAAGCAAACCGAGTGGTGCTCACCAATGGCATTTTGCTCGCGAGTGTGAACGGCCCGCTCCTCACGACGATTTCCGGCGGCTCGCTGACCCGTTGCGTCTATGTCGGCAGCAACAGCGTACTCAGCGGCTTCACCCTCCGCGATGGGCTGACGGCCACCAGCGGTGACGCCATCAAGGAAATGAGCGGCGGCGGGATTTGGTGCGAAAACGGCGGCGTGGTCACGAATTGCATCATCCGGAAGAACACAGCGGCGAACAGCGGCTCCGGCGGCGGAGGTGGTGTCTATGGCGGCACACTCTACAACTGCACCCTCGCGCAAAACTCCGGCCAGGTAGGTGGTGCTGTCCGGGGCGCTTCGCTGTGGAATTGCACTTTGACCGACAACTCTTCCGCGAACGGCGGTGCCTCGTATCAATGCGTGCTGCGCAACTGCCTGGTCAGCCGGAACACCTGCACCCCGGCCGGTGGGGGCACCGCCTTCGGCACCAACTACAACTGCATCATCATCAGCAATATCGTCACGGGACCTGTTTCCGGAAATCAGGCGTATGGCGGCGGGACTTACCGGTCCGACAATTATAATTGCGTCATTGCCGGCAACAGCGGCCTGCGGGGTGGCGGTGCCTATTCCGGGACGCTTTACAACTGCACCGTGGTGGGCAACAACGCCAACGACGGCGGCGGCGTGCATGGCAACGACATTCTCGGGTATTACACCAACTGCATCATCTATTTCAACACCTCGCCTTCCGGGGTCAACAACTGGGCGGGCGGCGTTTATGATCACTGCTGTTTGTTTCCACTGGTGGGCGGCTCCGCCAGCTTCACGAATCCCCCCACCCTCCTGGACTGGCCTAACGGGTTCTATCAGTTGAATTGCGGCTCGCCTTGCATCGATACCGGGGCGGACTTGAGCACTCGCTACACAAACGACATTCGCGGCGTCTTTCGGGCCATCGACGGAAATGGCGACGCCCTGACGAGCTTTGACGTGGGGGCATATGAATACAGCCCATCGCTTGAAAATGCGCCCGCGGTGCGGGTCAATTATACCAATTGCGCCGCGCTGTTCCCGCTTTCGTTCAAGGGCGGCGTAAGCGCCTGCGCCGCGTTCTACTGGTGGGACTTCGGCGATGGCGTTCGCATCACCAACCAGAACGCCGTCAGCCACGCGTGGGCTCTGCCTGGCTCGTATACTGTGCAACTCACTGCTTACTATGCGGGCCCCGGCCAGGCTTTCTCAACCACCACGCTTGTGCAAGTGGCCCAGCAGGAGATTCACCATGTCAAACCCGTCAATGCCGCGCCCGCCCCGCCTTATTCCAGCTGGAGCACCGCGGCAACCAACATTCAAGATGCCTTGAACGTGGCCCAGATGGGGGACATCGTCCTGGTGAGCAACGGAGTGTATAACGTTGGCGGCGCCGTGGTCTACGGACTGCAAACCAACCGTGTCCTGGTGCCCGACACGGTCACACTCCTGAGCGTAAACGGCCCGTCGGCCACGACCATCATGGGCGGAACACAAATGCGCTGCGCATACGTGGGCCGTGACGCGTTGTTGACCGGATTCACTCTGAGCGGCGGCAAGGCGAGAAACTCCGGAAACGTACTGCAGGAGATGAGCGGCGGTGGGATTTGGTGTGAAGAGGGCGCCAGTGTGAGCAATTGCAATTTTAGCGCCAATTCCGCGGTCGGTACCAGTGGTGGTGGCGGCGGCGCTTACGGCGGAACGCTCTACAACTGCACATTCACTGGCAACACCGGCTTTTTGGGCGGGGCGGTGCGATCCGCTGTGCTGTGGAGTTGCGCGCTGAGTGGAAATTCCGTGCAGGGCATTAGCGGAGGCGGGGGCGGCGCTTACAGTTCCGTTTTATATAATTGCTCGCTCAGCAACAACCTGGTTGGCGCTTACGTGAACGGCGCGGGCGCTTATCAATGTATTCTTTCCAACTGCCTGGTGAAAGCCAATGCGACCACTCCTTTCGGGGGCGGAGCTTCAGGCAATGGTGCCGGCACCTGCCTGGGCACAAACTACAATTGTATCCTTCTGAACAACGCCGCGGGCACAAACAGTGGAACTGGTTCCGGTACCGGCTACGGCGGCGGCTCCTATCAGAGCACGAATTTCAATTGCCTGATCATTGGAAATAAAGCCGCGGCGAGCGGCGGTGGCGCGTATCAGTCGGGGCTGTTCAATTGCACGGTAGCCAGTAATTCGGCCGCCACCAGTGGTGGCGGGATATACAGCGGGACGCTCAACAACACGATCATCTACTTTAACACCTCGCCCAGCGGTCCGAACTGGGCCGGCTCGCCTTTCTTCAGCTATTGCTGCACCACCCCGTCAGCCGGCTCAGGCGGCGTCGGCAGCGATCCCCTCTTTGTCAACGCGCCCGGGGGTGCCTTCGAGTTGAAATTTGGGTCTCCCTGCATTGATGCCGGACTCAGCAATAGTTTCACCTTCGGAACCTCCAACGATCTGGCCGGAGCGGCGCGGCCTCTCGATGGAGATGGAAACGGCGTGGCCCGAATTGACATCGGCGCATTCGAATTCAACCTGATCGCCGCCGTGGGCACCAATTGGTTTCTCGATCACGGGCTAAACCCCGGCGATCCGCTGGTATTCAGTAGCGACCCTGACGGCGATGCCTTCACTACGCTTCAGGAATGGGTCGCAGGTACCAATCCCACCAATGCCCTGTCCGTCCTTCGCCTGCTCCCTCCCACGAACACGGTCTCCGGCTTCCAGGTCGTCTGGCAGAGCGTGACTGGGAAAACGTACTTCCTCCAGCGCGCCACTGATCTCGATGCGCCACCGGTTTTCTCACTGCTGGCCAGCAACCTCGTCGGCCAGCCAGTAGCCACCAGGTACACTGACCCCACTGCCACTAACGGCGGTCCTTATTTCTACCGCATCGGAATCCAACCGTAGGCGCTGTCCCCAGTATTGGTGACTGGCCGTTTTCGGCATCCGTTGTATGGTTTAATCACGATAAGATTTTAAGTGTGTTCTCATCGTAGTGTGTTGGCGAGGCCGGGTTGGAACCCGGCCTTTTGCTTTTTAGGGCTTATACCACCACCTTCCATCCTTCGGCCACGGGCGTCACTCGCGGAACGGACGCGTTCCTGAGTTTCACCAGCCTCAGCCCGTTCGGAGCGTAACGCGCTTGTCGCGGTGTGCTTACAGCGTTCCGGGTCGAGGAGAATAATACCGCAGCATTGGCATTTCGCTATTGTCCTTGGAAAATGCGCCGCCTGCTTCAACGAATTCTTTTCACATGGACAGCCTTTGTCCATGTGCCCTTTCTATCCTTACGCCCAATTGGCATGATGAATATATGCGCAAAATCGGAAAAATGGCGGCTGTGCCAGTCGCACTTCCCAAGTCAACCCCTTTTGGCTCAGACCAGTTCCAGTCAAACCCAGTCAAACCCAGTCAAACCAAAAAAAAATGAGACGCCCCGGGAAATCCTGGTAATTGCCGGCGGTCTCGCCGCTTGACCGATCATTCCTCTCCGACCAGCCTCACTCCAATGCAAAATCGAATTGCGATCCTGACCGCGTGGGTTTTTACCCTGGTCTGGTCATCAACGGCGGCAACCAATAGTCCGAACGCTCCTTTGATTGTCGGGAATGTCTTCCAGGGTCGGCATTATCTTGGCCGCGGCAACGTCGAACATCTGCGCTTGCTCGAGATTTCGCGAAGAATGTTCGCGCCCGATCCGGAACTTCAAAACCTCTCGATGCTCTACGAGCCGAAATGGAATGGTCTCGTGGAAGGCCCGACTTGGGACGCTTGGTGGATCCAGAACTCCTACGGCACCACCTATGCCATCCTGCCTTTCCTCCAGGAACCGTACCTCACATTCCTTCAGAATTCTCAGGACTTGTGGTTCGATCAGATGGGCGACGGGCATCGTGTCGGTGCGGCCGCTCCCTTCGATTGGGTCGCTCCCGATGGGTGCCTCTGCGATGCCGCGCGCCCGGGCTGGATCGTCTATCGCCAGGGCGATGGCCGCGTCCAAATCCACGACTGGGGCATGGAATTCACGGCGGCGGGCGTCCTCATGCAGTCGGAACTTCTCCTCATCAGCCGCGATCAAAAAGCAATTGCCCACTATCTCCCAAAACTCGAGCGCAGCGCCGCGTTTATCGAAAGTCGCCGCGATCCGACCAACAACCTTTTCCTCGCCGGCCCGGCGGGCAATCTGCTCGCGCCCAGTTACGCCGGCTGGAAAAAGCCGGACGGCAGTTACGGCCAGGCCTACCTCACCGGTCTATCGGTCACCTACATCGCCGCCCTCGAACGCCTCGCCGAATTGGAGAAGCTCGCCGGCAAATCGAATCAGGCGTCCGTTTACATTTCCCAGAGCCAGAAGGCGCGCGAGGGTCTGCGCAACGTCACCACCGACGAAGGTTATTTGATCCGGTCGCTCGATCCGGACGGCGTAAAGCACGGCGTGTATGGCGCGGCCGAGCACGGCTATTTCGAGGCCTCTCCCAATCACGACGCCATCGCTTTTCGCGTGGCGGACGACGCCCAGGCGGAACGCATCTTCAAAAAAATCGCCTCCATTCCGGAACTTCGCCCCTACGACTTCATCCTCCCAAACTATCCCACCTACGACGATATGTATGAAAAGCCCGAGGGCCTGTGGGCTTATGGCACCTGGGTGAACGGCGGGCATTGGTCCACCTGCGAAGCGCGCATGATGCTCGCTTACTATCGCCTCGGCCAATACGAAGACGCCCGCCGCTCAATGCGCCGCCTGCTAACCTTCGCGGACAAGTTCCGGATGGACAATCCTCTCACCCACCGCGGCAGCGAGGTTTATCAACCGAACCAGCCGATCAATCTTTGCTACGATACCCTGGGACCCGCGGCCGGGTTTATGCGAGGACTGTTCGAATACCGTTATACCGCAGCGGGCCTGCAGTTGAATCCCCACATCCCCGCCGACGTTACCGAGCTCGACCAATGCGACCCGGTGCGCTTCGGGAAAAAGCGGCTCATGCTGCAAACCCGTGGCTGCGGACCGGTCACGGGCGTACGTGTCAATGGCAGCAAATGGAAACAGTTCGACGCCAAATCCATCTTTCTTCCGTACGAGAAGATCCCGGATTTCGCGACGATCGAAATCACTCTGGGCGATGGCAAGACCGGCGGAGGGAAACTCTACTCCGCTCCGAAAACCAGACCCCCTGGAAGATCAAAGGATGAGGACAAGCGCCCGGCGCAGTTACGCTTCTTCGCGCAGCGGCTCGAGGATAACGGCTGGAACGACACCTACGAAGCCGGCCATGCCCGCCTGGCCGCTGAATGCCTCTTACAGGCCGAACAGCGGAAGAAGCTCATCCAGTCCGGTTCCATCAAACCCCTCACCGAGCCTGCCGAAGCGGCCGCGATGCAGTCTTACAAGGAAACCGGAGAGAAGCTCTTCAACGGCCTCCAGGCCGTCCTCCAGGAATATGGAAAATCCACCGACCCCGGCAAGCGATTGGTCTGCCGCCTGTGGCTCCAGGCGGTGGCCAACCGGGAAAGCAACTAGGCGGCAGCGGCCTTCTTGGCCCCGCCCTTTTTGGTTTTGGCTGTCGTATTGCGGCGCTTGAGATAAGCCTTGCGACGCGCACGTTTCTGAACCTTATTCGATTGCTTGCTCATATTTCTTTACAAAATCCGCTCGATGCGATTGCTTGGCGCACTATGAACGCTCATTGGCGGCGATTCAATCTCTATTTGGCGATGCTGCTGGCCCTGGGGCTGATCATCGGTTGCAAAACCGACCCCGAGGCCAAAAAGAAAAAGCAGTTCTGTGTCCTGCGCGTTCACCTCGAAGTGCCGCCCGACGGCACGGACCGCAGCCAGCAGATCGAGATCATGAAAAAATCGCCGTTGCGGCTTAACGTCGAGAAATACCCCCTGCTCCTGGAAAACCAGTTGGCGCACGCGAAGATCTATGACGCCACGGGCGGCTTTGCCCTGCGTCTCGAATACGGCCATGTGGGCACGCGCGTGCTGGAACAGGCCACCGCCGCCAACCGGGGAAGTCACCTCGCGATCTTTGCCTGCTTCGGCGAGCCGATGACCAACAACCGCTGGCTGGGGGCGCCCCTCATTTCCAAGATCATCACCAACGGCATCATTGATTTCACCCCGGACGCCACCCGCGAGGAGGTGGACCAGATCGTCATCGGCATCAACAACGACGTCGAGGAATACGGCAGCAAGCTGGACCGGGAGCCAAGCCTGTGAGCCGGGGCTGCGCCGTCCCATTACCGATGTTCCGCTGCTGACCGGGCTCTCCCGCACCGGCTTTTACCGCATGATCACGCGCTGTTGTACCCTGCTTTTGCTTGCCTTCCTCCTTGGCCATGACTCCAGCCTCGCGCAGGCCTTTCGTTTCCCTACCGCCAACAAATCCCTGCTCGAAAAAGGCGGCGAGGAGAAGTTCTTCGTCGGCACCGTCGGCAAAACCTGGACGTCCGGCACGTTCGGCTGCGTCCGCAGCGATGGCTGGCAGATGCACGAAGGCCTCGACATCCGCTGCCAGCAACGCGACAAACGCGGCGAACCCACCGACCCCGTCATGGCCACCGCCGACGGAACCGTCGCCTACATCAACACGAAGCCCTCGCTCTCCAATTACGGCAATTACATCGTGCTGCGCCATGTCATCGAAGGCGTGGACATCTATTCGCTCTACGGCCATTTAAGCGAAGTCCGGTCCGGTTTGAAAATCGGCCAGTCCGTGAAAGCCGGCGAAACCATCGCCACTATGGGCCGCACGGCCAACACGCGCGAGGGCATTTCGAAGGATCGCGCTCACGTGCACTTCGAGTTGAACCTCCTCGTCAGCGATCGCTTTTCCGCCTACCACAATAAAACCGCCCCGGGCCAGCGCAACGACCACGGCGAATGGAACGGCCAGAACCTCCTCGGCCTCGACCCGCGCGTCATTCTCGTGGACGCCAACACCCCGGGCTCCAAGTTGAGCCTCCTGAACAATATCAAATCCCAGACCGAACTCTGCCGCGTGCTCGTGCGCTCCACTTCCTTCCCCTGGCTCAAGCGCTATCCCGAGCTGATCAAACCCAATCCCATGGCCGAAAAGCAGGGCGTGGCTGGTTACGAACTCGCCCTAAACTTCAACGGCATACCCTTCGAAGTCATCCCGCGCGCCGCATCCGAGATCAAAGGGAAAACCAAATACCAGCTCCTCTCCGTCAATGAAGCCGAGTACAAGAAAAATCCGGCGCGCAAACTGGTGGTCCGCAAAGGCAGCCACTGGGAACTGGCCGCGCACGGCACGACCCTCCTGGATTTGGTGACGTTCTGATCCACCTCCGCGCCCGGATTGCCGCTGGCGCTGCGACGATTCCCGGTTTATCGTCCCCGAAGATTACCGGCCACGCCACATGAACCGCGCGAATCTCCGCCGGGGGTTTACCCTGATCGAGTTGCTGGTGGTCATCGCGATCATCGCCATCCTCGCCGCCTTGTTGCTGCCCGCCCTCTCCCAGGCCAAGCGCCGCGCCCTGGACATCAACTGTCTCAGCAACGTAAAACAATTGGAAACCTGCTGGCATCTCTACGCCCTGGACCATGACGACGTCCTCCCGCCGAACAACTCGGTCGCCTATATCAACAACAGTTCCTTGAACACAGCCGCCGCCTCCTGGTGCACGAACTTCGTCTATGATGTCGAACCGGACGGCCTGGTGAACGGCCTGCTCTTTCCCTACAACCGCTCACTGAGCATCTATCATTGCCCTGCCGATCGCTCGACCATCACCACGATCGACGGCGTCAAACTCGATAAGCTCCGCTGGCGCAGTTACAACATGAGCCTGAGCATCAACGGCGCGCCCGAGCTCGACCCGTATGCCTACGACAACCCCTCCTTCAAAAAGCTGACTCAAATCCACGACCCCAACCCGGCGCAATTGTTTGTGTTTCTGGACGTGCTGGAAGACGAAATCTACGACTGCACGTTCGGCATGCCGACCCTGCCGGTGTGGGGCGACATCCAGCAATGGTGGGACATCCCCGCCGACCGCCATGCAAAAGGATGCACCCTCTCCTTCGCAGACGGCCACGCCGAGCGCTGGAAGTGGGCCGGCCTGAAGCGCTACCAGGGCTGGCTGCCCCAGGGCGTACGTGCCGACGAACTCTCGGATTACCGGCGCCTCCAAGGCGGCTACAAGCAGCGTCTCGATTGATTTCCGCTTGATTGCCGGCTGGCGGCTGTTATCAATCTGCCCGCTTATGACATATAAGATTTCCGGACGGGCGGCTTCGCTCTCGCCTTCGCTGACCCTCGTCATCGATTCCAAGGCGAAACAGATGAAGGCCGAAGGCCAGGACGTGGTCGGCTTCGGCGCGGGCGAACCGGACTTCGACACCCCGCAGCACATCAAGGACGCGGCCGCGAAAGCTTTGGCGGCCGGGTTTACGAAATACACCCCCGCGGCCGGCATCCCCGAATTGCGCCAGGCCATCGCCGACAAGCACAAGCGCGAAAACGGCCTCGATTACAAGGCCTCGCAGATCATCGTTTCCTGCGGCGGCAAACACTCCTGCTACAACGTCATCCTTTCCACCTGCGAGGAAGGCGACGAGGTAATCATTCCATCCCCTTACTGGCTGAGTTATCCCGAAATGGTGAAGCTCGCCGGCGCAAAACCGGTCATCGTCCCCACCACCGACAAGACCGAGTTCAAGATTACTCCGCAGCAACTGCGTGCCGCTATTACCCCGAACACCCGGCTGTTTGTGCTCAATTCGCCCAGCAATCCCACCGGGTCGGTTTACACGCCGGAGGAGATCAAGGCGCTCGGCGATATCTGCGTTGAAAAAGGTGTCCTCATCATGAGCGACGAAATCTACGAGCATCTGCTTTACGACGGCGCGAAAGTGAGAAGTGTGGCGAGCTTTTCGAAGGCGCACTATGACCACACCATCATCGTGCACGGCTTCGCGAAGGCGTGGAGCATGACCGGCTGGCGGCTGGGTTGGTGCGCGGCCCCGGAGCCGATCGCCAGGGCAATTGATGCCGTGCAGAGTCATAGCACGAGCAATCCCTGTTCTTTCGCGCAAAAAGGCGCTGTCGAGGCTTTGACCGGGCCGCAGGAACATCTGCCGAAGTGGCTGGCGGAATTCGACAAGCGCCGGAGCTACGCGTGGCAAAAGCTCAACGCGATGCCGGGCATCTCCTGCGTAAATGCCAAAGGCGCCTTCTACCTGTTTCCGAACATCAGCCAGACCGGCCTGAAATCCTCAGAATTCTGCGCAAAGTTGCTGGAGAAGGAAAAAGTGGCAGCGGTGCCGGGAATCGCCTTCGGGGCGGACGACTACATCCGCCTCAGCTACGCCACCGGCATGGCTAATATCGAGAAGGGTCTCGCGCGGATGGATAGCTTCTGCCAGAGCCTGGCCGCGAAGTAATCCGGAGGGCGGTGCAACCGCGCTCCAAACAAATTACCGCGGGGAACGGCGCTTGATGCGGAGCTGCGCGTTGGAATGCGCAATGGCGGCTTCGACGATCGCCGTTTCGGACGCAGAAATCTTTTCCTTCAGCCGGGCCTCGGCGCGGGCGCGCGCTTCTTCGGCCTTCTTCTCGTCAATGCCCGCTTCATCCACGGCGAACACCGTCAGGACGGAAACGGCGTCCGGGGTGATCTCCACGGCACCGCCGGTCACGAGCAATCGGTCCTCCTGGTTGCCGTGACGGGCGATGATCTCGCCGCTGCCGAGCTGAGTGATCATGGGGACGTGCATCGGGAAGATGCCCATCTCACCCTCGCTGCCCGGGAGGGTCACCATGTCCACGTCGCGTGAATACACCTGCCCGTGCGGGGTGGTGATTTCCAGCTTCATTGTCATAGTTCGGCGGCGGTTGTGTGGTTCGAAATCCTTGGACTACTTCTTGTCCTCGTTGATCTCCGAAATGCCGCCCTTCATGTAGAAGTTACCTTCGGCCACGTTGTCGTGCTTGCCTTCGATAATCTCCTTGAAGGCCTTCACGGTCTCGGCCACCGGCACCTGCTTGCCTTCAATGCCCGTGAACACCTGCGCCACCGAGAACGGCTGGCTCAGGAACCGCTGAATCTTGCGCGCGCGGAACACGATGGTCTTGTCGTCGGGCGAAAGTTCGTCCATGCCCAGAATCGCGATGATGTCCTGGAGATCCTTGTAGCGCTGCAGAATACGCTGCACGCCGCGGGCCACTTCGTAATGCTCCTTGCCGACGATATCCGGCGAGAGCGCGCGGGAAGTCGAAGCCAGCGGATCCACGGCGGGATAGATACCCAGTTCCGCGATGGAACGTTCGAGCACGATCGTCGCGTCCAAATGTGCGAAGGTCGTCGCGGGCGCCGGGTCGGTCAAGTCGTCGGCGGGCACGTACACAGCTTGGAAGCTCGTGATGGAACCCTTCTTCGTCGAGGTGATGCGTTCCTGGAGGTCACCCATTTCGGCGGCCAGCGTGGGCTGGTAACCGACGGCACTCGGCGTGCGGCCGAGGAGCGCGGACACTTCGGAACCCGCCTGCGAGAAGCGGAACACGTTGTCCACGAACAGGAGCACGTCCTGGTTCTTTTCGTCACGGAAATACTCAGTCACAGCGAGCGCGGACAGCGCGACGCGGAGACGCGCGCCAGGCGGCTCGTTCATCTGGCCGTACACCAGGCCGATGCGGGAGCCGGGCTCGAGGATCGGCAGGCCGTTATCGCCCATGATGGGATGGCCCTTGGCGTCCTTCTTCACCTTGATGACGCCGGCTTCGATCATTTCGTTGTAAAGATCGTTGCCTTCGCGAGTGCGTTCACCCACGCCGGCGAACATCGAGACACCACCGTGCAGCTTCGCAATATTGTTGATCAGCTCCATGATGACGACGGTCTTGCCGACGCCGGCGCCACCGAACGCCCCGACTTTGCCACCCTTCAAGAACGGGCAGATCAGGTCAATGACCTTGATGCCGGTCTCAAGCACCTGCGGCGAAGTGGATTGGTCCACGAGTAGCGGCGCGGCGCGGTGAATCGGAAGATATTTGTCAGCTTTGACCGGGCCGGCTTCGTCCACGGGATTGCCGGTGACGTCGAACACCCGTCCCATCACCGCCTCGCCCACGGGCATGGAGATCGGCTTGCCGGTGTCGGTGGCTTCCATGCCGCGCTTGAGCCCGTCCGTGGTGGACATGGCGACCGCGCGCACCCAGTTGTCGCCGAGGTGCTGCTGCACTTCGAGCGTCAGGTGGGTCTTGCCCAGGAGGGGCATCTCGTAATCAATGGTCAGCGCGTTGTAGATGCCCGGGAGCTGCCCGGCGAACTCGACGTCCACCACGGGACCGATGACCTGAACGATTTTGCCTTTGTTCATAACGTAAATTTAGCGGTGATGTTTCAATGTGGAGGTCGCGGCTTATCCCGCAGCCATGGCCGCGCTGGTGATTTCCAGCAGCTCCTTCGTGATGCTGGCCTGGCGGATCTTGTTGTATTCCAGCGTAAGATCGTCAATGAGATCCTTCGCGTTGTCGGTCGCGTTTTTCATGGCGACCATCCGCGCGCTGTGTTCGCTGGCCTTGGCCTCGAGCAAAATCTGCGCGACACGAAAATCAATGAAGTAGACCATCAGCCGCTCCATCAGCGCCTTCGGGCTCGGCTCAAAAATGTAATCGTACCCCTGCCCTTGTTCCTTCGGTTTCTCCGCGGCGGCCTGTTCTTCCTTGGTCCGGAGGGCGTTGATGTCGGCGACGGGCAGCAGGGGTTCGAGCTTCGGCTTCTGCGAAAGCGTGTTGATGAACTGCGTGTAGAGCACCTCGACGCTGTCCACTTCGCCCTTCGCGAAAAGCTCCTGCGCGGCATGCGAAATCGCTTCGCACTCACTGTAGGTCGGGATGTCGCGATACAGAAACTCCGCCACGAGCTTGCGTTTGGTGCGCGCCAGAAACTGCGCGGCCTTGCGACCGACGGCGATGAACTGCGTATCCGCGTCGAAGTGGGAGGCTTCGCGGAACAGGTTCGAGTTGAGCGCACCGCACAAGCCTTTGTCGGTGCCCACCAGGACGATGGCTTTGCGCTTGCCCTCGCGCTTCTCCATCAGCGGATGCCGGTAATCCATCCCGCTCTCTGCCATGTGATCCATTAACCGCTGCGCCATCGCCGCGAACGGCCGGCCAGCCAGCGCGGCCTGCTGCGCTTTCTGCATCTTCGACGAAGCCACCATCTGCATGGCCTTCGTGATCTGCCGCGTGCCTTTGACGGATTTAATCCGCCGGCGGATGTCGCGTGTGCTGGGCATCTTCGAAAATCAGGTTTCGGAGCTTACTTGTAGGTCTGCTTGAACTCGGTCGCGGTGCTCTTAAGCTCCGCGGTCAACGCGTCGTTCAACGCCTTTTCCTTCAGAATCTTCCCGAGCAAGTCCGCCTTCCGGGTCGTCAGATACTCGGTCAGCTTGTTGATGAAGTCGCGAACCTTGTCCACGGCCACGTCATCCACGAAGCCATTCTGCACCACCCAGATCACCGCGACCTGCACTTCCACCGGGATCGGCTGATAGGGCAACTGCTTGAACATTTCGATGATGCGCTTGCCGCGCTCGATCTGCCCCTGCGTCTTCGCATCAAGATCGGAACCGAACTGCGCGAACGCCGCCAGTTCGCGGAACTGCGCGAGATCGCCCTTCAAACGGCCGGCGACCTGTTTCATCGCCTTGATCTGCGCCGCGGAACCGACGCGCGAAACGGAAAGACCGACCGACACAGCCGGACGCACGCCCTGATAAAACAAATCCGTTTCCAGGTAAATCTGGCCGTCCGTGATCGAAATCACGTTCGTCGGAATGTAAGCCGAAACGTCACCGGCCTGCGTTTCGATGATCGGCAGCGCCGTCAGCGAACCGTTGCCGTAGCGCTCGCTCACGCGCGCGGAACGCTCGAGCAGGCGGCTGTGCAAATAGAATACGTCACCCGGATACGCCTCACGGCCCGACGGGCGCTTCAACACCAACGACACCTGGCGATACGCCACGGCGTGCTTGGAGAGATCATCATAGATGATGAGCGCATCCATGCCATTGTCCATGAACCACTCACCCATCGCGCAACCCGCGAACGGTGCGAGGTATTGGTTCGTCGCGGAGTCGGAGGCCGAGGCCACCACGATGATCGTGTAAGGCAGCGCGCCGTTTTCGTCGAGAATGCGAACGACGTTCGCGACATTCGACTGCTTCTGGCCGATGGCCACGTAAATGGAATACAGCGGGCGAAACGACTTGTCCCCTGCATCCTGCGCCGCCTTGTTCAACTTGGCGTTACAGATCATCGTGTCGATGCCCAGGGTGGTCTTGCCCGTGGAACGATCACCGATGATTAGCTCGCGCTGGCCGCGACCGATCGGAATCATCGCGTCAATCGCCATGATGCCGGTCTGCACCGGCTGGTTGACCGATTTGCGGCGGATGATGCCCGGCGCGATTTTTTCGACGGGATAGGATTTGTCGGACTGGATGGGACCCTTGCCGTCCACCGGCTGGCCGAGCGTGTTCACCACGCGGCCGAGCAGCCCCATGCCGACGGGCACCTGCAACACCTTGCCGGTCGTCTTGACCTCCTGGCCTTCCTTGATGCCGGTGTAGTCGCCCAGAATGATGGCGCCGACTTCCGTTTCTTCCAGGTTCAGCGAGAGGCCGGTCACGCCGTTGCCGAAGTCCAACATCTCGTTGTACATCGCGTCGCTCAGGCCTTCAATCTTCGCCACGCCGTCGCCAATTTCGCGCACGACGCCGACGTTCTGTTTCATCACCGACGTCTTGGCGCCGGCGATCTGACTTTCAATTTCCTGGAGTATCGAACTCATGCGAAAGATCTGTTTTTAGTTAAGCGAAAGAAAATGTTTTAAATCTTAAAGTTCCTGTTCAAGGGCGTTGAGCCGGCCGCGAATGCTGCCGTCATAGACGTCGTAGCCAACCTGCACGCGCATGCCGCCGATCAAAGACGGGTCCTGCGCGTAGGAAAGAATCAATCCCTGGCCGTAGCGCTTGGCGAGGCCGCTTTGAACGGCGTTCTGCTGCGCCGCATCGAGCGGCGTGGCGCTGCTGACGCGGGCGGTGCGGCGGTCCAGGTGCGACTTCACCAGCCGCTGGAACCAATTCAGTATGCCGACATAACCGCGCGGCTTGGCTTCCAATACCTTCGACACCGCCTGCCGGGCGCGATTTTCATCGAGCAGCGAATTGACCAGGCAACAGCGAAACAATTCCTTCGCGTCACGTTTTGCCTGTTTGGAACTCTTCATTGCAGCAATGTTGCGGAATTAGGAGGAGACTTGTTTCGTCGTTTCCTCGGTCAACCGGCGTTGATCGTCCGGAGTCAACACCTTGCCCGTGACCGTGGCCGTGGTCTGCACCACCAGACGACCGACTTCCTTCTTCAGGTCGGCGAGCATGCGCGCGCGGTCGGCCGTGGCGGCTTCCTTCGCCTTGCTGATGATTTGCTCGGCGGCAGCAACGGCCTTGGCTGTTTCCGTCTCCTGCACTTTCGCGGCCACCGCGCGGGCTTCCTCGATCATCTTGGTCGCCTGGGCGTTGGCCTTGGTCAAAACTTCCTGCTTCTGCGCCTCGGCCGTCTCGAGTTCCTTCTTCGCCTGCTCGGCGTCCGCGAGACCCTGGGCGATGCGCTTCCGGCGTTCTTCCAAAATATCCACCACCGGCTTGTAAGCGAACTTCTGGAGGAGGAACGCCACAATACAGAAGCTCACGATCTGGGCGATCAAATGCGGCCAATCCACGCCGAAGTCTTTGGCGGTGGTGGCGATCATGCCTTCAGCTAACATCAAAAAATTCATAAAATTCGGAATCACAGCCGGGCTGGCTACCCGCGGGCGTCCCGCCCGGCTGCGAGTTTTGTCCGTTTAGGGAATCAACCGGGCCAGGCTTTGGTCGCCAGGAAGATCGCGAAGAACACGATACCTTCCGCGAACGCGATGGCCAGAATCGACTGCACCAGGATCTTCGTCGCCGCGCCGGGATTGCGTCCCACCGCTTCCGACGCCTTGGCGCCAATCAAACCTACGCCGATCGCTGAGCCGAGCGCGGCCAGACCGACGTGGATATTACCAGTCATTCCCTCTGCCAACATGGGCAATAGTGACATATGTTTGCCTTTCTTTGCTTTCCCGGCGGCTCCCGCGATTGAACACGGTCAAACCGCCGAAATCTTTATTTAGTGATGCGCCTTTCCCTCGTCATCGCCGTGCTGACAAATCAGCAACGTGAAGACGGCGGTCAAAAGCATGAAAACGAGCGCCTGAACGATCCCCACCAGCAGTTCCATGAAATAGAACGGGATGGGAACCAGCACCGCACCGAGAAAACCAGGAATCAACTTGCTCATCGCTTCCAGCATGTTCTCACCAGCGTAAACATTGCCGAAGAGACGGAAGCTGAGCGACACCGGACGGAAAAGAATCGAAACGACTTCGAGGCAGCCGACGACCATGAATACAACCACCATCAGCGGCTTCATCAGCGCGGGCATGTCGCCCTTCGGCGGCGCAAACAAATGCAGGAGGAAACCGACCGGCCCGTTGGATTGAATCGCCCAAACAATCCAGCACGCAAAAAATACCAGCGCCATGCCCAGCGTCATGTTCAGGTCGGCGTTCGCGCCACGGAACCACGGATCGGTGACGATAAACTCACCACCCTCTTTCGTTCCGTAACCAATCGTGCCGAAGCCCGGCACCAAACCGAGCCAGTTGGAAAACAAAATGAAGATGAAGATCGTGGCGAAAAACCAAAACGTCTTGCGCACCAACTCGTGACCGATGATGCCTTCCAGAAAACCATACAGACTCTCCACCAGCCACTCCCAGAAATTCTGCGCGCCCGACGGCACGTCGCGCATCTGGCGATTCGCGACCTGCGCAAAGATGATCAGGAGCAGTGCGACACCCCACGTCACCAGCATCGAGTTGGTGATCGGAAAACTAAATCCACCCGGCAAATGAATCGTCCAGATGTTGACCGCGTGGGCGGTCAGACCCTCCTCGTGATGTTTCCCGGCTTCGTGGGCGACCTCGCCCTTGGCGGCATGGAGTTCCGCCGTCTCGGCGCCCAAGCCCGTCACCGGACCCATCGCCAGACACAGCCACACTAATAAAATGTTGAATGATCGCATTCGCGAAAAACGCTGTTGCCCGCCGACACTATCCCCCGGCAAGGCAAGCTCAGAGACGGAAATCCTGCCTCAGCCGCGAATCCGGTTCAAGTAGATTTTTTAAGTTTTTAGAATCCTGAATCGTCAGCAGCATCTGGTTTAATAATGACCCTGCGCTTCGCCTCCCACGCGCTGGACCGTACTCTGCCAGGTCCTTGCCTGCCTGCAACCACGACGAAAAACCTCGTCGCTCAAAAAACCTTCATGAAGTTGCGAAGCGCGAAGTCCGCATCCCCTCTCGTAGCAGCCGAGTTCTTCAATCGCGTGCGTTTGGTGGGCAAAGGATAGGCGAACGCAAGCACGAAGCCCGAAAAACGTCCGCCAGGTTTTGGACTGGGGCAGTCCTCTGCCGCTTTTCGTTCAAAGTCGTCACGCGCATCGGGTTACCCCACGGCCACAATCCCTGTATCTTGGAAGGTGACGAGGCTCACTCTTTCCAAACACCCACCGGAGCCGATTTCACCAAACCGCGCCCCAAACCCAAACCGTCCAAACGCTCTCCCTCTCCTGGGGGAAAGGGCCGGGGTGAGGGCGAGCCTTCCCTTCAATGGAATCGTTCCGGCTTATCAAAACATTACCACCTATCCCTCTTTCCGCTCCCGTCCGGGCGATCGGAACGCGAGCCAGAAATTCGCAGCAAACCCCGCAACCTTCAAAATGGTCTTCACCCAGGACCGCTTTCCGTCAGACCTCTCGCGACCCATTCCTCGAAACGCACTCAACCCCGTCACCATCGCCGCGACCGACGAGGCCAGGCTTCCAAAAGATTTAGCCCGCTCCCGCAGCGCGCGCGCGTTCGACTTCACCAACTCGAACTCCCGCGCCAATTGCGCGCGATTAATCTCGCTCTCCGCGATCAGCAACTGCTTGCGTGCCTCCAGTGGACTCATTCGAGCAGGGATTCCAAACCGGCGCGGTCCTTTTGAAGTTGGTCGAGCGTCGCCGAGAGCATTCTCCAGTCGCGCAGGAATCCCTGCAAACGCACGTAGAGCACGACTGCCGCTCCCGTATATAGAACCGTCAAGGCCACCAATACCGCCACCGGATACCGGTCCCACAAGAGCACCACCAGCAGCGCCGAAAACGCAATGCCCGCCAGCAAACCGAAAGTCGCGATCGCCAGGGCCAGTACCACCCCGTGCAGGAGCTTGGCCCGCTCCTCCTGCAATTCCACCAGCAGCAGCTCCAACCGGTTTTCACCGATTACCATCAGCCGCCGCGCCAGCACTTTCGTGCCGTCCAACAGCCCTGGCCTCTCTGCCCCTGAATCCATGGTTGCTTTAGTTTAGTCCTGGGAGCGCCGGCATCTCTGCCGGCGTGTTCCTTCCGCTTCAGTTCTTCCGTCCAGGGTCGCTCTAGTCGTCCCGGCGCGAACGACGGTTCGCAATCAAATACCCGAGCAGAAACCCGATGCCGACGCCGACGGCAATCGCTTGATAAGGATTTTCGCGAATGGTTTTGTCCGTGACCTTCGCGCCTTCCACGGCTTTGTCTTTGACCTTGCTCGCGATTTCTTTCGCGCTTTCCAGCGCGGCCGCCAGGCGTTTGCGGGCTTCGGCGACTTTCTCTCCGGCCACGTCGGCGGTGGCAGCCATCAACGCGCGGGCGTCGTCGGCCAGTTGGCTCGCATCAGTATGGGAATGATCTCTATGGCTCATAATGTGTGTATGGTTAAAAGTTCAAGTTGTGGGACGACCAGCGCATGCGGAAGGCCTTTGCCAGTGAGCTGTCCATGCGATTGATTTTCCACAAGCGCAACATATTCGTCCCGTCAGACAAAATATACACCAAAATCTCGCATCCTGCTGCATCTCCCGGGCGGCGGCTGTGTCGGTCCTCCGACCAGCCGCAGCGCCCGCAACCTCTCCTCCGCTTGAAAATCATCAAACTGCTTCCAACCATACATTCCCCATTTCGCAGATTTCTGGATTTGAACACCCCTTAACCCCATGGCGGCATTAAGTGTCCAACCCCACACGCAATCGCCCCCATCCCGAAGGGATGATATAAAGTAGCCGATGTGTCGTTCCGAGTCCGCGAGGAAAGACCACCGGTCACCGAATCGAAAACTCCTGCATCCGATAAGGATGCCACCCGGCAACCGTTTCTCGCTAACCAATCGGTTACACTTCAGTCCGATACACGCTTGCTCATCCAAACCAGGCACAGTCAAAATGCGCCCTCGAACGACCAAACCGCCATGGCCACACGCAAAGAAACCATCGAGTTCATCCTGACCAAACTCCGCGCCCCGGAATCCTTCTCTGCGCGCCCCATGTTCGGCGAGTACGCCCTCTACGCGGACGGCAAGGTCGTGGCCCTCGTCTGCGATGATCTGCTGTACGTCAAGATCGTCCCCGCCAGCGCCGAACTGGCGGATCAATGCGAGCAAGGCCAGCCCTATCCCGGCGCCAAGCCCCACTACATCGTCGAGGAAGGCCACCTCACCAGCATCCACAATCTGGCGGCGATTCTGCGCGCGATCGCACAGGCGATTCCGGCCAAAAAGAAATCGGCTGCTCGAAAGCGAAAGTCCTAGTCTGGACGATTCAATCACAGATTAGCGCGCGCGACATTCCTCCAGATTTTGGACTGCCGTAGCGTGCCGCGCCCTAGCTAGGCGAAAGCGGTCCCTCTGCCCCTGTTCTTACGTCAACCTAACGCAGACCACAGCCGCCAAAACGCCACCACTCCCGAAACCACCCGACAGCCCTCCCTCTCCCCCGGGGGAGAGGGCCGGGGTGAGGGCGAGCCATCCCTTTAACTGGAGCGTTCCTTCCGACTCAGAACCCAATACTCACCCCGCCATCCACCGGCAAAATCACTCCCGTGACGAAACCCGCCGCGGGCGAACAAAGATAAGTCGCTGCGTGCCCGACATCATCCGCCGTGCCAAAATGCTGCATCGGTGTCCGTCCTAGAATCCGTTTCGCCCGTTCAGGATCATTCGCCAGCGCGTTCCTCATCATCGCCGAATCGATCCACCCCGGCGCCACCGCGTTCACGCGAATCCCGCTCGCCGACAACTCCGTCGCCAACGTCCGCACCATCCCCAAATAAGCGGATTTCGCCGCCGCATACGCCACCACGCGCGGAATACCAAACAAGGAAGCCATCGAAGCCGTGAAAAGTATATTGCCGTGCTTGCGCTCCATCATGTCGGGCAACACCGCGCGCGTCAGCTTGAACGCCGCAATGACATTGGTCTGCAGGATATCATTGAATTCCGACGTCGTCGTCTCGGTGGCGGCCTTCTTGAGATGAATCCCCGCGTTATTCGCCAGAATCGTAATCGGTCCATATCGCCGGGCCACGCCCTTCATCCATTTCTCCGCATCAGTGGGCGCCGTGATATCGTGCGAAACACAACTCGCCGCCGGCCCCAGTTGCTTCGCTGCATCCTGCAGCACATTGAGCCGCCGCCCCACCAAAATAACCCGCGCCCCCGCCTTCACGAAACACCGCGCGATCCCAAACCCCAGCCCGCTCCCGCCACCCGTAATCAGTGCCGTTTCGCCTTTAAGTGAAAATGGATTCTTCATACTGGCCTTCTATCAGTCCTATCCGTCCTATTCTTTCTCCTACCGCCTGCATCCCCACTGTCCCGGAGCGCGGACATTCTTGTCCGCAGCAACGTCCAAATACCCGCTGTTCTCTCAAACTCTCTCGCCCCACCCTCATGCTTCTTTCTCCACCACCTGCATCCCCGCCCGCAAATACCCCAGCGCAAACGCCATCCCCGCATGCCACGGCGCCGCACACGTCATTTGCGGCGCATGGTCTGGAATCACCACGCCCTGGTACCCGTTCTTCTTCAAAATCCTCAGCACCCGCAACACATCCACCGCCCCATCATCAATGAACGTTTCCTTATAATACGGCACCTTGTCCCGCACGTTGCGCAGATGCACATACCCCACCCTGCCCTGGCGACTGTAATGCTCCGTCGCCTCATACACATTTCCCTCTGTCATCTCCGCCAGCGTCCCCACGCAAAACTCCAACGCGTTGCGCGGACTGGGATTCAAATCAATCAACTTCTGGTAAAGCGCCGGCTGAAACACCAAACGCGGCTGCCCGCGGATCGTCGGCATCGGCGGATCATCCGGATGCGCCGCCAGCGTCACCCCCGCCTCCTCCGCCACCGGAATCACTGCGTCCAGGAAATCCCTGCACCGCTTCCAGAGCTCCTCGGACGTCGCGCTCGGCACGACTCCCGGCGCGGCGTTCCGATCATAAACCATGTTCCACGCCATCCCCTTCGGCAGTGGTTTATCCACCGGCCCATCCATCCCCACCGCTTCCGCCCCGCCGCGCGCGAATCGCCCCTTCACCCGTCCCGCCACTCCGGCAATCGAAAAATTGTATCCAAAAATCGGAATCCCCGCAGCCCCCACGTTCCGGATGATCGTTTTGACATTCTCCAATTGCTGCGCCTTGCGCGGCCCATCGAGCAACACATCATGCCAATGCGCCGGATCAAAATTCTCAATCGCCTCCAGTTCCAACCCCGCCTCATTGATCCCCTTGCGAATCGCCTTTAATTCCTCCGCCGACCACAGCCTCTCCGGGTCGCCCGCCAATCCCCAGCCCGTATCATCCCCCACCGGCTGGTCCCCGGGTTGGTTGCTGCGCGACGACCGGAAGTAATCCACCAGGTGAATGACCAAATGCGTGCAGCCGCATTGCCGCGCAAAATCGTAGTGCTCGCGATTCAGTTGATGCCGATACAGGCCCAAGCCAAGTTTCACGCCGGCCACTCTAACAAATCCTGACCTACAACGCAGCACAAATCTGCCAAATTCCCAATAATGAAACGTTTAACCTGAATTAACTAATTCAAATAATTCACGCTTTTACCCCTCGTTACGCTTGCCATCGCTTCCCATCTCCCTATTCTACCCGCCGCAACGCAGCTAATTCCCCGCTTGCCCACCGGCTCTGTCGCCGCGCGCACGCGACCCTTGATGTATGAGCGAAAAGTCTGAAAGCAAAACCGAGAAGTCCAAAAAAAGCGCCGCCGGCCGCTGGCTGTCCTACCGCCCCGAAATCAAAGTGCTGGACTGCACCATCCGCGATGGCGGGTTGATGAACAACCACCATTTCGACGATGCCACCGTCAAAGCCGTTTACCAGGCCTGCGTCGAGGGCGGCATCGATTACATGGAATTCGGTTACAAGGCCTCGCGCAAGAACATCACCCCCGGCGAACATGGCGCCTGGAAATATTGCCGCGAAGAAGACCTCCGCCGCATCGTCGGCGACAACAAAACCGAGCTCAAGCTCGCCGTCATGGCCGACGCCGAACGCACCGACTACCATGAAGATCTGCTGCCGAAAAAAGACAGCGTGATCGACATGGTGCGCGTGGCGACCTACATCAGCCAGATTCCCACCGCGCTCGAAATGGTCGAGGACGCCCACAAGAAGGGTTACGAAACCACCGTCAACCTGATGGCCGTCTCCACCGTGCCCGAGTACGAACTCGAGGAAGGCCTGGCCATGCTCGCCGAATCCAAGGCCTTGGGCATCTACGTCGTGGACAGCTTTGGCGGCCTCTACAGCGAACAGGTGCAATACCTCGTAAAGAAATACCTCAAGCACTGCAAAGCCGCCGGCAAGGAAGTCGGAATCCACGCCCACAACAATCTCCAGCTCGCCTTCGCGAACACCATCGAAGCGATCGTCCTCGGCGCCAACATGCTCGACGCCACCATGGCCGGCCTCGGTCGCGGCGCGGGCAATTGCCCGATGGAGCTGCTTCTCGGCTTCCTCCACAACCCGAAGTACGACCTGCGCCCGATCCTGAAATGCGTCCAGGAATCCATCGAGCCCATGCGCGCGAAACTCCTCTGGGGCTTCGACCTGCCCTACATGCTGACCGGCTTCCTGAATGCCCACCCCCGCTCCGCCATGAAATTCAAAGCGGAAGGCTCCAAGGGCGACATCGTCGGCTTCTACAACGAGATCTGGGAGTGATGCGCCGGAGGCGCAAAGGACGAAGCACGAATTCCGAAAAAAGCTCGAAGTTCGAAACTAGAATTGGCAGTCTAGCGCTGCCCTTCGAATTTCGCGCTTCGGAATTCCTTCGTCATTCGACATTCGTGCTTCGTCTTTCCCCTTCGCTGTTAGCTCACGGGAACCAGTGATACCCGCTGCCCCTGATCATTCCTCGTAATCCCCTGCCCGCGCGGGTCCAGCGTCAGCACGCCGTCCACCATGAACGCATAGCGATGATGCCCGTGGCGCAGTTCGATGCGCAACAGCCAGCCGCCATCCGGCATTTTTTGCATGGGATTTTTGACCGGGTCCCAGTGATTGAAATCTCCGACGAGGCTCACGGACTGCGCCGTGGGTGCGTTGCAGATAAAATTGACGGCACGTAAATTGCGATGGGCACTTAAGTTCGGATTCATTGCTTGGACTTTGGACTAATGAGGCGCTGGGGGGATCAGCGCAGGAGATTCTCAAAAATGATCAGCGCCGTGCGCAGGACCTGCTCGGACTGGGCCTCGAGCCGGCGGTATTCATTCCGCCAGCCGGGCCGGTCTTCGTGGCGCTCGCGCCAGACCGACTTCATCACGCGCTCGGCGCGCTCCACCTGCTGCACTGCTGAAGCAAAACTTTCCGGACGCTGCGGCAGATCTGAAATGTTACCGACCGAAAACCGGCTGATGCGCCGCCCGCTCAACAGCGCCTGCAACAGCATCACCACCGTTTGCTCGTAGGCGTACCAGCGACGGGACAACAACTCGCGCAGGAACGAATGCCGCACCGCAAAAAACTCCGAGCGCGGACGCTCGGTATACTGGCGGATGGCGCGACCTTCGGACGGAAACCAATTGTACAAAAGGGCAAACGTCCCGTACGTATCAATGAGCTGCTTCGGATTCGAATGATCGGTTTCAATCTCCCCGATGCAAACGTCCTGATTCAGCTCGACGCAAATCTCCGGGAGATCATGCAGCCGCCCGAGCACTTCCTGCCCCACATGGCTGCCGTAATTGAAATCGCCCGGGATCATCCAATATACATCGCGTGGTCCACCCCGTTCGAAAGCCATGCCCATCCCCGCATACCACATCTGGCACGTGTCCACCGACCAGGAATCGAGCACCTCGGAATAACGCGACACAACCTTGTCGCGGAATGAATGGAACTTGCGATCGCGCGTGCGCGAATAATGCGTCTTCCGGTCCATGACCGTGATCGGCCGGGCGTATACCGAAGGCTGCGAATCCAGCTTCTTCACGAGCCCGTACAATTGCTCGAGATCGCTGAAATCCTCCGGATGACGAAACGGATAGATGATGATCGGATGAATCCGGCCGGGAGCTTTCCCGGCCGCGGTCGTCTTCGATTTAGTCTGGCCCGCGACTTTTCGTTTCACGCGCCGTGACTATAGGACGGATTGTGCATATGTGCCAATGGATTTCTAAAAAACAACTTCACGATTGAACCCCTGCCGGTCATCGCCTATATGATTGATCAAGCGTGCTATGATTCCGAGCCTTTCCACTCCCCCGAAAAAACCATCGTTCAACCTGCCCCAAAGGGTCTCCGTCTGTTTGCTGGCGGCCTTCGTGTTGTCCGGCTGCGACAAGAAAGCGGAACCGGCTCCAAATCCGCCACCGGCCACGAACCCACCAGCCGCCACCAGCACCAATGCTGCGGCAGCCCCGGCCGTTAATGCCGACTACGCGCAACTCCAGGGGAAATGGCTTCGCGCCGACGGCGACTACACGGTCGATATCAAGAGCGTCGCGCCCGACGGTAAATTGGAAGTCGGTTACTTCAATCCCAACCCCATCAACGTGTCCCGCGCCGCCGCCATGCGCGGCGAAGGCGCCACCAAGGTGTTCATCGAACTCCGGGACGAGAATTATCCTGGTTGTACCTACAGCCTGGCGCTCGACAAGGAACACGACCAGCTCTTTGGCGAGTATTACCAGGCCGCCCTGCAACAGACCTTCAGCGTCACGTTTGCACGCAAGAAATAAGGCCGTCCCGGTCTCGAGCTTCCCGTGAAAACGCTCCTTCGAAGAATAGCCGGCAGCCTGCTAATCTTCCTGTGCGTCCTCTTCTCCACGCCCGCATCCGGGGCCGATAAAGCCGCCCCGCCCTTCAGCAGCACGCGGATCCTTATCAAACCCAGGGCTACCGCGAGCCCCGAGAGCCTGGCGCGTCTCAACGCCGGAAATAATGCCGGCGTTCTGTATACGTACAAACATCTCGGCGGCATCCAGGTCGTGTCTGTGCCCCCAGGTGAGAGCGTCCCCTCCTTGATCGAGCGCTACCAGCAAAGCGGCCTCGTCGAATTCGCGGAGCCGGATTACCTCGCGCAAACCGCGACGATCCCGAACGACTTCTATTACACCAATGGCACGCTCTGGGGCCTCAACCAAATCCAGGCGCCCGCCGGCTGGGACAATATCACCTCCGCCAGCAACATCATCGTCGCCGTCCTGGATTCCGGCATTCGTTACACCCACGAAGACCTCGTGTCCAACCTCTGGGTCAGCCCCTACAACGGCAGCAATGGCGTGAATTCCATCACCGGCACCTACGATCCCGCCGACGACAGCGTGGACGGTCACGGCACCCAAATGTCCGGCACGCTCGGCGCACTCGGCAACAACGGCAAAGGCGTCGTCGGCGTCGCCTGGAAAGTCCAGCTCATGGCCTGCAAGTGCTTCAACAGCCAGGACCAGGGCACGAACTCGGACATCATTTCCTCCATGGATTTCGCCCGCACCAACGGCGCCCGCATCATCAATGCCAGCTGGAGCAGCACGAATTCCTCGCTCGCCATTTCCAACGCCATCCTCGCCCTGCGCGACGCCGGCATCATCTTCGTCACCGCCGCCGGAAATGTCTTCCCCGCCGTGAACATCGACGTCAAACCCACCTACCCCGCCGCCTACAACATCGACAACATCGTCAGCGTCGCCTACACCGCCGGCAACGACGCCCTCGGCGTCTTCTCGAACTACGGCGCGACCAACGTGGACCTCGCCGCTCCCGGCGAATCGATCACCTCCACCTACAACACTTCGGACTCGTCCTACGTCGGATCTTATTCCGGCACTTCCTTCGCCGCCGCGTATGTCAGCGGCGCGCTCGCGCTGTTGCTGGCGGAGTTTCCCGGCGAAAGCTACCAGACCACCATCGCCCGCCTCCTGACCGGCGTGGACAAACTCGGCGCGCTCAACAACAAATGTCGCACCGGCGGACGGCTCAACCTCCGCAAAGCCCTGACCCCCATCCACCTCAACGCGTCGCTCCCGGTCATCGGCGGCCCGGTTCAGTTACACGTCACTGCGGCGACGAATCTTACGTGTGTGGTTCAGACCTCGACCGATCTGTCCTCGTGGTCACCCTTGACCACCAATGCGACCTCGGTTACCGGCAGCTTCGACTACAGTGATTACTCCCCCACCAATCTGACCCGACGCTACTACCGCGTCGTTACCGGGCCTTGAAACAGCAATAAAAAGGCCCGGCGGGCTTCTGCTTCCGCGTGGTTAACCTGCATCCGCAGGTTCACCGGCTAGCTGCCACAACCCGCAGCCGGAAAGCACAGGAGCACCGCCGGGCAAATTCATCTGAAAAGGTTAGACGTCACTGGACTGCCTTTGGTTGCAGCTTCCCTTCGCCTGCGATTCGTTGTCTTGCTCATACCCTTCGCCTCCGGGATTCCTTTGCCCGACAGTAATCCCGCCTCAAAAAACCGTCCACATTTATTTACAAAGCCCCTGCCCAATAGCGGGCAAAACCCTTCCTGCGAGTGGTGAATGCCTCAAGATTACCCACCTCCCGCTCGTGGTCAAATAATTTACGCACCTCCCCACTCGCTGACTCACTGAGTCCTTAATTCGCTAATTGCGCTCTCATTCCTTAAGCCGCGAATCAATGATGATCGTCACCGGTCCGTCATTCGTCAGCGACACCTGCATGTCTGCGCCGAATTCACCGGTCGGCACGGGCTTGCCCAAGTCCTGCGCCACTCGGTTGACAAACTTCTCGTACATGGGCTTCGCGATGTCCGCGCCCGCCGAAGTGCTGAAGCCCGGCCGGTTGCCCTTCCGGGTGCTCGCGTAAAGTGTGAATTGGCTCACCACCAGTATCTCGCCGCCGACCTCCTGCACCGATCTGTTCATCGCGCCCTGCTCGTCCGCGAAGATGCGCATCCGCACGATCTTGCCGCTGAGCCACTCGATGTCTTCCGCGGTGTCCTCGGGCGTCACCGCCACCAGCACCAGGAGACCCCGCCCCATGCTGCCCTTTACCACGCCGCCAATTTCAACGCGCGCATTCGCCACCCGTTGAAGCACGGCACGCATGAAGATTCCGGAAAACCGCGCCACCGTGAAATCGGTGGCTAATGAAGAAAAACCATCCCGCCGAGCCGGCCGCGCTCCGTTTAGTGCGACTTCTTCGGCAGACACCCGAGCTTGGCAAAGGCGATCAGGTAAGCCAGGACGCCCACGATGAGCAACCACGGATTGCCGTGCATCAGGAGCAGAATTCCCCAGCCCAGCACGGCTCCCATCAACACGTAAGCCAGAATCGCCAAAAAGAATTTCATCGCGAGGGATGATAACCGCTTTCATGGCGGACGCAAGAACGCAAGTTGAGGCCGTCCTTGGAACGGAGCGCGGCTCTATGAGCCGCAGCACGCCCCAGCGCATTCCGACGCTCGGATCAATGGGCTCACTCCTCGCAAATCTTTCGCGCGGGCGTGGCAAACCAAACCCGGCAACCTCTGCGATGAAAACCATGTTTCTCCTTGGCAATCGCCCGCCTTGGAGCGAGTATCGTTCCCGCATTACTTCGGAACAATTCAAAGGCATTCCATGAAAGCTGTTACTCGTATTTCGTCAAATTTTCTCGCCGCCATCGTGCTGTTTGCAATGACGGCCAGTCTGTCCCCTGCCCAGGTCACCGCTTCCGCTCCCACCGCCACGCCCGCGGGTCCGTTGCTCGATCCAGTTTCACTCCAGTGGCCGCGGTTTTTCGGGACCAACGGCTATGAGTTCGCCGTCTATCAGCCGCAGATTGCCACCTGGACGGGCAACCAGATCACCGGCCGGTTCGCCATCGCGGTGCGCCCAGCCGGAACCACGAATGAAAACCTGGGCGTCGTCTTTTACCAGGCGCGCACGGAAGTGGACAAAGTAAACCGCCTCGTGACCCTGGAGGATTTTCAGATCACGAAAATGGATTTCCCCACCCAGCGTTCGCTGCAGCCCATCTACCAGGCGATCATCCAGGGCGAACTGCCCAAAGCGACCAAGACCATACCCCTGGACCATCTGGAAGCCACCTTCGCGGTTTCGGCCGAGGTGCAAAAATCCATGGTGCAGAAAGTGGACAACACCCCGCCGCGCGTCATCTACACCACCCAGCCTTCCCTCCTCGTCCAAATCGACGGCACGCCGGTCATCAAGCCTTTGATTCCCGGATATCTCCGCGTGATCAACACGCGCGCCATTCTGCTCGAAAATACCAACCTGCTCTCCCAAGGCTATTATCTCAACGCGGCGGGCTATTGGTACACCGCCCCCTCCATCGAAGGTCCCTGGGCGGTCTCGCTCACGCCCCCGGGCGACATCCAGACCGCCTACGATGCCGCCATGGCCACGCAGCAGGTGGACCCGGCCACGCCGCACGCCACCCTGACCGGGCCGCCGACCATCTACGTCGCCACGACACCCACCGAACTGCTTCAAACGGCCGGCACCGCCAATCTGCTCTCCGTCGCCGGAACCGACCTCCTCTACGTGCCCAACAGCAACCAGGGCATCTTCTATTATCTGGACGACGCCAATTATTACATCCTCATCTCGGGACGCTGGTTCCGCGCGGCTTCGCTCTACGGACCCTGGAGTTATGTCGCGGCCGACACTTTGCCCGCGGATTTCAAAAAGATCCCGCCCGACAGTCCCAAATCCAACGTCTTGCTTTCCGTAGCCGGCACGCCGCAGGCGCAGGAAGCCGTCATTGCGAGCACGATCCCGCAAACCGCCTCCGTCTATCGCGACAAGGCGAAGCTCACGCTCGACTACGTCGGCGCGCCCAGCTTCATGCCAATCGCCGGCACCACGCTTTGCTACGCGGTGAACACCGCCACCCCGGTGATCATGGTGAACACGAAATCCTACTATGCCTGCCAGGGGGGCGTTTGGTTCGTGTCCTCCTCTTCCACGGGGCCGTGGGCCGTCGCCACCGCCGTACCCGCCGCCATTTACACGATACCGGTGACGTCCCCGATTCATTACGTCACCTACACCTATATTTATGGCTACACCCCGACCCTCGTTTACGTCGGCTACACCCCCGGCTACATGGGCGTGATGATCACACCCGGCGGCACCGTGGTTTACGGCACCGGCTATTACTACCCGCCTGTCGTGGTGGGCACCACCTACGTCGCCTACCCGCCCACCTACGGCGCCGGCGCGGCTTTCGCGATGGGCGCGGCGATCGGCTTCGGCTTCGGCTATTGCGCCGGCATGAGCACGAGCTGCTACTACGAGCCGCACTACGGCTGCTACAGCTACTCGTATCCGTATCATTACAGCTACTCCTGTGTGAACGTGAACTCCTGCAACTATTATTCGCATTGGGGCACCTCCGTTTCGGGCACGACCTATCATGGTTATAACCCCTACACCGGCACCGAGTGGAAGGCCGGCACGGCCACCGCGTACAATCCGTACACCGGCACCCACGGCACCGTCAACGGTGCTGCCGCTTACAACCCGTACACCGGCCAGGCCGCCGGCGCCCGCAACAGCTCCTGGTACAACCCCAACAGCGGCGCGACCGCCAATTCCCACGCCTCCGGCTCCGCCAACGTTTACAGCGGCAACTACAACGGCCAGCGAACCACCTCCGGTTACAACCCCAGCACCGGCCGCAGCGAGAACAGCTCTGCCAGCATCTCCGGCAACGCCTACAACGGCAATTACAACGCCTCCCGCACCGTCAATGCCTCGGATTCCAAGACCGGCAGCAGCTTCAACAACACCACCACCGCCTCCGGCAACGTCAACAACGGCACCGCCAACGTGGACCGCAGCGGCAGCGCCTACAACGGCAACACCGGCAATTCCGCCAACTGGAACAACGGCACCGTCACCACCGACAAAAGCGGCAACACCTACACGTACGACAAGGGCGACACCTCCGCCAACCAGTCCACCTACCAAAGCGCGCACCCCAACGACACCAGCACTTCCCAATCCTCTTACAACAACCAGGCCAGCCAGTCGCACCCTTCGCAATCTTCCTACAACAGCAGTTACAGCAAACCCACCTCCTCTTCGAGCAGCAGCGGGTCGAGCTACGCGAACCGCCAGGCCTCGGCCCAGTCCACCGGTTCCCAGCGCTACAATAGCTGGAGCGGCAGTGGCGGCGGCGGCTGGGGCTCCGATCACAGCAGCGGTGGCGGTTGGGGCGGCAGTGGCGGCTGGGGTTCCGACCACAGCAGCGGCAGCAGTTGGGGTGGAGATCACGACTCCAGCGGCGGCGGCGGCTGGAATCGAGGCGGTGGTGGTGGTGGCTGGGGCGGCGGCGGCTTCCACGGCGGCGGCGGCTTCCGGCGATAACAGATCCTGAAAAACCCTCCACCGCAGCGTTCATCGCTTTAACCCGCTCTGCGAATCCGTTCTGGTCGCAGAACGCCCGCCTTCCATGCCGAAGGCATGACCGATGATAGCCGGTGGTCGTTCCGAGTCTGCAAGGAACGACCACCGGTTACGGCCCCAAATTCCCCCTGCATCCGATAAGGATGCCAGAAATTTTTCAGGGCCACCAGCCATGCCAGTCTGGGCCGGTTCGGTGCGCAAATTCCCGGAGCGCGGCTCTGTGAGCCGCAGCGCTCCCGAAAACATGGATGTTCACCACCACCAACGCCATCCCCCACCAATCCGAACGCGTTTTACAAACCCCCGCCCAAACTCCCCTCAAATGGGCTCAAGCCAGCGACGATAAAGCGGCACAACATTGGGTTGGTTGGCGATCAGAGCCGCCGTAGGTTATTTGGGGGCGGAAGCCGCCCTTCTGTTAGGTAGTGAATAATTGTTAGCCTGCATGAGCACGCTCAGGTCCATAACACTCGCCTTCGGGATTACGGTCCTTTACTGCGGCCTGGTGTTTGTGGGCTACGCCTTCACCGGCGCGGGTCATGGCTCTGAGTTTTTCGGCGCGGCGTTGCTTGCCCCTTGCAGTACGTCAGAGGGGTTGGCGATGCTGGGCTTGGTGCTCTGGCCGATTGTCGGGACGCTTCTGGCATTCCGTCGCTTCCGTTCCTGCCAGATCGCTGCCGCTGCGATTCTCATCCTCCATTATCTGGGTGTTGTGGTTTTGAGCTTCCGGACGGATTGGTATTACGTTGGCCAGGTGTGGCACTCGGTGTGGCCGCTCGTCGCCGCGTTCGTCGCGGTTTATCTCGGTAGCCAGATATTCATGTGGGTTTTGATTACTCGCAGGCAACCTGCAGGCTAACCATGGGCGAGCCTGTGCGAAAAGGCGGGCGATGCTGGTAGGCTAAGTGCGAGACAAGGTTTTTTTTCGAGTCGAAGTTTTTCTCGTTGGCGGAAGCGATGACGGCTTCTCGATGATGGGAAGAGCTGCGGGTGTTTTGGGAACCATCCAGGGTGATTTTTCCTGCGCCAGCGTTGACCGTCGGCTTTCATGCCGGCTCGGGGGATCAAGTTTTCAAAGCTCACCCAGCCGGCTGACAATCACGTGAACACGAGCGGGGACGTGGTCAATCATTTTGTCCTGCTCCTGCCCTCTTCGTTTCCTTCGTTTCTTTGGTGTTCAAGGTCTTTCCTTTTGGAGCTTCCGTTCCCCATCCGTCTCCATCCGCGTGCCGCGCCAAGGCTCGCAAGCGAAGGCGGGCGGTTAAATACTTTTCCATTTCTCCGTCCCTTCCCATTTTTCTGTCATAAAATTTTTCTGTCATCGCGCCTTATGCCCTTTGCGTTAATTCCCTTTCCCCGTCTTCCGTCCCACATCGGTGCCCATCCCCGTGCCCCGCCGAAGCTCCCATGCGAACGTGGGTGCTTAAAAACTCCGTTCTTCTCCCCAAAAACATTTTTTTCACTTGGACAGCCAATGTCCAAGTGCCCCCGCTACACTCCCCCTCGGAAAGGATAAGAAAATCATGAGCAACCCCGGAAAAATCGCCCGCCTCCCCTCCGCCATCCGCGACCAGGTCAACGAACGCCTCGACCAAACCCAAAACCCCGACGCCATCCTCGCCTGGCTCAATTCCCATCCCGACGTCCAGCCCTTCATCTCCGACCACTTCCAGGGCCACCCCATTTCCAAACAAAACCTCTCCCAATACAAAACCCATTCCTTCCGCGCCTGGAAGCTCCGCCGCGACGCCGTGGACTTCTCCCAAACCCTCTCCGCCGACCGCGCCGGCCTCGAATCCCCCGACGCCGAAACCATCACCGACTCCCTGGCCCAGTGGCTTGGCATCCGCTACCTCGCCCTCGCCCAGGCCGCCGCCAACACCCCGGCCAGGGATCCCGTGGCCGAACTCAAGCGCCTCCGCCAACTCTCCCGTGAAATCCTCGCCCTGCGCCGCAGCGAACGCCTCGCCACCCGCGGCAAACTCGCCCGTGAACGCCACCAGCTATTCCGCGCCATGGCCGTGCATGGCAAAAAGCTCCCCGACGAAACCCAACCCCCGCCCGCCCTCGAAATCTACCCCACCAGCATGGACCTCCTCCGCTACCAGGTCTTCGGCGAAGCCGTCCTCCCCCAACTCGATCACCCCCAATACGACCACCCCGAATGCCTCATCTAGCGCCGTGAACTATCACCGCATTCACGGTAGGGCCGCGCTGCTGCGCGGCCGCGGCGTCACGGTGGCGTGGCCCCCGAATTTGACCAACCGCTATGAACTCCCGTCACACCTTGTCACACCTAGTCAAAGTTCGTCACACCATCGAAACCCCGCCCGTCACACCTCCTGTCATAGTAAAAACCCCAGCAATCATAGTTCGTCATAGTATGTCCAAGTTGAAAAAAGGGGGCCCCTATTCCCCTCGTAGCGCGGCCCCGAACGCTTTCGGGGCTGCGAGTTCACGCACCGTCCCGGTGCGTGTTTCCGTCTCCGCGTGTTCTGCGGTCCTCATTCCCCTCCTAATCCTAATCGTAATCTTAATCCTAATCTGCCCCGCTGCCACTTTCTCCATGACGCCCCCGCCCTTCTCTGCTAAAACCGCCCGCGCATTGAACGAACCCCTATGAAACTTTCCCCCGCCCCCAAACGCCGTCGCGTCTACCTGGTTTCCAGTGGCGATCTCCGCCTCTCCGCCAACCAAAAATGCTGGCCCGCCCAGGAACGCATGGAGAAAGCCCTCACCGCCGCGTTGAAGTCCGCCGGCTGGTCCGTCTCCCGCGCCCACCCGTACGATAAAGCGAAGCAGCACGGGTTCATCGATTCCCAAAAAATGGGGATGGAAGTGTTTCGCCAGCTCGATCCGACGGTTCCCCTCATCGTTGCCGAATCCGTGTGGCAATACAGCCATCACGTCCTCTCCGGCCTGACCACACATCAGGGACCGATTCTCACCGTCGCCAACTGGAGCGGCACCTGGCCCGGCCTCGTCGGCCTGCTGAACCTCAACGGTTCCCTCACCAAAGCCGGCGTCAAATACAGCACCCTCTGGAGCGACAATTTCCGCGACGACTATTTCAAGAACGGCCTCCGCGAGTGGCTCGCCACCGGTGCCGTCACGCACGACCAAAGCCACGTCCGCGATCTCCGCCTCCTGAAATTGCCCAACGACGAAGTCGCTCTTGGACAAAGCGTCGCCCGGCGGCTCAAATCCCAAAAGGCCATCATGGGCGTGTTCGACGAAGGCTGCATGGGGATGTTCAACGCCATCATCCCGGACGAACTCCTGCACCCGACCGGCATCTTCAAGGAACGCCTGAGCCAGTCCGCCCTCTACGCCGCCATGCGCGAGGTCAAGGCTTCCGAAGCCGAGGCCGTCCTGGAATGGCTCCTCCGCAAAGGCATGACCTTCAAGTGGGGCCGCCGCGAGGAAACTGAACTCACGCGCTCGCAGACTCTCGAGCAGTGCAAGATGTACATCGCCGCCGTCCGCATCGCCGCCGAGTTCGGCTGCGCCACGATCGGCATCCAATATCAACAAGGGCTGAAAGACCTCGCCCCCGCGAGCGACCTCGTCGAAGGCCTGCTGAACAACCTGGACCGCCCGCCCGTGCGCTGCCCGAAAACGCGCAAAGTGCTTTTCGCCGGCGAAGCCCTGCCCCATTTCAACGAAGTGGATGAATGCGCCGGCCTCGACGGCCTGGCCACCAACCGCCTCTGGACCGAACTCGGCTTCGCTCCCGAAAACACCCTCCACGACCTTCGCTGGGGCCAGCAATATCGCGGCAACGGCATCAACGATTACGTGTGGGTCTTCCTGATTTCCGGCGCCGCGCCGCCCGCGCATTTCATCGGCGGCTATCGCGGGACCTCCAGCGAGCGCCAGCCCGCCATGTATTTCCGACTCGGCGGCGGCACCGTGAAAGGTATCTCCAAGCCCGGCCACATTGTCTGGAGCCGGGTGTTCATCATGGACGGCCGCCTGCATTGTGATCTGGGCGTCGCGGAAGTCGTCAAACTTCCCCCGAAGGAAACCGATCGCCGTTGGCGCGAGACCACGCCGCAATGGCCGATCATGCACGCCGTGCTCGACGGGATTTCCCGCGACCAGATGATGGCCCGCCACAAAGCCAATCATATCCAGGTCGTCTACACGCCGAACCGTTCCCAAGCCCACCGCGCCTGCCGCATAAAAGGGGCAATGCTCGCCGAACTCGGCATCGAAGTGCATTTCTGTGGCAACGTGGAGGTGTAAACTTTTTGGACATATTGGAGGGAGGGCCCCTCAACTATTGGTAGAGTCGTCGCGCGCGGTGGCGGTTTTCGCATCCGCTCCGAATTCTTTCGGAGCCGCGACAACCCCGCCCGCGTCAAGCGGGCCGAACGAGAGAGGCTGGCCGCCCAACCTTTCTTCGCCGTTTGCCTTACCACCGAACCGCGCGGCATGAGTCTTGCGAGGATTGATCAACGATGATGAGCCGTTACTACGTGGCTTGTGACCTGGGGGTGGAGTCTGGTCGCGTACTTCTCGCCACGCTCCATAATGACAAGATTGGGCTGAACGAGATCCATCGCTTCGCCAACCAGCCCACTCGCGAAAAAGAGCATCTGGAATGGAACATCCCGCAGTTGTTCAATGACGTACTTTTGGGACTGCGCGGCGCCGCCACCTACGAGGAACCGGTGGACGGCATCAGTTGCAATTCCTGGTCGGGCGACTACCTGCTCTTCGAAGCCGACGGCACCCTGATCACCCCCGCGACCCATTACCTCGAGGACCGCACCAAACTGGCGGCCAAAAAAATTCTCAGCCGCCTCCCTTGGGAAACTCTCTACGCCGAGACCGGTGTGGGCGATTCGGGGTACAATTCACTTTTCCAACTCGGAGCGGAACCGCTAGGCCGCCTGAGCCGCGCCCACCGGTTGATGTCGGTGGCGGACGGATTCAATTACCTGCTGTCCGGCGTCTCGCGCGCCGAACTTTCCCTCGCCAGCGCGTCGCAGCTTTACAATCCGCTGACCCGGTCGTGGTCGGACCGGGTACTGAACACCGTGCGCCTGCCGGGAAAACTTTTGCCGCCGGTGGTCCCCTCCGGGACGGACCTTGGCCCGTTGCAGGCGCAATTCGCGACCCAGGTCGGCCTGCAGGAAACCCGCGTGATCGCCTCCTGCGCAAATGAAATCGCCGCCGCCTTGGTCGGCCTGCCCATCTCCCCGGGCGAGAACTGGGGTTATATTCAGCCGGGCACGGCCACGTTGATCGGCACGCAACTCTCCGCGCCGCTCATCAACGACATCGCCCGCACGCTCAACTTCACCAACGAACTCGGTTATGGCGGCACGGTGTGCTTTCACAAGCGTGAGCCCGGACTGTGGCTGCTCGACGAATGCCAGCGCTACTGGCGTTCGCGCGGCCAATCGATGGAGCCGGACGTCCTCTCGCACCTGGCCGGCTGTTCCCCGGCCTTCGAATCCCTGATCAACCCAACGGACTCCCGGTTCCAGACGCCCGGCGACATGCCGCTTAAGATCGAGGCCTTCTGCCGCGAGACCCGCCAGACCGTTCCCCGCAAGCCCGGCCCGGTGTTCCGGTGCATCCTCGAAAGCCTCGCGCTCATGTATCGCAAGACGGTGCTCCAGATCGAAAATCTGACCGGCAATCCCCTCACCCGCCTCTTCGTCCTCGGCGGCAGCCAGAGCAACAGTTTGCTGAATTACTTCATCGCGAACGCGACCCAAGTTCCGGTAATTGTCGCCGCGAAGGAAACCACCAGCATCGGCAACGTGCTCGTGCAAGGCCTTACTCTTGGCCACATCAAATCCGTCGAACACGCCCGTCAAATCTCGCGCAACTCCTTCAAGACCGAGACCATCGTTCCCCACGCTGCGGCGTGGACGGCGGCTTATGAACGACTAACCGCGCTGAGCGCTGGCTGAAGAGACTTCAAGATTCCAGAAAGCGCACGACGGCCTCACGCACTGGCAAGATCTTTTTGTACGCCGCCATCAACTCCGGCATGGTCTTCAACGCCCGCACCAGGCCGCGCGCGATGAGCGGGTTCGTCCTCGCCTCAGGCAATGGCAAGCTAACGATGCGAATTCCAAACAGCACACCTCCCGTCACCGGCAGCTTCACCAACGCCTGGTCTTCGACGCGCAAATAAATCTGCTCCGGTGGCGTCCCGGCGTCCAGTTGCGGCAGTTTGCGCATCGGATGCTGATTCAATTCGGGCGAGCGGCTCAAGCCCCAATTCGACCTCAACCAGGCGACCCCCGGCTTCATCCGCGTCAGAAATGAATCAATCTGGCTGCCCAACGCGGCCGTGAGGCCGGGCACCGGCGCATGAACGAACTCCAATCCCTGGCCGAGCTTTTCGGCCAGTCGCCAGGAGGAAGGAAAACAAACACACCCGCCTACGACCTTGAAGATCCCGTCTGTTCCCGGAAGCAGGAGCACAAAATCCGGTTCCCAGGATTCGCCCAGGCGAAGGAGTTTGGCTTGCTTCGACCCCGAATGCACGAGCGGAGAAAGCATAGGGGACGAACGAATCCCCCCGGCTTGCGCCAACCCGGCCAGTTCATCGAGCATCGGCTCGCCTTCCACCCAAAGAATCAGGCACTCCAGCGGCGTCGCACGCAACCATTTGCGGCGCTCGGCCAGAATCGCTTCATGCGCTTCCGACGGACCAAAGAAGCTCGCGACACTCCCCTGCTCGAGCCGCATGTGGAAGCGGTAATCCTGATCTGGGAAGCAATGGGCTGGATTCATCGGCGGGTTTGGCTGATTGCCTGGTTGCGAGCTGCCAATTGCCGGCTCTGCTCAATCGCCCGAGCGGTGAATGAACTGCCCGATGACTGCGGTTTTCACTTCGAGCGCCGGCTTTTTCGAATCCCAGAGAACCCCGACAAGATTCGCGGATTCCCCCGGCTGGCATGACCAGGGACGCGCCTGGCGATTCATCAGCTTCTCTGGTTGCAGCGTTGCGAGGCGCACGGCATCGGTAAAACCCAAACCGCCATCCTTGACGGAACGTTCGATCAGCAACGGCATGGTAGCGACCGAGCCGGCAAGGTAAGGAGTGCCCACCAGCACGACTTTGCCGTCCGTCGTCAATTCGGTCTCGATTCCCCGACGGACATAGCGGCCGGGCGGCATTCCGGCCAGTTCGATGGCATCCGTGACGAGCAGGCTCCGGTCCGGACCTTTCGCCCGCAGCATGCAGCGCAGCGTGGTCGCCGGCAGATGATGGCCGTCTGGAATGAAACTTGCCCAAAGCCGGTCCTCGCCGAGTTGACGCCAGATGTGATTGGCAAGGCGGGGCAACACCGCATCCGAGCCGTTGCCGAGGTGCGTGCAGGTCTTTGCACCGGCCTCCACCGCCCGCTCGATGGTCGCGTCATCCGCCCGATGGTGCCCAAGGGCCACGATCACTCCCTGCCCCGCGACGTGGCGGATTAACTCGATCGCGCCCGGTTGTTCCGGTGCCAGCGTGAGCATGGCGATTCGGCCGCGCGCGGCCGACTGCATGCGGTCGAAGGCGGTTATGCTGGGGTCCATGACCCATTCCCGGCGATGCGCCCCGCGTGGGCCATCGGCCGGGTTGAAGAACGGCCCTTCCACATGAACCCCCGGACACATGGCCTTGACCAGCGGCAGACGGTCCATGGCGTCCGCGAGCACAGACAGTTGACGACAAAGTACATCCAGTGGCGCCGTCACAATGGTTGGCAGCACGCGCGTGGTGCCGGTCGGCAGCAGGGCTCGCGCGATGAACTCCACGTCATCAACGGTGAGGTTCGGGTCGGCAAAACTTCGACCGGCAAAACCGTTCACCTGGAGATCGAAGAAACCGGGCAGAATCCAACGTTCCATGCCCGCCTGCTCCCCGAGCGAGTCGGCTGATTCGACGGACGCAATAGAGCCATTGTGGATTTTCACACGGGCTGGATTTCCGTCCGGAAAGAGCCGCCCTTCGAGAATTACCGATTCGCCATGGGTGGGCATCTCAAGAAGCTCCGCCCTTGCGCTGAGCCAGCTCGGCGCGGTGTTCGTACACCTTCGCGAAGGCATCAGCGAGCGTTTGCATGTCGGCTTCGCTGCCGAGCAACACCGCGTGCGGCATGAAGATCGCGCGATCACGGCAGGCCGCTTCCGTTGCGGGGCAGCGTTCGACGTATTGGCTCCAATCCGGAAAGCGTTCCACTCCGTAAGCAAAGGCGCGATTTCCCATGGCCTGCGGCATGTTCACAAAGGCGGGGTTTCGGTAGTTCGCCCAACCGTAACCCAGCGTGGCGGGCACTCCCTCGGCGCGCAACGCTTCGAGCACAAGGTCGCGGTGAATGCCGTCCCAGCCTTCGCCGGTGAACGTGAGAATAAACACAGAGAGACAACGCTGGGCGGCATCCGGCCGCAGCTTCCGCGCCCTCAAGCCCGGAAGCCCGCGGATCTTCGAAAGGAAGAAATCGTAGTTGCGCTGGCGGATGCCACACTGCGCGGGCAGCCGGCGAAGTTGCGAGCGAAGAACCGTGCCTTGGAATTCACCCATTCGATCATTATGGCCGATGCGCTCATGCTCGTACCACAGTCCTGTCTTCGTGCGGCCGCAATTCCGATACGACCAGATCCGCTCGGCGATGGTATCATCCTGCGCCGCACAGGCCCCGCCTTCCCCAGCCGTCACGACCTTCGACGCCTGAAAACTGTAAATCCCCGCATCACCCAATCCGCCGGCGCCTTGGTTGCCTTGGAGAATGGAACCAGCAGCCTGCGCCGCATCTTCAATCACCTTGAGCTTGTGCTTTCTCGCAACGGCCAGAATTGCATCCATGTCACAAATCTCCCCGCCTAGGTGCACCACCTGGATGGCTCTCGTTTTCGGCGTGATGGCCGCCTCAAGGCGCGCGGGATCGAGGTTGTAAGTTTCAGGGTCGATATCAACGTAGACGGGGAGCGCGCAGCGCGTGAGGATCGCCGAGGAACTCGCGATAAAAGTGTAACCGGTCGTGATGACTTCGTCGCCCGGGCCGACGTCGCAGGCTTGCAGTGCGATCTCCAGCGCGTTGGTACCGCTGTTGACGGCGTAGCAGTGTTTTACGAAATGAGCGGCGGCGAACTCGCGCTCGAACTGTTTAACCTCGGAAACGTCGGCACTCGTCGTTCCGTCCGGCCGGGGGCCGCCGCCGTACGCATACAACCACCACTTGCCGCTGTTGAGGACCCGCATCAGACCGGCGGCCTCAGTCTCATCGTACATCGGCCAGCGCGGCCACGGACGCGTGACTATCTTGCTCCCACCCAACAGTGCCAATTGACTCATGCTTCGACTTTCGTTGCTGCTTCGATGGCGGCCGTTTTGGCGCTGCTCGCGCGGCTCCGCCAGTCCATGAGCGCGCCGATCAACAGCAATCCGGCCGCCATGCTTAGATTGAGTACGCTCTGCACGCCTTCGGTGACCCAGGGCGTGACGACCAGCATCATCGCCCCGATTAACATCACACTGATCCCGACCACGCGAAACGGCGACATTCTCGTTCCGGAGGTGGCCGGGGGCGTGTCCTCCGGCAGCGTCCCGATCGGCAGGGTCAACCGGTCATGGAAAGCGTCAATGCGCTCGCGATCCGCCTGCGGCATTCGTTGCATCAGGCTGATGACCACCGCCGGTACGATTGTGGCCAGCGCCGAACTCAGCATGATCAGACTCTCCTTCTTCCAATCCAGTCCGATAAAAGTGAATTGCTTGGGCAACACCCGCAGCAGAATCAGGCCGGTGGCCAATCCCAACGTAAATCCCGTCAGGACGCCGAGATTGGACGCGCGCCTCCAGGTCAATCCCAGCAACATGGGGATGGCCACCGGCGCCGCGGCGGTGCTGAAAAGCGTGACCATGTTGCGGAAAAGCTGCTCGCTTCCCCCATCCGCCATGAATACCGCGAGCGTGATCGAAATGGAACCGACGATCACCGTCATCAGGCGCCCCACATGAACGAGTTCCTTCTGCGAAGCCTGTGGCCGGATCAGGCGGCGATAGACATCGGTGGTGAGCACATTCGCGCAGACGTTGAACGTCCCGCTGAGCGTGGACATGGTGGAGGAAAACATGGCGGCGATCATCAGCCCAAGCATCCCGGGCGCCAGGAGTTTGGAGCACAGAACAGGATAAATATCGGTGTCATGGTGCAACCCACTGACAAATTGCCGCGCCGCCAGGGCCGGGATGAACATCACCGGTGGTCCGATGAAATAGAGGACCACCACGAGCCAGCCGGTTTTTTGGGCGTCACGTTCCGTCGGTACGCAGTAATAGCGTTGCACCAATTGCCAGTGCAACGCGCTGAAACAGAGGGATGCCAAAACGAGATTTGAACCGATGTACAGCCAGTTGTACTCGGGTGAGACGAGCTTGAAATAACCGGGCGGCGAGTTGTGCAAAATCGCCGACACGCCTCCGGCCCGAATGACCGCCAGCGGCAATAAAATCACGATGGCACAACTCAGCACGATGAACTGCACGAAGTCCGTCACCGTCACCGCCCACAACCCGCCCATCATCGTGTAGGCCAGCATGATGGCTCCCGAAACGATCATGCTGGTCTTCAAATCCAGGCCGAGTCCCACCGAGAGAAAAGTTCCGGTGGCAATCAGCTTGAGCGCGTCGTCAAAAATGCGCACCGGCACGCCGTGCCAGGCAAACAATTGCCGCACAGTCGGGCTATAGCGCGTCTCGAGATACTCGACCGGGCTGTCAATGCGCGCCCGCCGCCAGCGCTTCGCAAAGAAAGTCACGCTCACCATGGTCGCAACCATGCTCACCCAAAGCAGCGTGACGCCCACCCAGCCGTAGCTGTAAGCCAGTGCCGAGTAGGCGATGAACGCGTACGCGCTGAAGCTGGTCATGTAAAACGACACCCCACTCAGCCACCAGGGAATCCGATTTCCGCCGCTGAAGTAATCCTTCATCCCCCGCATGAACCGGTAGAAATAGAAACCGATTCCCAGCATCAGGACGAAGTAACCGACCACGATGAAATAATCGGGGCCGGTCAGTACGCCTGCGGCGAGCAGCGTCATCGTGAGTCGGCATGAAAGCCGGACTCGCCAAGCGCGACAACCAATGCCGTCAAAGGTCTGCGTCGGAGCATGTTTTCACACTGTCAGTTCATCGCACCCGGGTCAACCGGCAACCTCAACGACGACCGCACAAATCATAATCCACTGAAACGATTGGCATTCGTGGAAATAGAATTCCTCATTCACTCGACGAGGCACTTGCGTTGCCATCCTTATTCGACGGTAACGCTCTTGGCGAGGTTGCGCGGTTTGTCCACGTCATGGCCGTGGATCACCGCGACGTGATAGGCGAGCAGTTGCAGCGGAATGACCGTCAACAGCGGCGCCAAGCACTCAAGCGTGGGCGGAATTGAAATAACATCGTCAGCGCGGGACTGAACTTCCTGGTCGCCACGCGTGGCTACGGCGAGGATTGGCCCACGGCGGGCGCGGATTTCCTCCATGTTGCTGAGATTTTTTGAGTGAAGCGAATCGCGCGGAACGACGAAGATGCTGGGAAATTCGCGCGAGATCAGCGCGATGGGTCCGTGTTTCATTTCCGCCGAGGGATAACCTTCGGCGTGCAGGTAGGAGATTTCCTTCAGCTTGAGCGCACCTTCCAATGCGATGGGGAAATTATATTGCCGACCCATGTAGAGGAAGTTATGGAAGCGGCCGTACTTCCTCGCCAGCGCGCGAATCCTGCTGTTCTGAGCCAGAATCAATTCAATCTGCGCGGGGATTCTTTTGAGTGCCCGCACAATCTTGACGGCCTCGGCCGTGGAAAGAGTGCGACGCAATCTCCCCATGGCCAGCGCCAACAGAGTCAACCAGAGCACCTGCATTTCAAAGGCCTTGGTCGAAGCAACACCAATCTCGGGACCGGCGCGCATTTGCAGGCTCCCGTCGGATTCGCGAGCCAGAGTGGAACCGGCAACGTTCACGATGGCCAGCGTTTGCACGCCCTGTTCGCGGGCTTGCCGCACGGCAGCCAGCGTGTCGGCGGTCTCACCGGACTGGGAGATCGAGACCACCAGCGTCCCCTTTTCAAATGGCCGCCGCCGATAACGCATCTCGCTGGCGCATTCAACCTCCACGGGAATGCCGGCCAGATTCTCGATCAGATACTCCCCTACGAGCGCGGCATGCCAACTGGTTCCGCAGGCGGTCAACACCAACCGCTTCGCCTTGCGCAAATGCTCGTGATCGAGTTCCGGCTCGTCAAAAATCACCTCGCCCGTTTTTGGATTCAGAATGCGCTCCAGCACCTCGGCAACGCGTTGTGGTTGCTCGTAAATCTCCTTGAGCATGTAATGCTCAAACTTCCCCTTCTCCGCCGCTTCCGCCTTCCAATGCACATGGTGCACCGGACGACGCGCGGGTTTGCCTTTGGAAGTCACGATTACTTCCGAGTCGCTCAGCGTGACCACGTCGCCATCGTGCAAATATTTCACTTCATGAGTGTGGCTGACAATCGGCGCCACATCACTCGCCAGGAACATTTCGCCACGGCCCACGCCAACGACCAAAGGAGAACCGCGCCGCGCACCGAACAGCACACCCGGCAAATCCTGGTGAGCGATTACGATGGCGTAACTGCCAAGCGCCTCGCGCGTTCCAGCCTCAATGGCCTCACGCATCAATTCCGGCGTCACCGGCTCACCGCGCTTTCGCAGGCGATCGACCTGTGCCCCAATGACGTGCGCCAGCACTTCGGTATCCGTTTGCGAAAGAAAACGATGCCGCTGGCGCAGGAACTTCTGCTTGAGGGTGGCGTAGTTCTCGATGATGCCGTTATGCACCAGCGCCAATTGCCCACTTTGGTCGAGGTGTGGATGCGCATTCGCGTCGCTGGGCCGGCCATGCGTGGCCCAGCGCGTATGGCTGATGCCAACCGAGCCGTGGACGGGCTGCTTGGACAACAACTCCGCCAACTGGCTGACACGGCCGACGCTTTTTCTCACCTCCAGCCGGCCGTTGTGTGCGATGCACAGCCCCGCCGAGTCGTAACCCCGATATTCCAACCGCCGCAAACCCTCGATCAGCAGTGGCGCGGCATTTCGTTTTCCGGCATATCCGACAATCCCACACATATATTTTGGCCACGGTCGCGCAAAGGGGGTGATTTGCTTACGGCCGGGCTTGCCCTGACACTAACCCTCCTGCCCTCCTCCGGCAACTGCCAGAATTGGGCCTACTTCCGCCGCTAGCGATCGCCCTGCTTTTCGTCCGGCGGATTCACGCTGAATGTCACCCTAGGATGGCGCGAATCGGCCGCAGGCTCCTGTCGCTGACCTTTCCTTTTCGCGGGAGCGGCGGGCGGCTGGTGGCAGTGGAGGGTAACCTGGCGAACGGGGGCGGAGATCGGTCGCGGGCTGGCCGTAGAGGCAAGCGTGTTTGCGCGGTTAAGCCTTGGCGGGGCTGGGCGATTGGGCGTATTCCCCGGGTGTGTGAAGGATTTTTTCCGAGGGATTTTTTAGCCGCATTCTTCCGACGCCAGCCGGCGGTGGAGGTTGATTGTCCTGTGTCTTTGCCTGCTGGCGTTGGTGGTTACCTTTGTGGTGATGGTGGTGGGTATCTGGCGGGCGTATCGGGAGTATCTGGCGCCGCAGTAAGACGGGCGGGTGCCGAAGTGGCGGAGGCCGGGATCAGGCGGGGAGCGTGGGGCGGAGTTCGCGGAGGCGGCGGAGGATGGCCAGGATGTGGCCGCTTTTCAGGACGCTGGCTAGGTGACCGGCGTAAACACTGTCACAGCGGATGTGGCGAAAGAGAAGTTCGAAGAGAAGGTCGGGGCGGGTGCCCAGGAGGAGCGCGGGCTGGCGGGCGAAGGAGGCGGTGTCGATGATGTCCTCGCGATGAGAGGTAACGCTACCCATCAGGCTGCCCACGGTGCGGATGAGATCGCAGACTTCGGGGCTCCAGAGCGCCCGGCTGATGCCAGGACGGGAGCTTTTGCCAACCAGGAGGAGGATGCCGGGAGTTTCAAACACTTCGAGGTGATGGAGCAGTCTATCTGCCTGGTTGCGGGAAAGGAGGGCGGAGGGAGCGGACACGTGCAGAGAGCTTAACCCGTGCAAGGTCACAAGTCAAAGTGCGGGGCGGCGGCGGGGATGGTGAGGCGGTGGCCCGGTTCGTTGAGGGCGCGGCCGGGGTGGCGTCGGGCGAATTGCCGGATTGCGTAGTTGACAAAGGGGCGAGCGGGAGAGTAAGAAGCTGGTAATAATAATTTTAGGCGGCGGTACGTTTCTTCAGCGGGATTCCCCATCCCCACCTCCTTGGCGTCCGCCGCCTTTTTCTTTACTCTGGTCGGAGCGGGCCGGGCGCCATTACCGGCTTCACGGTTTCCCGGTTTCCCCCTGGCTGGATATGATATTGCCCGGTAACGGCCTAATTCCTCCAGCCAATAACCGAGGTCGCTGGCTGATTAAGAGGACGTTTCGTGAAAAACGAAGCCAATTATTGAGCTATTCTCAGGTTCCGTTAATATACGAACAAGTTGTGGTATATTAATTGTGAGGCCGCTTCACACGCCATGAGACGTCGCACCAAAAAGATTCTGTTAGGGTTGGGCGCAGTTGTCGTTTTGTATGTAGCTCTCTACTTCGTGAGTGTTCGCACCACGATTTGGGAGCACAAGGGCGTGTTTATCCCGGTTCCGGTTTACACACCTTTCGACGGTAGTTTTGTTCGCGCGGTATTTGCGCCCGCGCAGCTCATTGACGCCGCGTATCTCCGTCGCGCGCGTTGGGAGACGTACACTAGGACATGAGCACTTCACACCAACGGCCTAATAATTGTTAGCAAAATGAGAATGCTGGCTCCCATCACCGTTTTGCTGCTGCTTGGCTTCTCCGGTCTCGCAGCCGATCCAGCGACGGAGGCGGGACCCCGGTTAACGCGCTACGATGCGGCTCCCGGCTCTAAAGTCACTTTGAAAGGGGCGTACGGCATACGCGACTGGAAAGCGGAGGGCACGCTCCTGTGCGGCTTTCTCGAAGTTGCCACTGGTTTTCTCCTTACCTCCGTGACGTCGGCCAAGGGGGCTGCACTTCCGGCGCGCGGGGAGGTCTTTATTCCCGTGCAAAACCTCAAAGCCGTGGGAGAGGACTGGGAACCTTATAATGATCAGAAAACCGGGTTTATTCACAGCATTCTGCACGCAGATACTCATTCGAGAATTTCTTTCAGGTTGTTGCGGCTGGATTTTAGGGAGCCTCAGCCGGGGGAAAGTGTTCCAGCTTTCGTGCTCGTTGGGGATTTGGTGATCGCAGGAGTTACGAATCAGGTTTCGCTTCCCGTAGTGGTCAAGCGCCTGAAAAGCGGAGCAATCCAGATCTCGGGCAAAACCACCATCAAACAGTCGGATTTCCAGATCATCCCCAAGCCGACAGGATCCAGATGTTTTGCGGCCGATCCAGATCCGGTTGAAATTGCTTTTGATTGGTTGGTGAAAGAAACTTTAGCTAAATGACTATGACCGCGACAAACCTCGCCACGGGACCGGCGCTTTGGGTTGCTAACACGTCGCGCCCGCCGGCGCCGGGAGAGCGCCTCGGTTGCCGTCGGACGCCACTGGCCCGGCGCGGTTGCGCTCTGCGTTGGGCGGGAAGAACATGAAAAGCAAGATGAAACACAAAGCAGCTCGGTTCTCGGCCACTTTTGTGATCGCTGCGATGTTACTGGTCGCCGGCTTGTTGACCGCCTCTGCGGCCGTGACCAAGCCACCTCAGAGTTCCGCCGCCCTCGAGAAGGCTAAGAGGTTCAAGATCTCGGTTTTGAAGTTTCAAGGTCTGCCCCTCACGCTGGTCATAGAAATGCTGCACGATGAATCGGTAAAACGCGATCCGGCGCGGATCGGCGTTAATATTTCGCTCGGGCCGAACGCAAAAGAGCTCGCGGACTCGGTAGTTAATCTTGAACTCAAGGACGTTACCCTGGCGGAAGCCCTCGAGCGAGTTGCCCAGTCAGTCAGTCTCAAATTGGAAGCCACCGATACCGAAATCCTTCTCGTCAGGAAGAAAGCTAAACCGTAGCTCTCTTTATTTAGTGCCCGTCAACAAGCATGAAAACGCGATCGCCCAACGAGTCACGGTCACCTGGGTTGTTGAATTGATGTGGCCAATGGTTCGGGGAATGTCGAAGGTGGAACGTGTTGCGTTGCTGGCCAGTTGAGCGGTGGCACCGGGTTGGCGGGGAGGCCCGATACCCGCAGCGCTCAACCCGGCGATTGTAATGGACGGCGGGATTGCGTGTCCGGTACATGCCAGGCGCGTTGGCCCCGCCGCCACTGACTCGCGACGTTAGAAGGCAGCTATGAGCATGCTCATTCCAAAGCAGTGGGACCACAAAATGGCGTTCACGGTTGAAGCAATGAAGGCATTTGCCACTGCTACAAGCGTGTTCGCTTTCTTCGGCTGTGAGCCCAAGCGCTCCGAAGTGTTGGAGTTCAGCGCGTTCGTTGATACCATGCAGGCGCTGTGCCGCCGGCATCGGCGGAATTCGAGCGGCATCGAAGACCTGCGGAAGACCATCTCGGTGTTCAATGCCCATCAGCAGGCGGTTCGAGAACACAGGGCTTTGGATGCCACCGAGTTCAAGAGTGGTCTGGCCAGCGCTCAGCGTTTGCGGTGGTGGCTGCACCAGACGTTTCCGGATGCGGGAGCGCACCCAGAGAAGAATTGACGAAGCGGCCTTCTAACAAGCGTAGTGCAGGCGAAGGCGGGACTTCGCGTGTGTTCCATGTCGGACCCGCTCTCCCCGCCGCGCCTGACTACGGCCGTTGAATTGAAGTTGCCAATAGTTCAGGGAATGTCGAAGGTGGAGCGTGTTGCGTTGATGGCCAGTTGAGCGGTGCCGCCGGGTGGGCGGGGAGGTTTTTCCGTTGGGAGGACAGGGTTTTGGGCGTTTCGCCGGCCCTTGGGCGCGGGAGGCGTAGAGGGGATGGGCGCGATTTCATTCTTCCCGGTTTCTGAATTTTTTATGAACAACTCCAGGTCGGCTATGAATCAAATTACGCGTCGGGAATTTCTGAAGACTTCCAGCAGCGCGGTCACGGGCGCCGCGCTGGCGGGGGCGCTGGGGCGGCCGGGTTACGCGGCGGAGCAGAACACGATCAAGGTGGCGTTGGTGGGCTGCGGGGGGCGCGGGACGGGCGCGGCGGCGCAGGCGCTCTCGACGGCGGGCCCGACGAAGCTGTGGGCGGTGGCGGATGTGTTCCCGGACCGGGCGCAACGCTGCCTGGCGAACCTGAAGGCAGGGCATGAGCAGCAATTGGACGTGCCGCCGGAGCGGCAGTTCATCGGGCTGGAGGGTTACCGCCAGGCGATTGATGCGCTGGACCAGGGAGACGTGGTGTTGCTGGCGACGCCGCCGGCGTTCCGGCCCATGCATTTCGAATACGCGGTGCAAAAAGGGGTGAATGTGTTCATGGAGAAATCGTTTGCCGTGGATGCCCCGGGCATCCGGCGAGTGCTGCGGACGGGTGAATTGGCGCGGCAGAAAAACCTGAAGGTGGCGACGGGGTTGATGAGCCGGCATTACCGGCCGCTGGAGGAGGCGATCGGGCAGATTCACGACGGCCGGATCGGGCCGTTGATCACGTGCTGGGCGTATCGCATGCACGCGCCGGTGGGCCTGGGCGCGAAACAACCGGACACCACGGAGCTGGCCTACCAGATCGCGAACTACAGTTGTTTCACGTGGTTGAACGGCAGTTTCCTGGTGGACTGGCTGATCCACAATGTGGACGTGTGTTGCTGGGCGAAGGATGCTTGGCCGGAGTCGGTGCAAGGCATGGGCGGCCGGCAGACACGGACGGAGCACGACCAGTTGTTCGATCATTACGGGGCGGAGTTTACGTTCCCGGACGGCACGCGGATGCTGGCGCAGGGCCGGCACATGAATCATTGCCACGATTTCTTCGGTGACGTGCTCCAGGGAGCCAGCGGGTCGGCAATCCTCGGCGAGGGCCAACCCAAACCGCGGCTGTTCAAGGGCCACAAGCAAACTTCCGAAAACCTGATCTGGAGCTACAAAGGTCCCGAGTGTGATCACTACCAGGTCGAGCACGATCTGCTCTTCGACGCGATCCGCAACAACAAGCCGTACAACGAAACCGAACGTTCCGCGAAGTCGTGCTTCACCGCCATCATGGGCCGGATGGCCTGCGAGTCCGGCGCCAGGCTCACCTGGGATGAAGCCTTTGCCTCCAACCAGGAACTCGCGCCCGGACTGGAAAAGCTCACCTGGAACGGCCACGCCCCCGTGATGCCGGACGCCAACGGAAAATATCCAATCGCGATGCCAGGACAGACGAAGGTGGTGTGAGCCAGTGATGAGCCGGTGAATCATTGAGTAAATGAGTCGCCGGGAGAAAGCCTCCCGGCGCGGTGCTCAGCACCTGAAGGCGCGGGGTCTTGCGTTCCCGCAATGCAAGCGTTAGCGTATCGCGTATGACGGATAAGCAAGCCGTGCTGGACGCAATCAACCGGCTTCCGGAGAACGCTTCTCTGGACGAGATTGCCGGGGAGTTGAAAGTAATGGCCGCCATCAGGCGCGGTCGCGAGGATATCTCGAACGGCCGCTCGAAGACCCACGTGGAAGCGGAACAAATGCTCGAGTCCTGGGCGTCGGCATGGGCTTCAAAATAATCTGGTCGGACGCTGCGATTGCGGATCTCCACGATATTTGTTCCTACATCGCACGATTTGATACCAAGGCCGCGGCGCTGGTCGGGCATGGTATCATTGACCACGTTGGCATTCTGACTACGTTCCCATTCATTGGTCCCACGTATCCCCGCGGGGCTCGCGGTCCGTTGCGTGAAATCGTTTATCGCCAATATCGAATCTTCTACGACGTTTCCGAGAGCACTCGCAGTGTGCAGATTCTCCATGTTTGGCACGGCGCGAGACAAGAGCCGGCCTCTGGCATGGGTTGAGGGCTTCGGTTTCAAATGACCGGACTTCTCAAACTCTGGTGTTGTCACCAGCGTTTCCCAATTCATATCGTTTCCCAACCGACTTGATGAACCTGACCCGCGCCTTTTTGCTTATGTCCCTGCTGGCCTCCAACGCCCTCGCCGCCTCCGGTCTCACCGCCGAACAACTCGACCCGCTCTTCGCCGAGTATAACAAGCCCAACGTCCCCGGCGCTTCGGTGGCGGTCCTCAAGGACGGCAAGCCGCTCATCGCGAAAGGCTACGGACTCGCTGATTTGGAGAAAGGCGTCCCCTGCTCCACCAACACCGATTTCCGCCTCGCGTCGGTCAGCAAACAATTCACCGCCATGGCCGTGCTCATGCTGGTCGAAGGCGGCAAGCTATCGCTGGATGATCGGCTCACGGACATCTTCCCCGAATTCCCCGCCTACGGCCGCGACATCACCATCCGCCAGTTGTTGAACCACACCTCCGGCCTGATTGACTACGAGGACGTCATCCCGAAAGGCACCGAAATCCCTGTGATTGATCGCGACGTCCTGCGCCTGCTCATGCAACAGGACAACACGTATTTCCCGCCCGGCACCAAATACAAATACAGCAACTCCGCCTACTCCCTCCTCGCCCTCGTGGTCGAGGCCCGCTCCGGCAGCACGTTCCCGCACTTTCTCGCCGAGAACATATTTGGCCCGTTGAAAATGACTCAGACCCTCGCCTACCAGCAAGGCAGCAGCGTCATTCCCCATCGTGCGTACGGTTACACCGAGGAAAACGGCACCTTCAAGCGCACCGACCAAAGCCTCACGAGTTCCGTCCTCGGCGATGGCGGCATCTATTCATGTGTGGACGACTTGGCCAAATGGGACGAAGCCCTCTATGGCAAAGGCCAATTGAAACCCAAACTCATGGAGCTGGCCTTCACCCCCAACCTCGACACCGACCACGCGGACACCAAATACGGCTTTGGCTGGTATCTCGGCCAATATCGCGGCCTGAAGGAAATCTGGCACAGCGGCACCAGCCGCGGCTTCAGCACGCGCATCAGCCGCATTCCCGAAAAACATTTCACCGTCATCATCCTCACCAACCGCAACGACGCCCACCTCGCCGATCTGCCTCACAAAATTGCCGACCTGGTTTTGTTTAAGTAAGCTGAAATCGCAAAATGAGTGCCTCGGAAAACCGCCAATGGGTCTGCCTGAGCTGTCAGCAAATCGTCACCCCGGTTCCCTCCCCGCAAGGTGACCCGCAAAAGCTCCGCTGCCCTCTATGCGTTTCGGAACAACTCGTTCCCGCCGATTCACCCCTGGCCCGCGAAGCTCTCGCGCAGGGCACTGCCTGCGCTGCGCCAAAAAAGTCCTCGCGCCTGAATCCCGCCGTGTGGCTCGTTGCCATCCTCCCATTGGGCCTTATCGCCATGCTGCTTTTTGATGCCTCGAAGACCCCTCCTCCTGCTCCCGCTCCCGCCGCTCAGCCAAATAACTCTGCGTCACCCAAGCCTGCCGAAAGCAAACCGGCTGCCGGCAGCCGGACCGTTGAGCAAATCGTGCAGGAAGGCAAGGACGCCGCCTTCCAGGCCCACCAACAGCGCGCCACCAACGGCGATCTCCAGGCCCAATACCGTCTCGGCCTGGACTACCGCGACGGCATCGGCACCGAAACCAATCTCGCCCTCGCCCGCCAATGGCTCAAGAAAGCCGGCAGCGAAGGCCACTACGACGCCGCCGTCGCCCTCAAACAACTCAATTCTCCAAAACCGGCCGCGAAATAGTAAACTGATCCCCGCCACGATCACGCCGCCGCCGGAGCCACCCTATTCGGGCTTCGGATTTCCTTCGTCATTCGTCATTCGTGCTTCGTCATTCCCTCGGGGTCCTTTCCGCTTCTGCACCGCCTGCCTCAGCACGTACTCAATCTGCCCGTTCACACTGCGCAACTCGTCCCGCGCCCAGACCTCCAAATCGGCCCAGAGCGCGGGATCGATCCGCAACAAAAACGGTTTCCGCGTCGCCATGAACGCCTTCGCAGTGGGTTACGTGTACAGCGTGCCGGTGTTGATCACGGGATGGACTTCCGCCTCGCCGCACAGCACCACCATGAGGTTGCTCACCATCGCCGCGCGCCGCTCGCCATCGAGCTCCACCACCTTTTTCTCCGCCAGTTCCTTCAACGCCATGTCCACCATGCTCACCGCGCCGTGCACGATCTTCTGCCGCGCGGCGATCACCGCCTCCGCCTGCTGCCGGCGCAACATCGCCTGCGCGATCTCCGGCGCGTAGGCCAGGTGCGTCAGCCGCGCCTCCTCCACCAGCACGCCGGCTTTGTTCAACCGTTCCTGCAGTTCAACTTTTAGCGCCTGCGCCACTTCCTCCGACCCGCTGCGCAAGGTCACTTCGTTCTCCTCCCCGTGATCGTACGCATACCCGCTCGCCAGGTGCCGCAACGCCGATTCGCTCTGCACCCGGACGTAGTTCTCGTAGTCCTCGACATCGAACATCGCCTGCGCCGTGTCCTGCACGCGCCAGACGACGACGGCCGCGAGCTCGATCGGGTTGCCGCGCTTGTCGTTCACTTTGAGTCGCTCGCCGTTGAAGTTCCGCGCGCGCAAGGAGATCTTCATGCGGGACAACGTCTTCCTCGGCGCCGCATTGACATGGTTTTGCGCGGCGCCTCCCTTCTGCTGCATTTGCTGCGCCGCCTGCGCCATGAGCGCCAATTGCGACGGTCCATTGGTATAAAACGGATTCCCAAAATGAAACCCGCTCTCGCGCACCGTGCCCTGGTATTTCCCGAAGAGCACCAGCACCCGCGCTTCGTTCGGTTGCAGCGAAAAAAATCCCGACAGCGAAATCAGCAGGCACACGCCCGCCACCACCGCGCCGATGATCATCCACACCCCCGCGGGATCGTGGCTCACGGCCCCAATTCCGCGAATGAAGCACCAGACCACGCCAAAAAGGCAAAGAAACCAAATTGGCAACACCAACCATCCGCTTAGCACCAAAACATCCCTCTCCTTGCTCAGAGTCACATTATCAGCGTTCATATGAATTTTCCTTCTACAGACGACCAATTTCGTCTGTTATCGAAGTGATATCACTATGAAATCGAGTCGTCAACTAAAAAATCTCGGATTTCAATCGCCCAAACTGGCCCCGGTATTGCTTCAATTTGGCCAATGTTTACAACCCGTTTGCCCCGTTCCCGGCATGCCAACTAATTAAAAAAAATCCCTGCCGCAAATCTGCGTAGCCCGGTTCCGGTTAAGTCCTGACCCGCAGAAGGCTTGCCCTGCTTGTGAATAACTATTATGCTGTCCGCCACAATGAGACTGGCGGTATGAAGCTGTGGATGAACCCGGTTTCGGGCAACCGCCCCTCACCCACCGAGGAGTGTGGCGTCGATTGACAGGCTGGATCAGTTAGTCAGGTAACTATGAACATAAACCGTCTTACGAGCCGGGCCGGGCTGATTGCCCTGGCTGTCCTCTGTGCTGGCCGGCTATGGGCCGCCGATCCTCCCGCCACCACCACCCCTGCCCCCGCCGCGATGTCCGTCTCGGCGTCGGCGCACCGTGCGGAGTGGCAAAAGCATTTTACCCTCGGCTCCGGGGACCTGCTCAACATCTCCCTCTACGACAACCCCGAAAGCGCCCAGCGCGAAGTCCCCATCGGCCCGGATGGTCACATCAGCTTCCTCCAGGCCCAGGACGTCATGGCCGCCGGCCTGACAATTGACGAATTTCGCGCCAAGCTCGACGAATCGCTTACCAACTTTTATCGCAGCCCGCGCACGATCGTCACTCCCGCGGCGTTTCGCAGCAAAAAGTATTTTGTCCTCGGCACGGTCGTGAACAAAGGCGTTTTCACTTTTGACCGCCCCATCACCGTGATCGAAGCCATCGCCCGCGCCGGCGGACTGGAAACGGGATTGTACGAAGACCGCACGGTCGAACTCGCCGATCTCGGCCGCAGCATGCTCGTGCGCGGCAATCAACGCATCCCGGTGGATTTCGAAAGACTCTTCCGTCACGGCGACCTTTCCCAAAACGTTCCCCTCGAACCCAACGACTACCTCTATTTCGCCTCCGCGGACTCGAACGAAATCTACGTGCTGGGCGAAGTCATCGCCCCAGGCGTCGTCAAGTATGCCTCGAATCCGACGGTCTTGCGCGTCGTGGCGTCCCGCGGCGGATACACCGATCACGCTTTCAAGAGCCGCGTGCTCGTCGTGCGCGGCTCGCTGACCAACCCGCAAACATTCATCGTGGATACCATGGATGTCGTGAGCGGCAAGGTCCCGGATTTCAAACTCATGCCCAAGGATATTGTCTATGTCAGCCGCAACCCCTGGTATGTGGCGCTGGACATCGTGGACCTCGCGGCGAGGTCGTTCGTTCAGAGCTTGGTGGTCGAAGGCACCAGCTTGCACATGCCGGCGGCCATCAAGTAACAGCATATGAAACACTTCATTCTGGCGGGTTGCGCGGTAATCCTGGCGGCGGCTTTCACCGGCTGCAGCACGACCGATGGCAAATTTGAATCCCGCGTCGCGAACTGGAGCGGCACCACTAATTTCACCGTGGTTCCTCAGGCGCCCGACGCCTCCCTGTTGCATCCGTCCAACCAGGCCTTCACCCTCGGGCCGGGAGACCGGATTGACGTTGAGATGTGGGTGCAGGGTTCGCCTCCGCTCCGCCAGCCGACCGTGGTGGGGCCGGACGGAAAAATCTATTTCAACTTGTTGGCCGGCCTCGACGTCTGGGGGCTGAACCTTGCCCAAACCCGCGATTTGCTGGAACAGGAAATGGGCAAACTCGTTAACTCGCCCCGCATCACTGTCTCCCTGCGCGAAGTCTCCAGCAAACAAGTCTGGGTTCTGGGACGCCTCAACAAGCCCGGCATTTATCCGATCGCCTCACCCATGACCCTGCTCGAAGCGGTCAGTCTGGCTGGCGGCACCGCCCGCTCACAGTCCATCGTGAACAGCGTTGACCTCGCCGACCTGCGGCACAGCTTCGTCGTTCGCAATGGCCAACCCCTGCCGGTGGACTTTTACAAGCTCCTCAAGGAAGGCGACATTTCGCAGAACATCTACCTGCAACCGGACGATTTTGTTTTCGTTCCTTCGACCACCGAGCAGGAAGTTTACGTGCTGGGCGCCGTCAGACTCCCGCGCGCCATTCCCTATCTCGAAGGCATGAGCCTCGCCTCCGCGCTGGCCGGCAGCGCCGGGCAGTCGCGCTATAACTGGTTCGAGTTGAGCGATCCGGGTCCGTTCGTCAAAGACGCCAACCTCAGGCACGTCGCCATCATTCGTGGTTCGATCTCCGAGCCGAGGATCGCCATCGTCAACGCGAGCGCCATCCTGGGCGGCAGCGCGCAGGACGTTCTTCTCGAACCCGGTGACATCGTGTATGTCCCCAACAGCCCGTACACGACGCTCAAGCGTTACCTGAACATGGCCCTGAGCACCTTCGTAACGACCGTGAGCGCCAACGAAGGCATCCGTGCCGCCGGCGGCGAAGTCGGTGTCGGTGTGACGGTGCCGGTGGGCCGGTAATACCGGCCCTATCTTGCTGGGTAGGCCGTCCGAAAGCGTCCCCTAAGGGCAGGTCTCGCCCAGGCCTTTCCAACGATTTGCACTTGTGCCGTGGCCGAAATAATGTCAAATTATTTCAGCTGCAGGCCCCTGCTGGTATGACTGACGCGAAATCGAATCCATCCCGCGCGCGCAAGGCGTTTACCCTGATTGAATTGTTGGTCGTCATTGCCATTATTGCCATTCTGGCGGCCATGCTGCTGCCGGCCCTCTCCAAGGCAAAACAGCGGGCGCTGCTTACTCAATGCAAGAACAACCTCAAGCAGGTGGGTCTGGCGTGTCAAATGTACGGCATGGACAACGCTGATCTTTTGCCCGGCCCCACTTGGGCCGGCGGGATGAATGTTTACACCTGGTACCCGGTGGGCACGGTGAATGCCACCGGCCCCAACCGTTACTACGGCTCGCTGGCCGCCTACATTACCGCCTACCTGGCCATCCCCGTGCCTTCCACCGCGATTCGGACTGCCAACGTGATGATTTGCGCCGCGCACTGGCAAAAGCTTCCGCCTGGCGCCATGGCAAATTACAATCCTCCCGTGAGTTGTCCGGTGCCCTACTACATCCACCAGTTTATTTATCAGGATCCGGCAATCACCACGGGCACCCCGGACATTTACTATCCTTTCGGTCGGCCCAATGGGCTGACGCCCGGCGCGCCCACTTTGGCTGACGGCTCCGCTACGCAGCACAAGTCCACGGAGATCAACCGGCCCGCTTCGATCTGGGCGATTACCGATGACGACAACAAGATCAACTCCGGCGGCACCTATGCCTCCTGGCTCCCGCCACAGCCGGTCCATGGTTATTCTTCCAGCAAGGAATACCGAAACTTTTTGTTTTTCGATTATCACGTCGAGGGCTTGAAGAAGGATTTGAGTGGAAATCCTTAGCGGGCCCGGCATCATTTCCAGGATGTACGTAAGGACTCCGCTTCTTGGCCACAACCTGCTGAATGGCCCCCGTCTCACTGCGTTTCTTCTGCTGGCATTCTCACTGCCCGGTATCCTTGCCGCATCCGCCGCTGACATACCCAAACCGCAATACAAGGCCGTGCTTCCTGGCCTCGACTACGCGCACGTAACCGTCAAAGGCACCAACCATCCGCTTTCGATCCACATCGCGCGGCTGGATCGTTCCCGCAAGGACCTGGATGTGCGGACCACGCTGGCGAAGGACACCATCACGGGGCTCAGCACTGTGGCCAACCAGGCCAAGGCGATGCCGGCCACGATCGGCGAGCCCGTCGTGGGCGTGAACGGAGATTTTTTCGTGATCAAAGAGGGGCCTTATCAGGGTGATCCCGAGGGCTTGCAGATCCTCAATGGCGAATGGGTGAGCGCGCCGGGGCCCATCACCTTTTGGGTCGAACCAGAAAAACTCCGTCTCGAAAAGGTGTCGGGTGAACCCACGGTGACGTGGTCGGACGGCCGGAAGACCCGGGTGGGACTCAACCAAGCCACTCCAACCAACTCCGCGGTTCTGTTTACCCCGCGCTTTGGCAGGACTACGCATGCCACAAACCATGTTGAGCTCGTCCTCGAAAATGCCGGCGGCGGTCCGTGGCTGCCCCTCCATGTGGGACAGAGTTATTCCGCGCGGGTTCGCGCCGTCAATACCAACGGCAATACGCCGCTCACTCCGGACATCGCTGTCCTGACGATGGGAAATCAGGCCACCAATTTGCTGGCCTCGGCTCCGGTCGGTTCGGTCGTCAAAATCTCCACGACCCTCTCCGGCGATCTGAACCAGGCCACGACCGCCATTGGTGGCGGCCCGCTACTCGTGCGCGACGGCCGCGCCCAGCAATGGCCTTCGCAAAAGGGCACGAACACCTACCTCCTGCCCCGGCATCCACGCACCGCCCTGGGTTTCAACCGAAAGTATTTGTTCCTCGTTGAAGTGGACGGACGTCAACCGGATCTGTCCATGGGCATGAGCTTCGCCGAACTGGCCGACTACATGAAATCCCTCGGCTGCACCGAGGCCATGAATCTGGACGGCGGCGGCTCCTCAACCTTCTGGCTCCAAGGCAAGGTGAAGAATTCCCCCTCCGACAAGCACGAGCGCACCGTCGCCAATTCCATCTTCATCGTCCGTCCGCCCCCCCAGTCGAAATAACGTGCTGGTCCGGTCGGTCGCCCAATCCCGGCCCCCAAGCTTAATGCGAGCTGCCGCGGCCTCGCCGTAGCGCAGGCGTCCTTCCCTGCGGGTTCGAGCGGCGTCCCGCCGCTCGTGGGGATTCCGTTTTGACTGCCAGCCCTCGCTTTGGTAACGAACGGGGTTTTTGAACTTTAATGTCAAACTTCTTTTCGTCGCTTTTCGCTTTTTCCGCCCCACCTCCACCCGTTTCACCCCTGCAAACATTGATTCGTTTCCACCTTTCGGCCCTTCAAGACTTTTTTCAATAATCTCCCACGGTGGGAGATTATTTTTCGCCTCCCTGTGCCAAAATGCTCCCGTGTGAATGAATTCCTCATTCACCGAAGGAGAATTAACAACCTATGAAATTGCCAAGAAAATCCCGGCCGAATCAAGATCCGGCCATGCTCGCCCTCAAGCGTCTGCCGCCCGACGACCGCGCCGAAATCCTCGCCTGGCGGTCGGACCCGGCGCTTACCACCGCGGCCGCTCGCCAGCGCCTGGCCGAGCGGTTTGCCATCCAACTCCACCGCGACCGCCAGCTCTCGAGTTTTTGGAAATGGCAGCTCGGCCAGGCCGCCGTTGACACCATCAAGGACATCATGGAGTGGGACGAAGACGAGTTGCAGCGTCGTTTCCCCAATATCACCCGGGACCGAATCCGCGACATCGTAATCAAACGCGGCTACGCCATTGCCGAAATGAAAGAGGACCTGCCCCTGAGTCTGCGCGTGGCCGCCGAAGACCGCCGCGACCGGTATCTCTCGCTCACCATCGAACGCTGGCAGCTCGACGTCGCCGCCGCAGCCATGGCGGTTTTGCCGCAACTGCGCGAGATCGTCGAGTCGGACGGCCTCAGCGAGGATGAGAAACTCGACCAGATGCGCCGCCGGATGTTTGGCGTGCTGCCCGAGGACCGGATGAAAATTCACCCGCTCACGACGTCCGATTTATCCCCGGCTCCGCCCGCTGCATAATGCCACCTCTTTTCGTCATTACCTTTGCAGGAGACGGGCTTTTCCAGCGCGTGCGCTGGGTGGGTCAAAGATACGCGCAGGCCGGCAGCAAGTCCTCGCAACGTCCGCCAGGTTTTGGAGTGCGGCAGTCCTCTGCCGCTTTTCGTTCAATATCCTCCTTCGCATTGAGTTACATCGCGGATCCAAAGCCTGTATCCTGGAAGGTGACGAGTCTCCATCCTTCCGATCACCCACCGGAGCCGTCCTCACCCAACGCAAACTCAAACTCCTGCCTCGCAAACGCCCGCCCCCGGAGGAGACGGCCGGGGCGAGACGGCCGCCCTCACCGGCTTTGCACAAAAAGCCCTGGAGCGCGGCTTTACAAGCCGCAGCACGTTCAAAAGTATGGAGATTTCCGGTTAGTAAAGTCCCTCATGGTCAAATCCGGACACTTCTGTGCAAAACCGCCCCAATCCCCCAAATCACCCCAAATGCCACCTAAAGCCACTTAATGCCCCCTATTGCCACTAACGTTTTTTTTCGCTCATCGCGCTCCCCCGGCGCGCCCTGCGACCTTGATTTTCGCCGATGAGATCACCCCGGACACGTGAATTCTCGATGATTGCAGTCAGCCCCCTCCTGGCTAGGCTCAAAATGCATCTTGGCACCGTTCTTTCAACGGAGCGCGGCTGCCCCCAGCCGCAGCGCGTCCCAACACACTTCCCGCAGTGGAATCAGTGGATTCGCCCTCCACGAATCGTTCCCCGTGCGGCTGAGGCCCGCCGCGCTCCAGGGACAGTGCCAAAATGCAACCCTCAGCCACCACCCGTCGCTTTACTGCCGACGCATTATCTGCGAAGGTGCGGGGTGAGCCGGAATGGGTATGGAATAAACGGTGTGAGGAACGTCGCGCTCACTTCTGTCCTTTTGATTCTTCTCCTCGGCTTATTGCACGCCCCCGCAGGCGACAGCGGTTTGAACGTCGTCGTAGTGGTCAACCAGCACGACACGAATTCCGTTCAACTCGGCAATTACTATTGCGAGAAGCGCCAAGTGCCCCCGCAGAATGTCCTGCGCATCAACTGGTCGGGCACTTTCAACGTCTGGGGCGAGTTCGACTATACCAACACGCTTTATAATCCTCTGCATGCCATGCTGGCCAGCCGTCAGCTCACCAACCAGGTGGATACCGTGGTTCTCTCGATGACCATTCCTTACCAGGTCGACCTGGGCGCCAACGGTTTTGTGAGCACCACAGCCAGCGTCTTTTACGGTCTCAAACCCGACCCCAATCCGCCCTGCTCCCTCGCGGGCGGCTCCTCGAACCGGTACGCGGGCAGCGAAGGCGTTTTCCGCCAGGCTCCACCCATCAGCGCGAGCAGCAATTCCTGGCTGGTCACCATGATCACCGCCAGCAATCTGCCCGCCGCAAAACAAATCGTGGACAGCGGCGTCGCGGGCGATTCCACGTTCCCGACGCAGACCGTGTATTTCGAAAAGACCTCCGACGTGGATCGAAACGTGCGCTATCTCACCTTCGATACCGCGCTATTCGACACACGGCTGCGCGGAGATCCGAATGTTCAACGGACCAACGCAGACGAAGTCGCCAATTTCGGCACCATCCTCGGATTTCAAACCGGACGCTACAATTTCAGCCTGGGGTTGGATGGCGTGACGATGGTTCCCGGAAGCCTGGCCGACAACCTCACGTCTTATGGCGGCTTGATTCTGGTTCCGGCCGCTGGACAACAGAGCGTACTGACTTTCACCGCCGCGGGCGCGGCCGGCGCTTACGGCACCGTGACCGAACCCTGCAACTATCTGGAAAAGTTCCCCTCGCCGAATATCTATTTTTATCAGGCCCGCGGCTTCAACCTGGCCGAATGCTATTACATGGGCGTCACGAATCCGTACCAGGGTCTCGTGTTGGGCGACCCCTTGAGCGCCCCTTTTGCCAATCCCGCCTCCGGCGGCTGGACGAATCTCGCTGAAAACGCCCTGCTCGGTGGCACCACCAATCTCTCGCTGCGATTCATCGCTAGCGCCACCAACACCCCGGTCCGCCAGGTGGACCTTTTCGTGGACGGCCTGTTCGCGCAAACGCTCACGAACCTGCCGCCCTACACGAACAACATTTTGTCGGTCACCATCAATGGCCAGGCCACCAACTTCACCATCCCGGCAGGCTCCACCCTCAAATCCATCGCGTCGAATCTGACCTCGCGCCTGAACCAGAATTCCTACAGCAATCTCACCAAGGTCCGCGCGACGATGCATGGCGATCGGATCGAATTGAAATCACTCGACATTACCCGGCTTGGGCCACAGACCTCCCTGGCAGTGAGCAATTCCATCGGCGCCGGGCTGTTGCGTACCACCGGGATCTCGTCCACCGGCACCAACTTCCTCGACAGCCCGGCTTTCGGCCTGCACAACCTCGTCGTCAACAGCGGCATCACGTATCCGCCTCCCAACGGCTCATGGATTCTCCTCACGGTGACCAAGACCAACGGCACGGTGATCACAGTCGGTTCCACCAACAACGCGACGATCACCAACATTGTCCTGCTGGTGCAGGACCTGGTGGGCCGGATCAACTCCGACCCGCAACTCTCCCAGCCCGATGGCTGCATCGCCGAGGATTTCGTGGATTATTCGCAGCACGTAAACCCATTCAGTCACGCCGCCGAATTCAATCTCCGGGCCCGCACCGCGGGATGGAGCGCCTCTCAAATCCAGGCCTCGTTGACCGGTTCATCTCCACTCGTCTTTACCATCACGCCTGCCGGCACTTCGGCGATTGATGACAATGTGTCGGACCTCCAGCCGCGCGCGCATCTTTACGTAACCGCGGGACTCACCAATCTTACTGCGACCTTCCCGTTGAATACCACCACCCTGGCCGATGGCTTTCATGAACTGACCGCCGTCGCCTACGAAGGCAGCCATGTCCGCACGCAGAAACGCGTCGCTCGAAATGTCCTCATCAAAAATACCTCGCTCAGCGCCACCTTTACCCTGCTGGCCGGCGGTACAAATACCGCCGTGGAATCGACGCTCCAATTCCGCGTGGTTGCCAACACGAACAACATTTCGAGAATCGAATTGTTCAGCACGGGCGGCTCGCTGACGAACATCACCGGGCAGTCGAACGTTTTGTTTTCCGTGGCCGGCTCCAACCTCGACGTTGGATTGCATACGTTCTACGCCATCGTGACGGACACCGGCGGGCGGCAATATCGCACTGAAACGAAGTGGATCCGCCTGGTGGGTCAGGAAGTTCCTTTCACGCTTTCAATTCTTGAGCCTCCCCTGCGCCTGACCTGGCCCGCCACCGCGGGCCGCCCGTATGAAGTCCTCAGCGCAACCAATGTGACGAATTCGTTTCTTTTGCGCGACACCATCACGCCAAGTAATTCAACCGCGATCTGGCTGGAGACGAATGCGGCGCCGGGGCAGCAATATTACCGGGTTCGCACCGCAAATTAGTCTCCTGAGTCATAAATAACTTGCATAAATGTCAGCGGGTGTTATCGTGGGCCATGCCTTCAGCCAATTCTCCAGGTCGCCGCCCGAAACTTCAACTCAAGGTGACGGAGTCCCAGTTGCAGGAACTCCGCAAGTTGG
>CAYUVH010000043.1:0-39507 GCA_964448135.1 uncultured Verrucomicrobiota bacterium | reverse complement strand
GAGCAGCGCCCCAGCCGAGCGTAGAACTTGCAAGGATACCGGCTCGGGCCGGCGTGGCCGCCCCGCTTCCGATGTACTTCGTTCTGCTCCGCGAGTGAGCGCGGTAATGCTGATGTCAAAGAACCACTGTGCTTTGACGATGATTCGCAACTCGAACAGGAATCACGTCCTCCTACCGCCAGTCATTTAAATCACTGCAGGGGATTCGTCAAGTGCTTGGATGGCGGCAGCGGCTTAATTTCAAATTTGAGATTTGAAAGAGGGCAGTGTAGCGAACGCCATCTTCGTGGCCGATGCTGACCTAACCCCCGGGGTGGCGCCGTCGCGATGTCGCCTGACCGGTCAGGCCAGCAGGAGTTATTTGATCGAGCTGGTCTCGGGAGCGGGTTTTTGGGTGGGTTCGCCGAGGGGCTTCGGGGTCAGGGTGATGTTGTTCTGGACTTGGAGGACGCCCTGGACGTGGGAGGCGAGGTCTGCGGCGCGGGTCTTCTGTTCATCGGTGGGGACGAAGCCGGAGAGTTGCACAGTGCCGCGGAAGGAGGTCACGTTGACATCTTCGTATTTGTAGACAGCGTCGTCTTTCAGGGCGCTTTTCACTCGCGAGGCGATGCCGTGGTCATCGATGTATTCGCCGGTGCTGCGGGTGTATTGGTTGCCGGGATGGGTGCAGCCCGCAATTCCGCCGAGGGTCAGGAGGGCCAGTGCGAGGGGCAGACAGGTTTTGGTCATGAGCTTTTTCATAAGATGGTTGCTGTGTTATTTGTGGTCAGGTGCGGTGTGCTGTCGGCGGACATCGTGCCCGCGACGGCCCACATGATGGTTACCTAGCTAAGAACGTGCCGGGCGTTAAAAGCCGGCTGGGAGGCTGCTCGAGGCGCCGTTGGCGGACAAAACCCTTGTGGCCGCGATGCAACGTGCAAGCCTCCAATTTTGCCCCGTGCGGAATGCAAAGCGCATGAACTCCGGCTTGGGTCTTGACGATCAGGATTCGCGGATTATTGTTTGCCGATCACCTCGCCAAAAGCGTGTCAATGAATGTGGGTCACATCGCCGGGAGACTGGGGTTGCTGTTTTCGCTAGCGTTGTCGCTATCTCTTTCCGCTTACGCAGCCAGTCCGCCGCTGGCAAAGGGACCACCCGCGTTTCTTACCAAAGGCGTGGAGTCGGTCGTCACGAATCTCACGGATAATTCCCGGCAGGAACGCGTCCGACCGACGAAGGACGGGACGGAGGCGCCGTTTTACGATGAACCCTTCGCGTTGCACGTGCCGTTTGAGGTGCGGCTGGATGGCGGGCCGGCTACGGTGACGTGGAGTGCGTCGCTGGTGTGGGACACTTCGCCAACCGGCGGGGGGGAGCAGCCGAATCTCTACGCCGGGCACTACGGTTTTTATCGCGCGGACGGACGTCAACCGGCCGTGGGGTCCATTCGTTCGGGTTCCGGCGGAGCTTTTCAATGGGAACCGAACTTGCCGCTGCCGACGATTTCCTCGCTGGTGACTTCGGCCGATGGGAAGCGCACCTCGCGGGCTGAATCGGTCAAGGTTGCCGGCGAAATCGGTCCCCACAAGCCGTTCGCCGATTCGGGAAACTCCATTCAACTCAACCCGGCCGAGCCCGGCACCCACATCCTGTGGCTGGGGTTCGATTCGCGGGGGATGTGGCCGAAGAAGGAGCCGATGCGGACGACGCTGCACGGCACGTTTTACGTGGACATCGTGGTGGCGCGCGGCGATCGCGGGGTTTCGAGCGACGAGATCGCGTACTTGTTCAAGAACGGCAAGCGCTCCGCGAACATGCTGGACGACAAGTTCTTTTGGACGACGACGGTGGCGCTGCCCTTCACGTTGCGCCGGGATGGTTGGGAGTTCGATCACATCGAAGCAACGCTCCGCGACCAGCAGCGGGAGCGGATCCAGAAGAAACGGGAATCGTATCAGCAAAGCTGGGCGCGCACTTACGATGCGCCCGCGCCGGCGGTCAATGGCCGCGTCGTCTCCGTGCGCGTGGGAGAGAAATCCTTCACCGGCCGCCTGCCGGATGGCAATGAACTCGACGATTCTGGTTGGGACACGGTCTGGGAGTACGTCAACGAATGGAAGATCACATTTCCGCAGACGTTCCCGGACTGGAGTTGGGCGGAACTGACCGTCAGCGGAAACCGCGCGAAGAAGCTGATCAGGAAGCCGAACTACCAGCCCAGCGATCCGGGGCCGACGTATTCGTGGTTCGTGCCTTTGCCGGCGGGGCTGGGCAATGAGCAGAGCCGGGGAGGGCGCGCCTTTGTGTGGTGGGGTGTCACGCCGTCCACCGTCGATGCGCCGGACGCGGCGGGGCTGGCTGAATATCGCACGCGCTTTCTCCGCGATTACGGGCCCGACTCTGCTGAATGGTTCAAGCCGGTTTGGTATCCCAAGGACCAGCCGTTGCCGAAAGCGGGCGAAGTTTATCACTGCTACGCCTGGAATGAGGAGGTGCCCAAGAAATATCCCGCGGGTCCCGTGGCGATCGCCAGTTACGAGGCGGGCCCCTGGAACATCGTGGCTTACTACAAGCGGCTTCGCGAGGTGGACGAAAGGGTGGTCGCGAGCAAGGCGGTGGCCGGCGAGCCGACGGTCGTGAAGGAGGTGGATGAATTTTGGAAGTGGTATGTGCAGCTCGCCGGGGTGCTGGGCGAACAGATTCCCAAGGCGATGGGCGCACAAATCCAGGCGGTGCAGGCCGGGGTGCCGCTGCCGGGCCTGTTGCAATCGCGCGACCGCCTGCTCTTCGTGCTGCAGCCCGATTCCGGCCTACCCCCCTGGCGCGGCGCCCAACGGGTCTGGAACACCAAGGACAAGGTTTGGGAATGGAGCGATAGCATCCTCGCGCCGGTGAACTTCGGCAATCTCCTCCCGGCCAGCAAACGCGGCTCCGTGAACACGGCGGTGGAAACCTCGCCGGAGATGAAGCAGCGGATGCAACAAAAGGTCGCCGAAATCGCCGGCCAGATCGCGCGCCATCGCGCCGCCATCAGCGATTACACCAAGGAGGCAACCGCCGCCTACGAGGTCATCCTGGCCAAGGTCGATGAGGGATATCAAAAGTATGGCGGGCCCGAGCATCCCGAGTTGACGCTGTGGAAGAAGCGCTATCGCGACGAGCGCGACCGGGCGCCGCTGGACATCGCGCAGAGCATCAGCGACGTCGAATTCCTGCGCAAAGCCATCGAGGACTCGGCCATTCATGGCGAATCCGCCAGCACGCGCGCCGCCGAAGCGCAACTGCTCCTCATGACCGGCGACGCGATCGGCGCGATGAAGGCACTGCGGCGCGGGCTGAGCATCGAGACGAACAACTTCCTCTGCGTAAAAATTCTCGGGGATGTCGAATGCACTTTTCTGCAACGCGCGATCGACAAATCCCAGGGCGCGATCGCCGACGCGCGCCGGCATTTCTACGGTTACCTGATGGAGCGCGGCTTCACCGACACAGACATCATTGTCAGCAGCACCAACCGGTTGGACTGGATGGCGACGCGCATCGGGGTTTATGGCGAGGAAGCCTGGGCGGCATTCACGACGGGATTGTTTGGTTCGTTCTCCGCGTTCTATGGGAAGCCGGCGGCGGAAGCGGATTTGCTGGCCACGACCGAACGGCAAATGACCACAGCCTTTGTCGGCCTGCACACGATGCGGCTGCTGCGGAAGAAAGGCGTGACGTTCGCGCAGATGCAGCAACTGACGAGCCGGCAGATCGCGGACACCCTGGGACTGTACAATCCGCGCGATGGCAGTCCGTTGTCCGACCAGGACGCGGCGAACATGGGCGTGGCGGTGCGCGAAGCGATGAAGCTTCCCGACGTGCAGGCCTTGATGAGCGGCAACGACGAAGCGCTGCTCGCCGGGCAGAGCCAGGGCTACTGGGATTCCGCGGACGTAAGCAACACGTGGATCGAATGGTACGGTGACCTCACGAGTCCGTTCAACCTGTTCACGCTGGGCCTCCCTTTGGCCAAAGCCGGCACTGCCGGGCGGACGTCCAGCCTCATGTGGACGAAGGCGGAGTCGGCGATGATCAGCGACTTGCAGCAGCTTGGCGTGGTGAAGTCCGGCACCGAGCAGGTCGCCGCGGCCGTGGGCGTCACGCGCGCGATCAGCGCCGTGGGGGCCACCGAGCGCGGCAAACAAATCGCCGACGCGCTGGTACGTTTGGAAAGATACCAGGCGGGGCTCGGCGCCATGGACCAGGCCATCTGGACGGTCGGCAAGATCAGTGGGGCCCTGACGTTCGGCGTCGTCAGCGTGGGTGCGACCGAGCATCTCGTGGGCCACAAAGCCGCCATGCTGGTGCAGGCGGCGATGATGTTTGCGGGCGACACCCCCTTGCTCAAGACGCTGCTCGAAGCGCGCGGCATTCCGCCGCAACGCGTGGCGCAGGTCATCATTTCCGAATATCTCCCGGCCACGCAGGTTCACCTCAAGCGCCTCGCCGCTGTGGAAAGAAGTGCCTTTGAACTGGAAGAACTGCTCGCGCGCGTCAAAGCCGGACAGAAGCTTTCCAACCCGGATTTCGACATGCTGAACCGCTACTTCGGTTCAGACTGGCGCAAGCTTACCCCGGGTGCCTACGCCAGCGAGAACGCGGCCATCGCCATCAACGCCGCCGCCGAAAGCATTCGCAGCGGCGTGGACAATGGCGCGTTGAAAGCGGCGACCGAACTCAATCCGGCGATCAAGGCGGAAGTCAAAGCCACGCAGCAGACCCTGCGCGAGCAGAAAGAAGTCGCTGATGCGCTTAACGCCGCCCGAACCGAACCGAATCCTCCCCGACCTTCCTCCCCGCCATCGCGTCCGCCTGTGGTCGAAGGCACCCCGACCGAGCAGTTCCATTTGCCGGATGCGGCACCGGTCGAGCCCGTGGAGATCGCAGGCACGCCCGACCCGCTCAATGGCGCCAAGACCGATCCAGTTACTCCGGGGCCACCTGGAGGCGCGCCCGCTACTCCCGCCAACGCAGGCACCGCCGGCCAACCTGCCGGCAACAAACCGACTACTCCGGCGGGAAAACCAATCGCGCGCAATGGTCCGGTCACCGGCCAGCCGACACCCGGCGCAGCCGCCGCCAAACCGAAGCCACGCCGCGCGCCGGGTCGCAATCCGGAAGCGCCGGCGAGTTCAAAACGCGTGTTGCCGGAGGAGGCGAGGGACCCGGTCGGAGGATATTTGATCAATCCGCCGGTGCGGGAGACCTCTCAAACGGCCCAGGCGATGCAAGCCTTGGAGAACGGGCAATACCGGCTGGCCGAGGACAGACTCATCGCCATTCAGGAAGGGATTCGCAATGGCACCATCCTCGAGGCAGACGAGATGGTCATTGAACGCATCCATTCGTTGCGCATGCTCGCGAATGAGCTACAACGCGCGAAACGCAACGTACCCGCGAAGGCGCTCAGCATCGGCGAAGCCATTCCCGCCGCGACCGTGGAGGAGGTGTTGAGCACGCCGGGGATGCTGAAACCCAAGGTCACCTCCGGCGCCATGTCCACTGTCTATGACGTCGAGGGCCATCCCGATCTGTTCGTCAAAAAGATTCAGCATGAATTCAAACGCACGGTCCGGGTCGCCGATCCGCAGGTGCCGGGCGGGTTCAAGGAAATCGTGGAGGACGTGGAGATCGATATCCTGGAGGACGTGCAAAACAACCTCATCCACGAACAGCTGGCGCGGGCGATGGGTTTTGATGTGCCGGTGATGGAAGCGCGGATTGTCTATGACGCCAACAACCGCGCGGTGGAAGCTTACTATGTCATGCGCAAGGTGAAAGGAACGCCGCTGGCCGAAATGACCACCGCCGATGTTTTTCTTTACCGGGAGGAACTGGCGCGGCATCGCGCGCTGGCGACGCTGCTGGGAGATTTCGACCGCAAACTCGACAACTACATCATCACGGCGGAGGGACATTTCGTGCCGATCGATGCCGGCATGGCCGATGTGACCGGCTCCCGGATGCGCCGGTCGCTGTTCGAATACGAGAACAATATGAGAAAGGCGGTGCTGGAGAATGAAAAGGCACTGGCACAGGCAACCGCGGAAAATCGGGAGGCACTGGAGAAGGTGTTGCAGGAAAACCGGGAGCAGCTCGAGAAGGCGATCAAACTCAACAAGGAGGAATTGGTGCGGGATTCGCCCTATACCATTGACGGCGTTTTTGGGCGCGATCATTGGTATGCCAAAGCCGTGGGCCGGACCCAGGGCAAGGAACTGCTGTCCTATTCGGAGACGACGTATCGCAAGCTGATCATCGGCGAGGAAGCGCTGACATTCCAGGGCGCGGAGCCGACGGTCAAGGAGATCGAAAACTTCTTTTTTAATGGCACCAAATCCAAGGAAGCCAGCGAGGCCATCCGTGAAGCGTACATCCGGATGCACCTGCCGGCGCGGGTGAAGCGACTCGCGGAATTGAAGAACATCAACCTGGGCGATCCGGCGGCCCGGGCGGCTTTGGAGCAGGAAGCCATTGCCTCCCTCCAAACCAAAATCGATCCGTTGCTGGAGGAGGTTCAAACTCACCTTAAAGCCCGCGCGCCGAAAATCCGCGACTCCATGAAAGGATTTAACAAGCGCAACGGCATTCCGGTGTATGAAACCGAGGGTGGCGGCGCCGCGTTGCCGCCACGTGACGATGTCATCATTCCCTTGCCGCTCGAATTTTTCCGCCAAGGTTGGGAACTCCGTCTTGCCGCATGAAAACACCTGCGCTCCTGCTGCTGTCATTTGTCCTGGTCGCGCGCGCGGCGGACGACCCCGAGGCCGTGTGTCGCACGCACTTGCGGCATCTGGCGGGGGCGGTCAAGGCGTACAAGCTTGTCCACGATGACAAGTCGCCCGCCAAGCTGTCCGAGCTTTACACCGAAGGTTTGGCGGACAGCCTCTCGGATTTCACCTGCCCCGGTTCGGGGATTACCATCACGGTCGCGGCGGAAATTGATGCGAAGACCGACTATGTCCTGGGCACCGGCGAAATTCTTGTGCGCGAAAAAGCCGTGCATCACGGTGCGCAGGCGCTCGGCATCTTTGCCGATGCCACCATCAAAGGCGTGGATGGCACCCCGGCTGCGACCGCCTCGGCAACGGCCAATTCTGCGCAAGCCCCGCCGCCAATCGTTGCGCCGCAAACCAAGCCCACATCTCCGCCGCCGGCCAACGAACCTCCCAAGGTCACGACCACCACCGCACTGCCGGCGGTGACGCCGCCATCCAAAGTTGCAACCGCCACCACCGTTCCTGCCACTTCCACGGCTGGTCAGCAGTCCATCACCCTCCGCGACGCTTCGGGTGCGCCCGCGCTGCCGGCGGAACAATTGGAGGAGTTCATCCGCAAAGCCCGGGCCTCCGTCGCCGAACCGGTAAACGGCGTCAACGGCAACGGGGCGGGTTTGGAGGTGGTGAAATCCGATCCCGGGATTTCGGTGCTGAGCACCGGCGATGATTTCGACGCGGAGGGCGCCAGCGGGCTGGGCCTGGGGTTTGAATTCCGCGGGGATGGCAAGCTGGTGGTTGGTTCGGTTCAGAAGGACAGTATTGGCGAGGAAGTGGGTATCAAGACCGGTGATGCCGTCAGTGAACTGAACAGTCAACCGGCGCCGACGCGAGCCAAACCCGGGGCGGTCACGCCGGAGGAGTTGGCGAAACTCGCCGGGTTCGCGGCCGACAAGCCGCTGCTGATCACCATCCAGCAGGCGGACGAGAAGACCAACTCGTTTTCACTGAAACTCAAACCGGCTGCCAAATAAGGCCGGTGGCCTCGCGTCTCTGCCCCATGAAAATCAGAATCGCCCTCCTGCTGCTCAGCGCGGTCGTTGTCCGCGGCGCGGAGGATTCCGAAAATGTCTGTCGCACGCACCTGCGGCATCTCGGCGGCGCGCTCAAGGCCTACAAACTTTTGCACGAAGACAAAGCGCCAACCAAGCTTTCGGAACTTTATCTGGAGGGGCTCACGGACAGCCTGGGCGACTTCAACTGTCCGGCTTCCGGCACGACGATCGCCACGGCAGCGGAGATAGACGCAAAATCTGATTATGAGCCGGGCAGTGGCGATATTTTGGTGCGCGAAAAATTGGCCCATCACGGAGACAAACCCCTTGCCATTCTTGCCGACGGCTCCATCAAACCCATTGATTCCACCAAGACGGCTGAAACCGCACCGGCCAAACCAGCGGCAAATGCGGCAGCCGTCCCGGCGGTAACCGAGACCACACCGCCCGTGCCGGCACCCGCGCCACCGCCAACTCCACCGGCGGCCCCCGAGACGGCCACGAATGCCGAATCACTGCCCGAGTTCTCCCTGATTCCACCGGGGACGAAGCTGCCGCCGCAAAAACCTCCGCCGCCCGCTCCGGCGTTGGGTTTGGGCACGCGCGAGACGGCTTATTTTGGCGCGAATTTGCGCGACACCGGCACGGCTGACTTCGGCGCGGTCATCGTGCAAGTGCTGCCCCGCAGCCCGGCCGAACGCAGCGGCTTCAAGGAGGGCGATGTCATCATCACCGTGGACGGCCAGACAATCCAAACCAGCCGCCAATTTGTTGAGGCCGTGGCTGGGATCACCCCCGGCGCGCGCGTCAACATGCTCGCGGTGCGAAAGGGTAAAAACCTGAAGTTCACCGTCATCCTCGGCTCGCAACCGCCGAGGTAAGAAGGAGGATCATTCGGAGTCAGGTGGGGCTCGCGTGCCTGCGAGTAAGCACGGCCCAACAAGTTGTGCACTGCCGTTCGGGGCGGCCGCTTGACGGAATGGCTTTCTACTGGGAGTTTGTATTGGGCGTTCTGAATCCGATGCCACTCTACGAATACGAACTTTGCGAAGGGTCCTGCGGGGCTTGCGGGGGCAAATTTACTTTGCGCCGGCCGCTGTCGGCCGCGCCGCTGACGCATTGCCCGTCGTGCAAGAAGCCGGTGCGGCGGTTGTGGTCCACGTTTAATTCACCGAAGACGACGTCGTTTTCCGACGCGAAGAAGGCCGGATTTACGGTGTTGAAACGGTTGGGCAAGGGCGAGTACGAGAAGCAATAGGAAGCTTCACAGGCGCGTCCGAAGTCGAAGCGCTGGAGATTTAGCGGTGGAGCTGGCTGGTGAGCTGCAATACCCAGTGCGTTAGTTTCCAGTGGAGGAGATAGTCCAATGCGAGGAATTCGTGGATGATCACCACCACCCAGAACTTGAACTGGAAGGAGCCTTTGGAAATTTTGTGGCGGAACATTCGTTGCGCCAGAAATCCGCCGGGCCAGCCGCCCAGGAAATCCGCGGCGTGGAGGGTGGATTCCGGGATTCGCCATTCGCCGGCCTCCGCGCTGCGTTTATCGCTGCGATACAGAAAATAGCTAACGGTCGACAACACCATCGGGATGGCCGCCAGGATCCTTCCATCCACCGAGTCGGACAGACAGATCAACGCCCAGGCAGGGAGGAGAAGCAGAAGTATGAGCCCGGTCAGCGCAGAGAGGGTGACGCCACCGGGGCCGCCGCCGCCATGATCGAATTCACGATATGGTTTGTCCCGTTTCGTTTTCACAGCGGCAGCCATTTCGGTCAATAATGCGGTGCGGATACTTGGCCGTCACGCAGCAAGGATCGAGGAGACTGGGCGAGGTTTATTGCAGGAGGCGGAGGCGATAGAAGCAGGAAGCAGCGTCGGGAGCGAAGTCATCGGTGATTTCGATGGCAGTGCCGGTGCCGGGGATGTTGTTGGAAATGGTTTCCCAGGCTGTGGAGGAAATGTTGGTGGCGCGCTCGACGCGATATAGTTTGCCGGCCACGGAATTGAAATGGATTCGGAAAGTGGCGGGGGTTGGCTGCAAAGTATCCAGGCGGAGTGTGCTGGTTGGGTTATGGGGGTCGGTGCCGGCCAGGTATTCCTGAAGATTGCTGAGGCCGTCGCCATCGGGGTCAAGGATGGCGTCGTTTGGGTTCAGGGGATTCAGGCCGTTATTTAATTCCCAATTGTCGTCCATGCCGTCGTGGTCCATGTCCACGAGGGGTGCGTAGATTTCGGACGTGGCGAGAATGGAGGAATTTTGTCCGGCGGCAATCAGCACGCGGCCGTCCTGGAGCAGGGTGGCAGTATGGTAATCGCGACCGCCGGTCATCGCGGGGCCGGCGGTGAAGTTGTTGGATACCGGGTTGTAAATCTCGGTGGAGGCGACGATACCGCTGCCGTCGAGGCCGCCACTGAGCAGCGCACGGCCGTCGCTGAGCAAGGTCAGTTGGGCCAGGTCGCGACCGGAGATGGGCGCGCCGGTCATGGTGTAATGTTCGGTATCGGAATCGAAGACGACGGCGGCGACGCGGCCGTAAACGAGGACGCGGCCGTTGGGCAACGGAGCGGCGATGGTGGTGGTAAAGAATCCCGGCAGGTTTGCCACGGAATGGGATCCGTTTTGCGGGTCGAGAACTTCGGCCGTGAGCATGGATGGACCGGTACCGCCGACGATAAAGACCTTGCCGTTGGGCAACAGGATCGCGTAGTGGCCGGAACGATCGGCGAGGAGGTCCGGGCCGTACGAGACCGAATCATCCGCCGGGTTATAGATTTCCGTGCCGACCTGTCCCGGCGCGCCGCCGGCGATGAGGACGCGTCCGTCCGGTAGCACCGTGGCGGTGTGCTGGCTGCGGGCGACATTGAGGGGCGCCGTTGCGGTGAATACGCCGGTTACGGGATCGTAAGTCTCCATGGAGGTATCGCCTCCGACAACCAGTACCTTGCCGTTGGCGAGGAGCGTCGCGGTATGATTCACGCGCGGCCTGGTCATATTACCGGTCAGAGTGAACATCTGGGTCACGGGATCGTAGATTTCGGCGCTGTCGAGGACGGTCAGTCCAAAGTGATTCACGCCGCCGGTGATGAGGACGCGACCGTCGGCCAGGCGGGTGGCGGCGTGGTTCCGGCGAGGGACCTGCATGTTCGCGCCGCCGAGAACCGGCTTGATGGTGACGAGTTGGGTGAAAGTGTTGTTGCTGGTGACGGGGTCGGCAACCGCGGATTGGACGTAGGGTCGGTTGGTGAGCGATTGCGTGTTGACCGGGATACCGGTCAATTGGGCGCTGGCGGTGGCGTTGCTCGCCAGGCTGGGGAGGGTCCAGGAAAAGACGCCATTGGTGCACCCGCAGGTTCCGTTGGTGGCGGCCGCGGAGAGATAAACGAGGCTCGGGAGCAGCTTGTTCGTGATCAGCAGACTGGTGGCAGTATCCGGGCCTTTGTTAGAGACGATAAACGTAAAGACGATGCTGCCACCGAGGATATCGGGGCTGGGAGTGGAGGTCAGAGTCACCGACAGATCGGCGGAGGGAGAGGCGGCATGCAAAATGGGTGCACTCAGCGCTGTCCAAACCAGAGCCAGAACACGAAGAACCTTGGAGATGCGAATTGCTCCCTGCAATTTCATCAGACTCTCTTATAGGAGGAATTTGGGCCGGAAGTCAAGATAAGAGTCGGACTGGGCGTGGGCAATTTGAAAGGTTTCCCAATGCCGTCACGCGGACGCGCGGCTTCGGATGACCAGCAGGTCGTCCCTAGCAAGAGAAGGAGCCCACGAGCGAGGGTCGCACTTTTCGAGAAACGTTTTCGGGTTTCGATGGTCTAATTAACCAATTAATACTGGCCAACGGCCTGATTGTGCGGCACGTTGGCGTCAAGGCATGAGCGAGATCCAGGTAATCCACGAGACACTGGGAAAAGCGGCCCGGCGTCGTCGCTGGGGACGGGCATTGCGCGGGTGCTGGTACGGCCTGTTGGTGGGCAGTATCCTGGCCCTGATGGTGATCATTATCTGGCACGTGGCACCGCTCCCTCCGTGGTCGCCGATTGCCGCGGGATTGGTGCCGCTGCCGTGTATGTTGATCGGGCTGATCGTAGGAGGCTGGCGCAAGCCGGAAATAAACGAAGTCGCCCGCTGGGTGGACGGCAAACAGCATTTGAAGGAGCGTCTCAGCACGGCCCTGGAAGTTTCTGGCAAGGAAAACACTGGCGCCTGGGGGCAGTTGATCATGGCGGACGCAGCGGAGCATGCGCGCGGGATTGATCCGCGGCGATTTTTGCCGTTTCATTTGCCGCGCTTCACGCGTTGGGCGCTGCTGCTGCTCGCGCTGGCGGCCGGGTTGGGATTTGTCCCCGAGTATCGCAGCAAGGAATACAAGCAGAAGCAGGCGGACAAGGAAAACATCAAGCAGGTGGGCAAGCAGTTGGCCGAGTTGACCCGGCGCAATCTTCAGCAACGGCCCCCGGCTTTGCCCCCGACCGAGAAGGCCATGGAATCGGTCGCCAACCTCGGCGATAAACTTTCGAAAGCCAACACCACGCGCGCCGAAGCGTTGAAGGACATCGCCAACGTCAGCGACAAGTTGAAGGATGAGTTGAAGCAGTTGAACCAGGATCCGGCGATCAAGCGATTGGAGCAGGCGGCGCGAACGCCTTCGGGCAATGAATCGCAGACGGCGGAGGGGTTGCAGAAGCAGATGGAGTCGCTGCAAAAGCAGCTCGGCACGCCCACGGGCAATCCGGACGCGCTGGACAAGATACAGAAGGAACTTTCGAAATTGCAGGAGGCGGCCAAGGGACTCGCGGACAAGAATTCGCAGGCGTCGGATGCGGAGAAGCAGAAGTTGTCCGACTCGCTGGCGGCGCTTTCGAAGCAGATGCAGCAAATGGGGATGCAGTTGCCGCAACTCGACGACGCCATCAAGGCTTTGCAACAAAACCAGGCGGACATGGTTTTGAAGGATCTCGAGTCCGCCACGGTCGACCTGGAAAAAATGCGCGACCTGGCGAAGTCACTCCAGCAGATGCAGGCGCAGATGGAGAAGATGGGCAAGGACCTCGCCGAACAGCTCAAGAACGGCCAGCCGGAAATCGCCGAGCAGACCTTGCGCAAGATGGCGGACCAACTGAAGAGTGGAAAACTTTCCAAGGAACAGATGGAGAAAATTCTGAGCGACGTTTCCAAGGCGATGGATCCGGCCGGCAATTATGGTGACGTGGCCAAGAAGCTCGACTCTGCCATGAAAGCCATGCAGGCGAGCAATAAATCCGGCGCGAGCAAATCGCTTTCCGACGCCGCGGATGAACTGGCGAGTCTCATGCAGCAGATGAAGGATGCCCAGCAACTCGAGGCCGCGCTCGATTCCATGGGCAAAGCCTCCATGTGCATTGGTTCGGGGCAGTGCTGGGGTTTGGGCAACAGCGCCTGCAAAACTCCCAAGGTGGGCAACAAACCGGGCAAAGGCGGACCTGGCGTTGGCACCTGGGCCGAAGATGAGAAAAAACAGTGGGACGGGCAGATTAACGATTTCTGGGACAACAACGGCAACACGCGCGCCGATCAAGCTTCGCGGAGCGCCGATGGCACGCAGAAGGATCCGGGTGACGCGTTGAAGCCGACGAAGGTGAAAGGCCAGTTCTCGCCCGGCGGCCAGATGCCGAGCGTGACGTTGAAGGGTGTCAGCATCAAGGGACAGAGCAAGGTGGCCTACGAAGAAGCCGCCGCCACGGCGCAATCGGAAGCGCAAAGCGCGCTGAACCAGGACAAGGTGCCGAGGGTTTATCAGGGGGCGGTGAAGGATTATTTCGACGATTTTAAAAAATAGGCAAACGGCACGTTAGGACGTTAAAAGGTTAAAACGTTACAAGGTTTAAAGCGCCAGTTGCAGGTTGCAGGTTTTGGCGGTCGGGCGGTGCGGGTGGTTTGGCGAAATATCGGGAGTGGCTTTCCACAAGTGAATTCTATGGCGACGGCGAAACGATTCGAGGATCTGCGTGTCTGGCAAAATCCATCCTTCAGCCTTCGTAACACATGAGACCCGTCTGACGAAATAATCTTTAATTTGCAACTTTCAACCTGCAACTTTCAACTTTGAACGTGAATACTGAACAACAAATTCAAAACTTTCGCCAAACGTACAACGCCCTGCGCGCGGAAATCGGCAAGGTAATTGTCGGTCATGAAGAAATCGTGGAGGGTACGTTGATCGCGCTGTTCGCCGGCGGTCACGTGCTGCTGGAAGGCGTGCCGGGGCTGGGCAAGACATTGCTGGTGCGCACGCTGAGCGATGTGCTCGACCTGCCTTTCAGCCGCATCCAATTCACACCGGACCTGATGCCCGCCGACATCCTCGGCACGAACATCGTCATGGAAACCACGGGCGGACGCCGTGAGTTTCAGTTTCAGCGCGGGCCGATCTTCGCTCACCTGGTGCTCGCCGACGAAATCAACCGCGCGACGCCCAAGACGCAGTCGGCGCTGCTCGAGGCGATGCAGGAACACCAGGTCACCGCCGGCGGGGAGGTGCGCAAGCTGGGCGAGCCGTTTTTCGTGATGGCGACGCAAAACCCGATTGACCAGGAAGGCACTTACCCGCTGCCCGAGGCGCAGTTGGACCGCTTCTTCTTCAAGATCCTGGTGGGTTATCCGTCGGCGGAGGAATTGGGCGAGGTGCTGGCGCGGACGACGGCAAATACCCGCACGCCAGTGCAGAAAGTGCTCGATCGCGAAACGCTGCAGGCAGAAATGAAGCTGGTGCGCGAGGTGCCGGTGGCGTCGCATGTGCAGAATTACGCGGTGCGGCTGCTTATGGCCACGCATCCGCGGACGGACGCGGCGGCGCCCATTGCCTCGCAATATCTCCGCTTCGGCAGCAGCCCGCGCGGGGGGCAGACGCTGTTGCTGGCCGGCAAGGTGCGGGCGCTGATTGACGGGCGGTTCAATGTCAGTTTCGACGACATCGAAGCGGTCGCGCCGGCGGCGTTGCGGCACCGGCTGATTTTGAATTTTGAAGCGGAGGCCGAAGGGATCACCACGGACCACATCATTACGCAGGTGCTGAAGGAAGTTCCCCGCGACGTGGCGACGGTGAATGTCTAACGCCGCCCTCATCACCCCGGATCTGCTGCGGCGTCTGGAGCAATTTCAATTGCTGGCGGCGCGGCGGGCCAAGAGCTCCGCGCGGGGCGAACGCCGCAGTCGCGCGCGCGGGCAGTCGGTGGAATTTGCCGACTACCGCAGCTACGTGCACGGCGATGATTTCCGGCACCTGGATTGGAACCTCTACGGCCGGTTGGAAAAACTTTTCCTGAAGCTGTACGAGGAGGAGCGCGAGTTGCCGGTGCGCATCTTTCTCGACACGAGCGAATCCATGACGTTTGGCGAGCCGCGCAAGTTTGATTTCGCGCGGCAGGTCGCGGCGGCGGTGGGTTATGTGGCGTTGTGCGGATTTGATCGCGTGAGCGTGGTGCCGTTTCCGGGAGTACAATCGACGGATCCCGCCGTGGCAAACGCGGAACTAGCGGCGCGCGGGGCGTTGCGTTCCGTGCGCGGACGCAAGACGGCGCTGCGATTTTTCCAGAACCTCACCGCGCTGACCGCCGGCGGCTCGGCCAACCTGAATGACTCCCTGCGCCGCGGCGCATTGGAAGCGCGGCAAACGGGATTGGCGCTGGTGCTCAGCGATTTTCTCGATCCCGCCGGTTATGAGGCCGGTCTCAATGCGCTGATCGGCCGCGGATTCCAGGTGGACGTGGTGCAGATTCTCGCGCCGGAGGAGCTGGCGCCAGGAACTTATGGCGATTTGCGGCTGGTGGATTCCGAGTCGGGAGCCATGCAGGAGGTGACCTTCGGGCGTTACCGGCTCAAGAATTACCAGCAGACGGTGCAGAATTTTCTCCAGCGACTGCGTGAGTTTTGCCAGGGCCGGGGCATCAACCTGTTCACCACATCGTCGAGCACGTCGCTGGAGGACCTGCTCCTGAAGCAATTGCGCAAAGCCGAGGTGTGGCGATGAATTTTCTGCCGCATTTTCTCGCGCCCGCGGCATTCTTTTTCGCCGCCACGATTCCAGTCGTCATCATTTTCTACCTGCTGAAGCGCAAGCGCGTCGTGCGGTTGGTGGCGAGCACGCTGCTGTGGCAGAAATTTCTCGCCGAGACCCAGGCCAGCGCGCCGTTCCAAAAGCTGCGCCGGAACTGGCTGCTCATCCTGCAACTCATCCTGCTGATCCTGGCGATTCTGGCGCTTTCGCGCCCCTACTTTGCGTCCAAGGCGGCGGCGCCCCGCTTGCGGGTGGTGGTTTTGGATGCGTCGGCCTCGATGCAGTCCACCGATGAAAGCCCCTCGCGGTTCGAAAAGGCGCGGGCGGAGGCGTTGAAGTGGGTGGATGGGCTCGCGGGCAGCGACCAGATGGTGGTGCTGCAGGCCGGCGCGATCACGGAGGTCCGGCAATCCGCCACGGGCGAAAAGGCGTCATTGCGGCGCGCGCTGCAATCGTGTGTTTGCTCGGATGGTTCCACGCGGCTCGTGCCCGCGTTGCGCATGGCGGAGTCGCTGGTGCGCGACCAGGATGACGCGGAGATTCATCTGTTCAGCGACGGCGCGGTGCCGGACCTGAATGAGTTCGAGAACAAAGCCCTGCCGCTGGTTTACCATCGCGTGGGGAAAAGCTCGAACAACCTGGGCATCGTCGCCCTCGACGTGCGGGCGAATCCCGAGAACCAGAAGCAGCGCGCCGTGTATGCCAGCGTCGGGAATTATACGTCGAACAAAGTGGACACCGCGATCGAGTTGCTACTGGATGGGCGGACGGTGGACACGCGGACGATTTCCATTCCGCCGGGCGAGACGGCGCCGGAGGTGTTCGTGACCGATCAGTCACGCGACGGAGTTTTCACCTGCAAGCTCATCGGCAAGGACGATCTCGCCGCCGATGACCAGGCGTCGGTGCCGAGCCTGCTGCCCAAGCCGATCAAGGTGCTGCTGGTTTCGCGCGGCAATCGCTTTCTCGAAAAGGCCCTGCGCGCCTCACCGAATGTGGACCTGGCCACCGCCACCTCTTTGAATGATCCCGCCACGAGCTATGACATTGTGGTGCTGGATGACGTCGCGCCCGCGGTCTGGCCCCAAGGCAATGTGCTGGCGATCCACGTGTTCAACACCAACTGGTTTGATCATGTCATCAAGGTGGACTCGCCGGCCATCGTGGATTGGCGCGCGACGCACCCGGTGCTGCGCTACGTGAATCTGGACAACGTGCCGATTGCCGAGAGCCTCGCCGTGCGCACGCCGCCGTGGGCGTTGTCGCTCGCGGACTCCACGCAGGCCGCGTTGATTGCCGGCGGCGACCTGGGGCGGCAGCGGATTCTGTGGGTCGGTTTCGACACGTTGCAAAGTCTCTGGCCATATCGCGTTTCGTTTCCGATGTTTATCGCCAACGCCGTGGACTGGCTGAACCCGGCGAACACGCAAAGCGCGCAGCGGCAGCTCAGGCCGGGGGACGCGTTCCGGCTGGCGCTGTTGCATCCGGAGAAATCGGCGGAGATCACGTATCCCGGCGGGGCGACCAAAAGCCTGCCGCTCGAGGCCGCCGCGAATGAGATTGTGTTTGGCGACACCGGCAAACAGGGGATTTACCGGATGCATGTGGGCACGAACGACGTGGCGTTTTGCGTGAATCTGATGGACGCCGCCGAGAGCAACATCACGCCGCGCGATGAACTGCAGCTCGGCAAGTATACGAAAATCACCGCCACCACGATGAAGCGCGCGAACATGGAATTGTGGCGCACGCTCGCAGTGCTCGGGTTGCTCGTGCTGCTGGGCGAGTGGTGGTATTTCCATCGGAGGACGGTTTGAGCGAGGCGAACGCCAAATCAAAAGACTCGAACTGGCCGAAGGATGAATTCGGACAGCGCGAGGCGCACTCGTGGCCGTGGATTTGGGGTTTGCCGGTGGTTTTGATAGCCCTGCTGACGTCTGCTATTTTTCCGCTTTTTAGCTGTCGAAAGGCTCCCACAAGAAATGAAGTCGTCGCCTACTGCGCCCAGGACCAGGAATACGCCGAGCCGATCTTCCAGGATTTCGAGCGGCAAACGGGCATCAAGGTGCGCGCGGTTTATGACAATGAAGCGGTGAAAACGGTTGGGCTGGCCAATCGTTTGCTGGCGGAGCGGAATCGGCCGCAGTGCGATGTGTATTGGGGGAACGAGGAAATGCGCGCGCGGCAATTGGCGGCGCAGGATGCGTTTCGCGCGACGAATGGCCTGAGCAGCTTCGGCTACCGCAGCCGGCGGTTGGTGATTAATACCAATCTACTCACCGCCTCCGGCGTGCCGCATTCCATTTTTGAACTTACAAATGCGGCCTGGCGCGGAAAAGTGGCGCTGGCCTATCCGCTATTCGGAACGACTTCGACTTATTTTCACGCGCTGCGCCAGCACTGGGGTGCGGCGGGCTGGGAAACGTGGTGCCGGGCGCTGGCGGCGAACAAGCCGTTTCTGGTGGACGGCAATTCGGTGGTGGTTAAAACCGTCGGTCGTGGAGATGCGCAGATCGGCCTGACTGATTCGGACGACGTCGCCGCCGGCCAGCGTGAAGGACTGCCGGTCATGGAACTTCCCATGAACGAGGAGACGCTGCTGATTCCGAACACCGTCGCGATCACGCGCAACGCACCGCATCCGGAGCCGGCGCAAAAGCTTTACGACTACCTGCAGCAGCGCGCCGTCGTGGAACGCCTTATCGTCGCGAACGCGCTGGAAGGCGTTTCGTCCACAAATTTGACCACGCGGACACTGCAGGGTGATTGGCCCGCCTTGCTGCGCGATCTGGAACCCACGACTGAAACTTTGAAGCAGGTGTTTCTAAGGTGAACTGGCTGCTCCTCAAAAACAGTTTGCTCGTGAGCGGTTTGGCGACGCTGCTTGCGCTGGGTTTTGGTTTTGTGGCCTCGCTGGCACTGGCGGGGATGGGGCGGCTCGCGCGCGGAATCTTTCTGGCGGTGGCGGTGATTGGGTTGGCGCAACCGCCGTTTCTCGCGGCGAACTGCTGGCTCGATTTGCTCGGGCCGACGGGGGCGTGGCGGAATTGGATCCCGGTTAATATCATGTCGCTGGGCGGGGCGGTCTGGATCCTGGCGCTCTTGTTCTGGCCGGTGACCTTGCTGGCGGTGTTGAGCGCGTGGCAACGGCTGGAGCCGGCGCTGCTGGAAAATGATCCGGCGCTCAGGGGTTGGCAGCTTTTGCGGCGGTTGCTGCTGCCGCTGGCGCGCCAGGCGGCCGGACTGGCGGCGGTGCTGACGTTTGTACTCGCGCTGAACAATTTTGCCGTGCCGGCGATCCTGCAGGTGAAAGTGTTTCCGGCGGAAGTGTGGGTGAAATTCAACACGACCTTCGACACTCCGGGCGCGTTGATGATGAGCTGGCCGCTGGTGCTGGCTCCGCTGTTGTTGCTGGCGTGGACGGCGCGGCGGGAGTTTTCCTGGCCGCGTTTGCAGGCGACGGTGGTGCCGCGGCTGTTTCGCCGGCAACTGGGAATGGGGTGGTTCTGGATGTGTGCCGTGGCGATGATGGGGATTTGCGCGGCGTCGGTGGCGGTGCCGCTGGGGCAATTGATTTTTGCGACGCGGACGTGGACGGAGTTGGGCGGGGCGCTGGCGGCGGGGCATGGCGCGGTGGAGAATTCGGCGTGGTATGCGGGGGCGGCGGCGACGGTGATTTTGGTGATGGGGCTGGTCTTTGCGAGTCGTACGCGAGGTTGGCGTTTCGGAAGAAAAGCGGTCCCGCAGGGGTGGGATAACGCGGCTCCATCTTTTCGGATGCCGCTGGGCTTCCGATTATTGGAGCCTCGTTACCTCGGCTGCTACGTTCTTTGGTTGGCGTTCCTGGTTCCGGGAGTCATCCTTGGTATTGGGCTCATTGCCGCCTTCAATCATGATTGGTCTGCGCCGCTGTATCAAAGCGCCGGGATTGTGGTGCTGGCGTTTGTGATTCGTTATCTGGCGATTGGGTGGACGGGGATTTCGGCGGCGTTCGCCGGGACGGACCGAAATCTCACGGATGCCGCGCGGATCGAAGGTGCTTCGCGGTGGCAGATGTTGCGTCGCGTGCAATGGCCGCAGATCGCGCCGCAGGCGGCCGCGGTTTGGTACATTGTTTTCCTTCTGTGCTTGTGGGACGTCGAGACCATCATCCTGGTGGTGCCGCCGGGTGGGGAGACACTGGCGTTGCGGGCGTTTAATCTGCTGCATTACGGACACAATGCGCAGGTCAACGCGTTGTGTTTGCTGCTGTTATTGCTCGCGGTGGCGCCGTTGATCGTGTGGGGCCTCAGTCGCGCCGTCACAGCCAGGCTTGCGGGACGAGTTCGTTATGCGTTGCCGCTCGGGCTCGCGCTGTTTGTGTTGTCCGGTTGCTCGCCGTCGGGAAATCGAAACCAAGCTTCGTTGGACAGCCGTCTTTTCAGCCGCGCGGAAGTGATTGGTCATCGTGGCGCGGGGGTGGGGGAATTCAACAAGCCGCGCTCCGTTACAGTGGACACGCAGGATAATATTTATGCCGTGGACATGACGGGGCGGGTGCAGAAGTTCTCACCCGGCGGCGAATTCCTGCTTTCCTGGCAGATGCCGCAGACCGAGCTTGGCAAGCCGAAGGGAATGTCCCGGGATCGGCAGGGGAACATCATTGTGGTGGAGCCGCATTATCAGCGGGTGAATCATTTTTCCACGGACGGCAAGCTGCTCACCCAATGGGGCCAGCGGGGGACCAATGCCGGGCAGTTCATGCTGCCGCGCGGTGTGGCGATCAATTCGAAGGGTGAATTCCTGGTGAGTGAATACGCCGAGAACGAACGCGTGCAAAGATTTGTCGTGAATCGCGGCCCGGGCACCAAGGCAACCTTCGAATTGATCGGTTCCATCGGCCGGCCCGGCAACGCCGACGGTGAATTTAATCGACCCGAGGGCCTGTGCGTGGATGCGCAGGATCGGATATATGTGGCTGATTCGTGCAATCATCGCATCCAAGTGTTTGATGCGGCGGGAAAGTTTTTGCGCGCATACGGCAAGCCGGGTTCGGGCAAGGGTGAGCTGAGTTACCCGTACGATATTTGCGTGGATGCGGCGGGGCGGCAATATGTGTGCGAGTTCGGCAACAGCCGCATCCAGGTGTTCGACGCGAACGATCAACCGATCGAAATCATCGGTGGACCGGGCCCGAAGCCGGGGCAGTTTAGCAATCCGTGGGGGATCACGCTGGATTCGAAGGGTAATCTGATCGTGGCGGATGCGTTGAACAACCGGGTTCAGAAGTTGTTGCGGTCGGAAAATGTGGCAGAGATTGATCAGGGGGCGCGCTCACCCGCGGTCCGAACTGTTCAGTGGGAGGCAAATCCCCCTCACCCCGGCCCTCTCCCAAAAGGAGAGGGAGAGCGGTGGGACGACTTGAGTAAGTATTCCCATCCATTGGGCAGTAGTCCGCGATCGGTAAGCGGCAAGAATGAGACTCGTTACCTCGTCTCCTACAAAGGGGGAGGCGGGCAGCTATGAACATCCAATTCACCCATCCCTGGTATTTGCTCGCGTTGATTCCTGCGCTGGGGTGGGTGATCTGGTTTTCGCTCAAGAGCGACGTCCAGATGGCAGCGTGGCGGCGGCGGGTGGCGCTCACCATCCGCGTGATCGTGGTGCTCGCCATCATCTTCGCCATTGCGGGGCTGCAATGGCTGCTGCCGATTGACGGCATGAATGTCTTCTTCGTGATCGATCGCTCGCAGAGCATCCCCTCGCCGCAGCAGGAAGTGGCGCGCGATTACGTCAACAAGGCCGCCAAACAGAAAAAGCATTCGGACAAATCGGGCGTCATTGTCTTCGGCAGCGAGGCGAGCATCGAGTCGGCGCCCAACGTCGCCCTCGATCTGCAAAAGATCCAGGCGGTGGTGGGAATGGAGCGCACGGACCTGGCGGCGGCGATCCGCCTGGGCATGGCGGCCTTCCCGGAGACCGGTCAGAAGCGGCTCGTGCTGATGACCGACGGCAACGAGAACATAGGCGACGCCATGAGCGCGGCACTTTCCGCGAAGGAGCAGGGGGTCAGCATGGACATCATTCCGCTGGGCGTTACGCGCGCGAACGACATCTCGGTGCAGCAGGTCCAGATTCCGCCGAAGCTCAAGAAAGGGCAGCCGTTCGAGGTTAAAATCTTTGTCCAATCCGACCAACCGCAGAACGCGACGGTGCGCCTGTATCGTAACAATACCCTCCTCGGTGAGCAGCCGATCACGGCGTCCGCGGGGAAGAATTTGTATACGTTCCCGCAGACGCTGAATGACCAGGGATTTTACAACTACGACGTCCGCGTGGATGCTCCGGGCGATCCGTTGCCGCAGAACAACCGCGCGAGCAGCTTCGCGACTGTGCGCGGCGAGCCGCGCATCCTGGTGATTTCGTCCGAGCCGGAACAGGACCGGCAGCTGGCGGACGCGTTGAGATCCTCGCGGGTGGAGGTCGTGCTCGGCGGCGTGAAGGAATTTCCGTCGTCGCTCGCGGAATTGCAGAGCTACGATTCCATCTTCATCTGCAACGTTGCCGCCGGTGACCTGGGCACGGACCGGCAGAAACTTTTGGAAAGCGCGGTGCGGGATTTTGGCGTGGGCCTCGTGTGCGTGGGGGGCGATCAGGCTTATGCAGCGGGTGGCTATCGCAACACGCCGCTGGAGTCCACGCTGCCGTTGAGCATGGAGCTCGACAGCAAGAAGGTCCTGCCCAAGGGCGCGGTGGTGCTGGTCATGCACGGCATGGAATTCAACAACGGCAACGAAGTGGCCCGCCTGTGCGCGCAGGGCGTGCTCAATGCGCTCGGGCCACAGGATGAAATGGGCGTGACGCTCTGGGATGGCTCGGAGAAATGGCTTTTCCCGCTGGCGGAAGTGGGCAACAAGGGCGCGATGGCGGCGGCCATCGCGGGCATGCACCAGGGCGACCTGGGCAGTTTTCAAAATATTCTCCAGATTTCCCAGCAGGCGCTCAAGGCATCCAAGGCCAACCTCAAGCACATCATTGTGTTCAGCGACGGCGATCCCGAACCGCCGACGGCGCAGTTGATGCAGTCCATCGTGGATGACCGCATCACTGTCAGCACCATTTTGATCAGCGGCCACGTGGGGCCCGACCGGATGATCTGGATCGCCGATCACGGGAAGGGGCGGTTCTACAACGTGACGTCGCCGGATGAATTGCCGCAGATTTTCATCAAGGAAACGGCGGTGATCTTGAAATCGGCGATTTACGAGGAGCCGTTCAAGCCGCAGTTGCGTTCGTCGAGCGAAGTCGTTCGCGGCATCAGCGCGGGGGAATATCCGCAAATGCTCGGCTACGTGGCCACGACGCCGAAGCCGCGCGCGGAAACGCCGTTGTGGACGGACAAAGGCGATCCGCTGCTGGCGCATTGGCAATACGGCCTGGGCCGCGCGGTGGCTTTCACTTCCGATGCGAAGTCGCGCTGGGCGAAAACGTGGTTGAACTGGGACAAGTACCGGCAGTTCTGGTCGCAGATCGGGCAGTGGAGCATGCGCCGGCTGGAGAACACCGATTTTACGACGGAAGTCACCGTGGACAAGGGGCAGGGCGTGATCGAGGTGGACGCCGCAGACGCGCAGGGTGGCTATAAGAATTTTCTGAATCTCCAGGCGGCGGTTGTGAGCCCGAAAGGCGAGCACGTAACCGTGCGCCTGCAGCAAACCGGCCCCGGCCATTACCAGGCAGTTTTTCCGACGAAGGATTTCGGTTCCTACCTGTTGAACCTGATGGATATTCAGGACGGCAAGGTCGCCGGCTCACAGACCATCGGCGCGAGCATTAACTATTCGCCTGAGTTTACTGTCACCGAGCCGAACTTGAACCTGTTGCGCCGCATCGCCGAGAGCACCGGTGGAAAAGTGCAGGATCCCAACGCCGTGGCGCTCGATCCCTTCGGACACGACCGCCGCAAGACTTATCAGCCGAAGGACCTCTGGGAGTCACTGCTGAAATTCGCGATTCTTCTTTTCGTCCTCGATGTCGGCGTGCGCCGGATCCAGATCGGCCGCGAAGAGTGGCAGCGTGCGATGCTGGTGATTCGCCGCCGATTGTTCTTCTGGGAAAAGGCACAGCGCCCGGCGGAGGCCGAGGAATCCCTCACCGCGCTGCTCAATCGTCGTGACCAGGTGCGCTCCAAGCAGACCGCGCCCACGACTTTGCCGCGCCCGGAACTTTTCAAGCCCGTCACCGAACCGACCGCACCGCTGCCGGGAGCACCGCCGGATTCCGACACTCCGCCGCCGGATGAACCAGGCTCGAAACCGCCGCCACCGCCTGAGGAACCGCCTACGCCACCCGCGGCCGAATCGGGCAGCGTCACGAGCCGGTTGCTCGAAGCCAAGCGCCGCGCGCAGAACCGGAACAAATAATCAGTGCCGAAGCCTCTCGGGAATGGTAATCACCCGCCGTGACCGCCGCCGTCCACGCCAGCCATGTTTTTCCGCCGCTGATGCATCCGGGTCTGCTCGGGTGGTTTCATGTGCTGTTCATCGGAGTGTGGATTCCTTTGCGGGTGGCGCAGAAGCGGCATTCGTTCCTGCCCAAGGATGGTCCGCTGCCGGATCGCGCAAAATTCTTTCGCGTGACGATGATCGCCCTCACGTTCCTGACCGGGTTTTCCGTATTCGTTGCCTGGAGGGAGGGAGTTTTGCTGTTCCCGACGGCGTGGCCTCCGTGGTACGCCTGCGTTGTCGGGGTCATGTTTTATTTCGTAGCGGTGGTTTTCATGCGACCGCGCTGGCGCAAGGCGGTGGTGGAGCGCCGGCGCGTGGTCCATTTGTTCATGCCACAAACCGGCGCGGAGCGGGTGAGTTGGATGGTGGTCTCGACGATGGCCGGCGTCGGTGAGGAGATCACCTGGCGCGGCGTGCAGTTCGCGTTGATCGGCGGCATCACCGGTGATGCGTGGAGCGCCGCCGTGCTCACCTCCATTTCTTTTGGTGTCGGTCACATGATCCAGGGCTGGAAATCTTCGGCGCTCATCGGGCTTTTCGCGTTGGGATTTCACGGACTGGTTTGGTTGAGTGGTTCGCTCTATGTGGCGATGGGGGTGCACGTGGCCTATGACATCACGGCGGGATTGCTTTACGGCAAATACGGGCGGGAACTGGGTTATTCCTCGACGGCACCACCCCCGTTGATCACGCCGGCTGAGAGCTGACGTTGGGATGGTTGACGGGAAGCGTCGGGTGGCTAGGATTTGGGAGTGAGGTTCAACCAGGATACGCCGACGCGATTGCCGCCGCCGCCCCGCCGGGTGCATGGCCAGTCGGGCTGCCTGTTCTGGTTCCTTCGCCTGTTCATTCTGCCGCACACCATCGCGGGGGTGTTTATCCTGGGACAATTTCTGATGGCGGTTTTGATCGCGGCGTTTGGGACAGACACGATGGCGGTGGTCACCGAAGCCCACACATCGAAAACGTCGAAAGGCGGGACCATGTACAACCTGAGCTACCGTTTCGAGGGCGGCGGGCGAACGTGGACAAATTCAGATACGGTCGGAGCCACCACCTACACACAAGTCACCAGGCCTCAGGAAAGGGAAGGTGCGCGCGGTTCCGTGCAGGTCAAGTACCTGGTCGCCGGGCCAGTGCATTACCATCTGCTCACGGAAAATAATCCGCCCTGGAGCCAGGCGGGCGAGAAGCTGTTCTTTGCCCTGTTCTGGAATGGGATTGTTTCGATCTTTGTGTATTTGTTCTGGATCGCGCCGATTCGGATGCGATTGCTGGTGCGCCGTGGCGAGGTGGCGCGGGGAACCGTCGTCGGCACGCGCATCAAGACGGGAAAATCCACGACGTATTATGTAAAGTTTCGCTTCAAGGTGGCGGAGACGAGCGAGGAGGTTGAAAAGGAAATGACCGTGCCGGCTCAGGAGATGTACGAATACGCTCATGCAGGTCTCGTGGTGACGGTCATTTACGATCCCCGCAAACCGCGACGCGCCCTTGCGTATGAACTCTCCGGATATGGTGTCGAAGGCGCGTCTTCCAGGCCGCAGAAGCCTTGAAGCCAGGCGCTCAGGATTTCTTCTTTTTCTTCTTGGCCTTGGCCTCGCCGGGGTCGCCGTCGCTGTCGCCGCCGGCGAGTTTCCAGAGAGGGGGAATCAGTGTGGCATTCCACGCGTCCCATTTTGCCTGCAACTCTTTGGCCTTCTCCGGCATCTTCGCGTAGAGATCGTTTTTCTCGCCGATGTCATCCTTCAAGTTGTAGAGTCGCGGGCCGGCGATGGGTTGGTTGCGTTTGCCGGTCAGTGTATCTGCATTACTGTCGTAGCGGACTAATTTGTAGTCGCCCATGCGAATCGCCATCTGGGCGACAAACCGCCAGTAGAGCGCATCGTGCGGCGCGTCCGATTTGTCGCCGGACAGGAAGGGCATCAAGTTCACCCCGTCCAGGTTTTTGGCTTCGACGCCGGCCAGTGCCAGAGCGGTGGCGGTGCCGTCGAGTTGAATGACGGGGTGGTCATAGACCCTGGGCTTCAGGTGATTTTTCCACGAGAGGATGAACGGCACCCGGACGCCGCCTTCGAGCGTCGTGCGTTTCGAGCCGCGCAATGGATCATTGATGGAAGCGTTCCGCGTCGTGCCGGGCATCGTGGGGCCGCCGTTGTCGCTGATGAACATGATGAAGGTGTTATCCGCCTGGCCGGTCTCCTCCACTTTCTTGAGGACCTTTCCGATATTTTCATCCAGCGCGAGCATCATTGCGTCGTGGATGCGGCGCTGCTCGTCCTTGATGTTCGCGAATTTCTTCAGCCGGTCGTCCGTCGCATCCATTGGCGTGTGCACGGCATTGAAGGCGAGATAGAGAAACCATGGCTGGTCCTTGTGGCGGCCAATGAACTCGCACGCCTCGCGGCCGAAGGCGTCGGTGAAATACTCGGTGCCGGCCACCGGTTCGGTGCCGCGCATCATGCCGTTCCATTTCACATAGCTATGAGACCCGGCGAGGAAGCCGAAAAAGTCCTGAAACCCGCGCTTCGTGGGCACCATCTCCGGGGTGTTGCCCAGGTGCCATTTGCCCACCAGGCCGGTTGCGTAACCGACCGCCTTCAAGCGATCCGCAATCGTCGTCTCGGTCAGGGGCAGGCCGTCACCGGGGTTTACCGGGTTGGTTTCGTGGCCGAATTTTTCCTGGTAGCGGCCCGTGAGCAGGCCGGCGCGGCTGGGCGAGCAATAAGGCGCGGAAACATAGCCGCTGGTGCAACGCACTCCGCCCTTCGCGAGGCCGTCGAGGTTCGGCGTCGGAATGTCCGGGCAGCCCTGGAACCCGACGTCCTGGTAACCCATGTCGTCGCCGACGATGAACAGAATGTTTGGTTTCTTCGATTCGGCGGCGGAAGCTGTCCACGCGCTGGAAGCCAGCACGCAAAGCGAAGCCGACAACGACCCAAGCAAACGGAGGTATTGCATATTCAACGCCAGACGATGCCAAAGCGGGGGCGAGTTACAACTTTTTGATTAGCCGGTTCGCATATCTATTCACGCGGTCTGGAGGGCAATACTCCAGCGCGGCTGCCTGCTGATTCGACTATTGAAAGTGCGTTTGGACGCGCTGCGGCTGGGGACAGCCGCGCTCCGTTCCGAGTACAGTGTCAAGCCGCACCCTGGCCGCGCTTCGGAAGCGGGTGAGGCTGGACATCCCGAAGCTGAAGCGCACATACTCCGGGAAATAGGAGCATTATGAAGCGCGTGCGGGAAATCATGGTTTTAAGTCTGGCTTTGGGAATGATGGGGTTGCTCAGCGGTTGTCAGACGTACATTCCTCCCAGCGGACGCGCGGATCTCTCGCAAATCAGCAGTCCGTCCATGAAGGAAAGCTTCGCCGCGAAACCCGCCGCGGTTTTCCCGGCGGCCATCGCGGCGGTCCGGGTGCAGGCTTCGGGATATCACAGTTATTACACCGAGCGCGAAGGCGGGGTTTACGGCTCGGGACGATATTCGGTGGTGACGGTGAAGGACGTGGAGGAAACTTCCGATTTGGAGAGCCTGGCCAGACTGCCCGACGTTGCCGGCGTCATAAGCATCAGCACGCTCTTGATGCCCGAACGGTTGGATTCCGACGCAGCCATCCGCGAAGCCGCTGCGCGGCTCAAGGCCGATATGGTGTTGCTTTACACTTTCGACACCTCCTTTCACGACAACGACGCTTCGGTGGCGCTCAGCGTGGTGACGCTGGGACTGTCGCCCACCCGCAAGCTCTACGTGAATGTTGCCGCCTCCGCGATCCTCGTGGACACGCGCACGGGTTTCATTTACGCGGCGTTCGAAGCGAACGAACGCCGACAGCCGCTCACCAATGCGTGGGAATCGGGCGAAACCGCCGACCGCGCCCGGCGCAGCGCCGAGAAGGCGGCCTTCAAAAAACTCGTCGGGGAATTCGTGAAGAATTGGCCGCAGATCGTTGAACGCGCCCGCAAAGGCGCGTGAGCTTGCCGGCAGAAACTGCCGCCCCGGAGCGCGGAAATTCCTGTCAGCAAAGACGCATGAACATCCCCGGCTTCCGATCCCGCCACCCCTTTCATCCTTCAAAGCTGGTGCTGTCAGGACGCGCCGCCTCGGAAATCCTCCCTCCTTTTTCTTTGCGGAAAGAGTGGTGAAAAGTTATGATTTAACGGTCTGTCCGATGGTGTAATGGTAGCACATGTCCCTTTGGAGGACATTGTCATGGTTCGAATCCATGTCGGACAGCCATTCGAAAAAGCAAGGTCAGAGGGGTTTCCTCCGGCTTTGCCGACCACGGAGATATGACGCCAAGATATCCATTCATTCGCCTCGCTGGCTTAATCGCCAGCCTGGTCGTGGCGATTGCCTGCTCCTGCATGGTGCGTGCCGCGGGCAGCATCCCGGAATTTGTGGCGCAACACTTCGAGGCGCGGATCTACACCAACGCCCATGGCGCTCTCCCTTATCGGCTGTTCGTTCCCGCCAATTACAGCCGCACCACGCCGTCCCCGGCCGTGCTCTTCCTGCACGGCAAGGGAGCTTGTGGAACGAATAACATCGCGCAGCTGACCGACGCCACGGGCCCGCTGGTGTTTGTCACGGAGGCCAACCAGAGGAAGAACCCTTCGTTTATGATCGCCCCGCAATGCACGAAGGAAAGTACTTGGGCAGATGCCGCGCGGCGGATACAGGTCCACGAGCTCATGAGCGCCCTCCAAAAGGAATTCAACTTCGACGCCGATCGTTTGTACATCACCGGAATTTCCCTGGGCGGCTACGGCACCTGGGTGCAGCTTAATCATTATCCCGGGATGTTCGCGGCGGCGGTCCCGATCTGCGGCTACGGCGCCGCCGCTCTGCCACCGGAAACAATAATCCACCTGCCGATATGGGATTTCCACGGGGCGGATGACGACATCGTGAGCGTCAGAAACTCCCGAAACATCGTTGCCGCCCTGCGCAAAGCCGGCGGCACTCCCATTTACACCGAGTACGCCACCGGGGGACATTTCATCTGGACCGCCGCCTACACGACCCCCTGCCTCCTGGATTGGCTCTATTCCCAAAAACGGGGAACTCCCTCAGCCAAGCCGCCGCTCGTGACCATTACCGAACCCGGCAGCCCTCCCTCCGCCGTGACTGCTGGAACCATCAATCTCAACGGCACCGCTTACTCCTGCGGATCCAGCCCCACCTCGATTACCTGGACCAACTACCAAAACGGCCGGCTTGCGCTCGGAGGCGGAATCGCGGACGGCAGGAGTCACTGGGCCATCACGAACCTCTCTCTTTCCGCCAGTTGCACTAACCTCATCGTAATCACCGCAACCACCACGAGCTACAGTTCCAGCCAGGGCGGCCACACTACGTTCAACGCGGCGCTTCGTATGCGTCCGTAGCATGGCACTATGGGAGAGCACTCAGACCTCACACCGAAAACCAATGCCGACAGTTAATGGTTGGACGCATCTCAACGCCATCAGCCGCCGCCGGCGGTTTGCTCCAGCTGCTGCATTTTAGTTTTTGTGCCATGACTTCCACCACCATCCTGGTTGCCGGTGGAGTTTGCGCCGGAGTTGCTGTGCTGACAGCACTGAGCCTCTGGAGCCGCGCTCAAGCCTTGCCCATCCTGCGGAATTGGGCACAGCGGGAGGGCCTTGAGCTGCTCAGTGCCAGGCGACGCTCCTTCGTGCCGTTATGGGTGCCGGGAAAAGGCCATCAGTTTTTCCGCGTCTCCGTTCGCACCAGCGCTGGTGAGATTCGTCGTGCATGGATACAATGCCTGGATTTTAATTCCACCGAACTTCACAATATTCATGTGAAATGGGATGAGAGCTCCACAGCGTGACAAGCCCACGGCGGCAAATGTAGGCGCGGCCTATCGTTTGCAAATGCGAGCGTGCCGGGCCGCTCGCTTCACCCGTTTTGTCGGACGGCCATTTGACGTACCTCATGAATGACAATCCACATGTTTGGGTCAGCGGCGCGGATGAGGAAATGAACGCCGCGATCAAGATGGCACAGCAGACTTTTCCGGAGTTTGTGGCGGAGTTGGAGTTGGAATCGCGGCGAATTATTCCCGCGCTGGACTACGCGGTTGTGAAGGCATTTTTCTCCGATCCTGCCACTCCAGACCAGGGCGAGGATATGTTTGTGTCCGACGTGCGAGTGGAAGGGCAAACCGTTCACGGGATTCTCAATGGCACGCCCCGGTTTGTGACCAGCCTGAGTGAAGGGCAGCGAGTCAGCTTTCCCGTTTCGCGAATCAGCGATTGGTTTATTGTCAGGGGTGGTCGGGGAAAAGGCGGCCACTTGATCGATCTAATTGCGAAGCGGATGCCTCGAGCTGACTATGAAGCGGTGTCATCGCAGCCGCCTTTCTCATGGTTCGCGTGGAGGCAGGCCCCAGGATAAGGGCCTGACCAAGACTCCCTGGCGAATCTGCTTCAGACCGCCGAATGCGTCGTTGCATACTGCGACCAGACCAGGATGATCACCAAAGGCCTTGAGCTGCTGCGAGGCAAAGTAAGCCGGCTCAAGCAGGGCCGGTGGACTGCGGAGCCCACCGGGTTCGAGATTCAGTTTGCATTCGGACGACGGTGACCCGGCCTCTCTGACTCCGGCAATCGGGCAATATCTACCTCGCCGCGTCGGCGGATGATTGCGTGACCCGTGCCGGCACGGTCTTACGCGCCGGCGGTAATTGATTCACCGGCAGCACATCGCAACGTTTGGCCCAGTCCGCATAGAGCGCTGCCATCTCTTTCACGCGATCGGGATGTTTCACCGCCAGGTTGTTCTGTTCGGTGCGGTCGGCTTCCATGTCATATAGCTCCCATTGGCCCCGGACTCGACTCACGAGTTTCCATTTTCCCTCCCGCACGGCGCGGTTGTCTTCGTGCTCCCAGAAGATCGGCGTGGGATGCTCGCGCTGCTTGCCTTGAAGGATCGGCAGCAGGCTCAGGCCCGCGAGCGGTTTCGGACCGGAGCTTTTTTCGCCCGCGACGTCGAGGCAGGTGGCCATGATGTCCGTGACGTGCCCGGTCTGTCGGCTTAATTGCCCGGCGTTTTTGATGACCGACGGCCAGGAAACGATGCACGGGCTCGCGATGCCGCCTTCGTGCGTGAAATGTTTGTAGAGCACGTAAGGTGTGTCGCTCACATTGGCCCAGGGCGGGCCGTAGCTTTGCCAGACATCCTCCGGTCCCGCGAGCACCTGGTGATTGTTGTTGCCCACTTTGACCGGACGTCCGTCGCGCAGGCGGCTCGGCACATCGTACCACGCCGGCTCGATGGCTTCGGCACATGCGCCGTTGTCCGAAAAGAAAATAACCAGGGTATTTTGCGCGAGGCGCTTGTCCTGCAAGGTTTCCAAAATCTTTCCCACGCCGGTGTCCACGTGCTCGATCATCGCCGCATACGTCGCCATGCGATTGGCTTCCCAGGCCTTGTCCGGCACCTCGCTCCACGCGGGCACGCGCGGATCGCGTGGTGAGAGCGGCCAGTGTTTGTCCACGATGCCCAATTTGAGCTGACGTTGGTAGCGGTTGGTGCGGATCACGTCCCAGCCGACCGCGTAAGCGGCGCGATGTTTCGCGATGTCCTTCTCCGGCGCCTGCAGCGGCCAGTGCGGCGCGGTGTACGACACAAACAGGAAAAATGGCTGGTTCGTCTTCGAATTCTTTGCGATGTCCGCCACCGCCTCGTCCGTGATCGCGTCGGTGTAATAAAAATCCTGCTTCTCCGGCTTCACGACCGTGTTGCCGCGCACCAACGAGAACGGATCGTAATAACTCGTCACGCCATGAATGGTGCCGAAGTATTCGTCGAATCCGCGTTGCAGCGGCCAGCCCGCCTTGTCCTCCCAGAACGGTTCGTCCGATTCAAAATTCAACTGCCGCTTGCCGTCGAAGTGAACGTGGTTCACGTGCCATTTGCCAATCATCTGCGTCCGGTAGCCGGCGCGGCGCAATTCCTCGGCAATCGTGGGACAGTCCTTGTGCAGTTCGCCACGGTATCCCGGCACGCCGCGATCTTCCATCATGTTGCCGATCCCGGCCTGTTGCGGATAAAGCCCGGTGAGCAGCGCCGCCCGGGTGGGGCAGCATCGCGGCGTCGTATAAAAGTCCGTCAACCGCAAGCCGCCCGCCGCCATGCGATCCAGGTTCGGCGTCGGAATCTCCGAACCGAAACAACCCAGGTCCGAATAGCCCATGTCGTCAGCGAGAATGACAATGATATTAGGCCGGGGTGCGTCCGCCGCCGCTCCGTTGCTTGCGGCTACAACCAGGGCAACCGCAATCCAAACGGGCGACGCTTGGCGCAGCCATTTAAAAATCCGAACCAGGCTCATACTTCAGGACGACAAATTAGAGGCATTCCGCATGCATAACAATCGTCCAAACCGATGAACGGGTGCCACTGGCGCATCTCACCTTTTTGCAGTTTGCCAGAGCGGGTGGCGTTTTTTACGCCCGCATTTTTTTACTTGGACAGCCGTTGTCCAAGTCGCCACCTTAAAGTCCTCGGGTATGGGAGGATCGCCCCCAGGTTACCCGCAAAAAGGGAGTGTAAACATTATGCATGATCGCGCCGATCAATCCGCGGAGACTTCTCCTCCAGCCTGCCTCGCCCCGCTTCCCGACCGGTCAAGCTATGTCATACCTTGTCAAACTATGCCACCCCTCCGTCATACCTCCCGTCATACCTCCCGTCATACCTCCCGTCATAGTAAAAACCCCAGCAATCATAGTTCGTCATAGTATGTCCAAGTTGAAAAAAGGGGGCCCCACGGCTGCTCCACGCCAAATCTCTCATCCCGGTTCAACGCCATCCCCCCAGGACTGCGAAAATCCCGTCTGTGCCGCACCCGGGCGAAAAGCATGGGTGCCCACGTGCGCTGCCCCGCAGGAAATTGAAATGCGCCCGGGTGCCACCGATCCAGAGCTCAATCGCGTCGCGCTCGCAACGCCAGTCGCCTCCCTGGGCGAGACCTTGAAGAATTGCGGGATGAAAAGATCAGCGTGGCGCACGGGTACGATTTCCAGTGCATGGACCGGCCTGACTCTTTCTTTCATTTCCCCTAATTTTAAGTTGACGTTGCGGGGCAACCGCAGGAAGCTCAGTCAAATGCCATGTAACGCGGACAACTTGGCAGTACTATTCCCTCGTCTGGAGATTTTCAGGCTGAAATCTCCGGCCCTCACTCCCAACCCTCCTCTGCACCATGAAGACCCGGCACCTCGGCAAATCCACTTTCCCTTCGTCGTACTTTCTGTTTTCCCGCGTTAAAAGGGCGCTGGTGCTGTTGACGGCGGGAGTGGCGCTCTCCCTGGGTGTCGGAAATGTCTATGGGGCACCCCTCAGCGCTCCTCCGCGGGTGTTGATTCTCGATGAAACCGTCGTTGGCAGTGCGACGAGCCTGGAAGCGCTGGCGGCGTCGAGCGCCATTCCGGGTTGCGTCGTGGACATCGTCTCGGCGGCAAACTGGCCTTTCATTCCCGCCACCGGCCTCGGCGGTCCCACGGGTTACGGCTTCGATTCCTATCGGGCGCTCATCATCGGCGACCCGATCTGCAACAATTACAGCGCGAGTTACTTGTACGCGATGACGGTGCTCAATTCCACCAAGCTGACGTGGACGCCGGTTTGCTCCGGAAACGTCATCATCGAGGGCGTGGACAATGCGCTCCATGACCAGTATGGCGCCAATACCAATGGGGCCGCCAAAACCCTCGAGCGCGGGATTGGGTTCGCCGTGGCGGACACCAATCGCACGGGATTTTACTACGCGATGAGTTGTTATTACGACGTGGGGCCGACGAACGCGGTGCTCGTTCCACACCTGACTGCCTTCGGAACTTTCATGACGCGCAACTACGGCGGGGTTTGTTTCAACGATTGCCACATCGTGGCCACGCATCCCATTTTCACCGCGCCGCCGATCATGAGCGACGCGGATCTCAGTGGCTGGGGATGTTCCACGCACGAAGGTTTCGATGTCTGGCCGCCCAATTTCATCCCGCTGGCCATCGCCCTGACCAACGGAGCATTTACCGCTTCGGACGGCAGCAACGGCGTGCCTTACATCGTTGTGCGTGGGGAAGGGGTCAAAGTCAAAAGCTCGATCGAAATCAATCCACCCCTGGCGACCAACAACGTCGGCACCCCCCACACGGTCTGTGCCACGCTGGCCACCAATGTTTTCCCGAAGGCCGGCGTCGCGGTCACCTTCACCATTGTCAGCGGGCCAAACTCCGTGACCAATTACACTACGCTTACTGATGGCACCGGCACCGCCTGTTTCACCTACACTGGTCTCGGTGGGCCGGGCACGGATTACATCACCGCTTCCTATCTGGGCACGAACGACATCAAGAATACTTCCGGCCCTTCCGCCAAAATCTGGGCGGGCGCGTGCCTGGGTTTCGGCTGCAATGCCACCGATTGCCTCGCCGACGGGTCGTCGTGGAGCTGGCAGATTTGCGTGACGAATTTGACCGCTTCGCCGGTGACTTCGCTTTCGCTGAGCGGCTTGCCGGCGGGGATCAACATTACTCCTTCCACCATTCTTTTGAGCCCCATTCTGAATCCCGGCCAGGCGACAAACCTGACCTTCACCGTGACTTCGATGTCCGGTCCGACCAATTTCTGCGTGCTATTCACTGCGATTCCCGAAGGTGGCGCTGGCGGGGCGGGCGGCGGAACCCCTTGCCAGGTGCCTTATTGCCTCTCGTTGGCGGCATGCTGCAACCGCGTGCTCACCAATCAAATGACTTACACCACCACGATCGCGGGCACGAATTACTTCAACCTCCAGCTCACCATTCAGAACATCACCGCCACACCGATCAAATTTGTGGGCTTGGCCGCGGACGCCAACTGCGTCACGTTCAATCCGCCCCTCGTCAACCTGACACTGCCGGCGTACGGTGGACCCAGCCCGTTGTTTCCCACGCAGACGCGCACGATCAATATCCAGGTGCTGCGTTCCACGCCCTGCCCGGGCACGAACTACTTCTATCTGTCCACGTTCAACTCGAATCTCGTGGCGTGTTGTTCCAGCCGTTTGAAGCTGCCGACGCCTAAGTGCATCAGCATCATCATTCCGATTGATAAGGCGGTGGTGCTGACCAATACCCCGGTCGCCTTCAAGGCCATCGCCACGCCCACCATCATCAATCCGTGCCCGTTCGGGACGGTGATTTTCTATGCCAACGCGGTCGCCGTCGGCGTGGCCGATCACGAGCCATACGAAACCACTTTCACTCCGACCATGCCCGGGGCTTACACGCTCACCGCCGTCGGCATGGGTACCTCGGGCGAATTTTTCGAATCCGATCCGGTGGAACTGGATGTCGTGGAACCGCCGCCCACGCACAATCACTTCGGGCCGCCGGGCTCGCTCACCGCGGGTGTGACCGGCAATACCGTTTCGCTGAACCTCCTCACCGAGCCCGGGCACCAATACACCATCGAATACCGCACGAACCTCTCTTCCGGCGGTTGGGCGCCGCTCACCAACTTCGTTGGTGACGGCATGCAGCGAGTCATTCAGGACAGTGTCACGAATGATCGGAGCCGGTATTACCGGGCGGTGCTCCAGCACTGACGCGGATTGCATTCATTTCTTCTCCCTCTCCTCCTCAGGAGGAGAGGGCTGGGGAGAGAAGGCAATTCACCCAAACCACCGCCGCTTTAATTCCTGCTTTTTTGCCTCGGGCACGAACGACGCCTCCACGGCGTAGCGATTGCATTGGGCGATTTCGTCCAGGCTCATGCCGAGAATTTCGTGGGCGATGCGGTACTCGTTGTTCAGGTTCGTGTCCAATACCTCCGGATCGTCGGAGTTGATCGTGACCTTTACACCCTGGTCGAAGAGTTGCTTTAGCGGATGTTCCTCGATGCGTCTGACGGAATTCGTCAGGTAGTTGCTCCAGGGATTCATTTCGAGGGTGACGCCGCTGGACCTCACAAATTCAACCGCGGCCGGGTCCTGGATCACGCGGGTGCCGTGGCCGATGCGATCGGGTTTCACGGCTTTGATGGTGTCCACCACGGCCGAGGCGGGCGTGTCTTCGCCGGAATGAACCGTCACTTTGAGCCCGGCTTCTTTGGCTCGGAGGATCGGATGCGTGAAATCCCGGATGGGAAATTGGGCTTCGCCGTCGGCGAGGTCCACGGCCTGGATCGCTGCTTTCCAGCGAATGGTCCAATCCACGGTTCGCTCGCAGGAGGCCACGCCCATGCTGCGGGAGGTGATGGCGATGAAACCGATGACCATGCCCAGTTTTGTTTCGGCGTAATCCTGCGCGCGCAAGAGCGCTTCCATGCAAGCGTCCCAATCGAGTTTGTGTCCGCTGAAGGCCCAGTCGGGGGAAAAGCGCACTTCGAGGAGCTTGATGTTCTGGGCGGCGGCGTCCTCGAACATTTCCCGCGCGATTCGTTCGACCACGGCCGCGGAAGCGATGCTACGCTGGGCGATACCAAAGGCTTCGAGGACGGCGTCCAGGCTTTTCAACTGATCCAGCACTTTTACGTGGGGATCCAAACCGGCCACGTCGTAGGCGGGGAGTTTGAGTCCGTATTCGCGGGCGATGTCGATGATGGTGACCGTGCGAATGGCGCCTTCCAGGTGGGAATGCAACTCGGTCTTCGGCAGTGAGTTATACTTTTCCGCAAAACATTTCATGCGTGGTGTTTGCCAAACAACGTTTTCCGGGCGCAAAATGCAACCGGAAAGTGCGGTGTTGGCGCAAGGCCGGCCATTGATTTCGAAAAGCGTCAAGACGCGTTATGCGGGTTAGCTTCTCCCTTCAAAGAGCATCGCGGCAACGGGCCTCCTCTCCCAGCACTCTCCTCCAGAGGATGAGAGGGGGAAGAGTGGTTGAAGACGCATCTCGTGGCCGGATGGGCCGAAAGGTCCAAGCGGGCAGCGTAAACTCGTCACGCGGCGGAGAACTGCTATGCTGGGCGCGTGAGTGAATCCACACCAGTCACTTCCTCTCCCGCGAGATCGTCCCCGGCGGAGTGCAGGGGACCGCAAGGCCCCGCCAGCAAGGGCGGGCTTTCCGGTTCCTCGGGCCTCATGTACGGGCTCGGGGCTTATGTTTCCTGGGGGTTCATCCCGTTTTATTTCCATGCGCTGGCGAAGATCTCGCCGTGGGTGATCCTGTGTCACCGGGTGGTATGGTCGGCGTGGTTCCTGGCCATCGTGATTTCGCTGCGGCGGGAGTGGAAGAGTTTGCTGCCGCTGGTGAAGAGCGGGCGCAACCTCATGTTTCTAGCGGCAGGATCCGTCCTGATCGCGATTAACTGGCTGGTATTTATTCACGCGGTGGGCACGAACCAACTGTTCCAGGGCAGCATGGGGTATTTCATCAACCCGGTTTTTTCCATCGCGCTGGGGCTGGTGTTTTTGGGCGAGCGGTTGCGGGGATGGCAGTGGGTGGCGGTGGGCTTCGCGACCGCGGCGGTTGCCTACCTCGCCATCCGGGGCGGCGGGCTGCCGTGGATTGCGCTGTCGCTGGCGGGATCGTTCGGGCTCTACGGGTTGGTCCGCAAGAAGTTGAACGTGAACTCGCTGCACGGGTTGCTGGTGGAAACCGTATTCCTGGTGCCGCCCGCGGTATATATGCTGCTGCGGCCTGGCCAGGCCAGCGGCACGGGTTCGCTCGTGCTGCTGTCGTTCTCCGGCATCATCACGGCGGTGCCGCTATTGATGTTCGGTGCGGCGGTGCGGCGGTTGCCGCTGTCCACGATGGGTTTCCTGCAATATGTGGGGCCGACCCTGCAGTTCCTGGTGGCGCTGGTGGCATTTCGCGAGCCATTGGATCGCGTGAAGCTTACCAGTTTCATCCTGTGCTGGATTGCGATCGCCATTTATGTGGCGGATTCGGTTTTCTCCCACCAGCCGCAGGCCGTGGCGGATGAGCCGGAATAGGGGGGTGGGGAGCCCTGGTAAAAATCCCCCTCATCCGCCGTCCCTCCAAAGCCCAGAGTTCTCACTCTGCCAACTCGCCCATTTTCCCCATCTGGTAATCCTGGAACGCCTTTTCGATTTCCGCGCGGCTGTTCATTACGAACGGCCCGTAGCCGAAGATGGGTTCATTCAAGGGTTCGCCGTCGAGGACCAACAGGCAGGTTTCGGATTTCGCCTCGACCGAGAAGCCATCGCCTTCACGATTTAAGATGACCAGGTCGCCTTCGCGGGCGTCGCGCTCATTGTTGACTTTCACTTCGCCGCTGAGCACGAGGAACGCGGTGTTGTGGCCGGTGGGGACCGGGAATTGCGCCTGGCCGCCGGCGCGGAGCATGACATCCCACACGTTGATTGGTGAAAAAGTTTTCGCCGGGCCGTTTTGTTCGCCGAATGAACCGGCGATGATGCGCGCAGTGCCGGCGTTGTCGGGCAGGGACACGACAGGGATGTCCTGCTTCAGCAGCGTTTGATAGCGCGGCGGCGCGGTCTTGTCTTTCGCGCGGAGGTTCACCCAGAGCTGGGCCATTTGGAGGGTGCCGCCGGCCTTGGTGAAATCGCGCGAATGGAATTCTTCGTGGACGATGCCATTTCCGGCGGTCATCCATTGGACATCGCCCGCGCCGATCTTGCCGCCACCACCGCTGGAGTCGCAATGCTCCAGTTCGCCCTGATAGGCGACCGTCACCGTCTCAAAGCCCTTATGCGGATGGCCGCCGACGCCGCGGCGTTCTTTGCCGGGCGGGAATTGGTGTGGGGCGGCGTAGTCGAGCAGCAGGAAGGGGCTCAGTTCGCGGCCGAGGTCGTTGTAGCCGAACACCGAGCGGACCGGAAAGCCATCGCCGACCCAGTGCATGCCCGAACTCTGGTGCACCCGGTTTACTTTCTTCAGCGTCTTTAGCGTTTCTTTCATGATGAGAAGATAGGGCGGGACGCGCGATGGCCTAAATACTTTGTTGCGTGGGTGAGTATGCGTGAAGGGTATGGTTCTAAATCAAAAATCCGAAATCCGAAATTCAAAAATCAAAAAGGGAAAAAACAACGAGCGTCCGTAAAGCCAGCGGCGAAAAGGTGTTGGCGTCCCGATATGGACAACGCTCCGGTTTTGTCGTCCCTGCGGGACTGGAATTTCGACTCGCTTAATTCAAATAAATTGGGGATGTCGGCTTAGTTTTTCGAGGCTTTCTTCAGTGAGGGGGGATTGGCGGTAGTG
>CAYUVH010000042.1:0-64941 GCA_964448135.1 uncultured Verrucomicrobiota bacterium | reverse complement strand
ACGGTTCCCAGTGGGGCCTTGTTCCAGTTGGACGCCAACAGCCAGTCGGTGGGTACCTTGAATGGCAGCGGCAGCGTCAATCTTGGCGGCGGCACCCTCACCATCGGCCAGAACGGCTCGGATAATTTCACCGGTGTCATCCAGAATTCCGAACTGGCGGGCTCTTCCACCGCATTGGGCAATGGCCTGCGCGGCTATTACTACACCAACATCGACATGACCGGGTTGTATGCGGTGCGCGATGACAGCACGGTGAGTCTTCCGGACATGAGTTCGCTGCCGAGTTTTCCGACGGGCAAGACGAACAACGTTTCCGTGCGCTGGCTGGGGCAGGTGCTGACCGCCCAGGCCGGAACCTACGTGTTCATGACCAAATGCGACGACGGCCAGCGGCTGTGGGTCAATGGGGTGAGCCTGGTGGATGACTGGGTCGGGCACGGAGCGACGGCCAAGAGCAACAGTATCTCACTGGCGGCCAACACCCGGTACGACATCGTGATGGAATACTTCAACGGAGCGGCGGGAGGCTCGGCGCAGTTGTCCTGGGTGCCGCCGGGAGATCCGGCGGCGGTCGTTATTCCCGCGGGGAATTTGTTTCTGCCCGGGGCGGGGACGCTCGTCATGAATGGCTCGGGTTCGCAAAAGCTCAGCAGCGCGAACACATATAGCGGCGGCACGACGGTTACTGCTGGCACGCTGGAAGCCGGCGTAAACGGATCCCTCGGCAGCGGCAATGTCACGGTGGCCAGCGGTGGGGTGTTGCTGCTCGACGCCAATGCCACGATTAATTCCGGCGCGGACCTGCTCCTGCAATCGGGCGCGCCCTTGGTGAACGCGAGTTTCACCGGCACCAACACCATTCGTGGTCTTTCGCTGGATGGGGGTGTCACTTACCAGCCGGCCGGTGTCTATGGCCCGGGCAATAATCTGGGCGGCCTGCTGACGGGCACTGGTTATATCAAGGTGACCGCGGCTCCCTCGGCCAACGTGCTGACCACCTCCGCGAGCCCCGCGGTTTACGGGAGTTCGGTCAACCTGACCTCCACGGTCAGCCCCCTGGGAGCGACGGGCACGGTGGCTTTCTACGACGGGGCCAACTTGCTGGGTTCCAGCCCGCTGGTTTCCGGCGTGGCCACCTTTAGCGTCAACAATCTCCTGGTGGATACTTCGCCGCATTCGCTGTCGGCGGTTTATACCGGCGACGCCACCTACGCGCCGAGCACCGGCACGGCTTCGGTGACCACCACGCCGGCCAGCCTGACGCCGAACGTGGTGGTGTTCAGCAAGTATTACGATGCGACCACCAACGCGTCGATTTCCTTCCTGTCCACGAATTTCAATGGCATCCGACCGGGCGATGAGAACTATGTGCACCTGGACGGTTCGGCCACGGCGTTCTTCACGGACAAGAATGCCGGCAACGGCAAGACGGTCAATCTGGCCGGCCTGCTACTGGTCGGCAGCCTGACGGACAACTACATTCTGTCAGCGAGCACAAGCAGCTCGACCGCCAACATCACCAACAAAGTGGTTACGGTGACCGGCCTTACCGCCACCAGCCGGGTTTACGACGGCACGACAAATGCGAGTGTGAGCGGAGCGGGAGCTTTGCAGGCGGCCGAAGCGCCGGGCGCGGGAACGGTTAGCGATGGCAAACCGTTCACCGGCGATGCACTGGCTTTGAGTGGCAGCATCGCGAGTGCGTACTTTGGTTCCAAAAACATCGGCACCAACAAGATTGTCACCGTGACCGGGTTTTCCCTGACGCTGGCGGATGCGGTCAATTATACGGTTTCCGCGACGACGACGGGCAACATCAGCACGGCGTCGCTCACCGTCACCGGGTTGACCGGGAACAATCGCGTATTCGATGGCACGACCAATGCCACGATGAGCGGCACGACGAATCTGGTCGGGGTGATACCTCCGGACGTGGTGGTGCTGGGGGGAACGGTGGCCATCAACTTCACCAACGCCGCCGCTGGCACGAACAAAGTGGTTGCGGTCAAGGGCTTCAGTGTGAGCGGGGCGGACAGCACGAACTACACGCTGACGGCGCCCAGCCTGACAGCGAATGTGAGCGCGGCATTGACCACGAACACGTTTGTCTCGTCGGCCAATCCTTCGATCGTAACCAGCAACGTCACCTTCACCTTCACGGTGACGGCGACGACGGCGACCACGACGTCGCCCACGGGGAACGTGGCATTCATCACGAACGGATTCAACTGGGGGAGTGTGGCATTGACGGCGGTTTCTCCGGGTGTCTCGCGCGCCTCTTTCACCACGGCACAACTGCCGGTGAGCGGCGGTTTCCCGATCAACGCCCAATATCTGGGTGAAACGAACTTCGTGGGCGGCAATGCCAGCCTTTCGCAAGTCATCCAGAATGGCGCGTGCAGTGCCACCAACGTATTGCTGAGCATCACCGGGGACGGTGGAAACTCGTTCACGCTCAACTCCAAGGGCACCTACCAGGCCCAGTACGCGGTGGTCACGCAGACGAACCTCGACCAATCGCTGACCAACTGGACGGTGGTGGCCGGCTCGACCACAACGGTGACGAACGTCAGCGGACTCTGGTCGGTGACCATCACCAACGGCGCGAAGTCCGCGTTTTACTCCATCAAGGCGCTGAGCGTCTGCCCGTAGGCGAAACGCCGGGAATTAAATCAACCTCGCGCCGCCGGTTCGCAAGAATCGGCGGCGCTTTTTTATTTGTAATAGATCCGGTTCGGGGCGCAGATGGGGTCGGCGCCGAAGGGGACGAGGGCTTTCGAGGGAGGGACCGCGATGCTGCCGGAGAAGGAGGCGTTCGTGCTCATCTGCACCGAGAGGCGGTAGAAAATTCCGGGAGTATTCGTGGCTGGGATCGAGAAAATGCCGTGACCATCCACGGTTGGCACCACCGGGCCGGTCGCGGTGGGCTGCCAGTTGCCGCTGGCGGGATCAGTAGTGTAGAGGAGTTGATAGAGGCGATTGCCGAGGATGGGCCAGAAGGTTACTTGCAAGGTTCCGTTGTTGACGGGCTGCACCGAGTATTGGAGGCGGGAATTTCCGTTCAGCGGAACAGTGCCGGTCACGTATTCCTGGGCGATGGTGAAGGCGTCGTTGTCGGGATCGCTGGCCAGGTTGGGACTCGAGGCAAAATAAAAGTTCTGCCACCAGGCCGGAACGGTGGGGCCGGTGGGAAAATCCTGGGTTTCGACGTACACGAAACGAACGGCGTCCGCGATCACGACGCTGTTGTTGGCATTGTTGCCGAGGCGCACATAACCGCTGGTGCCTTTGGCGAAGTCGAGATTGGTGCCGATCTGCTGCCAGGCGCCGCCGCCGCTTTGCTGATTCACGAGCACGGTGATGGTGCCGCCGTTGTAGGCGATGGTGTAAGGGGCGTTGCTGGCCCGGTTGCTGCCCTGGGGATACCAGACATAGACGTTGTATTTGCCGGGCGTGGTGATGGTGGGACGCCAGGTGGCGATGGCATTCGCGGAGCCGCTGGTGGAGGTCGCGTAGATGTAATTGGTCAGATATTTATCCGTGGACGAAGTGGCGGTCGTCCACGAACCGGTGGTGGTGACCAGCGGGTTATCGATGATGTTTGTGCCCGTGGTGGTGAATTGGTAAACGCCGGAGAGATAGGTGTTCGTGCCGTTCGAGGACAGGGTTTGAAAACTATACAGGGTGTCGGGCGAAAGGCCGCTCAGGAGAATCACGTGGTTGGTGGTGATTTCGGGATCGGTGTAGGACATCGAACTGAAATTGCCCTGCGCGGCGGCAGCGGCCGAGGCGGGGCCGGGGATGACGGTGGTGGCGGAGTCGAATTGCACCTGGCTGTTGCCGGGGACGGTCGTGGTCCAGGAGACCAGCGCGCCACGCGAACCCGGAGACGATGAAACGCCGCTGAGGTACGGCGAATCCTGGAGAATCAGGAGAGCGTTTGAACTGGTCGCGGACCCGTAGGCATTGGTGATCTGGACGCTGTAATAGCCGACGTCGTTGGGCTGGGTTTCCGCGATCTGAAAGGAAGCATTGGTCGCGCCCGCGATGGCGTTGCCATTGAGCCGCCATTGGTAATACATGGTGGGCGCGCCGGTTACGCCGACGTTGAAAACGGCAGGATTTCCCTGATAGACCGAGGTGTTAACGGGTTGGGAACTGATTCCCGGCGCCAGGCCGGTCGGTACTACGACGCTCAGGACCGCGACGCTGCTGGTGACGACGGCGGTGGCGTTGCTGGCGACCACGAGATAGCTGCCGGCCTGATTGAGCTGCACATTGTTCAGCGTGAGCACACTGTTGGTCATGGCGGCCAGGAGGTTGGTGCTGTTGAACCACCATTGGTAACGGAGCAGCGAGCCGGTGATGACCGGCGTAAGTACGGCGCTCAGGCCCTGCGTGGCGGTGAGGCTGGCGGGGGAACTGACGATCATCGGCGGGTAGTTGTTCGTGGGGATCAGGACGGCCGAGGCATCCACAATAAACAGGCCGCCCTGGATGTCGCTGAGCAACACTTTGTCGAAACCGAGGTGCGGGAAGATGCCCCAGTTGCCCTGGTAGGAGGAGCTGTTCGCCAGCGGGTATGTGTCGTAAAAGCCAATGCGAACGGGTTTCGTGCGGTCGGAGATGTCGAAAACTTGGATGCCGTTTTGGTACCAGCTCAGGAAGAGGTAATTGCTGACGACCACGGGGTTGTGGGGGATGTCGGCTTCGATGCCCATGCTCGCGGGGGTGATGGTAACCAGGGGCGGGGTGTTGCTGGTGATCGTGCCGGGATTGGTGGTGTCGTAGAGTTTGACGTCGCCGCCGGGCATCTCGCGGCAGACGACGAGGGTGTTACCGTCGGCGGTGGGCCAACTGCTGTGGGAATTGTAGCCGGCGTAAACGCGACCGAGCCAGGTGGGCTGTTGGGAGCCGACGTTGCTGACGTCCCACATGTCGGTCTGGCCGGGGGAACTGGTGACGCCGTTGTCATTGCCGCCCCAGCCGGAGGTGTAGAGGATGACGCTGGCACCTTTGTTGCGCACGGTCATCTGGTGGACCTTCGTGGTGTTGGTGGTGTTGATCTGGCGGATGAAGAATGGAGCGGAAGGATTGGATACGTCGAAGACGCGAACCATGGTGAAGCCGAAGTTGTGGGCGGCTTCGTAGAGATAATTGCGTTCGAGGAAGAGGGTGTGGACGTCATCGAAGCCGCCGGTGACGGTGCCGGCCGTGGCGCGGGTGATGCGGGAAAGCAGGAGCGGGCTGGCTGGATTCGTCAGCGAATAGATGTGCAGGCCGCTGCCGTTGCTGCTGCCCCCCCAGCAGCCGATGTAGAGGATCTGGTTGCGGATGACGCCCTGCTCGAAACGGTTTTGGACGGTGGCGGACCAGTTGTAGGTCGTGAGCCGGTTGGGCGCGCTGGGATTGGAGATGTCGTAAACGGCGAAACCGAAGGTGTTGTAGGCGGTCCACACGCCCAGGCAGGCGAGGTTGCCTTCCGCCCAGACGTCGCCGAAACCGGAGCTGGCTTCGGGCGGGCGGTTGGTGGAGAGCAGGCGGATGTTGAGACTGGAAGCGGCCTGGGAGCTTTGCAGAAACCCGGCGAAAAGCGTCAGCGCGAGCAGACACCCCACCTTCCACGCCGCGCCCGCGCGTGAGTTAAGCCGGTGAAACATATTGATTGACCATCAACTTATACACCCGTTTGGGGCGGGGGACAAGCGTTACCATCCCAATGGGCAGGGATGACGCAGAAGGAGTGCCATAAAACGCGTTAGGGGGATTAAGGAGTTGAGGGTTCAAGGTAGAGAATTGAGGGTCGGGAAATGGGGCGCCATAATTTTTTGGTGGTTTTAGGTTTGATCCGTCTTCGCTCCGCTTCGACGCGACAGGCCAGGTTTGACAGGCGGGGTTTTGGTTCGACGTCTTGTCCGACAGGAGCTTGACGGGGGTTAGACTGTGGTAGGACCCGGGGCGGACGGTCCCTTGACGATGGGCGGCGAAGGAGCGAAGGGAGGCGGAGGTGGAAAAAATTGAAGGGGTTGTACCTTTCGCAGAATTAGGCGTCTTTTGGTGATTTTTCAATGGGTTATGAATGTACCTTTGGCGCACTTTGGTGTACTTTGAGCGTACCTTGGTGTACTTTCGAGAGTGGTGGGACCATTGGGACCGGTGGGACCGGTGGGACCGGTGGAAAATGAGGTGGGGGAGGCGGCGACGCGGGACAAGTGTCTCGCGATGAATGGGCTGACTTTCGCACGTGCGCACATGGCACGGGCACATCGGCTTTATCGACCACAACCAAGATTCCTCCTCCCTCACGCCCGTAATAAAGCACAGAAAAGGGGTTTGTCACCTCCCAAGTGGCGGAGGTGAAAAACAGATCAGGGAGGGGACACAGGCCGTGCCGGGTGGTGGAGCGCAAAGGGGAAGACTAGGACCAATAGGACTGATATGAGGGAAGCGCGAGGCAGGGTAGGTGTTTGGCAATGGGCTGGGTGTCCCTGGAGTTGGTTCGTTTTCAAGGAAGAGGATTTGAACCACAGAGACACGGAGGCACAGAGAGAAAGCAAATGAAGCTCATGGGTGGAAAGACGGTGCGCGACCATGAGATCCAGCTTCATTTCGATAGCGGCAGCAAGGGGATGGAGCGCAACTGCATCGTCGCGGATTGACCGGTGGCAGACGCGCGGAAAGGGAATTGCACACAATTGGTTTCGTAATCGGCATGCTGAACGCACACCCGCCAGTTCATGAAGAAGACGTCCTGGGGTATGATCCAAAGGCCCCATTTTTTCTCGGGCGGGATGGAAAACGAACCGTCTTCTCGCGAAGTCGTTAGTGGCGCAGTATTGGTTCGACCGAGGGAGATCGTTGCGCCGGCAAGTGGCCGATAGTATTCCGCATCAACGACCATTCCCGAAACTCCCGGGCGCACAGTATAGTGATAAGGGAAGCAGCCGGCTGTTGCCGCGCAGAGGGCGAGTACGGAGAGCAGGTTGGCGAATCGCGCCATAAGGGGCCGAGGCTGGAGTTCAGGTTAAATCGTCACGGTGTCCATTCAATGAACTCGGTTTGGTGCTTTTCGACGTAGTCCAAGAGGCAGTCCGGAACCGAGCGTTTGCAATTCGCGAAGGATTCCGCGAACTGGTCAAGTTCGGCATACTCCAGGCCCGCGATGAACCGGTTCGCATATATCTCTGGCGCCCGTGTGGCCGCGGTTCGCACGGCGGCGAGGGCGGCTTCCAAGACCGACGCTTGTTCGTTTGCGCCCACGGCGCGAAACGCCGCTCCCACTTCGGTGTAATCCAGTTGTTGATTGTCGAAGAAGAAGCCATGGAGTCCTGCCATCAGGATTTGGGTATTATAGTTGTAAGCCAGTGCGGCAATTCGTTGCACGGGGGTCAAATTCTCCAGTTCCGCAAAGGCGAGAATTTCGTTCAATTTCTGCCAACGAAGGCCGGGATGTTTCGCCGCTTGCTTGCGGCTTAGTTTAATCAATGCGGACATTTTACCGAAATGAATTGTGTCATTGTCTCTCCAGCCGACGGTATTCTATCTGACCGCACGTGCAATGCATAGGACGGGCTTACAGCCCTCCGCATCATGTGGTTGGCTTGTTGTCCCAGGCCGTTGGCCTGGGCTGGTATGGGGCGGGCCTTTGGCCCTCAGGGGGCGATGCGATATGCGCGTGGATTATTTCTGGCGGATCTGGAGGTTCGCCACGAAGCCGCCGTCGGACGCGAGTGTGAGTGCGATTTGATCGTTGCGGGTAACGGATAGCGTGGTGGTTTGCAGATGATTTGGTTGGGTGGCGCTGTCGGGGGCGTCTTGCCAGAGGGTGGTTTCGTATTTGCCTGCGCCCAAAAATGATAGTGGAACTTTCAATTGTCGTGCGGGGCCAGCGGAGATGGCGCCGAGGTACCAGGTGTCGCCTTTGCGGCGGGCCGTGACGAGGAGTTCGCCGATTTGGTCCAAGAGGATGCGGGTTTCGTCCCAATAAGTTGGAACGATTTTGAGGAAGTCGAAGCCGGGCTGGTTTTCGTAGGCGAGCGGGTAGTCGGCGAGCATGGGGTTGGGGTTGTCGAAGCAGACGTAGAGGGCGAGCATGTGGCAGCGGGTGCCGAGGACGTTGGGGGCGATGTGGCGGGGCTTGAAGTCGGCGCGAGGGACGGCGCGAAAGCCGCCGAGGTGGTAGTCCATTTGCCCGGCGATGAGACGAGTGGAAGCCATCATCAGATTGTGTTGAGGCGTGCAGCGATCGCTCCACTTAAGGTACTCGAGGTTGAGCGCGCCTTCGTGGTTTACGAGGTTCGGGTAGGTGCGTTCGAGGCCGGTGGGCTTCCAGATGCCATGAAGCTGGATGAGGATGTGATGGCGGGCGGCGGCGGCGAGGATGGCTTCGGCGTGTTCGACGGAGGCCTGGTCGTCGTGATCGAAGAAGTCCACCATCATGCCGCTCCAACCCATTTTTTCGAAGGCGGCGAAGGCTTCCTCGACGCGACCGCGGAGGGCGGCTTGATGTACCCAAGTCCAGAGGCGGACGTTTTTCGATTCGGCGTAGGCGCGGATGGCGGGGAGATCGAAGCCGGGGCGAAGCCGGGTGACGTCGGTGTCGGTGCCGGGGGCGGTGCCGGGTTTGGTTTGGAAATACCACGGAGAGGTTTTGCCTTCCGTGGATGTGATGGAATGTGTGGGGAGACCGTTGCGGGCGCAGAAATCGATGTAGTTGGTGGCCATCTCGAAGGAGAGCGCGGGCGGGCCGGGTTTGCCGTCGAAGACGTCGCCGTTCCACCAGTGAAAAGTGATTTTGCCGGGTTTGATCCAGGAGCTGTTTTTGAGGATGGAAGGTTCGTTTAGGCAAAAGACGGTTTCGGATTCGAGCAGCGCGCCGGGGCGATCAGCGATGAGGACGACGCGCCAGGGAGTGAGCAGGGGAAGCGGGCGCACGACTTTGGTGCCGTCAGGGCGAGGGGTGAGGCGGCAGGTAAGTTGATCCTGGTCGAGAGGGTTGGCTGGGCGCATCAGGGACATACCGGAGTAGTGGCGCAGGGCGGCTTCGGTGATGGAGGCGCAAACGCCGTTTGACCACGAGAGCGTGAGCGGCAGATCGAGTAGAGTGTCTTTGCGAAGGTCGTGGTACGGGACGGCCGTGACGTTGTGTTCGTGGGAGGTGGTGTAGGTTTCGAGATATTGAGCGTAGGCGGTGGGATTGCCCTGGATGCCGAAGGAGGTGGTTTCGTCGGTGATGGTGACGGATTCGGGGTTGGTGGCGGCGGGCAGTTCGTAGCGGAGAGCGATGGCGTCGTTGTAGCAGCGAAAGATGGTGTCTATGCGGGTGTGGTTGGGAGTTTCGAGGGTGAGTCGGAGTTCGTTGAAATGATCGTCGGCATGGTCTGCGCGGCCAAACGGGACAGAGATGCGGTCATGGACGGAGCGGCGTTTTTCGCTGAATAGTCGCGCTCCGGAAAAGAGTTCGCCTGCGGTGGCGGTGGCGAGACCGAGTTGACAATGTGAGAGGATTGGTTGGCCCTCGAAGGTGGCGGACCAGTGAGGCGTATTGGTGGCGGTGGGGACAGGGAGCTGCAGGCTCAGTTGAATCCGTCTGTCGGGGGAAGCCAGATGCGCCGTTGACTCTGCGGCGGGACCATTCGACAAGGCAGCCAAAAGAAAAAGTCCCGCGACCACAGAGAGGCGGAATCGATTGGTGAATATCACGCCAGCACCAAAGATGTGTATTCGTGTTGTGTCAAGGAACAAGGTGTCGTGTCCGCTGCGAGAGCCGTAGCGTTAAGCGCCGAAGCTCGATCAGAATCCGATTTCGGCCCGCAACCCAATGACGAAAGCGGTCTGGCGCGAATTGGTGGCAGGATTTGCCAGGGGGTTGAAAAGGATTTGGGCGTCGGCTTGCAGGGTGAACCACTGGGTGATTTGGGCCTTGTAGGTCAGCTCCAGCGTGGTTTCTGAGGCAGCGATGCCGTCCGAAGTGATGCTATGTTGGAAGGCGTTGCCGAATTGGGTGTAAGACGTGCCGATGCCGGCGACGTCATGGGGGCGGCCGGGGATGGGCGCGAACCAGTTCAGGCCTGCATCCACGTAGGCAGCGACCAGGCTCAGGTCGGCATCGGGCGCAATGCCGCCACGGCAGAAAGCGCCGAGCCTGGGATTGCCAAGGGCATCGGAGAGAAGTTGGACGTCTTGAATGAGATAGAACTTGGGGACGTTCTGACGGGTGGCCGGGGGATCGACCGTGTAGATTTGGTGGAAGTCGTCATGGGGTCCGGTGTGATAGCTCAGACCGAAGCGCGAGGTGGCCGGGCAGCTGGCGATCGGGTAGTGCAGACCGCTTTCCCAGAACAAACCCAGTTCGGGTGGGGTTTGATTGATCCAGGCAAAGCCGTGGTTGCTCGGCTCATCCGGGCCGGGCTCGCCATAGTAGATACCAAGCTGGGAATAGAAGTCGGCGAAGGGGCCTACCTCCACAAAGAGGCCGGGCGCCGCCACGGAATAGATGGGAAAGGGTGTGAGGTTGCCGAGCGAAGTGGCCAGCGGCGTTCCGACCTGCGAAGGCATGGCGCCGAACGCGGAGTTGAGGAACAGCGCGGCGTAGTCCGACTTCATGAAGTCATCGTCCACGGCAATTTGCCCGAGCTTCAGCACCACGGTGTCGTCGCGCCAGGATTGGCGGTAATAAAGATTGAAGACCCGGATTTGGTCGCCGGCCAAGATGCTGCTGACCGGATTGAAAGCCCCGGTGTAGTCATCAAAATAGGATCGTCCGCCGCTGTGCTCGACCCAGTGCATTTCCCCGAAGAACGTGCCACCCGACCACCAGCCGAGCCTGGTGGTATCCAGGCTCACCCCGAAATCAAGGAGCTGATTATACCACGCGCCTTGTTTGAGACCGCCGGAGACGTTGCCCCAAACTTCGCTGGTCAAAATCACGAAAGGTTCAACGCCACGGCTGGCGAGGTTGGTTCGGACGCTCCAGTTCCCAGTCAGAGTGCCGGGGGGAGGCTGGGTATCACGCGCAGTTTGCGGGACCGGTTCTACGGCGGAGACGGTGAGGAGGGTGCCGAGGATCAGGAGCAGAAGGGCTGGCCGCCGCACCGCCCGCCTGCGTTGGTGATTCGCGTGCAAGCTTTTCATAGCCACTTGAATTATGGCGTACGATGGTCAGCGCACGCCCGCGATGGTTTGCGGATGATTGGCGATGGCTTGCAAAGTTCGATTCTCCCGGAAATTAGGAGAAGGTCAATGATGGCCAAAGAATGGCCAGACACTGATGGTTTAGACAAACTCCGAACCGCAACCGCTAGCAATCCCGTTTCAAGAGAAATTCCGCGAGCGCTTCGAGTGCGGTGGCTCGGCCTTGGAAGGGTTTCAGGGCGGCGAAGGCGCGGGCAGTGAGGTCTTGCGCGATTTTGCGGGAGCGGTCGAGGCCGACGATGGAGGGGTAGGTGGCTTTTTGGGCCTTGGTGTCTTTGCCGGCGGTTTTGCCAAGTTTCTCGCTGGTCTGAGTGACATCGAGGATGTCGTCGATGACCTGGAAAGCGAGGCCCACGTGGTAGCCGAAATCGGTGAGGGCGCGCAGTTGCGCGGCGGAGCAATTGGCGCTCATGCCGCCGAGGCGCACGGAACAGCAGAGCAGGGCGGAGGTTTTGCGTTCGTGGATGTAACGGAGTTGCGCGGCGGAGACGCGTTTGCCTTCGCCTTCGAGATCGGCGACTTGGCCGGCGATGAGTTGCAGGGAGCCGGAGGCGCGGGCGATTTCGAGGGTGATGGTCTGCGCCGGGTAGTGCGTGCGGGTCTTGGATTGGGCGGCGATTTCGAAGGCCTGGGTGAGCAGGGCGTCGCCGGCGAGGACGGCGATGCCTTCGCCGAAGACTTTGTGGTTGGTGGGTTTGCCGCGGCGGAAATCGTCGTTGTCCATGGCGGGGAGATCGTCATGGATGAGGGAATAGGTGTGAATGCATTCGACGGCGCAGGCCAGGGGCATGGCGGCGGACTCGGTGCCGCCGCAGGCTTGGGCGGCGGCGAGGCAAAGCGCGGGGCGCATGCGTTTGCCGCCGGCGAAGAGGGAGTAGCGCATGGCCTTATGGATGGTGGCCGGTCGGGTGGCGGCGGACGGGAGAAAGTGGTCGAGGGCGCGGTTGACGGAGTCGGTGCTCTGGGCGAGGAAGCGCGCGAGGTCGAACTTTTTGGCGGGGGCTTTGGATTTACTAGCCATGTGGGGTTTTGAATAGGCAACGCGGGGTGAGGGCGCAAGCAAAACCGGAGGAAGGTGAAGATTAGGATTAGGAGTAGGATTAGGATTAAGATCGAGAACGGTGGGTTAGCTGTCGAAGGCTACATTACTGGGTGAGACGTCCACCATGTAGATGTCCTAGTTTTCCAAATCAGCCAGCACACGCCGCACTTCAGGCCATCGGTCTTCGAATTGATCGCTTTTGCTCGCTTCCCATTCCGCCCAGATTTCATCCGGGAAGTCTGGTGGGGCATCGAGCCAGGCGCCCGCAAAATCCAAAACAAATGGCCGGGTGACAATAGTCATTTCGATGACCAGCAGGCCATCGTCTGTACGTATGAGTTGCGGGACCTTGAAGTCTCGCAGCTTGCTTACGCCGATTTCACGCAGACGCTCATAAGCTGCGCGTTCGCGCTGGTAGGGTTCAGATTGGCGGTGAACTTTCACCGCGGTCTTGCCGCCGGTAAACTTGTGTTCGGCTACGTAAATGATACCGTGAATTCCGAAACCGAGACGGTCGGCGAGTTGGAGTTGGTGCTGGGCCGCGTAAGTTTGAACATTTTGTATGAAAACGTCATCCATGCCCGGTCCGCTTTCTACTCAAGGTGGACACTCGGCCCGGGTGACCATGCGTCTACTGATAGACGGTCTTTCGCTCCCGGTGGCGCAGCTCGGTCCGGATTTTCTGCTGGTGGACGAGTCGTTGGATTACGCCCCGGCGATGGCTTCCATCGTGATGCAGGTGGATGAAAACGAGAGCCGCTGGAATATCCGCCTGCCTCAAGGCATGTCGGCTGGCAATCCCCGAGTCGCAATTGCCGCCGCGACGTGATTCGTCGTATTTAGAGTTCACGTCGTGGAGGCTAACGACAATCACCTTTCGCGTCAGCCGGTAATAATTTCCAACGCCGATCTATCCATTGGATTGATCCGTTTGCAGAGGTGATTTCCCAATAGCCACGAGGTAAATATTTTATGATGCATTGGTTTAAAGGGCTTGTGGTCAGTGCCGGAATCGTTGTTGGTTTTTCTTCCGTGAATCTGGCGGTTGGAGCGGAGAAGCCGCTGTTTGAAACGCAGGAGCTGTTTGTTCCGACGGGCACGAATTATTACCACATCCCCGGGCTGGCGGTGACGAGCAAGGGGACGGTGCTGGCGTACGCGGCGTGGCGGGATGTGGACGCGAAGGATTGGGGGAGGATCTATATCGTGATGCGTCGGAGCACGGATGGGGGCAAGACGTGGGGGCCGGAGCATAAGGTGCCGACGGGGGAGGCGAGCGTGGAGGCGGTGGTGAAGTCTTCGCCGCCGAAGCCGAAGGGGAAGGAAAATGATTTGGTGGTGGATAATGCGATGGTGATTCCGGACCGCAACGGGATGGTGCATTTCGTGTATTGCGTGGAGTATCGCCGGGTTTTTTACATGCGGAGCGAGGATGACGGCGTGACGTGGTCGAAGCCGGTAGAGATCACCAGCGTGTTCGAGAAGTATCGGCCGGAGATGGATTGGAAGATTGTGGCCACAGGGCCGGGGCATGGGATTCAAATGAAGAATGGGCGGCTGATCATTCCATCGTGGATCGGGACGGGCGGAGCGGAGGGGTATCAGCATCATCCATCCATTACGGTGCTGATTTACAGCGATGATCATGGCGCGACGTGGAAAGCGGGCGACGTGGTGGCGAAGGGTACGGGGCGCGGGGAGAGTCCGGAGGTTTATCATGATCCGAATGAGACGTCGGCGGTGGAGCTGGCTGATGGCAGAGTGTTGCTGAATATTCGCGCGCCTTCGATGCGGCATAGGCGGTTGCAGACGGTGAGCGCCGACGGCGTGAGCGGTTGGTCGAAGCCGGAGTTTGTGGAGGATTTGATGGATCCGATTGTGTTCGGGAGCATTGTACGGCTCGCGAGCGCGCCGAATGAAAAGGACCGGCAGCGGTTGTTGTTTTCGATTGATACGGGGACGGAGATTACGAAGAAGGCAAAGGCGGGGGATGAGCAGGGTTTCAAGCGGGAGAATTTGTCGGTGTTCATGAGCGAGGACAATGGGCGGACGTGGCCGGTGAAGAAGTTGGTTCAGGCGGGGACCTGCGGGTGCGGGTATTCGGATTTGACGGTGCTGCCGGATGGAACGGTTTTGTGCGCGTATGGTTCAGGGCCGAATTTCGGTCGGGGGGCGGGGATACGGCTGGCGCGATTTAATTTGGCGTGGGTGTTGGAGGGGAAGAAATGAACTGCACCTTTGGAGAGACGGGAGCGGGAGCGAAAAAGCAAAAAAATCTGGCAAAAAGATGGGGGCAAAAATATGCCTCGATTTTATGCTGAGACGGGTCGGGAGTCTCAATTGCCCAGGCAGGCGTGTAAGTGATGAACATTTTTGTTTACGCACATTTGGATGAGCGGGCGGTGGCTCATCTGCGGGAGGGATTGGCAGGGGTGGAGGTTTATTGGGCCAACAAGCATGCGCCGGTGCCGGAGGATCGGGAGCGATTTCTGGCGAGCGAAATCTGTTTTGGGAATGTGCCGGCGGCGTGGCTGGCGCAGGCGCGAAAGCTGCGGTGGATGCAATTGGAGTCGGTGGGGTTTGAGTATTACCAGAAGTTGCAAGGCGAGGTGGAGCAGAGTGGAGTGGTGATCACGAATTTGCGGGGGATGTTTGCGTGGCCGGCGGCGGAGACGGCGCTGGCAGGGTTGCTGGCGTTGCTGCGCGGGGTGGATGAAGTGGCCGTGGAACAGAAGGCGCGCCGGTGGGTGAGCCTGGAGGTGCGGCCGCGGATGGGGTTGTTGCATGGAAGGAAGGTGGTGGTGCTGGGGATGGGGTCGATCGGGCGCCAGGTGGCCAGTTTGTTGCGGGCTTTTGAGTGCGAGGTGAAGTGTTTTGCGCGGACGGCGGCGGGTGCGGATTTTCGGAGTGCTGCGGAATTGGAGGCGCATTTGCCCGAGTTCAGTGTGGTGGTGAATTGTCTGCCGAGCACGCGGGAGACGGCGGACTTTTTCTCGCGGGAACGGTTGGGGAGGCTTTCGAGCGAGGCGATTTTCGTGAATGTGGGGCGCGGATCGGCGGTGGATGAAAACGCGCTGGTGGAGTTGTTGCAGGGGAGAAAGATCGGTGGGGCGGTGCTGGATGTGTTCAAGCAGGAGCCGTTGCCGGCGGAACATCCTTTGTGGAACTGTCCGAGGACGATTCTGTTGCAGCACACGGGTGGTGGGTATGCGGATGAATTGCTGGACAAGGCGCGGATGTTTTTGAGGAACCTGGAGCGGTATCGGAAGGGGGAGACGTTGGAGAATCGGATTCAATTGGAGAGGGGATATTGAGATGCAATGGTCGTGGTATTTCCAAAAAGATTCCCCTCACCCCTGCCCTCTCCCTAAGGGAGAGGGAGGAGCGATTGGACTGTTTCGGTATTTTTCAGGTTTGCGAGCAGTCGGCTGCGCGAGGTGATTGATTAATATGAGACTCGTTACCTCGTCTCCTACAGAAAGGTGTGATGTCTAAAATTGCGAAAGTACGGGCGGTTTTATTGAGTGCGCCATACGCCAACTCGGACCCGGAGGCGAACATGGAGGTGCGGTTGCATTTGCCTAGTGGGATGCGGACGACTGGCTTGGTAGAAATCACGCTGGACAATGGCGTGGTCGGATTGGGTGAAGGTTACCTGGCGGTGTTTGCGCCGCACGTGTTTACTGGGATTGTGGAATTGGTGACGCCGGTGTTGTTGGGGAAGGACCTGCGCGATTGGGAGACGATTTATCGGGAGGTGTTGACGTTGACGGGGTATTGGAGTTTACAGGGGGCGGCGCAGCACGTGGTGAGCGCGGTGGAGATTGCGTTGCAGGATTGCCGGGCGAAGTTGCTGGGGGTGCCGCTGTGGAAGGCGCTGGGTGGTACGGAAAATCGGGCGATGAAGGTTTATGCGAGCGGCGGAGACGCGATCGGTCCGGTACATATGCGGCGGGAATTGGAGGAAGTCGCCGCGCTGGGAATTGATGTGCTGAAGATTCGTGCGCGGAACCAGAATGCGGCGAAGGTGCTGTGGTGTCAGCGCGAGGGGGCGCGGAGAGGGATCGGGATCGCGGTGGATATGACGCAGAACCTGATGATTCCATCGCAGACGGTGGATGATGTTTTGAATTTTCTGGAGGCGATCGAGCAGGGCGGGGGTTCGCAGCCGGTGTTTATTGAAGAAGTGCTGGGGCCGGACCAGATTGAGAATTTGCCGGAATTGCGGAAGCGGACGTCCACGCCGGTGGCAGGCGGGGAGATTGTCACGACCGCGCGTGAGTTGGTGGCGCGCGTGGCAAACGGTTTTTACGGAATCGTGCAGCCGGATGCGACGGTGATCGGCGGGATAACACCGGTCATGGAGGTTTTTGAGGCGGCGAAGAAAGCGAAGTCGCAGGTGTACGTTCATTGCTGGGGCGGGCCGGTGGGGATGCTGGCCAATTATCACGCGGCTCTGGCAGGGGGCGGTCCGCGGGTGGAATGGCCGATGCCTGATTATCCGTTGCGGGCGGCGATGTTTGAGCCGGGGCTGCGGGTGGCGGGAGGGGAATTGCGTTTAGGTGAAGTGCCGGGGTTGGGGGCGGTGTTGACGCCGGAGATCGAAAGGCGCTTTTCGTTCAAGGAGGAGGCGGTTTACCGGTGTTTGGTCGATCCGAAGGCGATTCCGGATGTGACGTGGGACTGATTTTGAGAGGATTTCAGGCCATTTCGGGCGGATTTTTGGGTCATTTTTTCATTTGCATTCCGGCGGGCGGGCCTTATTGTATCCGGCTCTACGGCAAACACCCTGGAATACGCTTTGAACGCTGAATTGACTAAGAAAGCATTGGAGAAGGTTGGCAACCCCAACGTTCTGGTTAACCTGATTTCCCGGCGCGTGCGCCAGCTCAACGCCGGCTCGGGCCGGATGAGCCGCCCGCTGGTGGAAGAGACCGCCAACCTGGGCGCGGCGGACATCGCGCTGACGGAAATCATCGAGGAAAAGATCGGTTACGAGATGCCGCAGCTCGTTGAGTTGACGCGGCCGACCGCCAAGAAGCGCAAGCCGCGGCATTAATCATCCGTGCAGTTGGCAGGGAGGTTCGCCCTCACCCTGGCCCTCTCCCCCGGGAGAGGGAAAGCGGCCGGAAGATGCGGGGCGGCCTTAGGTTCAGGGCGGTTGCCCCGGTGGGTGGTTGGAAAGAATGAGCCTCGTTACCTCGGCTGCTACGGAAGGTTGAAAGGCGCAGTTCAGCGGGTCACGAAGCACGCCGGTGCTGAAACCGGCGCTCCGACAAAATGGCCGACATCGTGACCAATTCGAAAGCCCGCCGCGATTTCCACATCCTGGAAACGTTTGAGGCGGGCATTGTTTTGCGCGGGACGGAGGTCAAGGCCCTGCGCGCGGGCAAGGGGCAGATCAACGACGCTTTCGCGCGCGTGGACAAGGGCGAGGTCTTCCTGCACAACGCGCATATCGACGAATATTCGCACGGCAACCAGAACAACCACCAGCCGAAGGGTGTTCGCAAGCTGCTGTTGAACAAGGCGGAGATCCGGAAGCTGGCGGGGTTCGCGGCGGTGAAGGGTCACGCGCTGGTGCCGCTGTCCTTTTACTGGAAGAACAACAAGGTGAAGGTGGCGCTGGGGGTGGGGAAGGGCAAAGGGGAGTTCGACAAGCGGGATGATATGAAGGAACGGGATTCGGACCGGGAACTGAAGCGGGCGACGATGCACCGGGCGAAGAGAGGCTGAAGGTTCGCCGAAAACTTCAAACTCCAAACTTCAAACTTCAGAGAAGCTCCAAGAACCAAGACCCAAGCTCCAGATAAACACCAAGCCCCAAACTTCAAGAAAAGGTGTGAATCAGCTGGCGGGTTGGACGTAGAGGGCGGATTGGAGTTCCCGGAACATCATGCCGATGAAGGGATAGCGTTTGTCCGGGTTGGTTTCGATGCAGCGGAGGATGATGCGTTCCAACTCGGGCGGCATGTCGGGGTTCAATTCGCGCGGGGGGATGAAATTGGTGCGGTTGAGTTGTTGGGAGAGAATTTCGCCCGGGGTGTCGCCGGGGAAGGGCTTCTGGTTCGTGAGCAGTTCGTAGGCGGCGACGCCGTAGGCGAACATGTCCACGTAATGGGAGATCGGCAGGCCCTGGAGTTGTTCGGGGGCCATGTAGGAGGGCGTGCCGGGATTTTTCTTCGTGAGCTTGGCGGGCTTTTCCGGGATGGGCTGCGCGAGGTCAAAATCAACGAGCCGGACTTTTCCGTTGCGCGTGATGAGGACGTTTTCCGGTTTGAAGTCGAGGTGCATGAAACCGTTTTCATGCATGTGCTCCAGGCCGTCGGCCATGTCCAAAAGGATTTGCGCGATGTTCTCGACGAGGACGGGGTCCTGGGCGGCGTAGAGTTCCTTGAGGTTGGAGGCTTCGACGTATTCCATCAGGAGATACGGCTGACCCTCGGCTTTGCCGGATTCGACGAAGCCGATGATGGCGGGATGGTCGCCGATCTTTTCCAGGATATCGCAACCGCGGGCAAAGCGGCGGCGGGCGAAGAAATTGAATTTGTAGCGCGCGTGCATGAGGCGCAGCGCGTAGGCTTTTTGCCGGTTATCGGTGGCGAGCCAGATGTCGGCCATGCCGCCGCTGTTGATCAATTCCTGAAGCTGAAACCGACCGAACGGTCCGGGTTGCCGTCGGTCTTCCGCGGTATTGTCACTGCTGGCCACGGGTGTTTTTTTAGCACGAATTGGGGGCGTTTGCCAGTTGATTTCGTTCGCCGATGGGCTGCGACTGCGGCGGGTGAAGCCCGAATGACGAATGTCGAATGACGAATGAAGCCCGAATGTCGAATGACGAAAAATAGTTCGGGCTGACAACGAGCCTTGATTTCGACATTGAGTTCTCGACTGGCGGACGGACAATGAAGCGAGCCGCTGATTTATGGGCCTCGACGCGTGCGTGTATTGTGATTGTTTCGAGAAGGACCGGCTGTGGGAGCCGCCGCCCCGAAATATTGCGTTGCAGGTCGAGGAGGATGGCGCGGTTTGGCCGGAAAAAGACGATGGGTCGGACGAAAGTTTTTTCGCCTTTGATAAATGGCGCCGGGAGCGTGCCTGCGAACATCCCGGCTGTGTCTTGTTGCATCACCGCCTGGGGAATATTTCGCTGATTGGATTGGTGCGCAGCGAATTGCAGCGGGAAGCGGCCCGCTTTTCCATCCTGCTGGGGAAGGTGGTTTACAATGGTTCGCATGCCGGAGACCACCTGTCGGTGGAAACCATCGAGCTGTTACGCGTGGAACTCGAGGAGTTGGCGAGCTTCAAGTGTGGCAAGCGCAAGTCAGATCCGTACATCGCAGAATTTCGCCGACAAATGAATGAGCTGGTGAGCGCGGCGCTTTTTGTGCGCAAGCCGATCAGCTTTTGACCACTTTCGGGCCTGCGGCCCAAATCTGCTTCCATTTGGGGTCTTCGTGAATAAACTCGGCGGATGAATTTGCGCGTTTTCCTGGGAGTTTTTGGCTTGGTGATTTGCACGGCGGCACGAGCTGAGACGTATGACCTCGTGATCCGGAATGGGCGGGTGGTGGATGGGTCGGGGAATCCGGCGCGATTTGCGGACGTGGCCGTGAAGGACGGGAAGGTGGCGGTGGTGGGGGCGGTGAAGGGGGACGCGAAGCAGGAGATTGACGCGAAGGGGCTGGTGGTGGCGCCAGGGTTCATCGACGTGCACACGCACGCGGATGAAGTGGACGAGATGCCGCTGGCGGAGAATTTCATCCGGATGGGCGTGACGACGATTGTGGCGGGTAATTGCGGCGGATCGCCGCTGGATGTGGGCGGTTTTTTCAAAAGCCTGGAGGCGAATACGAATCTGGCGGTGAACGTGGCGATGTTGATCGGCCACAATACGGTGCGGCGAAAGGCGATGGGCGGGAATTTTGACCGGCCGCCGACGGCGGAGGAGTTGGAAAAGATGCGCGCGCTGGTGGACCAGGCGATGAAGGACGGCGCGGTGGGGCTTTCGACGGGATTGATCTACCATCCTGGAGTTTTTTCGAAGACGGATGAGATTGTGGAAATCACCAAAGTGGTGGGGAAGCATCACGGGATTTACACGAGCCACATGCGGCATGAGGACAACCGGATTTACGAGGCGCTGGACGAGGTGTTTCGTATCGCGCGCGAGGCGGGTGTGCCGGCGGAGGTGTCGCACATCAAGCTGTCGGGGCCGAGCGCGTGGGGACAGGCGGCGAAGGTGCTGGCGTACATCGAGAAGGCGCGGGCGGAGGGATTGGACATTACGGAGGACCAATATGCCTATACGGCGTCGAGCACGGGGATCAGCCAGTTGATTCCGGATTGGGCTTTGGAGGGCCGGAACGATGAGTTTGTGGCGCGGATAGCGGATCCGGAAAAGAAGGCGAAAATTGCGAAGGAGATGAAGAGCGGCTTGCTGGACAAGGGGCGGACGAATTACTCATACGCGGTGATCGCGGCGTACCGGCATGACAAGTCTTTGAATGGGCTGAATATCGTCGAGGCGGCGAAGGCCAAGCGGGGATCGGACTCGCTGGATGACCAGGTCGAGATGATTTTGGAGATTCAAAAGAACGGCGGCGCGAGCGGGGTTTTTCACGGGATGAGCGAGGAGGATTTGAAGACGTTCATGCGGCATCCGAACACGATGGTGGCGTGCGACAGCGGGTTGCGGAAGTTCGGCGAGGGCGTGCCGCATCCGCGTGGGTACGGCGATAATCCGCGCGTGCTGGGGAAGTATGTGCGGGAGGAAAAGGTGATCCGGCTGGAGGACGCGATCCGGAAGATGTCGAATTTGCCGGCGCGGACTTTTGGGTTCAAGGGACGCGGGGAAATTTGCGAGGGCAGCTGGGCGGATATTGTTTTATTTGATCCGGAGAAGGTGATTGATACGGCGACTTATAAGGACCCGCATCATTATCCGGAGGGATTGCCGTGTGTGATTGTGAATGGGGTGGTGGTGCTGAAGGATGGGAAGATGACGGGCGCGGGCGCGGGGAAGGCTTTAAGGCATGAGTAGGATTAGGATTAAGATTAGGATTAGGAGGGGAGCCGCTGACTGATTATGGTTTTTTGATGGCGGCGAGGAGTTCGGTCTGGCGGTCGGGGGAGAGGCGCATGTCTTTGACGACCTGGGTGGCGAGGGCGGGGTCGGCGGCGCTGAGGGTGGTGAATTGGGCGATGGAGTTTCGGTCCCAGGCGAAGGAGCGGAGCGCGCTTTTGATGAAGGGTTGCCGGCGGGGGTCGTTGGCGGGGAGGTTGTTCAGCCAGGTCAGCGCGGCGTCGGATTGAGCGGAAGACCAATCCGCAAAGGCGTCGCTGCCCGCCTGGAGGGCGCGGTCGGGGGCCTGCTGGCTGGCCCAGTCCAGGGCGGCTTGGGGATTTTTGCGGACGAGTTCGCGGGCGACGGCTGAGTAAGCCCATGGCTCGGTGTAGTTGTTGCCGTGAGCGGTCAGGAAATCGGCCATGGATTGGGGATCGGCGCTGGTCCATTGCGAACGAACGGCGTCGAGGACGCTGTTGATGGAGTTGTTGTCCAGGCTGCCGACCCATTGCAGGGCTTCGGGTTTGGGAGGGCTGCTGCTGTTCCAACTCGGAAACCATTTTTTCGCGACCTCGGCGGCGCCGGCGGCCCGTTCGGGCGAGGGATCCATCCCGGTTATGAGTTGGGCGGCGGTGGAGACGTCCTTGTCGGCGGCGCCCTTGAGAACGCCCGCGACGGATTGTTTGAGCGTGTCACCGGCCAGATTTTCCTCGCACCAGGCGATGGCGCCGGAGGAATCCTGTTTGGCCCAGGCTTCCATGAGCGCGGGGGTGAGGCGGTCGCGGACGGAGGGGTCGGCGTTGGCGAGCCAGGCGCCCGCAGCGTCGAGGTCTTTCGACGCCCAGAGGGTCATGGTCTGGTTTGCCAGACGGGTGGAGAGCGCGTCGGGATTTTTTGTGGCGAAAACGAGCGCCGCGGCGGGATCGGTCTTGGACCACTCCTTGCCGATGGTGTCCATGACTTCGTTTGAAACAAAGCTGGCGGGATGGTCGAGGGCGAATTGGGCGGCGTGGGCGGGGTCTTGAGCGGCCCAGGCGGCGACGCCTTTCATGCGCGGGATGTAGCTGTAGATAGACCATTCCTGGAGCAGTTTGAGACCGCGTTCGGGGTTGGTGGCGAAGACCTGTTCGGCGACCGAATATTGCCAACCCTGCTTGCCGGGAACTCCCGGGCGCTCACTCAAGGCGGCGATGACGCCTTCGCGGTCGGTCTTCATCCATTCGCGGAGGAGCGTGTCCTTGAGGTCCCAGGGGAAATCGCGATCTCCGCGGGAAAGGTGCGCGAGGTAATCGAACATCTGGCGCGGAGCGATGGCGGCCCAGCGGGCGGCGAGGAAGCGCATGGCCGCGGGATTTTTGCGGGCGAGTTCGGCGAGCCGGGGAAAGTCCGAGGGCGAGGCTTTCTCGATGGCTTCGAGCCAGTAGAGCCAGCGGGTGACGCCGCTGGACATGGCGAGATTTTTTGCGAGCTGGGTGGCGAGGGGGGAGTTGTCGGGGGTGGGCGGGCGGGAATGCGCTTGGTTTTTGGAGGACGGATTGTTGGAGGCGGCTTCGGAAGACGCTTCGTTTGTGTCGTGCGCAGCAGGCCGGTTGCCGCGCCAGGCGAATCCGATGCCAAGGCCGGCGACGGCCGCGACGAGCAGGACGAGGATTCGGGAAACGGGTTTCATGTGTTTATTTGCACGCGGAGGGGGAGGGCGTTTTTTGCAAGCTGAGGAGGAGCTGTTCCTTCAGCGAAGGATCCATGGGCGAGGCTTCGATGAGCTGGCGAGCCATGGCGGGGTCTTTGGCCGCGAGGAAAGCGACGGCTTGCTGGGCGGCGCGATCGCGCTGAGTGGGATCGCTGATGGACATGGACCAATCCCAAGCTTCGCGGGGGTATTTCGAAGCCGTGGCGCTGACGAGGAGGAGAGTGGTGTTGTCTTTTTCAGGACCGGGCGTGAGGGTTTCGGTCCACGCGGCGGCGGCGTAGGGATCCTTGCGAGCCCAGGGTTGGACGATGGCACCTTCGACCGAGGTGCGTGTGGAGGCAGGCAGGGTGGCGGCCCAATTGGCGGCGGCCTGGGGAGCCAGATCGCCCCAGGCGCGGGCCAGGGCCGCGGTGGCGTCGGCGCGGGAGGCTTCGGGCATTTGCGCGATCCGCGAGACCCACCGCTGGGCGTCGTCGAGATTATTGGAACCGAGGAGTTCGATGGCGGAATTGATGATAGGCTGGCGCATGGTCTCGGGCGCTGCGGTCATGTATTCGTCGTAGCGGAAAAGTGTGTAGCCACCGTTGAACAAACGGTGGGCCACGGATTTTCGGATCGCGTCGGCGTCCGGCGCGGAGCCGAGGTCGGCGGCGAATTGGAGCGCGAGCTGCGGATCCTGGCCGGCGGCGGAGCCGATCACGTTCTCGTGCAATTGACGAGTGACGGTGTTGTCCGGCTGGGTCTTGAGCCACTCCCAAACCGCCGGTCGTTGTTGGGCGGAGCCGTTCATCAAGGCGCTGTCCATGGCGCGCATGATGGCCGAGAGCGTTTCGGGCGATGAATGATCGTTGAGGAAACCGACCGGGTCGGCGTTGAGGCGTTCGGTGACGGTTTTGGCGAGGCCGAACATATCTTCGCGGCCCACATTCCCGGGATGAGCGGCGACCCAGGCAACGGTCGCGTCGAAGTTGGCTTCGGCGGCTTCGGCGAGGACGCGCGCGCCGGTGGTGTCGGCGAAGTAACCCTGTCGGCCTCCAGGTGGAACGGTGCCAATCAAATTCAGCGCGGCGACGGGGTCCACTTTGGCCCCGCCAATCAATGCGGCGCGGACGATCTCGTCGCGGTCGGTGCCGTTGGGCAGCGACTTCGCCCAAGCCACCGCGCCGTTCAGATCGGATTTGGCCCAGGCAATGGCGATGCCGGAGAGAGCCTGCTCGCGATTTGCGCCGGTCATTTTTTCCACCGCCTGACGAACGGAGGGCAATTCGGATTCCGCCATGATGGCGATGGCATCGCGGACGCTCGTGTCCCAGTAGCTGTCGGATTTGGACAGGCGCTCGGCGAGCGGGATGACGCTGGCGGGATCGCGGCGGGCGATTTCGGAGAGGCAGGAGCGGGCAAGGCCTTCCCAGCCTTTGTCGGCGGCGAGCAGGGCGGCCGTGGCGGCTTTGGGATCGCGCGCGAGCCATTCATCGAAGAATTGTTTTCGTTGGGTGGCATCACCGTCTTTGCCGAGGAGGAAATTGAAACCGCCCTTCGGGTCCACCTGGGCCCACTCGGAGACGAGCGCGGCGCGGAAGGCGAGGCGGCGGAAGCTGTTGGTCATGCCGCCGATGGCCTTGTGGAGTTCGGGCATGGCGGCGGCGTTGGTGCCGTATTTGTCGTGGAGCGCGCGCCATTCGGCGAAGAGGGCGCTGTCAGCGAAAGAGGGAGCGGCATTCGTGATGAGAACGACCTCCGTGGCGGCAGATGTTGCGGCAGGCGCAGTCGCGGCTGACGCCGCCGGCGCGCTGTTGAGTTGGTAGCCGATGGGAATACAGATGGCGGCGACGATGGCAGTGGCCGCAACGAGGCCTTTAGAGGTGGTCATAACAGTGGTGAAGAGAGACGAGGACGTGGTGGTCGTGGCGGCCCCACCGGTGGCAGCGCCGGCGGCGAAAGCGGTGGCAGCCATGGCGGAAGGCGCGGCAAGGGCGCCGATCGCGGCGGCGATGAGCATCGTGAAGACGGCGTTCGGGCGTGTGCGGGTGAGCGCGGTTTCGACCACGCCCGACATGCGGTCACGGAGCAGTTCGCGACCGCGCGCGAGGCGCTGTTTCACAGCGTCTTCGCTGATGTCCAGCGCCTCGGCGACGGCCTTGACGGAGTTTCCTTCGCGATAAAACAGAATCAGCGCCAGCCGGTAGGTCTCGGGAAGTTTGGCAAGCGATTGGCGGACCAACGCATTCTCCTCTTCGCTGGCAGCGGCTTCATCGGGTGCCGGGGATTCGTCAGCGATGTCGATCTCGTCCGGGAGAGGTTCGTGGCCGTGCTTGCGGCGGAACTGGCCGAGGGCGGCGTTGCGGGCGATTTGGGCGAGCCAGGATTTGAGGCGGTCGGGTTCGCGGAGATCGCCGAGTTTGCGCCAGGCCGTGAGAAAGGCTTCCTGGCCGGCGTCTTCGCTGGCGGCGAAGTCACCGAGAATGGAGAGGGCAATGCCGCAGACCATGGCTTGGTGGCGGACGACAATTTCGACGAACGCCTTTTTGTCGCCCTGGCGGGCAGCGAGCACGAGCTCGGCGTCCGATTTGGACGGGTGGGCGGCGGAATTATCGGGTGCGCGCCAGTTCATTTGTGCGGGTCGAGATAGATTGCCAAAAGAGGCAAGTGGGGACGAGACGTCCCCACCCCGGTCGAATTTATGCTCTTAAGGTCCATATTAGCATCTACAGGGGTGATGCGGCGAGAAGGGGTTCGGTGACATATTTTTTGAGAAGGGTGGTTTAGGGGGCTGAATGCCTTGGGGCCCCATTTATGCTTTGACATACCTTGACATACCTTGACGCGCCGTTTCCAGCGGGGTGACAGGCAGGATCGGGAACAGGGCGGATTGGGCGCGGAAATAAGGATAAAACGCCCCTACAAGGGCTGCGAACGTGGGCAAAACGGCACGAGCGTGGCAAAGGGTCAGAATGTGACCTGGATTCCGTGAGCCCGCCCGAATTTTGCGTCCTGGCGAGCCACGCAGGTGCTGGGCCTCCTGCTTCATGGTTTTATCAAGGCTTTAAGAATGCGGTGCCGGCGACGAACCGGGTGCGCCGATTGCCGAACCTCTGGTTTTTCCAGCGGGTGATGCTGGATTATTCACTCCCGGGGGGAAGATGGCAGGGCTGGCTGGTGTGTCAAGGGGATGGTGATGATTTCAAATTTGAAATTTCAGATTTCGAAGGAGAAGTAAATGGAGGGGGTCTTGAGGAGCGACTTTTCTTTCGTGCCTGACGGACTCGTGCGCGTGACCGGACCATCACCTACTTGCTCCGACCGCCAACCCAAAGATAAATCGCTGGGCTGTTTCCGAGCGTCCCGACGGGGCCAAGCCGGGCGAAAGAGGCCCGCGAAGTTCAACCAACAGCGGGAGGATGTTGCAATTGTCACTTGGGCAGGTGGCCCGAGTGCGCACGATGATCGAGGAAACACGCCCGTTCAGAGACGGGCGCTCCATAAGGTCGGTTATTTGCCTTCGATGACCTTCTTCAGAGTTTCCTCCTGGTCGTGCGTGAGGGAGGTTTGGAGGACGCGGCCTTTGCCGGCGAAGGGCTTGAGGCCTTCGAGGACTTTGTCGGGGGTGGAGTTGCGGACGAGGATGAAGAGGGCGGAGGTGCCTGGTTTCAGGGTCGCGCCGAGGTCTTTCATGAATTGATCGTTGACGCCGATGTCCGCGAGGCTGCCGGAGAGCGCGCCGGAACCAGCGCCGACGGCGGCGCCCAGGAGCGGGTTCATGAAGAGGAAGCCGATCAACGTGCCCCAGAACGCACCGCGGACAGCGCCGACGGCGGTGAGATTCACGGCTTGGTGGAGGTGGACTTTTCCCGCGGCGTCGTGGGTCACGACGACGGCGTCTTCCATCTCGATCAGATATTCCGACTGCATTTTGGCCAGCGCGGCGCGCATGGCGAAGGCATCGGCTTCGTTGTCAAATCCCACTACGATCAGGTTGCTCATAAGGACTTGTTGGGGGAAAGCGGGCTGGCAAGCAAGCAGTAACTGCCGGAAATGCGGAGCAAGGCGCAGGTTGAGACGTTAACGCTCGAAACGTCAGGGAAATGGAAAGTAAGCCATGGTTGAGGCGGAGGCAGCCGGTTTTCGGACGGGGCTGCGGACAGGAATGTCCGCGCTCCGAGGCGTGGAGATTTTTGGGAAAGTGCTTTTGTCCGGGAGAGTGAGGTGGTAGTTCTCGCCGGGACGTAGAATGAACACTGGCGATGACAAACCAGATCCGTATGGCTTGGAGCTGCGAAGCGAGCGGCCGGAGAAGATTCTGGTGGTGAATTGCGGATCGTCGTCGGTGAAGTATTGCTTTTACAATACGGCGGATGCGGCGCGGGAGGCGCGGGGGCAGGTGGAAAAGATCGGGATGGAGGGGACGCGGCATGCGTATCACGGGCCGAAGGGCGAGGTGAAACGGGAATTGCCGAAAGGCGGATATCCGGAGGCGTTTGCGGCGATGCGGGAAGTATTGCTGGCGAAAGACACGGGGGTCATTGGGGCGGCGGAGGAAGTGACGATGGTGGTGCATCGGGTGGTGCATGGCGGGGAGAAGTTCACGCAGGCGACCGCGATCACGGAGGAAGTGCTGGCGGAGATTGATGCGCTCGATCCGTTGGCGCCGTTGCATAATCCGGTGAATGTGGCGGGCATTCGGGAGATGCGGCGGTTGTTTCCCAAGGCGCCGCACGTGGCGGTGTTCGACACGTCGTTTCATCACACGTTGCCGGAACACGCTTATTTATACGGGCTGCCGTATGCGTATTACGAAAAAAAGAGCGTACGGCGGTATGGTTTTCATGGGACGTCGCATCACTATGTGAGTTTGCGAGCCGCGGAATTTTTGAAGCGGCCGCTGGAGGAATTGCGGATCGTGAGCTGTCACTTGGGGAATGGGGCGTCGTTGTGCGCGGTGGATCGCGGTCGGTCGGTGGACACTTCGATGGGCTTCACGCCGGCGGAGGGGTTGATCATGGGGACGCGTTGCGGGGACGTGGACGCGGGCGTGCTGGCGTTTTTGGAGCGGACGGAAAAACTTTCGGCGACGCAGAGCGAGGAGATGTTGAATCGCAAGAGCGGGTTGCTGGGGATGACGGGAATTTCCAGCGACATGCGGGAGGTGCAAAAGGCGGCTGCGGCGGGAAACGAGCGGGCGCAGGTGACGCTGAAGGCGTACGGCTATCGCGTGCGAAAATATCTGGGGTCGTATGTGGCAGCGATGGGCGGGGTGGACGTGGTGATTTTCACGGCGGGCATCGGGCAGGGGAGCGCGGAGGTGCGGGCGATGGCGTTGGAGGGATTGGAGTGCATGGGAATCCGGATGGATGCGAAGCGGAATGGGGAGGTGAAGGGATTTGAGGAAATCGGTCGGATTTCGACGGATGATTCGCGCGTGATCGTGTTGGTGGTGCCGACGGATGAAGAGCGGATGATGGCGCGGGAGGCGTTGCGCGCGCTGGGGCGCGAGGGGAAGCAGACCTAAAAAATTCAAAAAAATGAAAATCGGGATTGTCGGATGCGGAGCGGTGGGGGCGACTTCGGCTTACGCGCTGGTGATGAGCGGGGTGGGGCGGGAGATTGTGTTGGTGGATCTGAACCGGTCGCGGGCGGAAGCGGAGGCGAACGATATTTACCACGCGGTGCCGTTTGCGCATCCGCTGACGGTGCGGGCGGGAGATTACGCGGACCTGGCGGGGGCGCGGGTGATGGTGATCGCAGGCGGCGTAGCGCAGAAGGCGGATGAGTCGCGCCTGAGTTTACTGCAGCGTAACGCCGAGGTGTTTCGCCAGATCGTGCCAGCGGTGTTGCGGCATGCGCCGGAGTGTGTGCTGTTGGTGGTGACGAATCCGGTGGACATCATGACGCACCTGGCGGCTCATTTTGCGGCGGAGTTTGGCGTGCCGTCGAACCGTGTGATTGGTTCAGGCACGACGCTGGATACGGCGCGATTTCGCGCGTTGCTGGGGCAGCACTTCGGCATCGACCCGCATCATGTGCATGCTTATGTGCTGGGGGAGCATGGCGATTCGGAAGTGCTGGCGTGGTCGCAGGCGACCATTGCTGGGTTGAGCCTGGAGGAGTTTTCCAAATCACAGGGCAAGGCGCTGGGAAAGGCGGATCGGGAGCGGATCGAGGAACAGGTGAGGCGCGCGGCGTATCATATCATTGCCGGAAAAGGGGCGACGTATTACGGCATTGGCAGCGCGGTGGCGCGGATTGTGGATGTGCTGCTGCACGATCAGCGGGCGATTTTGTCGGTATGCGCGCGAGTGATTGGAACCGGGGGGTGCGAAGGTGTGACGATTTCGTTGCCGCGGTTGGTAGGCGGAGGCGGCGTGCTGGCGGAGATTCCTCTGCCTCTGAGCGCGGAGGAGCGGGAGCAACTACGGGCAAGCGCGGGAATTTTACGAGCGGCAATTGGCGAGTTGAAGCTGGCTCGTGGGTAGCAGAATGACTGGCGCTTGGGCGGGGCTCAAATCATGATGCGGGCATGGCCCTCGATCCAGGCGACTCTAAAACACCAGGCGACGTACCCGCGTCCCGAAGTCGTGGCTGGGCGAAGCAGATTCTGCTTCGCGGTGGGCTGATTTTGTTTGGGCTGGCGCTGGGGGCAGCGATTGGGGAAATCGCATTGCGGCTGGTGCAGCCGAACTGGCTCGCCAGTTCGCGGCGGGAAAAGGATTTGTTCTGTCGTTTCGATCCCGAGGTGGGTTGGGTGCCGTTGGAAAGCGTCACGGCGATGCACGGCCGGGATGGAAAACTGGTCGCGGTGCATCAGAATCAATTCGGCGCGCGCGGTCCTGATGAGATGCGGACGGAGCGTGGGTCATCGAAACGCCGGATACTGGTGCTGGGCGATTCTTACATGTGGGGATTTGGCGTGGCGCAGCAGGAGTTGTTCAGTGATGTGCAGGTGTGCGGCACGAATGTTGAAATCTTGAATTTCGGGGTCTCGGGTTACGGGACCGATCAGGAGTATCTTTGGTATTTGCGGATGGGCTCGCGGTTTAAGGTGGATGAAGTGGTGCTGGCGTTCACGCCGTTCAATGACATCGAGAACAATTTGCAGCCGAAGCAGTATGGTTACTTGAAGCCGTACTTCACCCTGGAGAATGGGGAGTTGACGCTGCACACCAATCATCTGCGGGACGACTGGAGCCGCGCGATCGTGAATTCTTTGCGGCTGCATAGCCGGCTGTGGAATGCCATTGGCGATGCAATGGCGGCGGTGCGCGGCGCGAACACGGCGAAGGCCGGCGAAGGCGTGGCGGCACCGCGGGCGGGGGAGTTGAAGGAGGCGGATGTTTCGGCTCGCGACCGGGCCGGCGTTGAGCTGACGGTGGCGATTTTGAAGAAACTCCGCGATGCGGTCGCCGCGCAGGGAGCGAAGTTTTCGGTGGTGTTCGTGCCGTTTCAGCCGCACGTGGATAAACCGGCCGCCGGCAATCATCCGCTTGTGCCGCTGCTGGTCGCTGGATTGCAGCGGGAGGGCATCGCGTACCTGGAGCCGTATCCCGAATTCGTGGAGTTCGCCCGGAGTGGAGGATTGCCGTTCAACCGGCCGGACACGCATTTCAGCAAGGACGGACATGCGCTGTTTGCGAAGAGTCTGGTAAAGGCAGAAGCGGCGAGCGTGACGGGGACAAATGGAGCGGCCCGCCAATAGTCGAGGCTGATTTGGTTGAATGCGCCGGGAAAGCATTGCTTCGGGCGCACGGGGGGGATAAAGTGCGGCTGTTCTCATGCCGCAAAACGGGTGCAGCGTAGGATTGGACGTGAGTGGCAATTTTGCCATGGGAGAAGGTGTGCGCAGTGACCGGGCGATGGTGGTTCCAGAGATTTTCAAACGAGTACTTCTCATGACACGAAATTCATTTATCAGCGGAGCGGCGATCAGCAGCGTGGTTGCGCTCGCGACCTTGCTGGCGGGCTGCGAGAAGGAAAAGCCACCGCAGGCGGGACCGCCGGTCGTGGAAGTAGTGCCAGTGGTGCAGAAGGACGTGCCGATCTACCGCGAGTGGGTGGGGACGCTTGAGGGCGACGTGAACGCGGCGATTTCAGCGCAGGTCACCGGGTATTTGCAGAGCCGGCAATATGTGGAAGGCAGCTACGTGACGAACGGGCAGGTGCTGTTCCAGATCGATCCGGGGCCGTTCCAGGCGGCGCTGGACAAGGCGCAGTCGGAACTGGCGCAATCGCAGGCGCTGCAGGAGAAATGGGCGTTAACGGTATCGCGCTATCGTCCGCTGGCAAAGCTGGAAGCAATCAGCCAGCAGGAATTGGATGACGCGGTGCAAAATGAAAGGGCGGCGGCGGCCAATGTGTTGGCAGCCAAGGCGGCGGTGGAATCGGCGGCCCTCAACCTGGGATTTACAACGATCAAATCACCCGTGGACGGCATGGCAGGGCTGGCTTCGGCTGCCGCGCAGGTTGGCAACTTGGTGGGACCGAACTCGGGGACGCTGACGACGGTTTCAACGATTGAGCCGATCCGGGCCTACGCTTCGGTGTCGCAGCGGTTGGTGACGGAGTTTCGCGAGCAACGATTGAAGCAGGGACTGTCCGTGGACCCCAGCGAAGGGATGTCACTGCAATTGATCCTGGCGACGGGCAGCGTGTATCCCGAGCCGGGGCGGTTGCGGTTCAAAAACAACCAGGTGGACGTGAAGACCGGCACGGTGCGGGTGGTGGGCGAGTTTCCTAATCCGCAGCATTTGTTGATACCCGGAATGTTCGTGAACATCCGGGCGCTGCTTACCACACTGACGAACGCGATGCTGGTGCCGCAACGGGCGGTGACGGAGATGCAGGGCCGGTACCTGGTGGCGACGGTGGGGGCGGACGACAAGGTCAGCATTCACCCGGTGCAGGCTACCGATCGAATCGGTCAGGATTGGGTGATTCAAGGGCCGATCAAGGCGGGTGACAAGATCATCGCCGAGGGCGTGCAGAAAATTCGCGAAGGCGCCGTGGTAAAGCCCGTGCCTTACCAGGACAAGCCCCCGGCGGTGGCGACAACTCCGGCGCAGCCGCCCGAGGAAAAGAAGAAGTAACTTCGCAAACGTCTCGAAGCACTTCTCCTGACCTATGGCAAAATTCTTCATCAATCGCCCGATTGTGGCGATGGTCATTTCGATCCTGATGGTGCTGATGGGGATCGTCTCCATCACGCGGCTGCCGGTCGCGCAATTTCCGAACATCGCCGATCCGCAAATCCAGGTGAACGCGACCTATCCGGGCGCGGACGCGCTGACGGTGCAGCAATCGGTGGCGGTGCCGATCGAGCAGCAGATGTCGGGCGTGGACAACATGGAATACATGTATTCGCTCAACGCGAACAACGGGTCCATGAAGCTCACGGTGGATTTCGACGTCAAGACGGACCCGAACACCGACCAGATCCTGGCGCAGATGCGGCAGGGGCAGGCGAATTCGCAGTTGCCCAGCGCGGTGAACAGCCAGGGCGTGACGGTACAGAAGTCCACGTCGTCGCCGCTGATCATGTTCGCGCTGTTTTCCCCGAGCAACACTTACGACAGTATTTTCCTGGCGAATTATTCCTACATCAACGTCAACGACGCGATGACGCGCGTGCCCGGCATCGCGAGCGTGTCGGTGTTCGGCGCGGGGCAGTATGCGATCCGCATCTGGGTGCGGCCGGACCGGCTGGCGCAAATGGGGATCACGGTGCCGGAGATCATCAATGCGATCCAGCAGCAGAACACGGTAAATCCGGCGGGGCAGATCGGTGGTGAGCCCGTGCCGACGGGGCAGGAATATACTTATGCGGTGCGGGCGCAGGGACGTTTGGAAACGTCGGATCAGTTCGGTGAAATTGTGCTGCGGGCAGCGCCAGGCGGCGCGATTGTGCGCATCCGGGACGTCGCGCGGATTGAGCTGGGGGCGCAGAACTACAGCATGTTGGCGCGGCTGAACGGCAAGGCTTGCGCGCTGGTGGCGCTCTACCAGTTACCGGACTCGAACGCGGTGGATGCGGCGAATGGCGCAAAGAAATTGATGGCGTCATTGAAGGAGAGTTTTCCGCCGGACCTGGATTACGTGGTGGCGCTGGATACGACGCTGGCGGTGACGGAGGGGATGAAGGAAATCGAGCACACGCTGATGGAGGCGATCGTGCTGGTAATCATCGTGGTATTCATTTTCCTGCAAGGGTGGCGGGCGACGTTGATTCCGCTGCTGGCGGTGCCGGTTTCGCTGGTGGGGACATTCGTGCTGTTTCCGATGTTCGGCTTTTCGATCAACACGCTGTCGCTGTTCGGTTTGGTGCTGGCGATCGGGCTGGTGGTGGATGACGCGATTGTGGTGGTGGAGATCGTGGAGCATCACATTGAGCATGGGTTGTCGCCAAAAGAGGCGGCGTTGAAGGGCATGCAGGAGGTGACGGGGCCGGTGATCGCGATCGCGATCATTTTGTCGGCGGTGTTTGTGCCGACGGCGTTCATTCCCGGGATCACGGGGCGCATGTATCAGCAGTTCGCGGTGACGATAGCGGTGTCGGTGATCATCTCGGCGTTCAATGCGCTGACGCTGTCGCCGGCGCTGGCGGCGTTGTTGCTGCGGCCGAAGAAGAAGGGCAGCGGGCCGTTGCAAAAGTTTTTCGACTGGTTCAACAAGGTGTTTGGGAAGGCGACGGACGGTTATGTGGGGATCTGCCGGTTCCTGATTCACAAAAGCGCATTCGCAATGCTGTTGCTGGTGGGGGCGATCGTGCTGGCGGGGGTGCTGGGTAAATCGGTGGCGACGAGCTTTTTGCCGGACGAGGACCAGGGGTATGTGTTTGGCGGCGTGCAATTGCCGAATACGGCCTCGTTGCAGCGCAATGACGCGGTGGTGAAGCAGGCGGAGGCGATCCTGGAGAAGGCGCCGGGCGTGCAATATTACTCGTCGGTCATCGGCTACAGCATGTTGAGCGGCGTGAACAATACGTACAGCAGCTTTTTCTTTATCGCTTTCAAGCCGTGGTCGCAGCGCAAGGCGCCGGAGGAGCAGTACACGGCGATCAAGAAGCATTTGAACGCGGAGTTCAGCAAGATTCCAGGGGCGATCGGTTTCGTGTTTCCGCCGCCGGCGATTCCGGGCGTGGGCACCTCAGGTGGGGTGACGTTTGTGCTGGAGGATCGGGCGAGCAAAGGCATCCCGTATCTGGCGGAACAGTTGCAGAAATACATGGAGGCGTGCCGCAAACGGAAGGAACTGGCCGGGGTCTTCACGACGGCGCTGCTTTCGGTGCCGCAGGTGTATGTGAACGTGGATCGCGACCAGGTGCTGAGCCAGGGCGTGAGGCTGCAGGATGTTTACCAGACGATGCAGTGTTTCATGGGCGGCGCCTTTGTGAATTATTTCAATCGCTTCGGCCGGCAGTGGCAGGTCTATGTGCAGTCGGAAGGTGAGTACCGCAACGAGGCGTACAATCTGGGCCAGTTCTACGTCTTGAATAATTCGAACGACATGGTGCCGCTGGCGGCGTTGACCAAGGTGGACGCGACGACGGGACCCGAATTTACGATGCGCTACAATCTGTACCAGGGAGCGCAGATCAACGCGAGCGCGGCGCCGGGGTACAGCTCGGCCCAGGCGATGAAGGCGATGGAGGACGTCTTTCATGAAACGATGCCGGCGGGGATGGGCTTTGATTACCTGGGCATGAGCTTCCAGGAAAACAAAGCGGCGCAGGGCATTTCGCCGATGGTGATTTTTGCGTTCTCGCTGGTGTGCGTGTTTTTGATCCTGGCCGCGCAATACGAGAGCTGGAGTCTGCCGTTCAGCGTGCTGCTGTGCACGCCCATTGCGGTGTTCGGGGCGTTTGCGGGACTGATGGTCGGCCACTACGAGAACAATATTTATGCGCAGATCGGCCTGGTGATGTTGATCGGTCTGGCGGCGAAGAACGCGATTCTCATCGTGGAATTTGCGAAGATGAATTACGAGCAGGGCAAGCCGTTGCTGGAAGCGACGCTCGAAGGCGCAAAGTTGCGGTTGCGGCCGATTCTGATGACGAGCTTTGCGTTCATCCTGGGTTGCGTGCCGCTGGCGAAGGCGAGCGGCGCTGGCGCGCTGTCGCGGCAGGTCATGGGTTTCACGGTGATCGGGGGCATGTCGGCGGCGAGCTTCATCGCGATATTTTTGATTCCGGTTTCGTTTTATGTCGTGGAGAAACTGGGTGGCGGGAAACATGAGCCGGCGAAGCCGAGTGAACCAGCCGAACCGGCCAGCGCGGCGCCGGCGGGGCATTAAATGATGAGTCCACTGTGCAAGCCATGAGAAGCGTGCAGCCAATGGGTTCAATCTTGCCGCAGGTGTTGCGCGGGGGCAGACTCGGAGTGCGCTTCTGAATTTTTCGTATCAAGCCAAAACACATCTATGAAGTTATTGTTTATTCCCATTCTGGCCGCAGCCGCGGTGGCGATGGCCGGTTGTTCGTCGGTCAAGACGCACGTGGACCACGGGCCGGTGCATGCGAAGACATTTTCGTTCATCAACACCGGCTCGCGGCCGGCGCCGGCCGGCGCGGACAATCAGAAGCAGGCGCATGAGATGGTGCAGGCGGCGATTGCGAAGGACCTTGCCGCGAGAGGAGTGAAACAAGTGCCAGCGGGCGGGGAGGTAATCGTTGCCTACCTGATCATCGTGGGTAACAACGTCACGACCACTTCGTTGAATCAGTATTTCGGATACGGGGATGACGCGAGCGCGTTGGTGAACCAGGTCCACAACGAGCAGGCGGTAAATGGCGACACCCGCTTTTATTTCGAGGCGGGCAGCCTGGTGATTGATTTTGTGGACCCGGCGACCTCGAAGTTGATTTACCGGGAGACGGTGAAGTCCGATGTGCGCCGGGATCTGCCGCCGGATGAACGCGCGGCGCGGATGGACAGGCTGGTCGCCAAGGCGCTGAAGGATGTGCGGATCGAGCAATGAGAAATAGGTTCAAAAATGTTGCGTGGCTGGCGGCCCTGACGGTGGTCGGGCTGTTGACCGGTTGCAAGTTGGGGCCGAATTACAAGGGGCCCGTCATGGAGACGCCGGAGAATTTTCGTTTCGCGGAAGCGCAGACGACGAATTCCTTCGCCGACATGCCGTGGTGGGAGGTGTTCAAGGATCCGCATTTGCAGGAGTTGATCGGCACCGCGCTGACGAACAACTACGACTTGAAGCAGGCGGTGGCGCGGGTGGAGCAGGCGCGGCTGCAGGTCACGGTGGTGCGGGCAGGGATGCTTCCGCAGGTCGGCTATGGTGGGAATATCGGGCGCGGCAAGAATGCGGCGTTCAACAGCCCCGCCACCCTGAACGGCAGCACGGAAAGCTCGGCTTCGCTGACGGCTAGCGCGTTTTGGGAGATTGACCTCTGGGGCCGCATCCGGCGGCTGACGGAGGCGGCGCGGGCACAATATCTCGCGACGGATGAAGCGCGACATGGTGTGATCATCTCGCTCGTGAGCGAAGTGGCGATCAATTATTTCACGCTCCTCCAGCTCGACCAGGAAATTCTGATCCAGAAAAATGCGACCAATGCCTACATGGGGAGCTACCGCATTTTCAATGACCGCCGGATCAATGGTGTGGCGTCACGGCTCGAAACGGACCGCGCCTGGGCTGCGCTGGCCAACGCGGCGGCGGTCATTCCGCAGTTGGAATTGCAGGTGGCGACCACGGAAAACGCGATCAACGTTTTACTGGGACGGACGCCCGGTCCGATCGCGCGGGGCTCGCTGACCAACCTGGCGTCGTATCCGGCGGAAATTCCAGCGGGCTTGTCGAGTGCGTTGTTGCGGCGGCGGCCGGATATCCGGCAGTCCGAGCAATTGCTGATTGCGGCAAACGCGAACATCGGCGCGGCCTTCGCGAATTTCTTTCCGCAGATCGGGTTGACCACCTTCCTGGGGAAAGTCAGCCCGGAGCTCTCGGCGTTTTCGTCGGGCTCGGCCAACGCATGGAACGTGGGTGCGACGCTGGCCGGACCGATCTTTCAGGGGGGACAACTTCGCGCGCAATACAAGGCTTCGAAGGCGGCGTTCGACGAATCCAAGGCGGCGTACGAAGGGAACGTGATCACGGCGTTTCAGGATGTGTCCAATGCGCTGGTTTCGCGGGAAAAACTGGCGGAGGCGCTGGCTTATACCCGGGAGGCGGCGACTTCACTGAGCTCGTCGGTGGACATTGCGACGCAGCGTTACCTGAACGGGAAGTCCAGTTACTTCGAAGTGTTGCAGGCGCAACAGGAGCTTTATCCGACGCAGCGCGTCGAAGTGCAGACCCAGGTGGGCGAGTTGATTTCCGTGGTGCAGCTTTACAAAGCGCTGGGTGGGGGCTGGGAACAGCCGCCGGCAGCCTCCGATTCCAATTCAGCGTCGCGGTAGACGTCCTGGCGGCGCGTTGGTTGGGTAGCGACGGTGTCCGGACCGTCATGAGCAACTTTATGAGCAAGCATACCAAATCCGACGGCGGGAAACGGATGAAGGGGAAGAAATACCTGAAGGAGCTGCGCAAGTTGCAGGGCGAGCTATGCAAGCTCCAGGCGTGGATCAAGCACAAGGGACTGCGGGTCATCATTGTGTTTGAGGGCCGCGATGCGGCGGGCAAGGGCGGGACCATCAAGGCGATCACGGAGCGGGTCAGCCCGCGCGTATTCCGACTGGTGGCGTTGCCGGCGCCTTCGAGCCGGGAGAAGACGCAGATGTATCTGCAACGGTACATGCAGCATTTTCCCGCGGCGGGTGAGGTGGTGATTTTCGACCGCAGCTGGTACAACCGCGCGGGGGTGGAGCATGTGATGGGCTTTTGCACCGAGGAGCAGCACCGGGACTTCCTCAAGCTGTGTCCCGAGGTGGAGAGATACATCGTTCGCGCCGGCATCAAGCTGGTCAAGGTCTGGCTGGAAGTGAGCGACGAGGAACAGAAACGGCGCTTTGAAGCGCGGATCGACGATCCCTTGCGGCAATGGAAATTGAGTCCCATGGACCTGCCCTCCCGTGAGCGGTGGTTCGACTATTCGCGGGCGCGGGACATGATGTTGAAGGCGACGGACACCAAGTGGGCGCCGTGGCACATCCTGCGTTCGGATGACAAGAAACGGGCGCGGCTCAATTGCATCAGCCACATCCTGAAGTTGATTCCCTACAAAAAAGCGCCGCACGAAAAAGTGAAACTGCCGAAGCGCTCGATGAAAGGCGCATACGACGACCGGGCGTCGCTGAAGGGGCGGAAGTTTGTGGCCGAAAAATATTAAACGGGAAGGAAAAAGCATGAGAACGAGCTGTTGCAATCGCCTGCTGGTTCTCGGGCCGATGGTGATGCTGCTGGCCGTTTGCTGGGCGGGAAGGGCCGCTCCTGCGCCAAAACTTCCGCCGCTGACGACGATCGAGGACAGCCCGCGCCTGCCGGGGAAGTTCGTCTGGGCCGACTTGGTGACGGATGACGTCATCGGGGCGCGGAAGTTTTACGCGAAGTTGTTCGGCTGGAAGTTCCAGGACCTGGGAGCGTACAGCATCGGCTACCGACAGGAGGAACCGATCTGCGGGATGTTTCAACGGGAGCGGCCGAAGGACCGGAGCGCGGAGCCGCGGTGGTTTAGTTACATCTCGGTGCCGAGTGTGGGTAAAACGGAGCGCGCAGTGAAACAGGCAGGCGGACGGGTGCTGGCGCCGGCGAAAAGAATGCCGAAGCGGGGCGAGCAGGCGGTATTTGCCGATGCGGAAGGAGCGGTCTTCGGAGTGGTGAAATCGAGTTCGGGCGATCCGCCGGATTACCTGGCCGAGCCGGGGGACTGGATCTGGATACAACTGCTGAGTCGGGACGCGAAAAAGGCATCCGAATTTTATGGGTCGGTGGCGGGTTATGAAGCGATCGCGGTAACGGACGGCGAAAAGCAGAATGAGTTCGTGCTGACGAGCGAGGGTTACGCACGGGCGACGGTGCGAACCATTGCGAGCAACGACTCAAGCGTGAAGCCGACCTGGCTGCCTTACATTCGGGTGAACAATGTGCAGGAGACGTTGACCGAGGCGAAGAAACTCGGAGGCAAGGTTTTGATTCAACCCAATCCGAAAATGCTCGGGGGGAAGGTGGCGGTCATTGCCGATCCGACCGGAGCAGCCATGGGTTTGATGGAATGGAGCCCCGAGCTGATGAAAGGAGGGCGCTGATATGAATCTGCGTCGCTTGCTTCTCCCGGGCACGGTCGTGCTTGGCCTTTCGCTGGGATGTTTCACCGGGTGCGAAACCACTGACGAAGGCGGTGGCTATTACGGGGGGACGATGTATTACGGAGTCGGTTACCACGACGACTGGTATTACGATGGGCATTTCGACGACGACCCAGATATCATTGTGATGCCGCCGGGTTCCGGTTCGCGGCCGGATCGGCCCGACTATCCGGACCGGCCCGATCGGCCGGATCGTCCAGATCGCCCTTCGGGCGGTATCGGAGCGCGGCCTGAGCAGCCGATTGCCCGTCCGCCCGCGAACGTCGAGCGGCCGCGGCCCACGCCTTCCATTCCATCCAGGCCGCGGCCAGCGCCACGCGGCGGAGGCAGAAGATAACCCGCCCCGGCAAACCGAGGCACAAGGAGCTGAAGTCCTATGAACGCTGAACAACAACGACTGGAAGCAGCCCGAAACCCGGTGACGCCGTGGAAGAAGTGGGGCCCATATCTGAGTGAACGCCAGTGGGGGACCGTCCGCGAGGACTACAGCGAGAATGGCAACGCGTGGGATTATTTCAGCCACGAGGCTTCGCATGCGCGAGCATATCATTGGGGGGAGGACGGGCTCGCGGGGATTTCGGACGATCGCCAGCGGCTGTGTTTCTCGGTGGCACTGTGGAATGGCAAAGACGCGGTGTTGAAGGAAAGGTTGTTTGGCTTGACGAACAGCCAGGGCAACCACGGCGAGGATGTTAAGGAGTATTATTTCTACCTGGATTCCACGCCGACGCATTCGTACCTGAAGTATCTGTACAAATATCCTCAGGCCGCTTATCCCTACGAGCAACTGGTCAAGGCGAACCAGGGCCGCAGCCGGCAGGAGCCCGAGTACGAACTGCTTCAGACAGGTGTGTTTGGTGAGAATCGCTATTTCGACGTGTTCGTGGAATATGCCAAGGAATCGCCCGAGGATATCCTGGTGCAGATCAGCGTTCACAATCGCGGCCCCGAGGCCGCCGAGTTGCACGTGCTGCCGACGCTATGGTTCCGCAATCGCTGGTCGTGGGGACGCGACAATCCACGCCCGACCCTGGAGGCCGTTGCGGGCAAGGCTGCGGTAATCCGGGCGACCGAAGCTGGCCTGGGCGAACGCCATTTGTACTGCGATGGCGCAGCCTCGCTGTTGTTCACGGAAAACGATACGAACAACAAGCGATTATTTAATGGAGAAAATCGGACGCCGTTCGTAAAAGACGGCATCATCAACTGCGTCGTCCACGGCCAGGCTGATGCCGTGAATCCGGCAAAAACCGGCACGAAGGCCGCCGCTCAATACCGTTTGACGGTGCCGCCCGGCAAATGCGAGACGATCCGGTTGCGGCTGACCACCGTGGCGCCGGAGTCGATCGCCCGGGCCTATGGAAAAAGCGATGGCGCATTCGGCAAACATTTTGACGCCGTCATGGAGGAGCGGCGGAAGGAAGCCGATGAGTTCTACAACTCGGTTATTCCCGCTTCACTCGACGAGGACGCGGCCAATGTCATGCGCCAGGCTCTCGCGGGAATGTTGTGGTCCAAACAGTTTTTCTTCTACGACGTGAATCGCTGGCTGGAAGAACGGGGCTGCGATCCGTTTCGGCCGGGAGCGAGGCGAGCGCCGCGGAACGATCAGTGGCACCACATGTATAACGCGGATATCATTTCCATGCCCGATAAATGGGAATATCCGTGGTATGCCGCCTGGGATCTTGCTTTTCACGTGCTGTCGCTGACGCTGATCGACACCGATTTTGGCAAGCAGCAGTTGAACCTGATGCTGAGCGAGAATTACCTGCATCCCAACGGGCAGATTCCTGCGTACGAATGGAACTTCGGCGACGTCAATCCGCCGGTGCATCCCTGGGCCACCATCTTTACGTATCGCCTGGAGAAGATCAAATCCGGCAAGGGCGACCTGGTCTGGTTGGAACGAAATTTTCAAAAGCTGCTCCTCAATTTCACCTGGTGGCTCAACCGCAAGGATCGCTCCGGCCGGAACGCCTTCGAGGGCGGCTTCCTCGGCCTCGACAACATCGGCGTGTTCGACCGCAGTTCGCCGCTGCCGACCGGCGGTTACCTCGAGCAGGCGGACGGCACGGCGTGGATGGCGCTCTTCAGCCTGAACATGCTCGAAATCTCCGTCGAGCTTGCGATGCATGACGAAACCTACAAGGACATGGCAGCCAAGTTTTTCCAGCACTTCGTCTCCATTGCCTCCGCCACCATCCACGCCGGCGGCGACACCGGCATGTGGGATGAGGAGGACGGGTTCTTTTACGACGTGCTACAACAGCCGGACGGCAAGGCCCAGCGATTGAAAGTTCGCTCGCTGGTGGGCTTGCTGCCGCTGTGTGCCACCGCCGTCTTCGAAGGCGAGTTTCGAAAAAAGTATCCGGAAGTCATGGAACGGATGAAGAACTTTCTCGAGGCGCGCCCGGAGTTGCTGAGTTTTATTCATGATCCGTCGAAGCCCGGCCAGTCCGGCCGCTGGCTGGGCGCGATTCTCAACGAGACCAAGCTGCGCCGCGTGCTGGCGAAGATGCTCGATGAGGCCGAGTTTCTGAGTCCGTTCGGCATTCGTTCCCTCTCGCGCTACCATGCCGAACATCCCTACGTTTTCCGAGTCGGCGAGCAGGAATATCGCGTCGCTTATGTTCCCGGCGATTCTGACACCGGCATGTTCGGCGGCAACTCGAACTGGCGCGGCCCGATCTGGGTGCCGATGAACGCCCTCATCATCCGCGCGCTGCTCACCTACTACACCTATTACGGCAACGATCTTACCGTGGAATGCCCCACGGGCTCGGGGCGGCAGATGAATTTGTACCAGGTCGCCGAGGAAATCTCGCGTCGGCTGAGCGGCCTGTTCCTCAAAGGCAAGGACGGCCGCCGCCCGTCCAATGGCGGCGACCGTGAATTCCAGGAGGACCCGCACTGGTGCGATTGCCTGCAGTTCCATGAATATTTTAACGGCGACACCGGCGCGGGTTTGGGGGCCAATCATCAAACTGGCTGGACCGGTGTGATTGCCCGGGCCATGCATCTTTTCGCGACCACTTCCGCCGCCCAGGTGATGGAGATGGGCAAGCTGGCGGCCCTCGTCGAGCTGGAGAAACCGGCGCGGCGCACCCGCGCTACCGGCAGGGCACAAACCCCTCCGACTCCCCCGTGAAAAACCCGATCGCCGCTCTTGGCTGGCTGCGCACTTACGACCGTAGCTGGCTGCGCGGTGACTTGGTGGCGGGAATAACCCTGGCCGCCTACCTCGTGCCGGCTGCCCTGGGCGATGCCTCGCTCGCCAACCTCCCGCCCGAGAACGGACTCTACGCCTGCCTCTTTGGCAGCCTGGTATTCTGGCTCTTTTGCAGTTCGCGTCACACAGCCATTTCGGTCACCTCCGCCATTTCCCTCCTCATCGGTTCGTCGCTGGGCGACATCGCGGGAGGAGATGCCACAAGATTTGTCGCGCTCGCACAGGGCACGGCTTTGCTGGTCGCGCTGATCGCCTTTGCCGCCTGGCTCGTCAGAGCGGGCGCGATCGTGAATTTCATCTCCGAAAGCGTGATGCTGGGATTCAAATGCGGTGTCGCCGTTTTTCTCGCCAGCACGCAATTGCCAAAACTGTTCGGCTTCCATGGCGCGCACGGAAATGTCTGGGAAAACGGCGCGTATTTCTTCAAGCACCTTGGCGAAACCAACCCCACTTCGCTGCTGGTCGGCGGCATTGCCCTGGCATTACTCATTGCCGGCAAGGTGTTGCTTAAGAACAAACCCGTGGCGCTCTTCGTGGTGGTCGGCGGCATCGTCGCCTCGTCGATGCTCGCGCTCGACACGCGGGGCGTGCAATTGCTTGGCAACGTGCCGCAAGGAATCCCCATGCCCGGCCTGCCCGCCTCGGTGTGGGCTGAACTGAACGCGCTGCTCCCGCTGGCATTCGCCTGTTTCCTGCTCGGCGCCGTGGAAACCGCCGCCATCGGCCGCATGTTTACGGCCAAATACGGCGGACGCCTCGATGCGAACCAGGAATTTCTGGCGCTGGCCGCGGCGAATCTCACCGCCGGTTGCGGCCGCGGTTTCCCGGTGAGCGGTGGCATGTCGCAATCGGTGGTGAACGAAGGCGGCGGCGCGCGCACGCCACTTTCCACGGCGCTGGCCGGGATGGTTATACTGGTGGTGGTGCTCTTTCTGTCGCATCTGCTGAGCGCGCTGCCCCAGCCGGTGCTGGCGGCGGTGGTGCTGGTGGCGGTGGCGGGATTGTTTCAGGTGTCGGCATTGAAACACCTCTGGCGGGCAAGCCGCTCCGAATTCGTTGTGGCGATGGCCGCCTTGCTCGGAGTCATGAGTTCAGGCCTCTTGCGCGGCGTGCTGATTGGAGCCGTCATCTCGCTCGTCCAACTGCTGCGCCGCGCTTCCCGCCCGCATGTGGCGTTTCTCGGGCGGATCCCAGGCACCCGGCGGTTTTCCGATCGGGAGCGGCATCCAAACAACGAATTGATCCCCGGGGTGCTCATCTTCCGGCCCGAAGCGAACCTGCTCTACTTCAACATTGACCAGGTGCGGGACACGATCGTGGATCGCGTGCGCGCCGAATCGCCAGCCGCCAAAGTGGTCATCCTTGATCTCTCGGCGGCGCCCCACGTGGACCTGCAAAGCGCCCATACCCTGGCCGGTCTGGCCGATGAACTCACCGCCCTGGGCGTACGAGTACAGGTGGTTGAAGCGCGCTCGGCGGTGCGTGAGCGATTGCGCACGGAGGGACTGGATGCCCGGCTGGGAGGAATTGATCGATTCACCTCGGTGGCGGACGTGGTGGACAATCTGGTAAAAGGCGGCTGAAATGGTTTTCCTGACGCGCCGTCTATGCATCGGTAAATAGCTTCTTGTCCTCGGCCGGCGCGTGGTCGATGGCGTTTGTGGTCTCGAAGGTATTTGTCGCCGTTGTTATCAACCCCTGCGCCTAAGAGCAGGAACGCGGACAGGGCTCCTGGCTGGCGATGGGATTCGCCTTGAATGGCTTCAGCGGCCTTGGGAAGCTTTCCTCCGGAATGATGAGTGCCTCGCCGAACGATCCAAAAAAAGCGACGAGGATGGTCGAGATCCTTGATCAATTAGGTGTGGAGCTGGCGTTTGTCGAACCGGCCAAGGACATCGGGCTCCTGCCGATTAATAGCCTCCTCATGGATCTTGAGGAACTCGTCCAGTCCGGCGGGCCGCCCGCGATTGGTGCCGGGCTCGCTGCCGCCCGGCGCTGGCTGGACGAGACGCTGGATGGATCTGGCAAGTTTACCGGCGAATCCATTAGCAATCTCACGGCTTGGCACGCGTGGATGAGCAGTGCCTTGCGTGCCTGGGAGCGGGGCACCAACATGCCTGAGGTGCCGGCGATTTGGGGACAGCCAGGCAAACCCGTGCTTGCCGCGACGATGGGTAAGCCCAGCGGGTGCTCCGCCCCGGCTCCATTGCTGTCGACTCCCGAGCCGGAACCTGCCATCCGGTTGAGCCTCCAGGAGGACTCCGAACTCCTTCGCGAATTTCACAGTGAATCCCTCGAACTATTGCAGACAATCGAGCAGGGCGTGCTCGGATTGGAGTCGAATCCCGCAGATGCCGACACGATCAATTCCGTCTTTCGCGCCTTCCACACGTTGAAGGGTGGAGCCGGTCTGCTGCGCCTGGACGCGCTGCGTGAACTCGCGCATGATCTGGAGTCGCTGCTCGATGCGGTCCGCCGTTCGGAGCTGAGCATCACTTCAGAGATCATTAACCTCATCCTCGCTGGCGGGGACAGGCTGAAGCACTTCGCCCGCGAAATTGGCGGCCAACTCCAGGGTGTCAAGCCGGGCGATCCGATTATCGTGCCTACCAGCCAGCTTAGGCAAAGCATACAGGCTACCTTGCGCGGAGGCCCTCTGCCTGCCACGGGCCCCACTCAGCCGCAGCCGGCTCTCCCGGCTTCAAAGGAGCCCGGTCCGACTGCGTCCGAAAACCTGGCCCAGCCGGTCGCCGCGCCAGCTCCGTCCGCCGCAGTCTCCTCGGCGCCTGTCCAAAATTCGCCCAGCGATTCCTCGGCGAAGTCAGAAAGCGCCACGGGATTCGTGAAGCTCGATACCCGGAAGCTGGATAGCCTGGTGGACCTGGTGGGGGAACTGGTTATCGCCCAATCCATGGTCGTCCAGGACCCCGACGTGCAACGGCTGTCCAGTCGCCACCTGGCGCGTACCTTGCGTCAACTCGGACGCATCACCACTGAATTGCAGCGAACGGCCATGTCGTTGCGCATGGTTCCGATCAGCGGGACGTTTCGAAAAATGACGCGCCTCGTGCGTGACCTCGCCGCCCATCAGCAGAAGCAGGTGCAATTGGTGACGGAAGGGGAAGAGACGGAACTGGATCGCAACATCGTGGAGCAGTTGAGCGACCCGCTCATCCACATGATCCGCAATTCCATTGACCATGGCATCGAGGCGCCGGCGGCGCGGGAATCTAGTGAAAAACCCGCGCTCGGAATGATTCGTCTCTCCGCCTCCCATCAGCGCGGCGGCATTGTGATCGCGATCCAGGATGACGGCAAAGGCCTGGACCACAACCGCATTCTGTCCAAAGCCCGGGAACGAGGCCTGGTCAAGCCGGACGCAACCCTGACCGAGGAGGAAATCTTCGCTCTTATCTTCGCACCCGGCTTTTCCACCGCGGAGAAAGTCACGGATGTCTCCGGCCGGGGAGTGGGCATGGATGTCGTCCGGCGCAATATCGAGAAGCTTCGCGGAAAGATCGAGATCCGGTCCGTCGCCGGTCAGGGCACCACCTTTACCATAGTCCTGCCATTGACCCTCGCCATCATCGACGGGATGCTCGTCGGGGTGGGCGACGATCGGTATATCATCCCGACATTGTCGGTGCGCGAATCATTCCGCCCGCGAGCCGGCATGGTCAGCACCGTTCACGAACGCGGCGAAGTGGTGAGTGTGCGCGGCCGTCTGACACCCCTCCTGCGCCTGGGCCGGCACCTGGGCACACCCTGCCGCGCGGTTGACCCGACGGAAGGGATCGTTGTTGTCGTCGAATCTGGCGTCGCCGCGCGCGGTATCCTCGTGGATGAGTTACTCGGCAAGCAAGAGGTCGTCATTAAAAATCTCGGCGAGACCTTTCGCAAGCAGGAGCTGCTGGCGGGCGCCGCGATTCTGGGCGATGGCCGGGTCGGGTTGATCCTGGACGTGGATACGCTCGTGAATTGCCCAAGAATCTATAACTAGACGCATTATGAGCAGCCTCTGAAATCTTATGACTCCGGAAGCTTCCTCTCCTCGAACCACTGGCGCACAACCGGGCCGTTACCTGACCTTTAAGCTGGGCCGGGAGTCCTACGGGTTGCCGGTGCTCGGCGTCCGCGAGATCATTCGCCTCTGCCCCATCACCCCCGTACCCCGGATGCCCGAATACATCAAGGGCGTTATCAACCTTAGGGGCAAAGTCATTCCAATCCTCGATATGCGGGCCAAGTTTCAGCTGTCGAGCGAAAGCTACGGCGAAAGGGCCTGCATTATCGTCGTCCAGGTCGGCACCCCTCCGGCAGCCGTCATACAGATGGGGGCCATCGTGGACGCGGTCGAGGAAGTGGTCCAACTGGGCGGGGCGGAAATCGAACCCACGCCGGATTTTGGCGGTGCGCCGAATACGGACTACATCCTGGGCATGGCCACGGTTCATGGTGGCGTCAAAACGCTGCTCGACCTCGACAAAGTCTTCCTCAAGGAAGGCCTCCTTACTCTGGTTCCTCCCCAAAAGCCGAATCCTCAAGACCAAACTGTATGAACTCCTGGACTATATCTCGTCGGATCATCTTCGGTTTCGCCGTCATGCTCCTGATTTCAGCCGCGCTCGGCGGCTTCGCCCTCTGGCAGTTGGAGCGCATCAGCCGATCCGTCGTGGCATTGGCAGACAACACCCTGCCCAGCGTGCTTATTCTCAATGAAAGCGCCGCGCTGACGCGGGACAACATTTTCACCAGCCTTCTGTACGCTGATACTGCACCCGGCGAACAACGGGCCGCCCTCGAGGAGCGCATAGCTTTGAATAGGTCGCGCGTGGACGAGCTGTTCAAGAAGTACGAGGCGTTGGTATCGGATAACGAGGATCGCCGACTCTTTGAGGAGGCGAAACGAACCCGCACTGCGTTCGTATCGCTGCGCAACCGGTATCTGGAAATGATTCGCCAGGGGAAGACCGAAGAACTGAAGAAGTCACTGTCGGAAGCGGTCATTCCTGCGTATGAGGCGTACGTGAAGGCGGTTGATGCCGATGTTGACTACAACAAGAAGCTGGGTGCGGAGGCGAGCGCGGAGGCCAAGAGGGCGGTTTGGTCCGGTCTCCTCCTGATCTGTATTGTGCTCGGAGTCTCCCTGGTAGTGGCCGGCTTGCTGACATGGCAGATTGTGCGTTCAACCACGCGGGTACTCCGAGAGCTTGCAGTCAACCTCGACCAGGGCGCCACCCAAACCGCTTCCGCCGCGGGCCAGGTCTCCGCAGCCAGCCAGAACCTATCCTCCGGCGCCAGTGAACAAGCGGCGTCGGTGGAGGAAACCAGCGCCTCCCTGGAGGAGATATCGAGCATGATCCGCTCAACCGCCGACAACGCTGAGAAGGCCAAGGCCCTGGCGGGCGAAGCCCATGCCGTCGCCCAAGGCGGTTCCCGCACCATGGTCGAAATGACCCAGGCAATGGCGGCCATTGACACCTCCAGCGCCGAGGTCGCAAAAATCGTCAAGAACATTGACGAGATAGCCTTCCAGACGAATATCCTGGCCTTGAATGCCGCGGTGGAAGCAGCGCGCGCCGGCGAGGCAGGCGCGGGCTTTGCGGTGGTCGCGGACGAAGTTCGCTCGCTGGCGCAGCGCAGCGCCGCCGCCGCGAAGGAAACGGCGGACAAGATCGAGGCAGCGATTGCCAGCAGTCGCCAGGGCTCCATCAGTTGCGCCAGGGTCGGGGAGTCGCTTACGCAGATTGCCCAAAAAGTGTCTTCCACTGACGCGCTGGTTGCGGAAATTGCCACGGCCGCCCGCGAGCAGGCCCAGGGCATCGAACAGATTAACACGGCGATCACGCAGATGGATCAGGTGACGCAGAGCAATTCGGCCAGCGCGGAGGAAAGCGCCAGCGCGGCCGAGGAGCTTGATGCTCAGGCGGCTTCGCTCAAGGATATGGTGGGGCAGCTCCGCCAGCTGGTTGGCGGCGTGGCAACAGTGACGGCTTCGACTCCCTCCCCGGCGCGCGCCTCGCATGTTGAGGTATTTAACAATCAGCCTGCCGCGCGACCGCGGCCCCGGCCTCAAAAGACCCTGAGTACGGGCCGGCGCAGGGCCATTCCCATGCCGGGCGATACCAACCCGGCAGTTGACGTAGATGACGACAACGACAACTTCAGGAACTTCTGAGCCCATAGGGATCACCGTCCATAGACGCGGCTATGGGGTCGGTGTGCGGCAGCGGCTGAAACCAAGGCCGGCAACCTGCCGCTACTGCTGAAGCACAGACTATATGAACTATTCGAATATTCCTCGCCGGGTTATTTTCGGCTTCTCCACTTCGCTGGCCATCACCGTCCTTTTGGGCGCGTTTGCTTTGTGGCGCTTGAGTGGGACCGCCCGCGATCTTGAGATCCTCACCGGCAATGTGCTGCCCAGCGTCATCCTGCTGAACGAATGTTCGGACGTGTCGCGGGATCAGATGGTGCTCGCGGGACTCCTCCAGCAGACGCAGACCGAAGAGGGCCGTGCCGAGATACTTCGCCGCATAGACGCGACCCAGCTCAGCGTTGACGAGATTTTCAAACGCTACGAAAAAGAGCTCATTTCGACTCCGGAAGACCGCAGACTTTTTGAAGAAGCGAAGCGGGCCATCGTCACGTATCGAACCGCCCGCAACAAGCAGATCGAGTTGGTTCGACAGGACAAAGTGGACGAGTATCGGAAATGGCAAACGGATGTCCTGGTCCCTGCGTATGAGGCGTATATCCGTGCCTTTGAGGCCGCCGTGGACTACAAGAATAAAGTCGGTATTGACTTAGGCGCAGAGGGTCGTGCCACCGCCAGTTCAAGTGTTTTCCTTATCAAAATGGGTTTGGTGGTTGCCATCCTGTTGGCGGGGTCCATAGCGTGGTTGATCATCCGCTCCACGAAACTGGTGCTTGCGGAACTCGCGGTCAGCCTCGCGCAAACCGACGCCACTAACCGGGTGCTTCGGGAGCTTGCGCTCAACCTCGACCAAGGCGCCGCACAAACCGCCTCCGCCGCCCGGCAGGTTGCGGCCGCCAGCCAGACCTTGTCGTCCGGCGCCAGTGAGCAAGCGGCGTCGGTGGAGGAAACCAGTGCCTCACTGGAGGAGATAGCGAGCATGATCCGCTCCACCGCCGACAACGCCGAGAAGACAAAGGTGCTGGCGGGGGAAGCCCATGCCGTGGCCCGGGCTGGTTCCCACACCATGGTCGAAATGACCCAGGCCATGGCGGCCATTGACAACTCGAGCGCCGAGGTGGCCAAGATCGTCAAGAACATTGATGAGATCGCCTTCCAGACGAACATCCTGGCGCTGAACGCCGCGGTGGAAGCGGCGCGCGCCGGGGAGGCGGGCGCCGGCTTCGCGGTCGTCGCGGACGAAGTTCGTTCCCTGGCCCAGCGCAGCGCCGCCGCCGCGAAGGAAACGGCGAACAAGATCGAAACGGCGATTGCCAGCAGCCGCCAAGGCTCCGTCAGTTGCGCCAAGGTCGGGGAATCGCTGACGCAGATCGCCAACAAGGTGTCGTCCACTGACGCGTTGGTTGCGGAAATTGCCATGGCCGCCCGCGAGCAGGCCCAGGGTATCGAACAAATCAACACCGCGATCACCCAGATGGATCAGGTGACGCAGAGCAATTCCGCCAGCGCCGAGGAAAGCGCCAGCGCGGCCGAGGAGCTCGATGCTCAGGCGGCGTCGCTCAAGGATATGGTGGTTGAGCTTCGCCAACTGGTTGGAGGGGAGGTCACGGTGACGGCTTCGACTCCATCTCCGGCGCGCGCCTCTCGTGTTGAAGTATTTGGCAATCAACCCGCCGCGCGACCGCGGCCCCGGCTTCAGCCTCAAAAGACCCTGAGCACGGGCCGGCGCAGGGCCATTCCCATGCCGGGCGATGCCAAGCCGGCAGTTCAAGTAGATGACGACGACTTCAAGAACTTCTGAGCCGGCCGTCGGTGGGATCGGGTTCCCGCGAATGCATGCATCGTTCACGGCCAATTTGTCGGCCGAGGCCTACCGGACGCTGGTGGATTTTGTCTATCAGCACAGCCGGATCCTCATTGGCCCGGACAAGAAGCCCATGCTGGCCAACCGGTTGCGCAAGCGCCTGCGGGCACTGGGGTTCGTTTCCTATGACGAGTACTGCGACCTGCTGCGCTCCAGGCAAGGCCCGGATGAAATCGCGCAGTTGGTGGATCTCATTTCCACGAACCATACCCGGTTCTTTCGCGAGCCGGAGCATTTCACGTTTCTCAAGGGCCGCATTCTACCCGAGTTGCTTCCGCGGCTCGCCGCCGAAAGCTCCTCCTTCAGGGTTTGGTCCGCCGCCGGTTCCTCCGGAGAGGAGCCTTACTCCATCGCGATCGTGCTGGCGGAGTTTTTTCGGGAGCATCCTTCCGTGGACTGGCGCGTGGAGGCTTCCGACATCTCGCATCGTATGCTGGCTGAAGCCGAAAGGGGCGTTTACCCGCTCGACTCCCGCCACGCCTTGCCGCCGGAGCTGTTGAAGCGTCACTTTCAACGCGGTGTGGGCGTCCAGGATGGGACCTGCCGGGTGAAAACCGATCTGCGCAAGCGCGTGCGGTTTCAGCGCATTAACCTGTTCCAGTCCGAGTATCCGGTGCCGCGGGCACAACATGTGATCTTCTGCCGCAATGCCATGATCTATTTCGATCCAGCCTCACGTGCCACTTTGGTGCAGAAGCTCACGCGGCAACTCGCCCCCGGCGGCTACCTGTTGATCGGTCATTCGGAGAGTTTGATGGGGATTCGGCACGAGTTGGAATCCGTGCGCCAAAGCGTGTTCCGCAAGCCATGAGTGCCAAACAAAAGATCCGCGTGCTGATTGTGGATGACTCCGCCGTCGCCCGGCGTGCTATCAGCGAGGCCCTCTCTCGGGATCCTGAAATCGAAGTTGTTGACACGGCCTGCGACGCATACGTGGCGCGGGAGAAAATTCTCAAGCTCGATCCGGAGGTTATTACACTCGACCTGGAAATGCCGCGCATGGATGGGTTGACCTTTCTTCGGATTCTCAACGAGCACCACCCCCTGCCGGTCGTCGTCATCAGCTCCCTGACTCCGCAGGGATCCGCCAAGGCCATGGAGGCGCTGGCTGCCGGGGCAGTGGACGTGCTGGCCAAGCCCGATGGCAGTCAGACCCTGGGCGAAGCGGCCTGGCAGCTCGCATACCATGTCAAGGCAGCTGCCCGCGCTCGCCGCCGCCCGCATCCGCGGGAAATCAGCGTCGCACCGTTGCCCCCGGTATCGGAAACCTTGCCGCCCGGAGAATTTTCCGCGCGACGGATCATTCTGATCGGGGCTTCCACTGGGGGCGTGGAGGCGCTGCGCTTTCTCTTGCCCCGGTTGCCAGCCGGGCTTCCGCCCATCGCCGTGGTTCAGCACATTCCCCCCAATTTTTCCCGGAGCATGGCCGAGCACCTGAATAAGCTGTGCCCATTCGAAGTTCGCGAGGCGAGCGAGGGGGACGAACTGGGCCGTGGGCTATGTCTGGTGGCGCCCGGTGATTTTCACATGGCGTTGGTCCGCGACGGGCGTGGCTACCGGGTCCGGTTGACGCAATCACCTCCGGTGCATCACTGCCGTCCCGCGGTGGATGTGCTTTTCCGGTCCGCCGCCGAGCACGCGGGTGCCCACGCGGTGGCGGTGTTGCTGACCGGGATGGGCAGCGATGGCGCTCGTGGCATGCAGGCGCTTCGGGCCGCCGGGGCGCGGACGCTTGCCGAACACGAGGACAGTTGTGTGGTTTACGGCATGCCCCAGGCTGCCATCAAATTGGGAGTTGTGGACCAGGTTGTTCCCCTTGAGGAAATGCCCCAGGCCATCCTCCGGGCACTCGCCCAGCCTCTGCGTGTATGACACCCGCCTCCAACCCACCCAACCTGCACGGCATCGGCGAAAGAGCCTTCATCGAAGTGCTGGATACTCTCCTGTCGCTTTCGGCAACCGTCCGGGAATCAGCGGACGACCGCCCCGTTTCCGCTGCTCCTGATGAGATCACCAGCAGCGTACTTTTGACCGGCCGACGACTCTCCGTAAGTGTCCACCTCCGACTCCCGCACGCTTTTATCGCGGACGTAGTTCGCCGTTTGGCTGGCTGGGAGGGTGACGCGGGGAACGCCTGCGAATTGCAGGATGATGCCGCCGGGGAACTCGCAAACATGGTAGCCGGGCGGGTGGCGAACCAATTGGCGGCGGACGGATACCCCTGCAAGCTCGGCACACCCTCGGTTTCCCGCATCGCGCGGTTGGCCGCCAGGAATCAAATCGGCGCTGCCAGCGAGCGCACCGTCCTGGTCTGCGATGGCCATTGGTTATTGCTCGAAATCCATTGTTGTTACGCGGACTCATGACGCCCAGAATCTTAAGCGTTGATGACAGCAAAACGATCCGTCTGCTTTTGGCCCGTTTATTCCGCCCGTTTGCCTGCGAATTGTTGGAAGCGGCCAATGGCGAGGAGGGCCTGGCCGTCGCGACGCGGGAGCATCCCGACCTGATCATCCTCGATTACAACATGCCGGTCATGGACGGAATCGCCATGCTCCGCAAAATGCGTGAGCATCCCGGTTTGAACCGCGCGCCGGTCATCATGCTGACGGCCGACTCCGGCCTGCAAAGTCTCGCCACGGTGGCGCGCCTCGGCGTGCGGGACTACGTGACCAAACCTTTTCGCGACGAAGAGTTGTTGGCGAAGGTCGGACGGATTATCCCGCTGATTTCGCGGACGGAAACGGCGACCACCTCGGACGCCGAACCATCAAAACCGATATGAATGAGCCAAACCCGAATCCTCACCCCGCCGTGCATCCTTCGACGCCCGGAGAATCCGCGGCCGGCCGGCTGCAGCAGGCGGCGGTGCTGGTGGTGGATGACAGCCGCACGATGCGGCTCGGGCTGATTCGTGCTCTGAACGCCCTTGGTTTTCACAACCTTACCGAGGCGGCCAACGGGCGACAGGCTCTCGAACTTGTCCTCGCCGGGCCCTTCGACTTGATGTTGCTCGACATGGAAATGCCGGAGATGAACGGCGTGGAAGTGCTCGCGGCGCTCAAAGCCAACCCGGACTTGAACGGGCTGCCGGTCATCGTCATTTCCGGCGCCGAGCAGATGGAGAGCGCCGTGAAATGCATCGAGTTGGGTGCCGAAGATTTTCTGCCCAAGCCCTTCAACCCCACCTTGCTGCGCGCCCGCGTCACCTCCAGCCTCGAGAAAAAAAGGCTGCGCGACGCGGTGAAGGAACAGATCGCCAGTGAACTGCGCGTCGCGCGCGAAATTCAGATGGGCATGTTGCCACACGATTTCACCGAAGTGGAGCGGGCGTATGGCGTCCAGATCGGGGCCGCGCTCGAACCGGCACGCGAAGTAGGCGGTGATCTTTACGGTGTCTGTGCGGCCACGCCGGAACGCCTTGTAGTTTTCCTCGGCGACGTTTCCGGCAAGGGCATCCCGGCTTCGATGTTCATGGTGCGGGCCATCAGCCTGGCCCGGTTACTGGCGCGGGACATTGCCGAGCCCGAACTCATCCTGGCCCGGTTGAACGACGAACTCGCGGCGGACAATCCTTCCGGCATGTTCGTGACGTTTCTGTGCGCAATGTTCGAGCCGGAGTCGGGCCGGTTCACCCTTGCCAACGGCGGCCATTGCCGTCCGGTGTTGCTACCCGCGGGTGAAGTGCCGCGCTGGGCGGTTAAGAATCTCGGCACGGCGCTGGGTTTCGAACCCGGCCTCGAGTTTGAGCGCACGGAATTGGTGCTCAAGCAGGGCGACACGGTGATTCTTTATACCGACGGCGTGAGCGAGGCATTTAATCCAGAAGACGAATGTTACGGCGACGTACGACTGCTCGCGGACGCGGGGGCTTTGGGCGGGCAGTCGCCCGCGGTCCTCACGGCAGGGTTGCTGAAACGAGTTCATTCCTATGCCGGCACCGCGCCGCAGTCGGACGATATCGCGATCATGACGTTGACGTTGAACGGAACGGGGGTGGGCGCATGACACTCGAACTCCACGCCACACCGGAGGAAGTGATGCGCGCTGTGGAGGCGTTGCAGGAGTTCGCGCCGACGCAGGGCGTGCCGGAAAAAATTATTTTCGGTCTGGCGCTCGCGCTGGAGGAATGCGGCAGCAACATCGTCAACCACGCGTTGCAACGCGACGCGCAGAAAAAGTTCAAGGTCATCCTTGAGCGCACCGGGGATTTGTTTGCCATCGAATTGCGTGACGGCGGTCCTGAGTTTGACCCGACGGCTGCTTCGCCGCGCAAGCCGCAGGCGGAGGAGGATGATCTCCCGGGCGGCTGGGGTATTGAACTTGTCCGCCGTAAAATGGATGAAATCCGTTACCGGCGCGAAGCCGGGGAGAATGTGCTCCGGCTGACCAAGCGGCTTGTGTCGGCGCCCAGCGCGGAATAACCTTCGTCAACGTAATCAAATAACAGCAGCCAGACCACGGAATTGTATGCCACTTGAAATCCACATCCAGGAAAACGCGGGCGCTGTGACCATCAAACTCGTTGGCAGCCTCGACACCGAGACGGCACCGGAGTTGGATCGCCAAATGGCCTTGTGCCTCGCCGGACGGGTCAACGAACTGGTGTTCGACCTGGCCGGGCTCAAATTCGTCAGCAGTGCGGGATTGCGCCTGTTCCAGGTGGCACGCAAACAGATGGTGGCGCGTGGCGGCGGCCAAACTTCGTTCGTCAATATGCAGCCCCAGGTTGAGGAGGTTTTTACCATCATTCAGTCGCTGCCGGGCATCGGCGTGTTCAAAGACCTGGAGGCGTTGGATCGCTACCTGGCCACACGACCACGTCCGAACTTCTGGCCAGGCACGGAGAAATGAAGATGCACAATAACACACCGGACGATTCGGAACCGGCCGGCGGACACCATTCTGTCTCCTGATCTGCACAACACCAAAACGACAGCAAGCCTATGCCACTCGAAATCCAAATTCAAAAAGGCGCCAACCCGGCGAAAATCACCGTGAAACTCACCGGCAGCCTGGACACCTCCACAGCTCCCGACCTGGAGAAGCAACTGACGCCGGTCATGAGCGGGCCGGTAAAGGAAATCGTCTTCGATCTCGAACAGCTGAAATTCATCAGCAGCGCCGGGCTGCGGATATTTGCGACGGCGCGCAAGCAATTGCGTGAGCGGGGCGGGCAGGCGACGTTCGTGCATTTGCAGCCGCAGATCCAGGAAGTCTTCGACATCATCAAATCGCTGCCCGGCGTTGCGATCTTCAAGGACGTGGCCGAGATGGACCGGTATCTCGCCGCGCGGCAACGGGCGATCCAGGAGCAGGGCTAACCCCGCATCGCTGTAGCAGGAATGAGCAGATCATGCCGGGCTTGCGTTTTCGCGATCTGCATCGCCGCCACCTTCCTGCGTGCCGCTGAGTTTACTTGGCCCGTCGACCCGGACCAGGTCCTGGAGCGGACGTGTTTTCAAACGGGCAAGCCCTGGTCGCCCAAAGGCAACCTCAGGTCGGATGTCGCCATTGCCTACGGCATCGGACCGGAATTGCCGGATCGGATTCAGTCGTGGCGCGAGCACGGATATAGAGTCCACGTGATGACCGGGGTGGCCTGGGGCCAGTACCAGGATTATCTGTATGGCCGTTTTGACGGCACGAATCACGAGGACGAGGTCCAGACCGATCGCAATGGCCACAAGATCGGGCACGGGGGCGACGTGTATTACATGTGCCCCGGGGAGAATTACGGGAAGTATCTGGCGACGGGGGTGCAGCGGGCATTGGACGCGGGCGCGGAGGCGATTCATTTGGAGGAGCCGGAATTCTGGGATCGCGGCGGATACTCGGAGGGATTTAAGCGCGAATGGAAGGCCTATTACGGGGAGGAGTGGCAGCCGCCGCACAGTTCCGTTGACGCGCGGTGGCGGGCGTCGAAACTGAAATATTATCTTTACCGCCGTGCCTTGCAGCAGGTCTTTGATCACGTGCAGGAGTTCAACCGGCGCACAGGGAAGCGCGTTCGTTGCTACGTGCCCACGCACAGCCTGTTAAACTACGCGCAATGGTGCATCGTCAGCCCGCAATCAAGCCTGGCGATGCTGAACGGGTGCGACGGGTACATCGCGCAGGTGTGGACCGGCACTTCACGTGAACCTAATCGGTATGAGGGGAAGGTGCGCTCGCGGACGTTTGAAACGGCATTTCTTGAATACGGCGCGATGCAGAACCTCGTTCGAGCCACCGGCCGGGGCGTGTGGTATCTGAACGATCCCATCGAGGACAATCCCAATTACGATTGGGCGGACTACCGCACCAACTGGGAGTCCACCCTGGTCGCTTCGCTGCTGCAACCGGATGTCTCGCAGTATGAGGTGGCGCCGTGGCCGGAGCGCGTTTTCAGCGGTTACTACCCCCGTTCGGTTGCGCGCGCCGAACGGCGTTCCATTCCACCGGCCTACGCGACCGAATTGCAAACCGTCTTCAACGCGCTCAATCACATGAAACAATCGCGGGTCGAGTGGGATTGCGGCACGGCCGGCATCGGCGTGGTGGCCAGCGACTCGCTGATGTTCCAGCGCGGCGAACCGACGCCAAGCGATCCGCACCTGGGCAATTTCTATGGGCTGGCGATGCCCTTGGTGAAGCACGGGATACCGGTGGCGCCCGTTCAACTCGAGAATGTCACCGTCCCCAATTATTTGAAAGGCTTTCGCGTATTGTTGCTGAGCTACGACGGACAGAAGCCACTTACCCCGGCGGTGCATGCTCCAATTGCTGAATGGGTGAAGTCCGGGGGTTATCTCATCGTGTGCGACGCGGACGCCGATCCTTATTTGCAGGTGCGGGATTGGTGGAACACCAACGGCCTGCATTACGCGACCCCGCGCCAGCATTTGTTTGAACAGTTGGGCGTTTCCACGAACATGATCGCCGGGAAAATCAATCCAGTGGGAAAGGGTGGTGTGCTGTGGCTGCGCGAACGCCCGGTGAGCTGTTCGTCGAGCGCCACGGGTGCCAGGCGCGTGGTTGAATGCACCAAACAAGCCGCTGAAGCAGCCGGTTTGAAATGGCGCGAGACGAATTACCTGCTGCTGCGACGCGGGCCGTTTGTGCTGGGAGCCGGTTTGGACGAATCCGTCGAAGGACCGCCGCGCGAATTGATCGGACGCTTCATCAACCTGTTCGATGCCAATCTTCCGGTGAGCGGTAAAATCCTGCTTGATGCCGGGTCACGCCGCCTTTTGCTCGACCTCGGCGCGCCGGAGTTGCCGAAACGTGGATTGCTCGCTTCGGCGTGCAAGGCGTTGCCCACCCAGGAGACCGGGGCGCGTCTGGCTTACGCGGTCGAGTCCGTGGCCGAGACGCCGGCGGTGGTCTTGTTGAGATCACCGGCCGCGCCGCGCCGGGTGACGCTGGGTGGCCAAGCCCTGCAAAGCTTTGAGTATTCCGCGAAAGACAAACTCCTCTGGATCCGATTCGAGAACCAGGCCACGCCGCGCGAGCTGGCTGTCGAGTTCTGACCAGCCTACAAGTAACTGTTGGCGGTGCTGACGGGATCGTTCGCCCCAATACTCTGTGGGAAGCGGAACAATTCCCCATGGCTGTCGCCAAACTTCCGCGCTTTTGCTGTCCCCGTTGGCCGACGGAACAGCCGGAAGAACCCGCGAGATCAGTGATTCATCATTCCCACCGCCGTGTGGATGGCGGCTTCGAGGGATTGAAAGCGGATGGGTTTGGTGAGGTGGGCGATAAAGCCGACTTCCTGGCTGCGGGCGATGTCGTGTTCCATCCCATAACCGGTGAGGGCGATGCCGTTGGCAAGACCGTTCTGCTTCAGACGGGCCATGAGTTCATAGCCGTTGCCGTCGGGCAGGCCGATATCGGAAATGAGCAGATTGAAAGAGTGAATCTGCGCGAGCGCCTGGGCCTCGGCGACCGAAGCCGCCGTTTGGACGTCGTAGGACCGGCGCGCCAGCAATTGCGCCAGCGACGTGCGGGTCGGTTCGTGGTCGTCCACCAAAAGGATCTTGAGCGCAAGGGTCGTCGAGGCACGCGTCGGTGAAACCGGTGACGCCGGAGCTTTCGCTGGCATTCCCACCGCTTTTTCCGCGGGAGCTCCCAGCGGCAATGTCACTGTGAAGACTGCCCCGTGCCCAGGACCGGCGCTGGCGGCATGGATTTCTCCGGAGTGGAATTCGGCAAGTTTTTGAGCGATGGCCAGTCCCAGCCCGAGCCCGCCGAAACGATGTGCGCTGTGGCTGGCGTGGTCGCCTTGGGAAAAGACCTTGAAGAGGCCGTCAATCTCTTGCGCGGTCATGCCAATGCCGGTATCGCTGATGCGGACAATAAGTCTGCCGCCGTCCGATTCCGTTTCGATATCAATGGCGCCGCTGTTCGGCGTGAATTTCGCGGCGTTTCGGAGCAGGTTCCAAAAAACCTGCTGCAAGCGAACCTGGTCGGCGAAGACCGTGTGGTCTTTGGCGTCCAGCCGCAACCGCAGGCTGATTTGCTTTTGCGCGATTTCCTCTTTTATGGTGGCGATGGCTTCGTGCAGGACATGATGAATGTCCGTCGGTTGTTTTTGTAGCACGACGCGACCGCGGGTAATGCGGGTCAGGTCCAGCAAATCGTCAATCAGCCGGGCCTCCAACTCCACGCTGTTGAGGATCCGCTCGAAGTCGGCGCGCACTTCGTCCGGCAGATTCGGGTTATGGGCGGCATCACTGGCAATCAGCAGCACCGGATTCAATGGCGTGCGCAATTCATGGCTTAACGTGGCCAGAAAATCGTCCTTGGCGCGCGAGGCGGCCACCAACTCATCGTGCGCGCGCTTGAGTTGCTGTTCCGTGCGGCGGCGTTCCGTGATGTCACGCACGATCTTGGACGCGCCGATGATGCGACCATCCGCGTTCTTGATGGGTGAGATGGTAAGGGACACTTCGATCGGAGAACCATCTTTGCGCAGGCGAACGGTTTCGTAGTGTTCGATCGATTCGCCGCGTTGGACGCGCTCCAGGATGCCGGGCTCGTCCTTCTGCAACTCGACGGGCATGAGCCGCGTGACGGATTTGCCGATGATTTCCCCGGCCGTGTACCCGAACAACCGGGCGGCGCTTTCGTTCCAACTGGTGATGACGCCATCGAGATTTTTGCTGATAATGGCGTCATCGGAGAACTGCACGATGGCCGCCAGGCGCCGCGCCGCTTCCTCGGCCTGCTTGCGCTCGGTGATGTCGATCAGCATGTTCACCGCTCCCGTGATGCGTCCCAGTGCGTCAAAAATCGGCTCGGGATAGGGAAGGATATGCCGGCGCGAACCATCCGGCCGTTCGATGATGATTTCCTCGCCGCGTACCGGCCAGCCTTCCTTCAAGGTGCGCGCCATTGGGCATTGGTCCAGCGGCAGCTCGGTGCCGTCCGGATGGTAGAGCCTGTACGAACCGCACCACCACTCCCGACCGATGGCGGGTGACCGGCCCCAAAGGCTGGCGGCCGCATCATTATACAGCGTCACGCGCCCCTGTGCGTCGGTGGTGTAAATGGCCGCCGGCAGACTGCGCACAAGTTTGCGATAGCGTTCCTCGCTATCGCGGATGCCGTCCATCGCCCGGCTCAGGTCCGTCGTTCGTTCGACCACGCGGGATTCGAGCTGGCTGTTGGCTTCCTTCAGGGCTTCCTCCGCGCGCTGCCGCTGCTGCACTTCCGTTTCCAGCGCCGCGTTCGCCTTCGCCAGCGCGCGCGTGGTTTGAAAAAGGTCCACGAACACTCCGACCTTGGACTTGAGGATTTCCGGGTTGATCGGTTTGGTCAAATAATCCACCGCGCCGACCCCGTACGCCTTCAACGCGTCCTTTTCCTCCAGGAAAAATGCCGTGAGGAAAATGATGGGAATATGCTGGCAGCGCTTGCGCGTCTTGATCAACCGCGCCAGTTCCACGCCATTCATGGCCGGCATCTGGATGTCGAGCACGATGCACGCAAACTCATCATGCACCAGCGCGAGCAGGGCTTCATCGGGCGTCTGCGCCCGCACCAGCCGCAGATGCGGCGCCGCGAGGATGCTCTCGACGACGTCGAGGTTCCGCACATCATCATCCACCACCAGAATGCAAGTCTGGTTGCCCTTGGGCGTCGTGGGATGATTTGCGCTTGGGGCGGGTGGCTCCATGCTCGCGGTCATGGCAATCAGCGGTAAAGCCAGACTCTCAACAGGGACACGAGTTGATCGGTGTCAACGGGTTTGGCGATGTAGTCCGAAGCCCCGGCCTCCAGGCATTTCTCGCGATCGCCTTTCATGGCCTTCGCGGTCAGCGCGAGAATGGGCAGCGAGCGGAAATCGGGGTTTTTGCGAATTTCACGCATCGTCTCGTAACCATCCATCTCCGGCATCATGATGTCCATCAGCACCACGCTTAGATTGGGCTCATTTTTGATGATCTCGATTGCCTGCCGGCCATTGGTGGCACTGAGCACTTCCATCTCGTGATTTTCGAGCAGCGTCGTCAACGCAAAGATGTTGCGAGCGTCGTCGTCCACCACCAGCGCTTTGCGGCCACGCAGCACCTCGGTGGAATTGTGCAGGCGGGCCAGGAGGTTTTGCTTGGCTTCGGGCAGGTTGGCGACGACCCGATGCAGGAAGAGCGCCGTTTCGTCGAACAACCGGTCCGGGGATTGCACGTCCTTCAGCACGATGCTCTTCGCCACCGAACGGAGCTGCTTTTCCTCGGCGGCTTCGAGTTCCTTACCGGTGAAGACCACGATGGGCACGTCGCGCAGGGTCGGCTCGGCCTGCATTTTCTCGAGCAGCGCGTAACCATTCATGTCCGGCAACCGCAGGTCCAGCACGCAGCAATCGAACGGCCGGTCGAGCAGCATCTGCAGTGCTTCCGTTCCCGTGCCAACATGGGAAATCTCAATGTCATCGTGGGCGAGCAACTCCGCGATGCTGTTTCGCTCCGTTTCGTTGTCCTCGACGATCAGCAGCCGGCGCTTGCGCGGCGCGACGAATTGTTTGATCCGGTCGAAGCACTGGTCCAGCCCCTCGGTGGTGGCGGGCTTGATCGTGTAGGAAAAGGCGCCATGCGAAAGCCCGTGCTGCCGTTCCTCTTCGATGGAGATAATTTGGACCGGGATGTGGCGTGTGTTCGGATCCAGCTTCAGATTGTTGAGAACCGTCCAGCCCAGCATGTCCGGCAGGAAGATGTCGAGCGTGATCGCCGTGGGAACGAACTGCCTCGCCAGCGAGATCGCCGCGCTGCCGCGCGTGGCGGCGATGGCTTTGAAACCCTTGTCGCGCGCGAGTCCGACGAGCACCCGCGCGTAATGTGGATCATCCTCGACGATCAGCAGCACCTGATCCCCGGATTCAATGTTTTCGCGGTCGTCGGGGATGTTTTCCTCGCGCGGGGCGGGCAGGATGATCGGCGTGGAGGCCAGCTGCCGGGTGATGGCGGCAGTGGTGCCGGGGAAGGTGAGCGGCAGGTAAAGGGTGAAAGAGCTGCCTTCACCCGGAATGCTGTTAAGCCGGATTTCGCCGCCGAGCAGGGCCGCCAGTTCGCGCGAAATGGCGAGACCGAGGCCGGTGCCGCCGTATTTGCGGCTGGTGCCGGCGTCGGCCTGCTGGAACGCCTCGAAGATCAGCTTCTGCTTTTCGGGCGCAATACCGATGCCGGTGTCTTTGATGGCGAACGCGATGACGTGATGCGAGCGCCCGAGCCATTGGTGCTCCGGCGTCCAGCCGGATTCGGCCGGGCCCACACGAATCGTAACGTGGCCCTGCGCGGTGAACTTGAAGGCGTTCGAGAGCAGGTTTTTTAAAATCTGCTGCAGACGCTTCGGGTCCGTCGTCATCGCGCGGGGCAGACGGGGATCGAATTCGACGTGGAAGGGTAGGTTCTTCGCGTCGGCCACGTGGCGGAAGTTGCGCTCCACCGAATCGCGCAAGGCGCCGAAGCCGATTTCCTCGGCTTCGACCGTGACTGTGCCGGACTCAATCTTGGAAAGGTCGAGGATGTCGGTGATCAGATTCAGGAGGTCCGAACCCGAGGAGTAGATGTTGCGGGCGAATTCGACCTGTTTGGTCGTGAGATTGCCGCCCCCGTTTTCCGCAAGCTGCTGCCCCAGGATCAGGATGGAATTGAGCGGCGTGCGCAATTCGTGCGACATGTTCGCGAGGAACTCCGATTTATACTTCGAAGTGAGCGCAAGCTCCGCGGCCTTTTCTTCGAGCGCGCGGCGGGCCTGCTCGACTTCCTGGCTCTTGCGTTCGACCTCCACGTTTTGCTCGGCGAGCTGGCGGGCCTTTTGCGCCAATTCCTCGTTCGTCTGCTGCAGCTCCTTTTTCTGGGTCTGCAACTCGGCGGTAAGCTGCTGGGATTGTTGCAGCAGGTTTTCCGTGCGCATGGTCGCTTCGATCGTATTGAGCACGACGCCGATGGACTGGGTGAGCTGTTCGAGGAAGGTAAGGTGGGTGACGTTGAACGCGTGCAACGAGGCGAGTTCGATCACGGCCTTGGTCTGGCCTTCGAAGAGCACCGGCAGCACGACGATGCTGCGCGGACGCGCCTCCGCCAGGCTCGAGGCGATGCGCGTGTAATCGTTCTTCACCTCGTTGAGAAGGATGCGCTCCTTCTCCACGGCGCATTGACCCACGAGGCCTTCGCCCACCAGGATTATTTGCGGTTGGTCGGGGCGTTGCGCGTAACCGGCCAGCAGGCGGAGCGACCACTTGTTGTCGTCGCCCAATTCCATCTGGTAGATCGTGCCCTGTTGCGCGCCGACGAGCGGGGCCAGTTCGGAGAGCAGCATCTGCCCGACCGTGAACAGATCGCGCTGGCCCTGCAACATGCCTGTAAACTTTGCGAGGTTGGTCTTCAACCAGTCCTGTTCCTGGTTGGATTCCGTCGTCACGCGCAGGTTATCAATCATCGTGTTGATGTTGTCCTTGAGCTCGGCGACTTCACCGCGCGTTTCGACCTGGATGGACCGGGTCAAATCGCCCTTGGTCACGGCGGTCGCCACTTCGGCGATGGCGCGGACCTGGGTGGTGAGGTTGGCGGCCAGCAGGTTCACGTTGCCGGTCAAATCCTTCCATGTGCCGGCGGCGCCGGGCACGTTGGCCTGACCGCCGAGCCGGCCTTCGACGCCGACTTCGCGCGCAACGTTGGTCACCTGTTCGGCGAACGTCGCTAGCGTATCGGTCATGTTATTGATGGTTTCAGCGAGTGCGGCGACTTCGCCCTTGGCTTCGACGGTCAGTTTCTGGCGTAGGTTGCCGTTGGCGACGGCGGTCACGACTTTCACGATGCCGCGCACCTGGTCGGTGAGATTGGCGGCCATGAAGTTCACGTTATCCGTGAGATCCTTCCAAGTACCGCCCACGCCCAGCACTTGCGCCTGGCCGCCGAGCTTGCCTTCGGTGCCGACTTCGCGCGCCACGCGCGTTACCTCGGCCGCGAAACCGTTGAGTTGGTCAACCATCGTGTTAATGGTGTTCTTGAGCTCGAGAATTTCACCGCGCACGTCCACCGTGATTTTGCGGGAGAGGTCACCGCGAGCTACGGCGGTGGTGACTTCGGCGATGTTGCGGACCTGCGCCGTAAGATTGGCGCCCATCGCGTTGACGGAGTCGGTCAAGTCCTTCCAGGTGCCGGCCACGCCGGGCACCACGGCGGTCACGCCGAGTCGGCCTTCGGTGCCGACTTCGCGCGCGACGCGCGTGACTTCGGAGGCGAATGAGCGGAGCTGCTCGACCATCGTATTGATGGTTTCCTTCAACTGAAGAATTTCGCCGCGCACGTCCACCGTGATCTTGCGGGAAAGGTCGCCGCTGGCCACGGCAGTGGTTACTTCGGCGATGTTACGGACCTGGCCGGTAAGATTCGAAGCCATGGAATTGACGTTGTCCGTCAAATCCTTCCACGTGCCGGCCACGTCCGGCACGACAGCCTGACCGCCGAGCTTGCCTTCGGTGCCGACTTCGCGCGCCACGCGGCTGACTTCGGACGCGAACGAGTTCAACTGGTCCACCATCGTATTGATAGTGTTCTTCAGTTCGAGAATTTCACCTTTCACGTCCACCGTGATCTTGCGCGAGAGGTCGCCCTTCGCGACAGCAGTCGTCACGTCGGCGATATTGCGGACCTGGCCGGTGAGATTGGCCGCCATGAGGTTGACGTTGTCCGTAAGGTCCTTCCACGTGCCGGCCACGCCGGGCACCTCGGCCTGGCCGCCGAGCTTCCCTTCAGTGCCGACTTCGCGAGCGACACGCGTCACTTCGGCAGCGAACCCGTTAAGCTGGTCCACCATCGTGTTGATGGTGTTCTTCAGCTCCAGGATCTCACCCTTCACGTCCACCGTGACCTTGCGCGAAAGGTCGCCCTTGGCGATGGCGGTCGCCACCTCGGCGATGTTGCGCACCTGAGACGTCAGGTTGCCCGCCATCGAGTTCACGTTGTCC
>CAYUVH010000041.1:0-112153 GCA_964448135.1 uncultured Verrucomicrobiota bacterium | reverse complement strand
GGGACAGAGTATGGGGAAGCCCGCTCCCTTGATCCCCGTAAGCAATGACCTGACAAATTTGCGTCCGACGTGATGAAAAAGGATTTCCTTCTCATGTTTCTGACCCCATTTTTCTGACTCTCATCATGCCCATTACCAGTCCGTTTTCCTTGAGACCGATCCGACAAGAGGAATTTGCGCAGCTCGAATACGTTGTCATGCGCCTTTGGACCTCCGGCTGGCTTAAACGCGAGCGATACGGACTTTACAAGCGGTTGCCGCGGGAGTTTGGAAACGGGATGGGGCTGCCGGTCGGAGCCTGAAGTGGTCGAAAGCACACCATGTCCGACAATTTACCAGCGGGCACTCAACCAGCGGCCCGCCTCCACTTCTCCATCGGCAGCTTTTTCAGCGGCTACGACGAAGTCGATCTCGACCGCGGCCGGCTGCTCTGTCGGTCGGCTGAGGGGCCTTGTCCGATTTCCGAACCACAAATCGTCCAGCCAACTGCGAACCAATGGCTTCAGTTCTGGCAGGAGGTGGATCGTATCGGCGTTTGGAAATGGCTTCCGAAATACGAAAGCGACGTGCTGGATGGGTGCCAGTGGGAGTTGGAGTTGGAGCATGAGGGGCGAAGGGTTCAGTGCTACGGGAGCAATTGTTATCCTGGGTCAATCGGGATGGAATGCCCGCCGGGCTGCCCTTTCGATCAATTTCTTTCCGCCCTCACCGCGCTGACGGGCAAATCTTTCAACGACGACGACGAGGAATAGCCCGGCTCCCCACCTTATGGCCCTGATCAACTGTCACGAATGGGGCTCTCCCGTCTTCGCTCCGCTCCGACGCGGCAGGCCCGTCTTCGCCTGGCTGGGGGCGGATGGGGAACCCCGCTCCCTTGATCCCCGTAAGCAATGACCTGACAAATTTGCGTCCGACGTGATGAAAAAGGATTTCCTTCTCATGTTTCTGACCCCATTTTTCTGACTCTCATCATGCCCATTACCAGTCCGTTTTCCTTGAGCCCGATCCGACAGGAGGAATTTGCGCAGCTCGACTACGTTGTCATGCGCCATGCATTCGAGTGCCAGAATCAGCTGGGACGGCTGTGCGAGGAACAAATCTATCAGAACGATCTGGCCGCCCGCCTGCAGGCCGCGGATGTGCCCGCACGAACCGAGGTTCCCGTCACGGTCACCTGCCGTGATTTCACAAAAACATACTATCTTGATTTGGTCGTCGCCAACGCAGGAATCTATGAACTCAAGACTTCTCTCCGGCTGGTGGGTGAACACGAGGCGCAGTTGCTCAACTATCTTTTTCTGCGTGAGGCAAACCATGGCAAACTGATCAATTTTCGGCCAGCCCAGGTCGAATCGCGATTTATCAACACAACGCTCACCCTTCCAGAGCGGCGCCAGTTTGAAGTCCACACCCGTGCCTGGCAGGAGCGGGATCAAACCGATCGGATTTTCCGCGAGAACCTCCTCGCCATGCTCGAAGACTGGGGAGGCTGGCTGGATGTAGCGCTCTACACGGAAGCCCTTATCCATTTTGCCGGAGGCGAAGCTCAGGTCGTTCAGTTGGTTCCCCTCGTCCGAAGCAGCGTCAGCCTGGGAAAGCAGCATTTTAACCTCCTCAATGCAGAAACCGCTTTTCGCGTCACGGCGCTCACCGAGGGAATGGAGGACTATCAGCGCCAACTGCGCTGCCTGCTCGGCGCGAGTCCTCTGCGCGCGATTCAATGGATAAATCTTGCGCGCAAACAAGTTCAATTCACTTCATTGGTCCGGTAAAGACATCTTCAGAAAAATGGAGTCAGAAAGATGGGACGTTCAAGGTCCCCGGGTGCCGATGCCTTGGATGATGGGGCTTTGGGGCAGGGGGGAACGCAGAATGTAATAGCCGCGGCGGGGAGCGATTTCGGGGTGTGGACGTTGCCGCAACCGGGGCGTAAGCTTGCGCTCGTCCCTGAGGGCGCAACCCGGTTGGGACTGATGCACTTTTCGATTGGCAGCTTATGAGTGTGGACCCCGCAATGGAATATCGGTCGCGGTTGTCGGACTGGTCCGGGCGGGCGCAGGCCCTCGAGCAAGCGCATGCGCGGATGGGCCACCTGCGGGTTTTGTTTCTGCTCAGCGTGCTGGCGTTGGGCGCGGTGCTGTGTCGCTCGGCAGTTTCCTGGGGGGCCGTGCTGCTGATTCTGCTGCTGGGCCTGGTGCTCACAGGGATCCGGCACGCGCAGATCGAAAACGCGAGGAGCGCGGCCCGCCGGGGCGTTCGTTTCTATCAGTCAGGACTGGAGCGCCTGGACGGAACCTGGCCCGGCAAAGGATTGCCCGGAACGGAATTTCTCGATCCACACCATCCCTATGCGGCGGACCTGGACATCTTTGGGGTGGGGTCATTGTTTGAACTGGTGAATGCGGCCCATACCGAGACAGGCCGGGCCACGCTGGCACGCTGGTTGTTGGAACCCGCTTCGCGGCAGGAAATCCTGGCGCGACAGGAGGCCATCAAGGAAATGAGTCCGAAAGTGGATTTTCGCGAGCGCCTGGGATTTGTCGCCGCGGAGGCGCAAACGTGGATTCCCACGAAATCCTTGATCGCATGGGCCGGCCAGCCGTGCAGCCTGGATTCGCAGCCGATCCGGGTGGCGGCATTTTGCCTGCCGTGGCTGAATCTGGTTTTGCTCCTGGCCGGGCAATGGCCGGCGTGCCTGGTGATTCTCCTCTTCCAATATGGCGTGGCGCGGTTCTATCAGAGCCGGGTCCGGCAGGTCACGCGCACGGTGGGTGTAGTTCAGCACGATTTGAAAGGCCTGGCCGACCTGTTTGAATTTCTGGAGGCGGAGAATTTCAAGAGTGAACGGCTGCGGCGCGTGGACGCCGGGGACCGGGCGGGTGGACTTGGCGCTTCGGCGGCGATCCAGCGGCTGGCTACATTATATTCATGGATCGCTTCGCGGGAGAATCCGCTCATGGCGCTCATCGGTGGCTGGTTTTTGGTGGAACTTCAAGTGGCCTTCGCGGTGGAAGCCTGGCGGGCGCGATTTGGCATGATGGTGGAGCCGTGGCTTCGCCGTCTGGGCGAAATCGAGTCGCTTTCGTCATTGGCTGGCTATGCCTTCGAGCACCCGGCGGATCCCTTTCCGGAAATTCTGCCGGCCCCGGCTCCCGCACAAATCGAGGCCGAAAACCTCCAGCATCCCCTGATGGAGCAAACTAAATGCGTCGGCAATGATGTGTCGCTGGGTCCGGACCGCCGGTTGATCGTCATCAGCGGATCCAACATGTCCGGCAAAAGCACGTACATGCGTACGCTGGGCGTAAATCTGGCGTTGGCCCTGGCGGGAGGGCCGGTGCGCGCGCGCAAGTTCCGCATGACGCATGTGCGCATCGGCGCCTCGATTCGCACGCTGGATTCGATTCAGGAAGGCACCTCGCGCTTCTATGCCGAAATCATCCGGCTGGGCCAGATCGTGAAGCTCGCGGAACAGGGGCCCGGCCTGGTGTTTCTGCTTGATGAAATTCTCGGCGGCACCAATTCGCATGACCGCCGGATTGGGGCCGGGTGCGTGGCGCGGAGCCTGGTGGAGCGCGGCGCGCTGGGGTTGATCACCACTCACGACCTCGCGCTGGCGCGGATCGCCGAAGAAATCCAGCCGCCGGGGGCCAACTGCCATTTTGAAGACCAGATTGTGAACGGCAAGATGAGCTTCGATTACCTGCTGCGGCCGGGAGTAGTCGAGAAGAGCAACGCGCTCGAATTGATGCGGCTGGTGGGACTGGATGTGAAGGGTGAAGGGAAGTTGAGGGTTGAGGGTAAAGGCCGGAGGCGGGATTGGGTTTCGGGGAAGTGAGAGCGGGGTGGGACGGGGGGTGGAAGTTGCAGGTCAAGGCGGGAAGTGCGCAGAAATTGCGCAGATTAATTAAGAGGGAGTTAAGGGACAGACGATAAATCGGGCGGGGCTGTAACCAGTATGAAACCAGGGCGTCTAATTCGTGTAGTATATAGGTGCTCCCCTGGCTCCTGGTCGGGTGGGAGGCGGAAAATAATTAAAATAAATCAACAAACTACATACACGAAACCATGAAAAAATTGATGATGATCGCGGTGCTGGCGCTGGGTGGCTTGATGGCCGCCAACGTGGCTTCCGCGCAGGACGCGGGCAAGGAAGGCAAGAAGGGCAAGATGCCGTCGGTGCAGGAACGCCTGGACAAGATGACGGATGAACTGAAGCTGACCGACGAGCAGAAGCCGAAGGTGAAGGAAGTGCTGGAAGCGCAGAGCAAGGCGATGCAGGCCGCGCGCGACCTCCCGCAGGATGAGGGCCGTACGAAACGGCGCGAGGCGTTCGAAGAGGGCAACAAGAAGCTCAAGGACATCCTCACGCCCGATCAGTACGAGAAGTACCAGAAGCAAATCGACGCGATGAAGGGCAAGCGCGGCGGTGGCAAGGGCGGCGACAAGAAGGCTGACACCAAGACCTAAGCGGTCCGGTTCACTTACAGATTATCGAAGGCAGGGACGGCGATGAGCCGTCCCTGCTTTTTTTGTACGGCGTGGTGCCCAAGGCGGGAACACCGCGACAGGGCAGCCGGTGCTGCCATCCGTCTTCGCGCAGAAGCTTGGACGCGACAAGAGAGAGGAGGGGGAGAAAACGCCGGAGTCCGGCGGCGCTGTCCAGTTGCGCCCTACTAATGATTTCGCCGCTTGTCATTTGTTGGTCGGTGAGTGATGGTGACAGCGTCCATCAAAGGTTTTACGAAAGGCGTGAGCATTATGTGCGGAGTCATTTTGTTTTGGCGTGCGAGAATGGCGATGGTTGCGGCCTGGTTGGCGCTGGGGTTTTGGAGCGCGAATCTTTGCGCGCAGATTGTGCCGGATGGCGGGACGCTGCTGCTGAGCGGCACAACAAATTCCATCAGCGGGGACATCACCGTCGGCACGAACGGCCCGTTCACGACGCTGGTAATTTCCAACAATGTGCTGCTGACCAACTCGGGCAACGGCATCGTCGGCTACTTCGCGGGCGCCAATTCCAATGAAGTCCGGGTGATCGGCCCGAACGCGCGCTGGCGCATGGGTTCGGACCTCGCGGTGGGCATCACCGGCAAGGGATGCAGCATGAGCATCAGCAACGGGGGTTTTGTGGATGGGCATATCGGGATTGTGGGTTATTTCATCGGCGGCGATAGCAACCGGTTCCGCATCACAGGCGCGGGTTCGGTCTGGAGCAACCGGGCCGATGTGATGGTGGGCTGGGGAGGGAATGGCACGACGCTGATGGTGGACAATGGCGGGGTGCTGCGGGACCAGTATTTCTGGCTGGGCGAGCAGGGGAGCAACAATGTGGCGATCGTCACGGATGCGGGCTCGATGCTGAGCAACCAGTTTGATCTGACGGTGGGAGATTTCGGCAACAACAACCAGATGGTGGTGAGCAACGGGGCGCTGGTGGCGGGGGTGCTGGGTTACCTGGGGCGGGCGAGCCAGGCTTCGAACAATATCATGACGGTGACGGGGAGCGGCACCGTTTGGAGCAACGCGTCGCAACTCTATGTCGGTTTGAGCGGGCAGAGAAATTTACTTCAAGTGCAGGGCGGGGCGAAGGTGTTCAGCGACATCGGCCAGATCGGCGGAAATTACAATGGCATGAGCAACAGCGTTGTAATTACGGGCGCCGGTTCCATTTGGACGAACCGGCAGGACATGTATGTGGGCTACAATGGGTCGTACGGGCTTTTGATCGTCAGCAATGCCGGGGGCCTGGCCAGTTCCAACGGATACGTGGGGGCTTTTGTGCCGGCGACTGGCAATGTCGCAATTGTCACGGGCACGGCGTCGTATTGGAGCAATCGGGCGGACATGGTGGTCGGGCAATTGGGGGTGGGCAATCAGCTTATTGCGAGCGGAGGGGCCACGTTGTATGCGGCGCTGAATGACACGATCGGCATGCAGCCGGGCGCGGATTCGAATTCGGTATTGCTGGCGGATGCGGGAACGCGGTGGATTCCGGGAATAAATTCCTCGCTCACGGTGGGCAGCAATGGCGGTTACTGCTCGTTGATTCTCAGCAACGGGGCGTCCGCCAGCACGCGGGTGGCGACGATCGGCTACAACAGCGGGACAAATTTCGCTTTGATCACGGGAACGAATTCCAGCTTCGATTCCGGGCTGAATACGATCGTGGGCTTTGTGATCGGCGGCAACCGGTTCGCCGTGAGCAATGGGGCGGTGGCGAGTTGCGCGAGCGGCGTGCTGGGGCTGAACGCGACGAGTTCGAACAATGAGGCGATTGTGACGGGGCCGGGGTCTTTGTGGAGCAACCGCGTGGATACCATTGTGGGTAACCTGGCGGGCGGGAACCGGCTGACGGTCAATGCCGGCGCGAAGCTTTACACGGGCGGCAACGCGACGCTGGGCATCAACAGCGGGGTGAGTTCCAACGTCTTGATCCTGGCGGACGCGGGCACGAAGTGGCTTCAGGGGATCAATACCTCGATCTACGTGGGGAGCAACGGCGCGTTCAATACGCTGGTGATCAGCAACGGCGCGGTGGCGAGCTGCGATGTTTTCTCGGTGGGCAGAAGCAGCGGCACGAATTTTTGCACGCTTACCGGTGCGGGTTCGTTCCTGTATTCGGATTTGAATTCGATCGTGGGTTTTACCTCGACGGGCAACCGGCTGGTGCTGGCCAACGGCGCGGTGGTGAGCTCGGCGAGCGGCGTGGTTTGCCTCAATAGCACGAGTTCGAACAACGAGGCGATCGTGACCGGCGCGGGAACGATCTGGAGCAACCGGCAGGATTTCATCGTGGGTGTGGATGGCGCGGGCGCGCGCGTGTCGGTGAGCAACGCGGCGCTGGTCGTGGCGCAGGGAACGGTCTACGTGGGCGAGAATGCGACCTCGTTGAACAATCGGCTGATCGTGGACGGTGGCGGAGTGTGCGCGACGAATGGCGGAGGGAGCGGCGCGATCAATATAGTGCGTGGCACGAATGTGTTGAACGCCGGGTTAATCGAAGCCGATTCCCTGCGGTCGACAAATTCGTCCGGAAAATTTGAATTCAACGGCGGGCGGCTGCGCACCCGGAGCACCACCATCAACAATGGCCTGGGCTTCCTGATCGGCAACGGCGTCAACCAGGCCATATTCGAAATGGTGGGCGGAGGGGTGCACACTCTCGCGGGTGGCGTGCGAATTCAGGCCAACGGACAGCTCATCGGCAACGGTTTCGTCAGCGGCCTGGTCACCAATTCCAGTGGCGGAGTGTTCGCGCCGGGCGCGTCCCTCGGCACGATTAATGTCATCGGCTCGCTGAGATGCGAGAGTGGGAGCACGAACATATTCGAGGTGAACGCCAGTGCGGCTACCAACGATCTCGCGACCGCCACCGGCTCGATCACCTACGGCGGCACGTTGATTGTCACGAACCTCGCCGGAACCATTTTGCCGGGCACGAGCTTCAAACTATTCAATGCCACCGTTTACGCCGGTTCCTTCAGCACTTTGATTCTGCCCACGCTGCCGCCGGGCCAGACCTGGAGCAACCGGCTGGCGATTGATGGTTCGATTCGCGTGGTGCCGCCGCGCAACCTGGGCGTGGATGTTTCACACTTCCAGGGCGAGGGAGGGCTTTCGCAGTCCACGTGGAACCAAATGTATAGCGAGGGCCGGGCATTCGCTTTCATCAAGGCCACGGAAGGCCTGACCGGGCCGGATGATTCAGCGATGGCGAACAATATGAATCGGGCGGTGAGCGCGGGGCTGCGCGCCGGCGTTTATCACTACGCGCATCCGGAGAACCGGGCGACCACGAATGGCGCGGTGGCGGAGGCGGATCATTTTCTGAGTTATGCGGGCAACTATATAGGGCCGGGTTATTTGCGGCCGGTGATTGACCTGGAGTTCACGGCCGCGACGCTTACCACGACGGGGCTGTCGGATTGGGTGGTGGCGTTCGCGAATGAGATTATTGCCAAGCGCGGTCCGGGTGCCGCACCGATAGTTTACTGCGACCAGACTTTTGCGCATGACGAGCTGGATTCGCGGATGTCGGCGTATGATTTGTGGCTGCGCACCATCACGGGCGCGGACCCCACCAACACCGAACCGGTGCCAGCCGGCAGTTACACGAACGCGACGGGCAATTTCAGCAATTACGCCTTCTGGCAATACAGCGGGTCCGGAACGGCGGGCGGCATCAGCCCGATCGACCTGGATGTTTGTCACAACGAATTTCGGCCGCTCGATGCCTACCTCATTACGGCCATTCCCTCGCCGGTGGCACCGGCCATTGCGGTCCAGCCCCAGGGCCTTTCCGTGGCGGCCGGCACGAGCCCGGGCTTCAGCGTCACGCCGACGATCGACAGCTCGACGCCCATCAACTACCAGTGGCGATTCAACGGAACGAACATCGGCGGCGCCACCGGTCAGGGTTATACGCGTTCCAACGTCCAGGACGCCGACGCCGGCGCATACACGGTCGTGCTGAGCAACGCGGCCGGCAGTGTGACGAGCGTGATCGCCCAGCTTACGGTGTTTTCGCCGGTGGCGATTTACCAGGAGAACTTCGATGAATACGGCAGTGCCATCACCGTGACCAACGCGGATACGACGAACGGCTTCAAAATCTTCTTCAATGCGGCCTCGCCCAGTCCGTGGGATTTCTCGGCGATCTTTGGTTTCGATTACGCCGCCGTCGGCGCACCCACGGTGATTCCCCCGGCGCCGCATTCCACCAATGGCACCACCAGGGGTTTGTTGCTGGCGGTGAACAAGGATACTTCCGCGATTGTCGCCGCGGTAAACCTGTTTCCCACGAACCGGTTTTTCTTGGGCTCGTTCGCGCTGAAGTTCGACATGTGGATCAATTGGAGCAGCAACACGGGCACCACGGAACATGTCATGTTCGGTATCAACCATTCAGGCAACGTGACCAACCGCATCGGTCTCACCAACAGCGACGGGCTCTTTTTCACCGTGGATGGTGACGGTGGCGTCAACGCCACTTCCGGCACGCAACGCGACTTTGCGCCCTACCTGGGCGGGGGCACGAACGCGATACCGATCATAAAAACAAACGGATTCGGCCCCGCTGTGCCGCTGGGCGCGCAATTCGACAACAGCAACGCTGGGTTCGTCTCCCTGTTCCCCTCGCAATCGTTCCCCGGTCTTACCACTGCAGCCGGCAGCGCGGGGATGCGCTGGATTGCGGTTGAGGTTCGCCAGGAAACCAACCTGGTGACCTGGTACATGAATGATACGTTGATCGCCCAGTACACCAATACCACGGCTTACACCAACGGCGATATCATGATCGGTTACAGCGACAATTCGGCCTCGCTGGGCAACCCGCTGAATTTTGCGATCATTGATAATCTGCGCGTGGAAACGGTCGGCATTGATTCGGATGGGAACGGCTTGCCGGATTCGTGGGAGGTGCAGTTCTTTGGAACGTTCGGCGTGGACGCGAACGCCGACGCGGATGGGGATGGCGCGTCAAACGCAGCCGAATTTGCCGCAGGCACGAATCCGACGAATGCGGCCTCGGCCTTCAAGTTCGCGGGCTCAAGTTATTCGACCACGGACGTGACGCTGCAATGGGCGACGGTGGGCGGCCATAGTTACCAGGTACAAATCCTGACGAATACCACGGGGAGTGTAACGGGCAGTTTCGTGAATCTCAGCCCGGTGATTTATGTGGCGGGCGTTGGGGAGGGCATGACGAATTATGTGCACGTGGGCGGCGGGACGAATCGGGCGGCGTACTATCGGGTGCAGTTGGTGCCGTAGGGGCGGAGCCGCAAAGCTCCAAGGACCAAGCTCCAAGCATCCGCCTTCGCGAGGACGCTATGGCGCGACAAGCCAGAGAAGCACCCAGCCTCAAACTTCAAGTTACTTGAACAGGCTGTGAAAAGATCAGGCGCGTCGTCGTAATGCTTCGGATCGCATCGGGACAGTCTCCTAGGCAGTTGACAGCCGGCTGCAAATGCCGAAGTCTGCTGTCCAATATTGATCTTCCATATGAGTTCGACAACGGCGTCGGTCACGGCTTCCTTTTTGCGGGTTGGTTTACGAGTGGGATTTTTGGCGCTCGGCGCGGGGTTTTTGCTGACGGGACGGGCCGGCGCGGCGGAGTCCGGATTCACGCCGCTTTTCGACGGCAAGACCCTCGACGGTTGGACGCTGATACACGGGAAGGGCAATGGCTACGGCGTCACGAACGGAATGATTTATTGCGCGCGGGGCGGCGGCGGGAATTTGTTCACGAAAAAGGAGTTCGCCAACTTTGTGCTGCGGCTGGAGTTCAAGCTGGAGGACGGCTCGAACAATGGGGTGGGCATTCGCGCGCCGCTGGCGTTGGAGACTTCCTACGTGGGCATGGAGATTCAGATTCTGGACGACGTGGCCGCGGATCGGGGCAAGTGGGGCAAGCTGGAACCGGCGCAGTTTCAGGGGTCCATTTATAAAGTAGTGCCGGCCAAACGCGGCGCGCTCAAACCGCCGGGCGAATGGAACGAGGAGGAAATCACGGCGGACGGGCGGCACATCAAGGTCGTCGTGAACGGCAAAACCGTCGTGGACACGGACCTGAACGACGTGACGGACCCGGAGATCCTGGAGATGCATCCGGGGATATTGCGGGATCGGGGGCATATTGGATTTCTGGGGCATAACGATTACCTGGAGATTCGCAACATCCGGATCAAGGAACTGCCGGATGACATGAAGGAGAACACGCCGCCGGCTGGGTTCAAGGCGCTGTTCAACGGCGAGAATCTCGAAGGCTGGAAGGGTTTGCTCGCTTCGCCGAACGACAATCCGGCCAAGCGGGCCAAGCTAAGCGATGAAGCGCGCGAGGTTGCACAGAAAAAGGCGGACGAGAGCATGTGGGCGCACTGGCACGTCGAAAATGGCACGATTGTTTTTGACGGCAAGGGCCAGAGCCTGTGCACGGGCAAAGACTACGGCAATTTCGAGCTGCTGGTGGACTGGAAGATTCCGCCGCGGGGAGACAGTGGCATCTATTTGCGCGGCTGCCCGCAGGTGCAGATTTGGGAGACGAACAGTCCCGGACAGTTCAAGCCGCAGGATGGCTCGGGCGGGCTGTATAACAATGAGAAGGGCCCGCGGCATCCATTGGTGAATGCCGACAACCCGGTTGGCGAATGGAATCGCTTCAGGATTCTCATGGTGCGCGACAAGGTGCACGTGTTTTTGAACGGGCAGCTGGTAGTGCGGGATACGACGCTGGAGAACTATTGGGAACGCGACAAACCGGTTTACGCGAGCGGGCAGATTGAATTGCAGAATCACGGCGGGCCGCTTTGGTTTAAGAATATTTACATCCGTGAATTGCCGCAAAAATAGCTTTAAGGCGCGCCCTCACCCCGGCCTTCTCCCCCAGGGAGAGGGGGAGCGTTCGGTCGGTGCGGAAAAGCGTTTCGATTTGGTTGTCGCCCGCCGCGCAGGGCCGCCGTTTGGAATGAGCCTCGTTACCTCGGCTGCTACGCAGGGAATGGGGGCTCGCGGATAGTTTGGTTTTTACACGTTATGAAGACTTTGAGCACACGCCGGGACTTTTTGCGCCAGACCAGCATAGTTGCTGCCGGGGCTGCCATCGCGGGCGGCGTCCGGATCGGACGCGCTTCGCCGAATGAAAAGCTTAACATCGGCGTCATCGGCATCGCCCACCAGGGGCGCTACAACCTCGACAATGTTGCCGGTGAGAACATTGTCGCCCTCTGCGACGTCAATGACACGTATCTCAAGGAGGTCGCGGGCAAGTTTCCGCAGGCGAAGACTTACAATGATTTCCGGCGGCTGCTCGAACTAAAGGACATTGATGCGGTGGTGGTGGCGACGCCGGATCACACGCACGCGGTGGCCACGGTGGGTGCGTTGCGGAGTGGGCGGCACGTCTATTCGGAGAAGCCGCTCACCCGGACGTTGTCGGAGTGCCGCGCGGTGATGAATGCGGCGCGGGAATCGAAAAAGGCGACGCAACTCGGAACGCAGATTCACGCGGGAACGAATTACCGTCGCACGGTGGAACTGGTGCAGTCGGGCGTGATCGGGCCGATTCGCGAGGTGCACGTGTGGGTGAACGCCACGTATGGCGGCAAGACATTGCCGAAGGATGCCCCGGCAGTGCCCGCGGATTTGCATTATGATTTATGGTTGGGTCCGGTCCCAGCGCGGCCCTACAGCCCGGAATACGTGCCGATCGCCTGGCGGAATTGGTGGGCCTTTGGCGGCGGGGCGCTGGCGGATTTCGGATGTCACTTCATGGACTTGCCGCACTGGGCGCTGGGGCTGGGCGCTCCGGACAGTGCGGACGTGATCGCCGCGCAACCGCCCGATCCGGAATGTCCACCGCCGTGGTTAATCCTGCGCTACGATTATCCCGCGCGGGAGAAGCGTCCGCCCGTGGCGCTCACGTGGTATCACGGCGGGAAGCAGCCGTCGGCCGACATCCTGGCACCGGAACTCGCCGCGAAGTGGAAGAGCGGCGTGTTGTTCATTGGCAGCCAGGGACAGATTCTGGCGGATTACGGCAATCACCTCCTGCTGCCGGAGAAGGATTTTGCGGGGCACGTCGCGCCGGCGCCGTCCATCCCTGATTCCATCGGGCATCACCTGGAATGGATACGCGCCTGCAAGACCGGCCAGCCCACCACGTGCAACTTTGATTATTCCGGCACGCTGACCGAAGCGGTGCTGGTGGGGAACCTGGCGTTTCGGGTGAATCGCCGGATTGAATGGGACACCAAAAAATTGCGGGCGAAGAATTGCCCGGAGGCCACGGCCTATATACAACATCACTACCGGCCGGGCTGGCAGCTTATATGAGAATTCGTAGTACAATCATTGTCGCTTTATTCCTCGCCGCCGCCCTGGTTTGGTCCGGCCGGGGTGCGGAGGAACCGTTGCCGGCGCTTGCCCGTGACATACTGAAGCAGATGATCGAAACGGACACGACCGGTGAGCATGGGGATACGACGCCGCTGGCGGAAGCGCTGGCGCAGCGTTTCATCGCGGCGGGGTATCCGACGAATGACGTTCAAGTCATCGGACCCGAGGGGCGGCATAAGAATTTTGTGGCGCGGTTGAAAGGGCGAGTGCGGGCCAAGCCCATCCTGGTCATATCGCACCTGGATGTCGTGGAAGCAAAACCGGCGGACTGGACGGTGCCGCCATTCAAGCTGACGGAGAAGGATGGCTGGCTTTACGGCCGTGGCACGCAGGACATCAAAGGCGAGGCCGCGATCGAGGCGGCGGTGTTCATCCAACTGAAGAAGGAAGGGTTCGTTCCCAAACGTGATCTCATCCTGGCGCTCACGACGGGCGAGGAAGGCGCGACATTCTACAATGGCATCGAGTGGCTGCTGGAAAATCACCGCGAACTCATTGACGCGGAATATTGCCTGAATGGCGACGGCGGCGGGCCGGAATCAGACAAGGGCCGGCCGGTGTTTCGTTCGTTTCAGACCAGCGAGAAGACTTTTTACACGTTCGAGCTGACTATCACCGACCCCGGCGGCCACAGCAGCCTGCCGCATCCGGACACCGCGATCCAGGTGCTCGCGCGCGGACTCGCGCGGCTGGATGCGTGGCAACCCGCGCCGCATCTCGACCAGACGACGCGCGCTTTTTTTCAGCGCATGGCCATGGTCCAGGGCGGCGAAACGGGCGCGCTGATGAAGCGCGCGGCGAGCGGCGACGCGGCGGCCATCGCGGAACTGGCGAAGGACCCCGAGTGGAACGCGCGGCTGCGCACCACGCTGGTCACGACGATGATCTTCGGCGGTCACGCCACCAACGCGCTGCCGCAGAGCGCCGGCGCGGTCGTCAATTGCCGCCTCCTGCCGGGCGAGGACATTTTCGAGATTCAAAAGCAACTCGTGGGGGTGCTCGCCGAGCCGCGGATCAAAGTGAAGCTCCTGGGCAAGGTGCGGCCCAATGATGCCTCGCCCTTGCGCGATGACGTGCTGCAGGCGGTGCGCCGCAGCACCGCGGAAGTGTGGACGAATTGCCCCGTCGTGCCGACGATGGAGACGGGAGCGACCGACGGCGCGAAGTTGCGGCGCATGGGAATTCCGACTTATGGGATCGCAGGAATTCCGGTGGATCGCGATGACGTGCGGATGCACGGGAAGGATGAGCGGATCCGGCCGGAGGATTTTGCGGCGGGGACGAAGGCGTTTGATCTCCTGATCCGCGACCTCGCGAAGTGAGGTTTAATTCAAAAAGCCATTGCTCCGCGCGCGAGATTTGCACATTTTGTTTGTAAAGCCACCTTTGGCGTCGATGACGAGTTGAAGTTGCGGTTGTGTATTGGGTCAACTCCTCATCGGAGGTCCGAACAGAAGACCGCCAGTTCGATTAATGAAAACAGGCAAAACCAAATCCACCCGCGGGTGGGCCGGCCCTGTCTCGCAGTTCGTTGACCGCCATTACCGTCACTTCAACGCGGCCACGCTGCGCGATGCCGCCGTGGCCTATCGCCGTCATTTGAGCGAGGGTGGACGCATGCTCATGACGCTGGCCGGGGCGATGAGCACGGCGGAGTTGGGGGTATCGCTGGCGGAGATGATCCGGCGGGGCAAGGTGCACGCAGTATGTTGCACCGGCGCAAACCTCGAGGAGGACGTGTTCAACCTGGTGGCGCACGACCACTACCGGCGGGTGCCGAATTACCGCGAACTCTCCGCGAAGGAGGAAAAGGCGCTGCTCGACAGCCACTACAATCGCGTGACCGACACGTGCATTCCCGAGGGGCGGGCGATGCGGCGGATCGAATCGGCGATCCGCAAGGAGTGGCAGGCGGCGGACCGGCAGGGAAGGCGGGCATTTCCGCACGAGTTTCTCTATTCGATGCTGCGCAGCGGCGCGCTCAAGAAATATTACGAGATCGACCCGGCGAACAGCTGGATGTTGGCGGCGGCGGAAAAGAACCTCCCGATTTTTGTGCCGGGCTGGGAGGATTCGACGCTCGGAAACATGTATGCCGCGCACTGTCTTGAGGGACGGTTCCGCGATGTGCATACGGTGCGCTCGGGCGTGGAATACATGATGGCGCTGGCGGAATGGTATCCGGCGGTCAGCGCGAAGCATTCCATCGGGTTTTTCCAGATTGGCGGCGGCATCGCGGGTGATTTCGCGATCTGCGTCGTGCCGATGCTGCACCAGGACATGGGGCGCAAGGTGCCGTTGTGGGGGTACTTCTGCCAGATCAGTGATTCGACCACGAGCTATGGGAGCTACTCGGGCGCCGTGCCGAACGAAAAAATCACCTGGGACAAGCTGGAGGTGAAGACGCCGAAGTTTGTGATCGAATCGGACGCGACGATTGTGGCGCCTTTGATTTTTTCATACGTGCTGGGGGAATAGGAGCTCTCGAGGGGCCGGCGGGAAAATCCGCGATAATGCGGGCCGCGTTCAAGGTCCCAAAGTCACGCGGTAAAAGCGGGCACCATCATCCAACAGAAAAGAGCGGGATTTGGAATTCTTGCCTTTTGCGTGCGGCTTTGGGAGACAGGTTGAGTGACAGTGCGAACGATGAGCAGGGTTTTTGCAGCGGGCATGCTACTTTTGCTGGCGGGATGCATGAGCAGCCAGCACTCCGTCATTTTTCATCCCACCCATGACGCCAGGGACAACGGTTTGACACCCTGGAAGGTGAAGGGAGCAGTGATTGGATACGCGCGGCTAGCGTCGTCGCCGAAGAATGTATGGTTGCTGGTGCACGGCAATGCCGGCCAGGCGGCCGATCGTGTCTATGCGCTGGACTGCTTCGCACGGAACGATTCAGTTTTCATCCTGGAATATCCGGGATATGGCGCACGCGCGGGCAAGCCATCCAAATCGAGTTTCGATGCCGCCGCCCGCGAGGCATATCAAGTATTGAGAAAGACGTTCCCGACCAATCCGGTGTGCGTGGTGGGAGAATCCGTGGGCAGCGGACCCGCGTGCATGCTGGCGACGCTATCGCCGCCGCCCGACAAGATCGTTCTGCTGGTTCCTTTCGATACGCTCGAGAGCGTTGCCTCGGAGTACGTGGGATCTTCATCTGCGGGCTTTCTGGAGGCCGACTGGGACAACATCAGCTCGCTTTCGAACTATGGAGGCAGTGTGGAGATATTTGGCGCCCAGGACGACCGGGTGATCCCGATAGCGCACGCCCGCAGACTCGCGGAGAGCGTTCCCCAGACGAAATTTCATGCCGTCCCCGGCGGGCACAACGAGTGGTCCACGGGAGGGTGGGTGCAGATACGGAATCCGTGATTCCAGCAGGAGGTTTCGCCCCGAAGGATGCCGGGGACTTTATTTTTTCGATCCGTTTACCGGGCTCCAGGCGCCGTCGTAGGTGGATACGACTACGAATTCATCGCCTAGTTCGGAGGGGGGAAGGGGTTCGGACGGAGGGGCCGGCTTGATCTCCGGGACAATGGGCTGGAGCGATTCGGCGGTGGTTTTGGAGTCAGCGGGTTTCGACTCCACTGGCATTCGCGTGATGAAGCTAGTTTTGTCCGGGTTCGGAGCGCTGTGTTCTTCGTCGCGGATGCGGGCGGATTCCATGAGCAGGCATTCCCAGGAGCCCCGGACCGTGCGCGCGGAGGGTTGCCGGAAGGGCGAGAGATGGAAGCGGCCGTCCGGCAGTGAAAGCAGGGAGTGAATGGCGCGTTCGCCCGCGAGTCCTTCGCCGGCTTCGGCGTGCACGATGTTGCCGGACTCGATGTAGATTTCTCCCCGTTGCTGGACCGTGTGAATCTCGAGGATGCACGAGCTGCGGCGGAGGCACTCGATCTGAATGATATCGGCGAGGCCCACCTGCTGCAGGGTGCCGGAAAAGCCCTCGCGCTGTTTCCACGAGAGAAGATCGTTCAGGACGGTGAACACAAATTGGAGGCCGTCGCGCGCGACGGGTTTTTCGAGAAAGAGTTCCGCTCCGGCGGCGAGGCATTGGGCGCGGCGCGCTTCGCTGGCGAGGCCGGTTAGGACGACAAGCTTCGTTTCCGGATGCCGGCGGTGGAGCATGGCGAGCAATTGCAAGCCGTCCAGCATGGGCATGTTGATATCGAGGACGGCGAGTTCGACGCGATGTTGTTGCAGCAGCGCGAGTGCCTGGTCGGCGCCGCAAGCCTGGTGGATTTTCCATTCGCCATGGGCCAGGGAGTCGAACACTTCGCCGGCCAGTTCCAGAAACGCCATGCTGTCGTCCACCAGGAGCAGTTGATGTTTGTAAGTGGTGGCGTGGCCGTTGGTGCGGGCGGGTGCGGCGGTGGCGCCATTGGAGGGGCTCGGCGCGGTTGCGGGCACTTCCAGTCGGAGTTCGACTTCGCCCAGGCGCAAAATTCCACCGGCATCAACGACACCCTCGGTAACGAGCGTGCCTTTGATAAAGGTGCCGTTGGTCGAGCGCATGTCCCGCACCTGGAGGACGTTGTCGCGGAAGAGGACCTCGCAATGCTGGCCGGAGACCGAGGCATCGGAGATTTGGAAGGCATTGCCCGGCGCGCGGCCGATCGTCACCCAGCGGCCGTCCAGCACGTGAGCGAGGCCGAAATGGTGATTCGATATGACAACCAGTCTGGGCTTGCCGCCCGCTGCGCTCTCAGAATGCACTGCTCTGCCTCCTCACAACTAAGTGGGATAAAGCTGGTTTCGTTCCAATTCAGGTGGAAAAGGCAGCTGAATTTCTTAAGAAAACAGGCGCATTTCGAGGGTTTTCTTGCTTTCCCCAAAGGGCAGATGGAAGGTGTGTCCAGCTTATGACCACAAACAGCACTCCCAACCTGACCCAACGTCCACCCCGCAGCCCCCGCGTGCGAATCGGCGGCTATGTAATCCTGGCTCGCGTCCTGGACAAGGGCCGCGCCGACCTGGCCGGCACTGCCGGCGAATACAGATACAACAATCCCACCGACCGCCACTGGTTCCGCTTCACGGGGATCACCGCGGAGGCGCTCAAAGCGGAATTGGCCAAGGGCAAGGGCGACGGTGAAATCCTTGCCTGGGTGGAGGAAACGGCGCCCAACAAACGCGCGCCGTGGGAGATTAAACAATGGAGCGCTTACTTTGATCAACGCGGTCCGGATGGCGACGTCGAGACCCTCGAGCTTTTCACCGAGCGCGTCGGCGGCCTCAGCAAAACCCGCGAAGACGTGAAGACGTGGTTCGACTATCTCGACTTGGACGATCACGTCTTCTTCGGTGGGAAGGCGTAGACATTATCCCGGTCTCCGGTCACGGAATTCATGTCTATGAAATACGGGTTGGTTCTGGCGCTGCTGTTGCCGTGGATTGCGCTGTCGGCGGAAGATAAGGGACGTCACGGGCTGCCCCCGGATGTGCAGGAGTTGAAGATTGGCGATCCCGCGCCGGACTTTTCCTTGAAAGGCATTGATGATCGGACCTACACGCTCGCCGATTTCAAAGACGCGAAAGTGTTGATGGTGGTGTTTCTCTCGAATCATTGCCCCGTATCCCATGCGGTGGAGACGCGGCTGATCCCGTATGTCACAAAAATGAAGGCGCGCGGTCTCGGGGTGGTGGCCATCAATCCGAACCACCCCGACGGCATCCGCATCGATGAGCTGGGTTACAGCAAATACAACGACAGCTTCGCAGAAATGAAGCTCTACGCGAAGGAGAAGGGTTTCGTGTTTCCGTACCTGTTCGATGGCGACACGCAGGCCGCGGCCAAAGCCTATGGTTGTTTGGCGACGCCGCACGTGTTCGTTTTCGATCAGGACCGCAAGTTGCGCTACAAGGGGCGGTTTGATGATTCGCGGTTTGCCGACGCGGCGACGGTGAAATCCTCCGACGCGAGCCGGGCGATTGAAGCGATGCTGGATGGCCAGCCAGTACCGGTGGCGGTCACGATGCCGCAGGGATGTTCCACCAAGTGGCGGACGAAGGAGGCGGAAGTCGCGGAAGCTGAGCAGAAGTGGAATCACACGCCGGTATCGGTGGAGGCAATTGACACCGCGGGTGTGGCGGCGCTGGCGCGCAATGGCTCGAAAAAGTTGCGATTGATCAACGTGTGGGCCACGTGGTGCGCGCCCTGTGTGAAGGAATTTCCCGGACTCGTCTCGCTTTCGCGGCGGCTCAGCACGCGGGATTTTGAATTGATCACGATCAGTGTGGACGATCCGAAGGACGAAGCCAAAGTGCAGGAGTTTCTCGCGCGACAGCACGCGGCGGCGTCCCCGCGCCTGGTGCAGTCCTTCAAGGCTGAAGGGCGTCGGACGAACAATTATCTCTTCAAGGATGCAAACACGGAAGCGCTCCTGAAGGCGATTGACCCAACCGCGCCCGGACCAGTGCCTTACACCGCGCTTATCGCTCCTGATGGCAAGGTCATCTATCGCCAGGTGGGCGAGGTAAACGCCGCCGAATTGCAGGCGAAGGTGCTCGCCGAGTTGGGCCCTTACTATCTTCCTTAACTCTGCCGCCCGCGCGGCAGTGGGTCTTTCGGTCCATAGGTTTCCCGCTTCAGGAGGGGAACAATTCACTGTGTGCCAACTCACACCCGGTGAATATGAAAACATTTCTACAAATCATCCGGCTGCTGCTACTGGGCGGCGTGGCCAACACCACGCTCGCGTTATCCGAAGCCCATGGCGCCGCAGCTGTAACGACAAATTCATTTCAAGGCACCCTCACGGTCGCGCCGGGTTTCCATGCCGTGCTCTACTCGCCGGATTTGCAAAGTTGGAAAATGCTGGCGGCTTCCACCAACACGGACGGCGCATTCAGCTTCACGGACAACGATATCCGGAATTCCCGGCAAAAGTTCTATCGCGCCATCCGACTGGATGCCCCGGTGAACATGGTATTCGTCCGCCCCAATACGTTCACGATGGGAAGCCCCACCAACGAGCTCCATCGCAACGCCAACGAAGGCCCGCAGACGCAAGTGACCCTGACCCGGGGATTCTGGATCGGAAAATATGAGGTCACCCAGCAGGAATATCTCGCGGTGACCGGTTCGAACCCGAGTGTCTTTCCCGGTGACCCGAGCCGTCCCATCTCCAGCGTGAGCTGGCCGGACGCGACCAACTATTGTTATTTACTGACGCAACAGGAGATCGGTGCGGGACACATTCCGCCCGGATTCCGTTACCGCCTGCCCACCGAGGCGGAATGGGAATGCGCCGCGCGGGCGGGGACTGCCACGCGATTCAGTTACGGCGATGACCTCACTTACGCGAGCCTTACCAACCACGCGTGGTTTGCATCGAACAGCGGCCCGACGGTTCATCCCGTGGGCAAGCTGCTGCCGAATCCCTGGGGGCTGTTCGACATGGAGGGCAATGTCTGGGAATGGTGCCAGGACTGGCTGGGCCCGCTGCCGGGAGGGGCCGTGGCTGATCCGCAAGGGCCCGCGACGAATCCCATCAGTGTGAAGGTGGTGCGCGGCGGCTCGTATGATTTTGGGGAATCCGACTGCCGATCCGCGCGCCGGTTTTCTTTTGGGGTCCATCCGGCATTAAATGATTCGGACCTCGGATTCCGGGTGGTGCTGGCGTTTGAGCCGGAGTAGCGAGTTTATCGCGGCGGGGTGTTGAGGCTGGTGCGCTTCATAACACGCTATATGTCAGTCACTTGAGACTTTAATGGCGGGATTCGCCTGCGCCTGCCAGCCTTCACGCACTACGCCGTTGGCAATTCAGGGTAAGCGTCCGGCGGAGCAATCGCGCTGTTTTTGGGCAATGCATCCACTCTAGGTGAGAAAATAGCAAGAAAGGGAGAGTCGACATTCCAAGGCTGAATAAGCTCTGGGTGTGAAAACGAACCGGTATGAGTTGCGAGCAGGGAGCAGCCAGCCCGGGAATATCCATACCCTCAGACCCAAGGTGTTATGAAGCTATTTGTCGCCGGAATCAGCTACAAGACCGCGCCCGTGGAACTACGCGAGCGATTCGCCGCCCACCCCGGGCAGCTCTCCAACCACGCCGCGCGCCTGCTGCAGGCCGGTGGTTTGTCCGAGGTCGTGCTGCTTTCCACCTGCAATCGCGTCGAAGTGTATGGCGTGACGCCCAAGGTCAACGGCAACATCAACCGGCTGTTCGAGCAACTTTGTCCCGCGGTGCTGGATTTCGCGCCCTACCTTTACATCAAGGAAGGCGCCGAGGCGGTGCACCATTTGTTCTCCGTGGCCAGCGGCCTGGACTCGATGGTGATCGGGGAAACGGAAATCACCGGCCAGGTCAAGCAGGCCTACCTCGCCGCGCAGTCGGGCAAATTGACGGGCCGGATCACGAACCGCCTGTTCCAAACGGCGCTGCAAACCGCCAAGGAAATCCGCACGCAAACGGGCATCGGTTGCGGCGCGACTTCCGTGGGCAGCGTGGCGGTGGAGCTCGCCGAGAAAATTTTTGGCCCCCAGCTTTCGGAGAAGACAGTGATGATCATTGGCGCCGGAAAAATGGGGGAAGCCTGCGTGCGCCACCTGGCGAAGCGTGGGGCGAAGTCGCTCCTCGTCTCGAATCGTTCCTATGAACGGGCGGTGGGTCTCGCCAGTGAATTCGGCGCACGCGCGGTTCCCTTCGAGCAAGCCTGGGAGACACTCACCGAAGCGGACATCGTGGTCAGCTCGACCGGGTGCCCGGACACGATCATGCACGCGGCGGAAGTGGGGCGGGCCATGGCGCAGCGGCGCAACCGGCCCCTGTTCCTGATTGACCTCGCGGTGCCGCGGGATATCGACGCCGACGTCGCGCGGCTCGAGAACGTTTTCCTCTATAACGTGGACGACCTGGAGGGGATCGTGAAAGAGAACTTGAAGTCGCGGCAGCAGGAATTGTCCCGCTGCCAGGCAATCCTGGGCAAGCGCACTTCGGCGCTGATGCCGAGACTGACCGCGGTACCCGAGCGGGCGCCGGTGGCGGCCAGCCGGCCGGATTTTCGCTGGGCCCTCGAGGGGGCGATGGCGTGCCCGGCGCATTGAGGAGTAATGATTTGTGGGTTTTTCAGTATGCATTTCCAGACAAGCAGCGGGCGAATTTTTCGGCGCCCGTCCGGTTTGCCTGGTTACACGACGTGTCGACGGGATACGCCGTGCCGCTCCGCGCGGCAGGTTTTGTTGCCGCGCAATCTCCAGAAATGGAACCGCAACAAGCACCTGCTAAAAACAACAAAGTTATGAAAAGACTACACCTATTGCTATTGGGGGCGACACTCTGTCTGCCCACCTTAAGCCAGGCTGCCATCAACAAGGGTGTTGAAGGCTCGCCCCACGACATGTCCACCAATTCCGCTTACACGGTATGGAACACCCGCAACGGTGTTTGCTCGCCGTGTCATACGGCCCACAATACGGATCCCTCGCAGATCATTCCGTTGTGGGCGCACCAGACCTCGGTCGGCGGCGCCTCCGGATTCACAATGTACAGCAGCCCGACGCTGCAAGCCTCCATGCCGGCGCAGCCCACGGGCGTTTCGCTGGCGTGCTTGAGCTGCCATGACGGCACGCTGGGCGTCAATGCGCCGATCGGTGGCCTGGGCACGAACACGGCCTACTACATCGATCCGAGCGCGAAAATCGGGCCGGACCTGCACACGACCCATCCGATTTCGTTCCTCTACAACTCGGCGCTGGCCGTGGCTGACGGCGGTTTGGAGGATCCGATGTCCTATACGATTGGCTCACCCAAGACCAATCTCACCATCAATGTCGCCCCGGTGCCTGCATCATGGGTGGGCACGAGCTTGAGCGGTCAGACGATCAATCAAGCCCTGCTGGTCAACGGATACATGCAATGCTCTTCCTGCCATGATCCGCATAAGTTGATCGGTTCCGCTCCTTCCAGCGGAATCATGGTCAAGATCAGCGGTAACGACGCGACGGGCCGCGGCAGCCTGATCTGCCGTACTTGCCATATCAAGTGATCCGGCAAGTCACGACCGGCGCCCCCGGGTGAAGGTCGGTGAGTTGAGGCCCTGGTCCCCCTGCCAGGGCCTCTTTTTTTTGAAGTTGAAGGGGCGCGTGACCAGCGGGCTCCCGGTTCTCTCCCCGGCGGCTGGCGATGGACGCGCCATGACCAACGATCGTGCCGCGGCGCGGTCCCACCGGGCTGCGGCTGAACCCATGCCGTGTCGCTCCCCGATCGACCGTTTTTCCAAACGATAAGCCGATGATGCCTGCCTCGGTTTTTGGCGCCGGGCGTGTGACGGGAAAATCCCGCGCCGGTTTTTCGCGCCAAAAGCCGACCCAACAAGAAATGCGCATGGATTGGCAGAGGAGGGTGAGTCGAACTTTCCGGCCTGCCCGAAAATGGCGGCCATGAGACAAGTTAGAACCACCGGCCCCCGCGGAACGGGAGCTTTTGAAGCCAAAGGCCGGTTTGAGCCCGGCGGTGGAACGCTTGCCTCCCATCCCGCTTCCGCCCCCGGCGGAGGCATCCCGAAAGGAATTATGAAGACCCGAATGCAGACCTGCGCCCGTCTTCTCTTGATCACCCTGGCGGCCGGATTTCTGGCCGCCGGTTGCGCGACCAAAAAACAGGCGCCGAAAGAATTCACCATGTTTCCACCCGCGCCCGATGAGCCGCGCCTGCAGTATCTCTGGAGTTACGGCACGGAAACCGACCTGGGCGGCCGCGGCAAATTCGCGGATTTCATTCTCGGCCAGGAAAAGGTGTACCGCCCGATCGTCAAGCCGTACGGCGTGGTGATGAAACGGGGGAAAATTTATGTGTGCGACACCCAGGCCGCCAACGTGAGCGTGGCGGATCCCGTGTTGCACAAGATGCGCTACATCAAGCCGGCGGGCCAGGGCGCGATGCGATTGCCGGTGAACCTCGCCGTCGATGACGACGGCACGATCTTCGTAACGGACGTCGGCCGCAACGAGGTGCTGATTTACGGCAAGGATGACAAGTACCTGGGCGCGATCGGCAAGCGCAACGAGATGCGGCCCTCGGGGATCGCGCTGGCGGACAACCGCCTCTACGTCACCGACATGACGAACCATTGCGTGCGGGTGTATGACAAGGCCAAACGCGAATTGTTGTTTTCCTTTCCGAAGGACACCAAGGACGAGAATTCAAAATTGTTCGGCCCGACCAATGTGGCGCTGGACGGCAACGGCCACGTTTACGTGACTGACACCCAGGGGTTCGTGGTGAAGGTATTTGATACGGAGGGCAAATACCTTTTCAAGACCGGTGAGATGGGGGTGACGCCGGGCCAGTTTTCGCTGCCCAAGGGAGTGGCGGCGGACAAAGAGGGACGCTTTTACGTGGTGGACGCGGCCGCGCCGGTCGTCCAGCTCTTCGACAAGGAAGGCAAGCTGCTGATGTATTTCGGCCAGCCGGCCAGCAGCGGGCCGGGGGCGCTGTATCTGCCCGCGGGTGCCGCCGTGAACTACGACAGCGTGGACCTTTTCAAGCAGTACGTGGCCCCGGGCTACAAGCTCGACTATCTCGTGCTGATCGTGAACCAGGTCGGGCCCAGCAAGGTGAGTGTGTATGGGTTTCTTCACCGCGGATAAGGCCGGGTGAAAGCCCGGTACGCCCGCGTCAGCCGCTTGTGACGCCGCTTTCTCCAAAACCAAACCGTGACCGGCGAGATCTTTCGTTGGCGGTCGCGGTCTTTCTGGCGGGGGTGCTGCTGTTGGTGGCGGGCTGCAGCACGCACACCAAATACAAATGGCTGAGCACCTTTTTTGACGGCGTTCCGGTGCCTGGCGCGACCAACGCGGTCCGCATTCAGTACGACGAAAATGGCCAGCCGCTGGACACCGTGGTGGTGACGAACACAAACACGCCGGCCTTCGCCAAGCCCAGGTTCTTCCCGCATCCACCTTATGAGGAGAAAAAGTGCGCCGAATGCCATCAATCGCAGTTCTCGGTGAAGATGAAGGGCTCGCAACGGCAGGTGTGCTTCTCGTGCCACGAGGACTTTCTCGCGAAGATGAAGGTGAAACACCAGCCCGCGGAGAACAGCGAGTGCTCCTCCTGCCACGAACCCCATGGCTCCTCGATCACGAACCTGCTGTCGCAACTCTCGCCGGCGCTGTGTGAAAAGTGCCACGATCCGTTCCCCAAGACCGCGAAGGTGAAACACCAGCCCGCCGCGAACGGCGACTGCCGGTCCTGCCACGATCCGCACGGCTCCAATTTCAAAAAGCTCCTCGTCAAGGCGGACGGAAAGCTCTGCTACGACTGCCACGAGGACATCCAGCAGCAACTGGCGAAAAGCAAAGTGCAGCACCAGCCCGTCGCGAACGGCGAATGTTCCTCCTGCCATAACCCGCACCAGTCGGAACTCAAAAAGCTGCTCATCAAGCCGGATGGCAAATTGTGTTACGACTGTCATGAGGACACCCAGCAGCAACTCGCCAAAGCGAAGGTGAAGCATCAGCCGGTGGCAAATGGCGAATGCATGTCCTGCCACAATCCGCATCAATCGAATTTGAAAAAGCTGCTCACGAAGCCCGACGGAAAACTCTGCTTCGATTGTCACGAGGACACCCAGCAGCAGATTGCGAAGGCCAAAGTGGTGCACCAGCCCGTGGCCAACGGCGAGTGCGCCTCCTGCCATAATCCGCATCAGTCCGACAACAAGAAGCTGTTGAGCAAGGCGGGTGGCAAGCTCTGTTACGAGTGTCACGAGGACCTCCAACAAGCCCTGGCGAAGGCGCCGTTCAAGCACGACCCGGCTGCCAACGGTGACTGCGCCTCCTGTCACAACCCGCATCAGTCCAACGAGAAGGGATTGCTCAGCAAGCCCGGCCGCCAGGCCTGCATGGAGTGCCACGAGGAGAAGGATTTGGCGGCGGTCAAGGCCCACGCGGGCCAGGAGGCGACCGCCTGCACGGCCTGCCATGATCCGCATTGGGGCAAGGACAGGAATCTCCTGACCGCCCTGGGTCTTAAATCAGCAACGGCCCCGCCGGCCACCGCACCCAAATGAACCCACGGTGGCCACAACGCGCGAGTTGGTGGCTGGTCCTGCTGGCCAGCCTGGCCTCCAGTTTTCGTGCTCTCGCCCAGCTCCGCGTGCCGCCGCCCCAGGAACCGCAACTCATCACCGTGAATCTCCAGGACTCCAGTCTCGGCATTTATTCGGAGGGCAGCTATGAGTCCACGACCTTCCAGCAGTCCAATGTCTCCGCGAAGGAAAGCCACCTCTTCATCGGCCCGGATTTTGGCGCGAGCGTGGACGGCTCGATCTACCATCCGAATTTCATCCGCTTCAATCTCAACGGCTGGCTCGCGGCCGGCTTCGGCCAGATCAAGGTGGAGTCGGGTTCCACCTCCAGCAGCAAGAACCAGTTCGAATACCTGGGCGCGTTCGGCGGCGGCTTGAATTTTCTGCCCACGAAGCCGCTCAACGGCAATCTCTTCGCCGGTTATGGCCGGACCTTCCTGGACTATGACTCCTTCAACCGCGTCTGGCTCGAAGGCTGGCGCTACGGCGGCCGGCTCAACTACAACAACGGCCCCTGGACCATGGGCTCGGGCTACACCTACGTGGACCAGGAAACCATGGCCCTCAGCGGCAACTACTCTTCCGTCCAGAACCTGTTTGATGTCGAAGTGGCCCATTCGCGCGGCGTGGGCGGTTCGCGGTTGAACTACAACTACAACGAGAATACCTACGTCGATACCGCCTCGAACCTCGAAGGCTCCGACCAGACCGTCACGTTCGGGGACAACGAGCAGTTCGGCGACGTGAACCGCTGGCAGCTGAACACCACCGCGAGTTACAACATCAGCGATTACCTCGGCCCGCAGAGCCGCCAGGGCAACGCGGACATCTCGCTGGGCGGCACGCATCCGCACAATCTCACCAGCACCGCAAATTTCAGTTACGACAATTTTGCCCAGGGCGATTTTCACTCCGGCAGCTATTCCGGTTCGGCCGGCGTCACGCACCACCTTTATGACAGCTTGAATTCGTCGCTGGTCGTCCGTGGGGCGGAGACGGACACCTCGGATGGCCGGTTCAACGGCTACCTGCAGAGTTTCGGCGTGGGCAACTCGGAGAATTACACGAAGAGCCTGGGCAACAATTCGATGCTCTACGTGAATAATTCGATTTTCCTCGAGCACGACAACCAGAAGACCGTCGGCACGATCCTCGCCGAGCAGCACACCTTTGGCGCCGACAACTCCTTCACGCTGGCGCAGGCGAACGTGTTTCCGAACTCGATCGTGGTTTATCAAAACAACGGCGAACCGCCCTACACGCCGGGTCTGGACTACATCGTCACCGGCAATCCCTCGCAGACCATCATCACGCGGCTGGATGGCGGCCGCATTCCGTTCGGCGCCTCGGTGCTCGTGAACTACCGCGTGGTGCCCACCGCCGCCGGATCGTATGACAACGTCACCGAGACTTTTGAAGTGCGGATGGATTTGTGGCAGCGGCTGGTCTCCGCGTACATGCGGCTCAATATCTACGACAACAACGCACCGGCCAGCCTCCGCATTCCCAATGTCACCGACGTCACCTTCGGCTCCGATTTCAACTGGCGCTGGTTTGGCGCCGGGGCGGCCTACGAAATGTATTACTCGGATGGCTATTCCTACGACGCGCTCCGCCTGTCGCAGTCGGCGAGTTTCAGCCCGGACGGCGCCTCCACGCTGAGCTTCAACGCCGCGGAATCCTGGATCAGCTATTCGCAATCGGAGCAGCAGGAGCAGAACTACCTGGGGTTTGCGCGGTATCATCGCACCGTGACCTACCGGCTCGGCATGGACCTGGACCTCGGGATGTCGCATCGGACCGGCGGCGGCGTGGAGCAAACCCTCGGCGTGGCGCGGGCAGCGTTTAATTACGCCATCGGCCGGACCAGCCTCAGCCTCAGCTACGACTACGGCTTCGATTATTTTGTGAATGCCCAGCAGGTTCAGCGCCATTTGTTCTGGTTCACCCTCAAGCGAGTATTCTAATGAACCCACGCACCACCATCCGGAACAGTTTGCGCTCGCTGGCGGCGGTTTGCGTCGCCGGGTTCATGGCGGGCTGCGCCGGCATGCATCCGGCGCCGCAGGTGGCGGAACCCGCCGCCGCACCGGTCTGGCCGGCCCCCCCCGATCCGGCGCGCATCGCTTATGTGCGCAGCTTTTCGCGCGCCGCCGACCTGGGCATCAAACCCTCCGTCTTCGGGCGGATCGGACGCTGGATCACCGGGTCGGACAAAGGCAACGAATCGATGGTGAAGCCCTTCGGCCTCGGCCTGGACGAGGAAGACAACATCGTCGTGAGCGATACCGGCTCCGCCTCGGTGACGTATTACGATCGCGTGCGGAAGAAGACCGCGCGGTGGAATAAAATCGGCGCGGTGCGTTTGTCCGCGCCGGTGGCGGTGGCGAAACACGCTGGCGTTTTTTACGTGGCCGATACCGGCCTGGGCGCCGTGGTGATGTTCGACGCGTCGGGAAAATTGACCGGGTTGATCACCAACCGCCTGGCGCGCCCCGCGGGACTGGCCGTCCTGAATGAGCAGCTTTATGTGGCGGACTCGCAACGGCACGCGGTGCTGGTGTTCGACCTCGCTGGCAACTGCCGCTCGGAATTCGGTCGGCGCGGCCGGGGCGTCGGCGAGTTCAACTATCCAACCCACGTGGCCGCCGACCGCCACGGCGATCTGTATGTGACCGATTCGATGAACGGCCGGGTGCAGGTGTTCGACGCGGCCGGAAACTTCAAGCGCATGGTGGGTGCCCTCGGCGATGGGCCGGGCGCGTTCAGCCGGCCCAAGGGCGTGTCGACCGATACGACCGGGAATGTCTATGTCGTGGATGCCCTGTTCGATAATTTCCAGATCTTCGATGGTTCCGGGCGGTTGCTGATGCATCTGGGAGAAATGGGGGCCGGGCCGGGCGAATTCTGGATGCCCAACGGTATCGTGATCAGCCGCGCGAACGAAATCCTGGTGGCGGATTCCTACAATCGCCGCGTGCAAATCTTCAAATACATCGGAGAGCCATGAAATCGATGAATGCTCAATTGATTCGGTGCCTGACGCTGGCGCTGGTATGGGCCGGCCTGCAAACGCTCCCCGCCGCGCAACCTGTCAAGACCCCGGCCAGCACCAGCAATGCCCGGCAATCCGGCACCGCGAGTTTGCCGCCCACGGCGCGCGCCAATTCCGCCATTCATCCCAAGGACGCCACCTCCGGCTCCAGCCGCGGGATCCTCGGAACCAAACACGATCTTTCTGTTAATGGACCCGGCCCGTATATCGCGTCTTCGGAGTCGGAAATCTGCCTGTTCTGTCACGCGCCCCACAAGGGGACCGGAGAAACGCCGTTGTGGAATCACAAGCTGTCCACCGCGACTTACACGCCGTATTCGAGCACCACCGCCAAGGCCACGGTCGGACAGCCGACGGGCGCTTCGCGGCTGTGCCTGAGCTGCCATGACGGCACGGTGGCGCTGGGCATGGTGAGCAGCCGCCAGCAGCAGATTGCCATGAAGCAAGGCGTCACCACGCTGCCGCCGGGACCCAGCAACCTGGGCACGGACCTTTCGGACGACCATCCCGTTTCGTTTACCTACGACCACGCGCTGGTGACCGCCAACGGCCAGTTGAAGGACCCCGAACTGCTCACCGACCGCGTGCGGCTGGATCACAACAAACAGGTGCAATGCACCTCGTGCCATGACCCGCACAACAATCAATACGGCCAGTTCCTCGTGCGGGACAACCACGGTTCAGCGATTTGCAGCGAATGCCACGCGCTCACTTCCTGGCAGGCTTCCTCCCATTACACCTCCGGCAAAACGTGGAATGGCTCCGGCGCGAATCCCTGGCCGCATACCACCGAAACCACCGTGGCCGCCAACGCCTGCGAAAACTGCCACGCCCCGCACACCGCCGGCGGCAAGGCCCGCCTGCTCAACTACGCGGACCAGGAGCAGAATTGTTTCGTATGCCACAACAGCAACGTGGCGGCGAAAAACGTCCAGAACGAGTTCAACAAACCCAGCACCCATCCGATTTTCATGAGTCACGGATTGCACGATCCGACCGAGGATCCCATCAACGCGCCGCGGCACGTCACGTGCGCCGACTGCCACAATTCGCACGCGTCCAATCCCACAACCTCCGTCGCGCCCAACGCCTCCGGCGCGCTCGCTGGAGTGAAGGGCGTCAACCAGGCCGGTGGCGTGGTGAACCAGGTCGCGCGCGAATACGAACTGTGCTTCCGCTGCCACGCGGACAGCAACACGCGCGGCCCGGCGCACATCAACCGGCAGTTTCCGCAGACGAATCTCCGCGTGGCCTTTGCCGCTGGCAGCCAGTCCGCCCACCCCGTAGTGGGCAACGGGCAGAACATGCAGAGCCCCAGCCTCCTGCCGCCCTACAATTCCATGAACCAGATTTATTGCACCGACTGCCATAACAGCGACCAGGGGCCCAACGCGCACGGCTCGGGACCGAACGGGCCGCACGGCTCCATCTACACCCCGTTGATCGAGCGGCAACTCGTGCTGGCTGATTACCAGCCGGAGAGCGCGGCCAGTTACGCGCTGTGTTACAAGTGCCACAACCGCGACAGCATCCTCGCCGACCAGAGCTTCCGTGCCACGGGCAGCACCGGCCAGGATCGCGGGCACCGCTACCACGTGGTGGATCAGCAGACCGCGTGCACCACGTGCCACGATTCTCACGCGTCGGCCAGCGCGAACAACCTCATCAATTTCAACATGGACTACGTCACCCCCTCCTCCAACGGCCGGCTGCAATATTTCAGCACCGGCCCGGGCAGCGGCACCTGTTCGCTCACGTGCCACGGCAAGGATCACAACGCGGCGACGTATCCGTCGCTCACTCCCTCGCTGACCGCCGCGCCCGCCGCCAAGGCGTTGCCCAACGCGGCCCAACGTTCACGGGCGGGCAACGCGCTCGGTCGAAAATTACAACAACCGCGATAACCAATCGAACCGCAAGCAGACTGAACACGAATATGAAAACGACCAATGCAGATCCCTCGTCCGGCAAAAACCTCCGGTCCGCGCGGGGAGCGCGGCCGGGCCGGCTGTGCGTTGCTTTTCCGCTGGCCCTGTTTTTCGCCGCCGCCCTGTCGGGTTGCGGCAAGGACGAGCCCAAAGTTTATCGCGTGGCCCAAGGCGGCGGGTCCGAGGCCGGGGCGACGGTGGCGGCCGCCAAGCCCGCCCCCGCCGATGAAGCGCCGGCCACGCTGCCCGGCTTGAAATGGAAATTGCCGGCCGGATGGACGGAAGTGCCGCCGGGTCAGATGCGCGTGGCGTCATTCCAAGTCGCCGGCAAAAAAGGCCAATCGGCCGACGTGAGCGTGATCCCGCTGCCGGGTCTCGCGGGAGCGGACCTCGCCAATGTAAATCGCTGGCGCGGACAGGTCGGCCAGCCGGAAGTTTCGGAAGCCGAACTCGCGAAGCTGACCGAATCGGTCCAGGTGGCCGGCCAGTCCGCGAAATTGTTCGATCAAGGCGGCCAGCAGACACGAATCCTGGGCGCCATCCTGCGCAAGGACGGCGTGGCCTGGTTCTTCAAAATGACCGGCGAAAACGACCTGGTGAAAGCCCAAAAGTCGTCGTTCCTGGCATTTTTGAAATCCGTTGAATTCACAGCGCCGACGGAAGCCTCCGCTGCCGCGGCGGCGCCCTCGGGGCCGATGACCTTGCCGTCCTCGCATCCACCCCTGCCGGGCCAGCAAGGCCTGCCGCCCTCGCACCCGCCGCTGTCCGGCCAGAGTGGCGGCCTGCCGCCTTCGCATCCACCTTTGAGCGGAATCACGCCGCCGGCCGGTGACGCACCCGCCACACATGTGGGCGGACCCGATTGGAAAGTGCCCGCGAACTGGAAGGAAATTCCCGGCGGACAATTTCTCGTCGCGAAGTACCAGGTCACCGGCGCGGGCAACGCACAGGCCGTGATCAACGTCAGCACTTCCATGGGCGATGGCGGCGGAGCGCTGGCGAACGTGAATCGCTGGCGCGGCCAGCTCGGGCTCGCGCCTTGGGACGAGGCGGAGTTGGTGAAGCGGGCGAAAGGCCTCCAAGTGGCCAGCGGCAAAGCGGTCGAGGTGGATATCAAAGGCACCGACCCAGCCACGAAGCAGGGCTTCCGCGTGCTGGCCGCGATCGTTTCGATCAGCGGTGATACCTGGTTTTATAAAATGATGGGCGACGAAAAAGTGGTGGAGCAGGAGAGCGCTGCGTTCACCAAGTTCGTCCAGACCGCAAAGTATCCAAATGGCCACTAACTTGAAATCCTCCGCCGCGGCCGGGCCCGCGGCCGGCTCGAACCGGTCAGACAGGTTGGCGACTCCCGCCGCGCCTCCGGTGCGCCCCCAGCGCGGGGCTTTGGAGCGCCTCCTGCGGTTCTTCAGTTCACTGCGGTTGACCGTGGTGTGCCTGGCTTTCGGCATGATCGTGGTATTTGCCGGCACCCTCGCGCAGGTGGATCTCGGGTTGTACAAGGCCCAGAACGAATTCTTCCGGAGCTTCTTCATTTACTGGCAGCCGAAGGGTGCCGGTTTCAAGCTCCCGGTGCTGCCGGGCGGTTACCTGGTCGGCGGAGTGCTGCTGCTGAATCTCGTCGCCGCGCATTTCACGCGGTTGAGTCTCACGCGCAGGAAAATCGGTCTCTGGCTTACGCATGCCGGCATCATCCTGCTGCTGCTCGGCCAGCTTTTGACGGACATGCTGTCGTGTGAATCGAGCATGCACCTGCGCGAAGGCCAGGCCGGCAACTATTCCGAAACCGAGCGCGAAGCCGAGCTGGTCGTGATCGATTCCTCGGATGCGGAGCTGGACAAGGTCGTGGCGATACCGCAGGGCCGGTTGCATCGCGATGCCTTGATTTCGCATGCGGAAATGCCGTTCAGCATCAAGGTCCACAAGTTCCTGCCGAACTCCGCCGTGGAGGAAATCAAACCCGGCGCGAGCACCACTCCCTCGGCGACCCAGGGCGTCGGGCCGCGGGTCGCCATCCATGAGTTGCCGCGGGCGACCGAAATGGAAAAGCGCGACGTGCCCGCCGCTGTCGTGGAAATCGTCACCCCGAAAGGTTCGCTGGGCACCTGGGTGGTTTCCGAATTCATCGAGACACCGCAGGTGTTTCACTATGAGAATCGCCATTACCGGGTGGCCATGCGGCCGCGCCGGTACTACGCGCCGTACACCCTGGAGTTACAAAAATTCCAGCACGAGGTTTACGCCGGCACGGACATTCCCAAAAACTTCGCCAGCCGCGTGATTGTGCATCGACCGGACACCGGCGAAAAACGCGAGGTGTTGATCTACATGAACAGCCCGCTGCGCTACGGCGGCCAAACGTATTACCAGTCGGGCTTCGATCCCGATGATCATGGGACGATCCTCCAGGTCGTGACCAATCCGGGTTGGCTGACGCCCTATTTCGCCTGCGGTTTGGTGTCCGCCGGCCTGCTGATTCAATTCACCATGCACCTATTGGGCTTTGCCCTGAAACGGAGGACCACATGAAACTTGTGCTTCGCTTATTGCCCTGGGCTTTCCTGGCCCTCTTCGCGATCGAGATCATTGCCGTGTTCGCGCCGAAAAAAGACGGCGAGTATCACGTGCGCGAGTTCGGCCGGCTGCCGGTATTGTTGAACGGCCGCATTCAACCGTTCGATTCCGTGGCGCGCAACGCGCTGCTGCAGATCCGCAGCACCGGCGAGGTCCCGCTGGAGGAAGTGCCGGGTTGGAAGTTCTGGCATCACCCCAAAAAGTTGAAGGCGACCGAATGGCTGCTGGAAGTCATGACCCGGCCCGAAGACGCGGACAGGCGCCCGATCTTCCTGATTCATCTGCCGGATCTGCTCGGCGAATTGAAGCTGCAGGACCTTGGCGTCGAAAAATCCGGGCTGCGCTATTACACTTACGCCCAGATCAAACCGGTCCTGCCCGAGGTGGAAAAGCAGGCCGGGCGCGTTTTTGAGCGCGAGCAGCAAAAGCTTTCCACGTCGGAACAACGGAGCGTCTTCGAGAAGCAGCTCCTGAAGCTGGCCAACGCGGTGGCGCTCTACCGGCAGTTGAAGTTCACCTTGCAGCCGGATGGCGCGGATGATTTCAGCGCGCAGTTGGTTGAATTTCAAAAAGACCTCGTCCCTGCCCGCGCGGCCGCGCAGGCGAACGCAGCCGGAAACCCCTCCGACGCCGCGGCCTTGCGCAAAATCGCCGCGCCGTTGCAGGAGTTTCAGCAGATGTCGGAATACGGTTACGCGCTCGTGGTGCCGCCCGCCGAACCGGCGCAGGGACGCGAGCGCTGGCAGAACATGGGCGCGGCGCTCCTCGAATCCGCCCACAGCGGGGTCTACGCGCCGGCGTTGACGCATCTCGCGGCCATCGCCACGGCATATCGCGCAGAGCGGGCGGGCGACTTCAACGATGCCGTGGCCGGTTATCAGCAATGGCTGAAACCGGACTTCGCGCGCGAGTTGCAAAAGGGGCGGGCGGAATTCTTTTACAACGACACCAAGTCGTTTCTCCACGCGATGATCATCTACCTCTTCGCCTTCGTCCTCGCGTGCACTGCGTTGCTGACCCTGCCGGTGGCCGCGAATCTTTCGGAATCGCTGCGCCGCTCGGCATTTTACCTCATCCTCCTGGCCGGCTTGGTGCATACCTTTGGCCTGGTTTTTCGGATGGTGCTCGAAGGTCGGCCGCCCGTGACGAACCTGTATTCCTCCGCGATCTTCATCGGCTGGTCCGTGGTGGTCCTCGGCCTGATTCTCGAGCGGCTGTATCGCGCCGCCATCGGATCACTGGTGGCGGCCATCGCCGGGTTCGGCACATTGGTCATCGCCCACAACCTCGCCCTCGGCGGCGACACCATGGAAATGCTGCGCGCCGTCCTCGACACCAACGGCTGGCTCGCCAGCCACGTGGTCACCGTCACGCTCGGCTACGCCTCGACCTTTGCGGCAGGAGGCCTGGCGATCGTCTATGTATTGCTCGGCGTTTTCACACCCCAATTGCAACACACGCTCGGCGCGACGGCGAAACCCATGGCGACCAGCCAGGCGCTGTCCAAAATGGTTTACGGCATCGTCTGCTTCGCCACCCTCTTCAGCTTCATCGGCACCGTTCTCGGCGGCATCTGGGCCGACCAATCCTGGGGCCGGTTCTGGGGCTGGGACCCGAAGGAAAACGGCGCGCTCTTGATCGTCCTTTGGAATGGCATCATCCTCCACGCCCGCTGGGGCAAACTCCTGAGCGAGCGCGGCATCATGAACCTCGCCATTTTCGGCAACATCGTCACCTGCTTCTCCTGGTTCGGCGTGAACCTCCTCGGCGTCGGCCTCCACTCCTACGGTTTCACCGACACCGGCGCCGAATACCTCGTCAACTTCATCCTCGGCCAATGCGCCCTGCTGGGCACCGGCCTGATCTCTCCGCGCATGTGGAAAAGCTTCGCCGGCCTGGGCGATTTCCCGGCCCGCTCGGTCCGGACCATTGTCGCGTCCATGAGCGCCGCCTGGTTTATCGCCGCCCTCCTCTGGTTCGGCGCCGTCTATACGAAACAAAGCTACGCCTGGTACAGCGGGCTCTACGAATCCCTTCCGTGGCTCGGCAGTGCCGCCAAAGCGGCTGCCTACGCGACTGTGGGCACCATCTGGCTCACCGCCGCCGCCTCCTGGATCCTGCCTGCGGAGGAAACCGCCCCGCAGCCGCACGTGCTTGGCAAGCCAGCGCTGGCGAAATGAATTGTGGTAACAAACCTGCTGAAAAACTCCTCCGGCAAAGTGCCCGGGTCTGGACCTCACTGTGCGTCACGCCCGCCAGAGACTTCCCGGCGCTCCCTTCCGCCTCCGTGTAATTGTGGTCGCTCCTTCGTCCCACCCGGAAGCGGGACGAAGGAGCAGTTCAGTCAGGATCAGCGCGCACTCACGGGGCGCATCCCCCGGCGGGGATTTTTCTTCGTTTCACTTTCCTCTGGGGCTGAACCATCGTCCGATTCGCCCAGGGCGTCGTTGTTGCTGCTGGCACGGGCCAGCTCGGTGAGACCGTCATTGGCGGCTTTCTCTTCATCGAGAATGTCCTCCAGCAGACCGGCGGCCTTTTGGTTTCCCAGCAGCCCCGCCCACTCATGCAGACAGCCGTAGGAAGCCATCTCATAATGCTCGACCTTTTGCGCCGCCGAGATCAACGCGGCGTTGATGGCCGGCGAGCCCTTGAATTCCGTGGCGATTTCGTCGCCTTCTTTAAGGAGTCCGACGGTCGCTTCACAGGTCTTGCCTTTGGCCTTCTTGTCGAAGGCCTGAAAAACTTGTTCGAGTTTCTTCACATGGCCCTGGGTTTCCTTCAAGTGGGATTCAAACGCCTTCTTGAGGTCGTTACAGGTGGCCGCATTGGCCAGTTTGGGGAGGGCGCGTACGATCCTTTGCTCGGCGTCGTACATGTCGGCCAGTTCGTCCAGGAACAGATCATTTAATACTTTCATTTGCTTTAAGCGGTTATTGGTTGATGCGTGTGTAAATAAATTCCGCGCCCCGAAGGGCAGCCCTCGCGGGCGCGAAAATGCTGGCGCCGGCTCGTTGTCGGTATCGCACCCTTGTGCAATTCCGGGCCCGCTTGATCGCACTTCCTGCGGTTCAGCATTAAGGATGCCTTCCGCCTCGGTGCGGTTTTTGTGCAGGCGGGCCGCCACATCGCGCGAAATGCCTGCATTGACTGCGGGGAATTCCATGGCGAAATGCGGGCTCTAGCCGGGGTCCATCTTGCAACCTGCCCGTTTCGAGCGCCGCCGCTCGTGGCAATGTTCGGAGGCTGGAGATCCTCTCATTGGCGGCCGCCGAAAAGAGGCTCCTGGAAATCAGGTGGCCATGGCCGTAGGCGTCCGCCCGCGTTGCTGTGAATAAGTTATTATGGACAATCAGGAGATCATGTGTTAGCGCAACTTAAGGACCTGGCTGAAGGTTATGGTTGATCATGAGCATGCCGAGGAGCGAGCCCAGTACTGGCGGGCAGTGTTCGACGCCTTTCCGCATCCCACGCTGATTGTGAATGCGGAAGTGGAGATCCAGGATTTCAACACCGCCGCTGAGAAATTGCTCGGTGAAGAGCCCGCGCTGGCCTTGCATCGGCGCGGCGGCGAAGTTATTCACTGTATCCACGCGGAGGCCAACGGCTGCGGCCACAGCCGCCGCTGCCAGGACTGTGTCATCCGCAACAGCGTGCGACTCGCCCTGGCTGGAGGCGCGGTCCAGCGACAGATTCACGAGGCCGAATTGCGCACCCCGGAGGGCACGCATTTCATCTACCTGCTGATCACCGCCAGCCTGCTGCCCTACGCCGAACCTCCCGGCGTACTGCTCGTTTTGGAAGACGTGGGCGAATTCCGCGCCCTGGCCAAATCATCCGAAAATGGAAGGCTGCATCACATCCGGGACTAAATAAAACTGCGGCCGCATCCCGCTCGGATCGCGCGGCTAGCCTGCCAAAGACTACCGAAGCTCACCCCATCGGTCCCACTGGTCCCACCCCTCCAATTTAAATCTCGTAACCGGCTTTGGTGGCTGCCGTGGGCACAGGCTCGGCCGGCGCGGAAGCGGTGGCCGGGTCGGGCGCGGGCGCAATCACGTCTTCGAGCGGATGCTCTTCCTCGTGCCAGTGTTGGGAGACTTTGCCTTTCCAGCAGGCCCAGTTGAGCGGGTAGATGTCGGGATCGAAAATCACGTGGTAAAAATGCCACACGATAATTGCCAGGCACGCCAGGATGGCTTCGTAGTAATGAATGGTGGTGGCCACGTCCACCGCCCAGCCCGGAAGCCAGCGAGTGATATCAATCTTGAACCAGATGAGCAGCCCCGAGACGCCCATGATGATGGTGCCCCAGATGACGGCCCAGTATTCCATTTTCTCCGGGTAGCCGAATCTCGCAAAGCGCGGCCGATCCGGGCTGAGGCCGACCAGGTAACGCGCGCTTTGAATCAGGTCGGTGAGATCCTGCTTCGTGGGCAGAAAATCACGGACTAGCCGCCGCCCCTCGGGCTTGGAAAACAGGTAGTAGAGGTGGTAGAAGCCGGCGAGCAGGAGGATGACGCCGGAGAGGCGATGGCTCCAGCGACGGAAGGGTTCGTTCGAGCCGAGCACCTTGGCGATCCAGGAGTCGGGGAATTTCAGCGCAAAACCGGTGACCGCCAGAATGATGAAGCTCGCCGCGAGAATGAAGTGTTGCAGTCGCTGCGAAATATCCATGCGCGGGACGGTGAGATGCGCGGCGAGGTAACGGGCGCGAACCTTCTTCACGAACACGAGCACGTTGTGCACCAGCATGAAGCCAATGGTGGCGACAATCAGGAAGAGATAAATCCGGCGGACCCACCAGTTGATCTTGCCCCCGAGATCGGGCGCAGCTTGGGCGGTGGAGGCGTCCACGTGGATCTTGGTTTGGGCAAAATTCTCGCTGGCGCCCGGATGACACTTGCCGCAGGTGACCACGAGATTCGTGGAATAAATGCTGGAGCGCGGATCGGTGGACCGCAGGATCCTGTGGACGCCGTGGCAGCTCGCGCAATTGGCGGCGACCGTGGAACCATATTGGGCAGCGAGGCCGTGGTAGCTTTCGAAGAACGTTTTCACCCGGTCAGTCGGGAGATTGTATTTGGTGTTCATCCGCTCGGACGCGTGGCAGTCGCTGCAGACATCCGCGGAGATTTGCAAGGTGGAGTTGGTGCGCAGCCCGGTGATCTTATGCTCGGAATGGCAATCGGTGCAGGTGGGCGCCTCCCGGTGCCCGGCGGCGACGGCCTGGCCGTGAACACTCTCTTGAACATCCTTCGCTTCCTGGTCGTGGCAGGTGCCGCAAGTCTCCGCGAGGCGGGTGAAATGCAGCGGCGATTCGGGCGAAGTCGGCGGCAGGATGGTGTGCCCATCGTGGCAATCAGTACAGGTGGCCGCGTCCTGGTGCCCCTTGGCGGCCGCGAGGCCGTGAACGCTCAAACCGTAGCTCTCGGATTGCTTTTCATGGCAGCGGGCGCATTGAGGCGGCTTGGCGGCGATGTTGTCGTCGGGATGTTTCGTGGTGATGTCCGCGTGGCAACTCGCGCACGTGTTCGTCTTGTGGATGGAGGCCGCCAGTTTGGCGACGTCCACGAAGAGCGAGATTTCCTTTCCGGCGTCATTCGTCCTGGTAAGCGTCTTGTCCGCGTGACAATCGAGGCAATCGCTGTTCTTGATCTCCGCCGCGGGGGCCGCGGCGATGACGAGGATCGACGAGGAAAGGAGAGCAGCCGCGAGGGCAGCAGCATACCGCACAATACCCATGTTTTAAGCGTAAACTGACAGCGGCAAGGTTAACCGTGCGTGGGTTGCCATTTGCTACGCACATTTTGGCCGGACGTGGAAAAGAATCAGGTAGCCGGTGATGATTTGGAGACCACGGGGCGTCAAAGGAGGGATGAGATTTTTGTGTGTGGGACTGTGTGCGTGGGCGATTGCGAACTGCGCTGGCGCCGGTATTCCTGAAACTACCAATCCGCCGAGCGGCTCGCCGTTCGCCGTGCAGGGGGAGCCGGCATTCTTTGCGCTGCTCGATTTGAACCGGCAGGATTTGGCGGCGGTCCGGGAAGCGGTCACGCGGCAGAATTGGCCGGCGGCGAAGGCGGCGTGGGCGCGGCATCTGGAGACCCGCACCGAGCCGAAGTGGGTTTGGTCGCGGCGCGACCGGGCGGAATTGATCCGGCTGGAGGAGGAGCGCTTCGGCGGGCTCGCCCGTTATACCAACGCCGCCAACCGCGTCCTGGCGCGCGACTTCCAGTTCCTGGGTGTGCGCAAACAACTCGCCCATCGCGTGGAGTGGTTGCATGGCCGGATCGAGTGGACGCATGTGCTGAGCCGGTTCGGCTACTGGCGCGACCTGGGTTACGCGTACTGGGGCACCGGCAACCCGATCTATGCGGAGGATTTTGTTTTCCTGCTGAAAAGCTGGATTGCGGACAATCCCGTGCCGCTCAAGCCCTCCACGGACCGGGGCACCAACGGCTCGGTCTGGCGCACGCTGGAGGTGGGGATTCGCAGTGATGTATGGTTCGACGCGCTGGAGCTTTTCATGGACGCGCCGGAGTTTGACGCGGAGGCGAAGTACCTGATGTCGCGTTCGCTGGTGGAGCACGCGCGCTACCTGGAAGCATGGAGCACGAAGTATCGCATGGGCAACTGGCAGGTGTGCGAGGCGAGCGGGCTGGCGACGATCGGGATCATGCTGCCGGAATTCAAGGCGGCGGCAGGCTGGCGCGAGCGGGGTTTGCGTTTGCTGGTGGATCATATGCAGCGCGATGTGGAGCCCGACGGCGCGCACCACGAACTGACGCCGGGATATCACACCTGGGTGATGATGGAGTTTTTGAAGGTGGGCCTGCTGAGCCGCGCGAACGGTTACGAGGGGGCGGGCTTGCTGGACCGGCATGAAAAGATGTTCGAGTTCCTGATGGACCTGCGCGAGCCGGACGGGGCGTGTGTCACGGTGGGGGACGCCGGGCATGGACGCAGTCCCGTCCACCTGGCGGAGAGCCTGGGCGTGGGGGCGTTGATGTATCAACGAGCTGACCTGCGGTATCTGGGCGCGGAGCAGGGCGCTGAAAGCTGGTTGTGGCTTTTCGGCCCGGGGGTTTTTGAGAAATATGCACGGCTGAAAGCGCAGCCGCCGGCGTTCACTTCCGTTCTTTTGCCGAGCGCCCAATACGCGGTGATGCGCACGGGCTGGGACAAGGAGGCGCGATTTCTGATGTTTGACTGCGCGCCCTGGGGCGGCGGGCACAGCCACCAGGACCGGTTACAGGTGGTGGTCGCCGCCGGGCGGGAATTGCTGGTGGATCCCGGCATGTATAGTTACGACCAGCCGCTCTCCACCAGCTACCTGCGAAAGAGCGCGGCGCATAACGTTTTGATGATCGACGGCAAGGAACAGCCCGCATGCGATCCGGAACTGCTGGCCTGGCATACGGATGCCGCCGCTGACTTTGCCAGCGGGCAGATCCATACCCCGGAACTGCGCCATCAGCGCAGTGTGCTTTTCGTGAAGCCGGATTATTGGGTGGTGGCGGATTTTGTCGCCGGCAGCGGCGCGCACGAGCTGACGCGGTTGTTTCACTTTCCGCTGAAGGCGCCGGCAAGCGTGGTGGATGGGGCGGTGCAAACCGGATTTGAAACGGGCTCCAACATTCGCGTGCAAGTTACCGACGGGGCGCGTTGCGAAATGCGCGAGGGATGGATTCCAGTGGGCGATGCCACGGCGGAGAAAGCGCCCGTGGCGGCGTTTGTGGAAAAGCGCAGCCTGCCCGCGGCGATGGGCACTGTGCTCACGCCGTTCGCCGACCCCGCCAGGCTGCCGGTGGTCAAGTCGATCCCAAGTTCGGATCCGCTGGTGGTGCGCTTGCAGGTGACTTTTCCAAACGGTCAGCAGGACGACATTGCGATGGCGGCGGAAAAATACCTGCTGCGCGTGGGAGAGCTTCAAACGAATGCGTTTGCCGTGTGCGTTCGACGCGGGCCCGTCGCGAATGCCGAGATTGTCGTTCCCGGCGGCCGTCATTGAATTGAGGAGTGAACAAGGGGTGCCGCCAGCATCACCCTTCGCCGCTGGGAGGCATGCATCGCGCTGGCATCGCTTCGAGCCTCGGATCTTCTTTCCTGGACCCCAGGCATCATAACGCTAGTGGGCCTTCGCTGTGGTTTTAGCTTTCAGCGACGCGGCCTCGGAGGCGATAATGCGCGGCTCAGACAAAGGGTGAAGCGAATTTGAGATTATGCACTGGATCTATTTAATGCTGGCGATTGTGTTCGAAGTGGCGGGAACGACCTGCATGAAGCTGTCGGCGGGACTTTCAAAGCCGTTGCCGACCGTCTTGATGACGGTGTTTTACGTGGTGTGTTTTTCCTGCCTTTCGCTGGCGCTGAAAAAGGTGCCGGTGGGCGTGGCTTATGCGATTTGGAGCGGGATTGGAACGGCGCTGATCGCCACCATCGGGGTGTTGTGGTTTCGCGAACCGTTGAGCGTCGTGAAGGTATGCGGCCTGATCGCGATTATCGGTGGCGTGGTGGCGTTGAACGTATCGGAGTGAGCGTTCAGCCGCCGTGGAGAAGACGGGTCACCATCGCGTAGATGATCAGCAGGAGCAGGATGATCCCGAGGCCGAAGAAGAAATAGCCAAAGGACCGGGCGATGCTCTTCCAACGGAGCCATTCGTCCCGGACGCGGTGTTCATCGAGGCGGCCTTCGGCGACCAGGCGGTCATACCAGCGGCGGCGCTCGTGCAGCATTTCGTTTTTCGAAATGCGGCCGGAGAAAATGACAGTGTCCATGGGGAATTTTTCGATCCGGAAATGGGTGTTGAAGAAATGGATCGAGAAGATGAAACCGGCGGCGAGCAGGGCTTCATCCGAGTGAATGATCAGGGCAATGTTGATGAGCCAGCCCGGCAGTAACTTCGTAAAGAAGGTCGGGAACCACATGAACAGGCCGGAGGAGCCGATAATAAAGACGCCCCAGAACACGGCGAAGTAATCGAATTTCTCCCAATAGGTCCAGCGATCGAATTCGGGCTTGGGACCCTTGCCGAAGAACCACTTGTTGTGCGCCACGAAATCGCGCCAATCCTGGATCGTCGGCAGCATGGAGTCCGGGCCGAAGACGACCTGCATGAGACGCTTAAAGCTGAATTTGGAAGTTTGCGGATCGCGGATTTTGACGCGGCCTTTCCAGGCGCGGCCGATCAGGGACGCGACGTGAAGGCCAAAGTAGAGAAAGGTCACGAGGGCCCCGAAACGATGAAGCGTACGAGCGGTCTCGGCTCCGCCCAGGAGACTGAAGAGCGCCTTGGCCCAGCTCGTGTAGTAGAACTTCAAGGGCATGCCCGTCAGCACCAGGAGCAGGAAACTCGTCACCACCAGGAAATGGAGGAAGCGTTCAAAGGGCAGGAAGCGGGTGAACCATTCGCCGCCTTCCTGCGCGTTGACCTTGGCCTCGCGGAATTTCTTGGAGTCGTGCCAATACATGTAGAGCGCGCGGAAGAGCCAGGCCAGAGTATGCCCGCCGAAGAAAACAAAGACGCCGACCAGCAGTGACGTCATGCCGATGAAGGTCCAGTGGAGCAGCGGATAGTTTTTGGCGTCCATTGGGTTGGCGTGCGGCTGGTACTCGGTGAACTTGGTGTTGGCGCCTGGATGGCACTGGCGGCAGGTGGCCACGATGTTTTGTTTGGAGAGATGCGACGCCGGATTCGAAATCGGCAGGACGTCGTGATGCCCGTGGCAGTCGTAGCAAGCGGCGACTTCGGAGGCGACACTGGTCTTGCCCAGGGCCATGGCCTTGCCGTGATAGGTCTCCCGATAATGTTCGAGGCGGTCCTCGTGGCATTTGCCGCAACGCGCATCGCTCATCATCTTGAAATGGCCGTTGCGCGGCGTTTCGACATCGTGCGCCGTATGGCAGTCGGTGCACACGGGTCCGCGCTTGTCGCCTTTGGCCAGGAGCTGGCCGTGCACACTGGCGTTATAAGTTTCCTCGATCCTGACGTGGCACTTGCCGCAGGTGGCGGCCACATTGGCGGGGTTGATGGGCGCATCGCGGTCCACCGCGCGTTTGATGTCGTGCACGCCGTGACAATCGTTGCATGACGGGGCGACGATCAGTCCCATCTTGATCAGCGCCCGGCCGTGGATGCTATCGAGGTAATGGGTGGCGACGTCCGGGTTCTTGATGGCGTATTCGCGGGTGAGCGCGCTGTTGGTGTGGCAGGTGGCGCAGGTGCGCGGCAAGTTCAGTTTGAAGACCGGTGAAATCGGGTTTTTGGCGGACAGGATATCGTGCGAACCATGGCAGGACTGGCAGGTCGCCGCTCCCGAGGCCCCCATGGCGTGGCTCATGCCATGGATGCTGGTGGCGTATTGCTTAGATTCCTTGTCGTGACAGCTGCCGCAGGCGGGCTGCCGTGCCGGTACGTTATCGTCGGGGTGCTTGGTGGTCAGGTCCGCGTGACAACTCGCGCAGGAGTTGGTGGCGTGAACGGTGCCGAGAAAGGTCTTGGGATCGACAAACAGCGACGTGACGCGACCCGCGGCGTTGGTTTTCGTCAGCGTCTTGTCAGAATGACAATCGAGGCAGTCGCTGTTCTTGATTTCCGCCGCGTATGCGGCGGCCGCCCCCGAAAGGAGAAGGACGACCGCCGCGGCGGCGCGGAAATGGTGCGCAAAGACCATGAGTTAAATTTATATGATGCATGTGCCGTCCAACTATGCATCGCTTGGCTTCTCCTGCGCTATTCTTGCTTTGGTTCTAGGGACCGCCGGTGTGGCATTCGTTGCAGGCACCGTCCACTTCGTCCCCGGGATGTTTGAACTTCTGGCCCCGGGGCGTGAGCATATCGAGCTCCGCGCCCTGGCCCTGGGTCAGGATGGTGTGGCAGGAATTGCAATCATTCGCCTTGATGGATCGTTTGCCGTCGGCGGTTTTGTGCAAGCCGTCGTGGCAGCGGAAGCAGCCGGGCCAGTCCTTGTGGCCGATGTTGTCCGGGTAACTGCGCCAGGTGGCCTTCATCTCGGGGAAGAAGTTGTTGGTGTAAATATTCTGCACGGCGCCAATGGTCGGGCGAATGCGCGGGTCGCCCTGGTATTTGTCGAAGAGGAAAGTGGCGATGCCGTCGCGGCCTTCCTGGGTGGTACTATAGGGGCGGGTGAGGGCGAACAGGGCGTTGGTCTTGATGTAGGGAAGTGAGCGGTCGATCTTGCCGAGGGACATGGCAATATTGACGGCGGTGTTGGGCGCCTGGTAGCGGTGGGCGGGGCGGTTGTGGCAATCCATGCAGTCCATGCGGCGGATGGCGGCTTCCTCTACAGCGTTGGTGAAGCGGGGGGTGCGATATTCAGTGACGACGCCCTGGGAGTCGGTGATGCGGACCCAGGGGATTTTTTGACGGGCTTCGTCGCTGGCGACGTATTCGATTTTGTTGCCGACGTTCATGTGCCAGTGGATGCCGCCGACGGGGCCGTGGCTGGCGTCGCCGCCGCCGACATTCAGGAGCATGCGGACGGTGTAGGGGGTGTTGGTTTCGTCGCCGAGGAAGCTGTTGTAGGTGCGTTCGAGGTTGCCGACGAATTTCTTCGGCCAATGGCATTCCTCACAGGTTTCCTGGGCGGGACGCAGGTTTTTGACCGGGGTGGGGATCGGTTTGGGATATTTGTCCGCGGCCGTGGCATAGACTTGATACATGCCGGACAATTTGGAGCGCACGTACCAGCCGGCGCCTTTGCCGATGTGGCATTCCGCGCACGGGACTCGCGCATGCGGGCCATCGAGGTAGGTGGTGTACTCGGGTTTCATGACGCCGTGGCAGGCCTGGCCACAGAAGGAGACGGACTCGGTGTAATGATAAGTCTGATAGCTGCCGATGGCGGAAACCAGGAGGAAGATCACACTGGCGGCGAGAAAGAAGCCTAGCAACTTGCGGTCGCGCGGGCGGGTCAGGTCAATGCGCAACGGCGGCAAGGGGCCTTCCGCCTTGACGACGTGCCGGCGGCGCAGGAAAGCGCCGATGATGACGAGGATCAAGCCTAGGACGAGGAAGCCCGGCGCCACCAAATAAGTGAGGATGCCGACGTAGGGATTGGAGATGTGCGCGGTGGCGTCGAGCACCATCAGGAACAGGAACGAGAAGCAGCTGCCCACGACGACCACCAGGCCCGCGGCGCTGGTCCAGTTTCGTAAAATGGATGTCCGGCGTCCGGCGGGGGGCGGGTTCGTGGTTTCTTTATTCATAGGTCTGCAAAGGGGTCTGGTTTCGTCGTCAAAATCTCATTCGATCGCTTCCGTCGCCCGCAACGCGCAAAGCGGAGCCCGACCGGAGCCTGGGCTCCGGTGGCTGGCTGCGGAGCGCGCGACCCGCTTTCCCTCGCACCGTCGGGCCGCGCGGTTGCGAACGGACTGTTGCCTACTTCTTGAACGTGCGCATGTAGCCGACAAGCGCCTTGATGTCGTCGTCCGACAGGCCTTCGGCCGGTTTCATCAGCACCTTGTCTTCCTTGTCCTTCAGGCCTTCCTTGATGGCTTTGATCGCCTTGTCATCCTTTAGTTCGGCCTGCACCTTGGGATCGGTGTAGTCTTTAGCGCCGAGTTTCTTGCCCATTTTGGTTTCGCCCTTGCCGTCGGCACCGTGGCACTTGGCGCAGTCTTTTTCGTACTGCGCCTTGGCATCGGCGGCCGAAAGCGAGAGCGCCGGGAGGATCGACAGCGCGATCGCCAGCAGTATTCTCTTTTTCATACTTCCTGTTTTGCTTTCGTGGTTTCTTATGGTTTCAACTTCCGTAACCAATCGTGGCAGCCGCTCAGACGGCCGCCCCCGCCGGTTTCCGGAAATCCGTCTGGCTCCCCGATTCCGGGCCGGAGTCGGGAAGATGCGACGCCGGCAATTTTTCGGAGAGAAACAGTTTGATCATGACCGTGAGGACCACAAAGGGCAGGGCCAGGAGCACGCCGCCCATGAACCAGCCCTCGAGGCCCGCAAATTCCATCTTGTAACCCATCAGCCCGCGGAGGCTCTTGGAAAACATCTGCCCGCCGATGACGACGTTCCAGCGCATGGCCAGTACGCCGATGAGGATGAGCGCGGAGCTGGCAAAATACATGCGGCGGCGGAGGATTTCCGGGAAGCGATGGCGCAGCAGCTGGAGCGCCCCCAGCATGAGCAAGGGGAGGAGCGTGCCGCAGATGGCCTGCCCGATACTGAGCGTGTAGAAGAGCTTCTCGCGGGCCATGTATTGTATCAGGTGAAACCCTTCCTCCGCGGAGTAGATGCGATGGATCCAATCCAGCACTTCGATGGCCGCGTCCACCACCAGCGCATAGAACAGATACATGCCCATCACGTCGATGCAACGCATGTCGATGGCCTTGCGGCGGATCCAGCACAGGACACTGTAATTGAACACGCACAGGGCGATGCCGGAGACCATGGCGGACATGATGAAGATGATCGGCATCAGCACGTTGCCCCACCACGGGTTGGCTTTGACGGAGCCGAAGATGAAGCCGACATAGCCATGCAGAAGGAAGGCCGAAGGGATGCCGACCACGGAAAGGATATGCCCGATCTTGTGATCGAGTTTCACGGCGGCGTCGGACTGGTCGTTGACGCCCACGGTGAACAGCCGGTAGAGCAAACCTTTGAACCCGGGGGTGATCTTCGCCCAGCTTACAAGGTCGTAACGGTAGTCGAACCACAATTCGAGCAGCAGGACGGCCATCAGGTACCAGGCGTACACAAACCCGAAGATGGCCATCGGCGAAGTAAGGTGGGGCGTCATCATCACTTCGAAGCAGCGTTCCGGGTGGCCGAGATGGAAAAGCAGCGGCAGCGGCGCACACAGCAGGAAAGCGAAGGCGGTGAGGAGGGACAGACGGTAGACGGGATTCAGGGCGCGCACGTTGAAGACCCGCACGAGGGACGCCATGATGAACGCGCCGGCGACCAGTCCCGTGATGTAAGGATACAGCACGATGAGAATACTCCAGAGCGGCTGGTGCGAGGCCTCGTTGGGATAAACGTAGCCCTCGAAATGCGGCTGCTGGAGGATTTCAACAATGGCGTTGGTCATGGCTACCGGACCTCCTTGTCGATGCCGGCATAAAATACGCGCGGATCGGTGCCGAGGTGCGGTTTGAGGGTTTGGACGCGATTATTTTTATAAAAGCGCTGGAGCGGATCGTCTTCGACCGGGTGCAGGAGATCGCCGAAGATCCGCGCCTGGCTGGGGCATACCTCGACGCATGCGGGCTTGAGCCCCCGCGAAATTCGGTGGTAACAGAGCGTGCATTTTTCGGCCGTGCGGGTGACCGGGTTGAGGAACCGACAGCCGTAGGGACACGCCTGAATGCAGAAACCGCAGCCGATGCAGTAATTGGGATCGATCAGCACCGCGCCGTCCGGCGAGTCGAACGTGGCGCCGACCGGGCAAACCTGGACACAGGGAGAGTGCTCGCAGAGGTTGCACAGTTTGGGCACGAAAAAGGAATGCAGGATGTCTTCTTTCGGAATGGAGGAAGGCGGGAAGCCGTGCCGTCCGCCGTCCGGGCAGTCCACGAAAACCTCGCCGCGGGATTCGCCGGAGCCGGGCGCGGGTTTGGTGATCGTGTAGCGCTCGACCCAGGTGCGGAAGAAAGGGCCCTCGGGGACTTTGTTTTCCTTTTTGCACGCGTCCACGCAGAGCCCGCAGCCGATGCATTGATTGACATCGACGGCCATGCGCCATTTGTGCTGGGTGGGGTCGTAACCCTCGGGCGCCCCGGAACTGGCGAGCGCATTTTGAACCCCCGCCTTGGCGACGCGGGCGGCGGGCGCGGCCAGAAGCCCGGCGACGGTGGCTCCCACGGCTCCGAGCATGTTGCGGCGCGAAACGTTTTTCTTTATCGGAGACGCTTCGGCGCCGGTCTGATTCGGGGATTGGGCGGATCCGACTGGAGCAGGAGTGTTCAGGTTCATGGCGGCACCTCCGTGGGCATGTGGGGGACGTGGCAATCCGTGCATTTCTGACCGGTATAGTGAGTCTTGGCGGTCACCTGTTTGAGCCATTTGGGACGGGAAGGATTGGCCTCGTGGCAGCGGACGCAGGCGGCGTAATCGCTCTTGTCGATGTTATCTTTACGCGGATCCTGGCCGTGGGCTTCGCCCGGTCCGTGGCAGCCTTCGCAGGCCAGCAACTTGTGCTCGTGCTTGCTGAGTTTCTGCTGTTCCTCCGAATGGCATTCTTCGCAGGCCTTCCGGCCGGCAAAGGCGATGGGGCGGGCGCGCAATTCGGTGAGGGCCTCGCCGCGGTACCAGCCGTACTCGCCAAAGGAACGGGGCGTGAGGAAAAAGCGGGCAATGGAGTAGCACACGACGATACCCACCGCCAGCAATACGATGCGGACGATTTGGGGGGGCATTTTGGGTGGTCTGCGCATGATCAGCTTGTCGTCCAATTCGGCTGTTATGACGAAGCCATCGTGGCCCAGGCCCGCAATCCCTACTCCCCATTAGTTGCCGATTACTGGCCGCCTTTTGGTCCGTCCACAACAAGGGCCGCGCAGTTGAAGTGCCCGTTTACAAAAAAAAAGGAGGGAGCCGGATCCGGCTCCCTCTTCGCGAAGTTTGGAGTTGGAGGCTTACTTCTTGAAGTCGCGGACGTATTTTACGAGCGCCTTGATTTCGTCGTCGCTCAGCGCCTCGCCGAAGGCCTTCATCTTGACCGTATCGCCATCCTTGACGCCCTCTTTGATGGCCTTGGCCATGGCGTCATCCTTCATATCAGCCTGGACCTTGGCATCGGTATAGTCTTTGACACCAACCTTTTTACCCATCTTGGTGTCGCCCTTGCCGTCGGGGCCGTGGCACTTGGCGCAGTTCTTTTCCCAGTTCTCTTTGACGTCTGCCGCACGGGCGCCGACCACGCCGGCCACCAGCAAAGCCAGACCGATTACGATTAGTTTTTTCATGATGATGCTTGTTTGTGTTTTGCTTTGTTTCAACTGACTTTAAATGGACCAATCCCGCTTCCGCTTCGTGCGTCCTTGCGTTTCGATCACGTTCAGGACTTGCGCACTTCACGGAGCCGCCGCGTGGCGAGGCCGTTTTGCCGGACCACCAAGTCTGATCCAACTGGGAGAAAAGTGCGCTCCCGGTTGATACTGAGCTACTGGAAAAATTGGGAATTACTCACCCTTTTTTGGCATGGACCAAATCAGCCATGGCCGGTGATTGTCATTGTTGCCCGGATTATCACCGTTATGCTGGATGGCACACCCAGCCTGGCTTGGTGCAATCAACCCTCGACCTGGATGCAACCTATGCGCTCCTCATTTTGGCTCCGGAGTTTGACTGCTGGTTTCGTGTCGCTCTGCCTGGCCGGCGAACCGAAGGCCACCGCCGCCTCTCCGCCGATCAGCAAGGAGACCCAGGAATGCATCAACTGCCATTCCACCTACAATCCGGGCCTCGTGCAGGACTGGATGCGCAGCCTGCACAGCCAGGTCACTCCGGCGGAGGCGTTGAAGAAAAAGAAACTCGAGCGCCGGGTTTCCAGCGAAAACATCCCTGACAACCTGAAGGACGTGGTGGTTGGCTGCTATGAGTGTCATTCGCTCAACCCGACCAACCACAAGGACAACTTCAACCATCTCGACTACCACATCAACGTCGTGGTGTCCCCGCCGGATTGCCAGGTTTGCCATGCCGTCGAAGCCCTGGAATTCGCCGGCAGCAAGAAGGCCCACGCCGTGGGCAACCTGCAGAAAAACCCGGTGTTCCACTCCATGGTGGACAGCATCACCAGCCGCGCCGAAATCAAGGATGGCCGGCTCGTCCAACTGGGATCGTCCGATGTAACGAAGGACGAAACCTGCTACGCCTGCCATGGGGCGCGTGTCGAAGTCACCGGCACGCGCACGCTCAAGACCGAAGTGGGTGACGTGGTGATTCCCACCCTTTCCAACTGGCCCAACCAGGGCGTCGGCCGCGTCAATCCGGACGGGAGCATGGGCGCCTGCACCGCCTGCCACGCGCGGCATGAGTTTTCCATCGAGGTGGCCCGCAAGCCCTTTACCTGCGCCCAATGTCACATGGGGCCGGACATCCCCGCGTGGGAAGTTTATGAGGAGAGCAAACACGCCAACATTTTCCATTCCAAGGAGCGGGAGTGGAACTGGACTCATGTGCCGTGGCGGGTGGGGCAGGATTTTCAAACGCCCACCTGCGCCGTGTGTCACAATGCGCTGATCACCTCGCCTGATGGCGATGTCATCGCTCCTCGCACCCACGATTTCGGCGCGCGCCTGTGGGTCCGGCTGTTCGGCTTGCCCTACGCGCATGCCCAGCCAAAAAGCGGCGACACATCAATTATTAGCAACCAGGACGGCCAGGCGCTGCCGACCACTTTGAACGGCGTCCCCGCGAGCGAATTTCTGATCGATTCCGCTGAACAGGCGAAACGCCAGGCCTTGATGAAAACCGTCTGCCGTTCCTGCCACAATCGCGACTGGGTGGACGGCCATTTCGACAAACTCGCCAATACGATCAAGGAAACCGACCAGATGACCCGGACCGCGACTGACATCATGCAGGAAATCTGGAAGCGCGGTCTCGCCGATCAGAAGAATCTTTTCGATGAGCCGATCGAGCGTCGTTGGATGAAACAGTGGTTATTCTACGGGAATTCCATCCGGCTGGGCTCGGCCATGGCCGGGCCCGATCACACCAGTTTCCAGACCGGTTGGTTCGACCTGACCACCCACCTGCGCGAGATGCAGGATTGGCTGAAAGAGCATCCGGAGCCGAAAAAATAGCCTTGCCCGGGCGGGCAGGCGCCTTGCCGCCGTCTGGTTCGACTTCCCCAATTTGGTTTTGCTCACCGCAACCAACGGTGAGGCTTTGCCAATCCTCGTGAAGCAGGCAACCCCCCCCGGGACCAAGCTGGGGTCAACTTGTGAGCGGAATAGTGTCACCACGCTCTTCGGAGCAAAATCGCGCAGCGGGTAACACCCGCGCGGCTGCCGCCCACGCATTCGAAACCTGGCAAAGTGGAATCGGCCCATAATCTTTTTCGCGGCAATACCAGCCCGCTGGATGCCCTCTTTACACCCCGGGTGGTGGCGGTAATCGGCGCCACCGAACGCAAGCGCAGCGTCGGCCGCACGGTCATGACAAACCTCGGCCTGGGCGGCTTCGCCGGCAAGGTTTACCCCGTCAACCCTATTCAGGATTCCATCCTCGGCATAAAAGCTTATCCCAATATTGCCGACCTGCCCGAAAAACCGGACCTCGCCGTCATCATCACGCCGCCCCAAACCGTTCCCGGCATCGTAAAGGAATGCGTCGCGGTGGGAGTGAGCGGCGCAATCATTATCTCCGCCGGATTCAAGGAAACCGGCGAGGCCGGCGCCGCGCTCGAACAGCAGGTCCTCGCCGAAGCACGCAAAGGGAAACTGCGCGTGATCGGTCCCAACTGCCTCGGCGTCATGTCCCCGCGGGCGCACTTCAACGCAACTTTTGCCGCGAACATGGCGGGAGTCGGCAACGTCGCGTTCATCAGCCAGAGTGGCGCGTTGTGCACCGCCATCCTCGACTGGAGCCTGCGCGAGAAGGTGGGCTTCAGCGCCTTCGTATCCCTGGGCTCCATGCTGGACGTCGGCTGGGGCGACTTGATTTATCACTTTGGAGACGACCCGAACACGCGCAGCATTGTGATTTACATGGAGACGATCGGGGATGCCCGGGCGTTTCTCTCCGCCGCCCGCGAGGTCGCGCTCACCAAGCCGATCATCGTCATCAAACCCGGCCGGACCGCGGCCGCCGCCCGCGCCGCGGCGTCGCACACGGGTTCGTTGACCGGGAGCGACGAAGTGCTGCAAGCGGCTTTCCAGCGCGTCGGCGTCCTGCGCGTGGAAGCGATATCGGAACTCTTCGACATGGCGGAGGTCCTGGCCAAGCAACCCCGCCCGCAGGGTCCGCGCCTGGCCATCGTCACGAACGCCGGCGGACCGGGCGTGCTGGCGACCGACGCTTTGATCACCAGTGGCGGGCAACTCGCGGAGCTGACTCCCGAAACCACCGCCGCTCTCAACCAGGTCCTCCCGCCCACATGGAGCCACAACAACCCGGTGGACATCATCGGCGACGCCGGCCCGGAGTTGTACGCCCGCGCGGTGGACATCGTGGCCAAGGATCCCCAAACCGACGGGCTGCTCGTGATTCTCACCCCGCAGGCCATGTCCGACCCCGTGGGAACGGCCGAGGAAATCCGGTCCTTCGCGCATATCGAAGGCAAGCCGATCCTGGCCAGTTGGATGGGCGCCGCGGCCGTCGAGAAAGGCGAGGATATTCTGAACGAGGCCCACATTCCGACCTTCAAGTACCCCGACCGGGCCGCGCGCGCCTTCGAGTACATGTGGCGCTACAGCCAGAACCTCAAGTCACTTTACGAAACCCCGGAGCTGCCGGTGGATGACTTTGACGCGGCGACGGCCCGCGCGACGGTCAGCACGATGATTCAGCGGTTGCAAGATCACGGTCGCAAACTGCTGACCGAGTTCGAGTCCAAGGAATTGCTGGCGGCGTACGGGATCCCGACCGTGCGGACCGCGATCGCGCATTCCGTACAGGAAGCGATCGAGCTCGCGGCCGGCATGGGCTTTCCGGTGGCGTTGAAACTTCATTCCGAAACGCTGACGCACAAAACCGACGTCGGCGGCGTGAAACTAAACCTGCGCACCCCCGCAAACGTCCGCAACGCGTGGAACACGATTCAGGCGTCCGTGGCCCGCAAGGCGGGTCCGGAGCATTTTCTCGGCGTCACCGTCCAGCCCATGGTGAAATTGGACGGCTACGAACTGATCCTCGGGAGCAGCGTCGATTCCCAGTTTGGACCGGTGTTGCTGTTCGGCACGGGCGGGCAATTGGTCGAAGTGTTCAAGGACCGCGCGCTCGGGCTGCCGCCGCTCAATGCCACGCTCGCGCGGCGCATGATGGAACGCACGCGGATTTTCACCGCGTTGCAGGGCGTGCGCGGACGCCGGGCCGTGGACCTTGCCGCCTTGGAACAATTGCTCGTTCGCTTCAGCCAGATGGTCGTGGAGCAGCCGGCGATCGCGGAGATCGACATCAACCCGCTGCTGGTTTCGGCCGACAGCATGTTTGCGCTGGATGCCCGGGTGGTGTTGCACGATCCCGGCATACCGGCATCGGCACTGCCCCGCGCCGCGATCCGGCCTTACCCCACCCAATACGTCTCGACTTGGAAGACAAAAAACAAGACCTCCATCGTCCTTCGCCCGATCCGGCCCGAGGACGAGCCCTTGATGGTGAAATTCCACGCAACTTTGTCGGAGGAAAGCGTTTATCACCGTTACTTCAGCGCGCTCAAATTGTCCCAGCGGGTGGCGCATGAACGGCTGACGCGCATCTGCTTCAATGATTACGACCGGGAAATCGCCCTCGTGGCCGAGCTTCCCCCGGCGGATGGCCGCGCGCGCCAGATCATCGGCGTTGGCCGGTTGAGCAAACTGCACGGCCTCGACGAGGCGGAATTCGCGATCCTCATCAGTGACGCCTGGCAGAAGCAGGGCCTCGGCACCGAGTTGTTGAAACGGCTCGTCCAAATCGGACGCGACGAAAGACTTGCCCGCATCACCGCCATCATCCTGCCGGACAATCACGCCATGCGCCAGGTCAGCAAAAAAGCGGGATTCAAGATTCTGCTGGCCGGCGAAGGCGACCTGGTGGCGGAACAAATACTTTAATTCTATGGCTTCATCCAATGGTTCACGAGCTACGGCGGAGGCATCCGCGAACTCCGTCGTTTTTAAAACGCTCGATGGCTGTGAGGCGGCCGCCCACGTCGCCTATCAGCTCAACGAAACGATGGCGATTTATCCCATCACGCCGTCCTCGCCCATCGCCGAGTGGTGCGACCAGTGGGCTTCGGAGGGAAAAAAGAATCTGTTCGGAACCGTGCCGGCCATCGTCGAAATGCAAAGCGAAGGCGGAGCGGTGGGTGCCGTCCACGGGATGCTGCAAACCGGTTCCATCAGCACGACTTTCACCGCGTCGCAGGGTTTGCTCCTGATGATGCCGAACATGTTCAAGATCGCCGGCGAGCTGCTGCCGACGGTTTTTCACGTCACGGCGCGCACCGTCGCCACGCATGCGCTTTCCATTTTCGGCGATCACAGCGACATCATGGCCTGCCGGTCCGTTGGTTGGGGTATGCTCGGCGCGGCCTCGGTGCAGGAGACGATGGACTTCGCCTTGATCTCTCAGGCGGCCTCGCTGCGCTCGCGTCTGCCGTTCGTACATTTCTTCGACGGCTTCCGCACTTCGCACGAAGTCTCCAAAATCGCCATGCTGGATCCGTCCGTGCTCCGGGCGATGACCGATTCCGACCTGATTGCCGGGCATCGCGCCCGGGCGCTCACGCCGGACCACCCGGTCCTGCGCGGCACTGCCCAAAATCCCGACGCGTTTTTCCAGGGCCGCGAGGCCGCGAACAATATTTATTCCGCTTGCCCCGACATCGTTCAGCGGGCGATGGATGAATTCGCGAAGCTCACCGGCCGTGCCTACAACCTCTTCGACTACGTGGGCGCGCCCGACGCCGAAGACGTGATTGTGTTGATGGGCTCCGGCTGCGAAGCGGTCCACGAAACCGTCGAGTATCTCAATGCGCGGGGAGCCAGGCTGGGTGTGCTGAAGGTGCGCCTTTACCGGCCGTTCGACGGACGGCGCTTTGTGGCAGCGCTACCCAAATCGGTCAAACGCATCGCGGTGCTGGACCGGACGAAGGAACCCGGCGCCGCCGGCGAACCGCTTTACCAGGATTGCCTCACCGCGATTCTCGAGGCGGTTTCGTCCGGAGACGCTCAGCTCCCGAGACTGCCGAAAATAATCGGGGGGCGTTATGGCCTGTCCTCGAAGGAGTTCACCCCGGCGATGATCAAGGGTGTGTTCGACAACCTCGCGGCCGCCGCGCCGCGCAATCATTTCACCGTGGGCATCCAGGATGATGTGAGCCATACCAGCCTGCCGTACGATCCGGATTTTTCGACGGAACCGGACGAGGTGGTGCGCGCGTTGTTCTACGGGCTGGGTTCGGACGGCACCGTCGGCGGAAACAAAAATTCCATCAAGATCATCGGCGAAGAGACCGACAATTACGCGCAGGGTTATTTCGTTTACGACTCCAAGAAATCGGGTTCCATGACGGTGTCGCACCTCCGCTTTGGGCCCAAGCCCATCCGCTCCACCTATTTGATTTCGCGCGCGAATTTCGTGGCCTGCCACCAGGCTTCCTTCCTCGAACGCTATGACATGGTGCGCACGCTGGTACCGGGCGGCACCGTGCTGCTCAACACGCCGTTTTCCAAGGACAAAGTCTGGGCGCGTCTGCCCAAGCCGGTGCAGGAGGCGTTGCGCGCCAAAAACGCGAAGTTGTATGTCATCGATGCGACGCAGGTCGCGCGCGAGAGCGGCCTGGGCGGCCGCATCAACACCATCATGCAGGTCTGTTTCTTCGCGCTCTCCGGCGTGCTCCCTTCCGCGGAAGCGATCGAGGCCATTCGCGAATCCATCCGCAAGACCTACGGCCGCAAGGGCGAGGAAATCGTGCAGAAGAATCTGAAGGCCGTGGACAACACCCTCGCGCATCTGCACTCCGTGCCGCTGCAAAGTAACGGGGTGGCCGCGCTGCAGGATTTGCTGCCGCCCATCACTCTCGATGCTCCGCGGTTCGTGCAGGATGTCCTCGGCAGACTGGCTTCCGGTCGCGGCGATGAATTGCCCGTCAGCGCCTTCCCCAACGATGGCACCTTCCCCACCGGCACCGCTGCCTTCGAGAAGCGCAACCTCGCGATGGACATCCCGGTTTGGGACGAGAAGGTGTGCATCCAATGCTTGAAATGTGTGGCCATCTGCCCGCACGCCACCATCCGCGCCAAGGTTTACGAGCCCGCGAAACTCGAAGGCGCGCCCGGCACCTTTAAATCGGCCGACTCGCGTTTGCCCGATTGGAAAGGCCAGAAGTTCACCCTGCAAGTGGCCGCGGAGGATTGCACCGGTTGCGCCCTGTGCGTGGATGTCTGTCCCGCGCGCAACAAAACCGAGGCCCGCCTCAAGGCCATCAATATGCGCCCGCAGGCGCCGTTGCGCGACGGCGAGCACGACAATTGGAATTTCTTCCTCGGCCTGCCCGAACTCGATCGCCGCAAAATCAAATACAACGTCCTGCGGCAGCAGCAGATCATGCAGCCGCTCTTCGAATTCAGCGGCGCCTGCTCGGGCTGCGGCGAAACGCCCTACATCAAACTGCTCACCCAGCTTTTCGGCGATCGTTCCATCATCGCCAATGCCACCGGTTGCTCCTCGATTTACGGCGGCAACCTGCCCACCACGCCCTACAGCAAAAACGCCCAGGGGCGCGGGCCGGCCTGGTGCAATTCGTTGTTCGAAGACAACGCCGAGTTCGGTCTCGGCTTCCGTGTCTCCCTGGACAAGCAGAAGGAACTCGCGGGCGAATTGGTGAAGAGGCTCGCGCCCCAGCTCGGCGACACTCTGGTCCAGGAATTGACCGAAGCCGATCAACAGGAGGAAACCGGGATTCACGAGCAACGCGAGCGCGTCGAATCATTGAAGGAGAAACTCAAGCGCCTCGACAGCCCTGAAGCCAGCCTGCTCCTCACCGTGGCCGACAAGCTCGTGAAAAAAAGCGTCTGGATCGTCGGCGGCGACGGCTGGGCCTATGACATCGGTTACGGCGGCCTCGATCACGTGCTGGCCAGCGGACGCGATGTGAACGTGCTCGTCCTCGACACGGAAGTCTATTCCAACACCGGCGGCCAGATGAGCAAATCCACCCCGCGGGCCGCGATCGCCAAATTCGCCGCCGGCGGCAAGCCGCTCGGCAAAAAGGACCTCGGCCTCATCGCCATGACCTACGGCCACATCTATGTGGCCAGTGTGGCCCTCGGCGCTCGCGACGAACAAACCCTCCGCGCCTTCCTGGAGGCCGAATCCTATCCCGGTCCGTCGCTCATCATCGCCTACAGTCATTGCATCGCGCACGGCATCGCGATTGACCAGGGCATCGGCGCGCGGCAGCAGAAGCTCGCCGTCGATTCCGGCCAGTGGCTGTTGTATCGGTTTGATCCCCGCCGCGCGGCGCGAGGGGAAAATCCGCTGCAACTCGATTCCGCGCCGGCCAAGGCGAAGGTCCAGGATTATCTGCTCTCCGAAAACCGTTTCAAGATGCTCACCAAGACCCAGCCGGACACGGCCCGCGAAATGTTCGCCCAGGCCCAGGTCGATGCCGATCGGCGCTTTAAGTTCTATCAATTCCTCCAGACCCGCACCTTGAAAGCCACCGACAACGGTCAAGCTCCCGCGCCGGCCGAAGTGGAGAAAACCGCATGAACCTGACTACTTCCTACCTTGGCCTGAACCTGCGCACGCCCCTGGTCGTGTCCGCCTCCCCGCTCTCGGCCGAAATCGGCAAGATCCGGGAAATGGAGGATATGGGCGCCTCCGCCGTCGTACTCTACTCCCTCTTCGAGGAGCAATTGCGCCGCGACCGCCTCGAGTTGAACGACCGCCTTGAGCAGGGCACCGATAGTTTTCCCGAGGCGCTCACCTATTTTCCCGAAGCCGGCTCCCTGAATCTCGGCCCCGAGGAATACCTGCGCCACATCGCGCGCGCCAAGGAAGCCGTGCGCATTCCCATCATTGCCAGTCTCAACGGCTCCTCGGTCGGCGGCTGGACGGAGTACGCCTCGCAAATGCAGAAGGCCGGCGCGGATGCCATCGAACTGAACATCTATCACATCGCCACGGACATGAATCTCTCCGGGACCGTGGTGGAGCAAAGCTACCTCGACATCCTGAACGCCGTGAAGTCGGCCGTGACCATCCCCGTGGCCGTGAAGCTCGCGCCGTACTTCAGCAACTTTTCAAACATGGCCAAACGCTTCGACGAATGCGGCGCCAATGGGCTCGTGCTCTTCAACCGTTTTTACCAGCCGGACATCGAGCTCGAATCCCTCGAGATCCGCCCGAACATCCTGCTCAGCCGTGCGATGACCATGCGGCTCCCGCTGCGCTGGATCGCCATCCTTTACGGTCGCATCAAAGCCAACCTGGCCGCCACCAGCGGCATCCACGCCGGCACCGATGCCCTGAAGATGCTCATGGTGGGCGCGGACGTGACCATGCTCTGTTCCTGCCTGCTGCGGCACGGCATCTCCCACATCCGCACCATGGAACGCCAGATCGTGGACTGGCTGACCGAGCACGAGTACGAATCGGTCGCCCAACTGAAAGGCAGTCTGAGCCAGAAAAACTGTCCCGCGCCCGGCGAATACGAGCGCGCCCAATACATGCGCGCCATCTCCAGCTCCCCGTTCGCAACTTCCTAGCCGCCACGATTCCTTTTGTAGCCGCCAGACAAAATGCCGGAGCGCGGCTTTTTAAGCCGCAGCGCGTTCAAACGCAGGGAAAATTTGCGGTCAGCGAGCGCATTCATGCTCAAACCCGAATACTTTTTGTGCTAAGCCCACGTTGGGAGAGGGCCAGAAGCAGGGGCTCTTTCTCCTGCGGGAATCATTGCCGTTTTTGGTTTGCGAAGTTGAATACCCGCTCTGGTTCCGCGTCCTCCCCGCCGCGCCGACCGCCCCTTGCGTAGCCAACACCAAGAAATGTAAAGCTATTGGCAATGCAGGGAAGGCCGCTTTCCCGCGCCCGGATAAGCTTGTGTGCGTGAACGCTGGATGCCTGAGTGTGGATTTGGAACTGGTCCGGAAATACAATGTCTCCGGGCCGCGCTACACATCCTACCCGCCGGCCACCAAGTTCACGGAAGAAATCGCCTGGGCCGACATCGCCCGCGAAATCGAGGAAAACAATCTCACCACGCGCGACCTGTCGCTCTATTTTCACATCCCTTTTTGCGAAAGCCTTTGTTGGTATTGCGGCTGCACCACGGTGATCGGGCGCGACCACGCCCGCAGCCGCGTTTACCTGGAGCACTTGCAACGGGAAGTCGCGTGGATGCGTTCCCAACTCAATCCGCGCCGTCAGGTCACGCAGCTCCACTGGGGCGGTGGGTCGCCGACGTTCTTGCAACCCGACGAGATCCAGACGCTCGGCGGATTGATTCACGAAAATTTTGCGGTTGCGGACAGCGTGGAGGCGAGCGTGGAGGTTGACCCACGCCGCCTCACACGCGATCACTTGGCGGCGTTGCGGGAGGTTGGCTTCAACCGCGTTTCCATTGGCGTGCAGGATTTCGACGAGTCGGTCCAAAAGGCGGTCAATCGCATCCAGCCCCGGCGCATGACCGAGCACGCGGTGCAATGGGCGCGCGAACTCGGCTTCACCTCCATCAACTTCGATCTCATCTACGGCCTGCCAAAGCAAACCGTGGCCTCCTTCAATCGCACCCTCGATGGCGTGCTGGAACTGCGCCCCGACCGCCTGGCCGTTTTTAACTACGCCCACGTCCCCTGGGTGAAGCCCGCGCAGCGCATCCTGGAAAACTGCAGCCTGCCGGCGCCCGAAGTGAAGCTGCAGCTGTTGCAGACGATCATCGAGCGCCTGACCGGCGAGGGAGACTACACTTACATCGGCATGGACCATTTTGCCCGGTCCGGCGATGAACTCGCGGTGGCGCAACGGCGCAAGACCCTCCGGCGCAATTTTCAGGGTTACAGCACCCACGGCGAAGCGGACATTTACTCGTTCGGCATGTCCTCCATCTCCCAGGTGCCCGGTGCTTACTGGCAAAACGACAAGGAACTGCGCGAGTATTACGCCCGGGTGGACGCCGGCCAGCCGCCCTTCACGTGCGGATACCTCCTGACCACCGAGGACGTCCTCCGCCGCGAGGTGATCATGAAAATCATGTGCGACCTCGCGCTCGATTTTGCCGACATCTCCCGCCGCTTCGGCGTGGACTTTGCCACCCACTTCGAGGCCGAGCTCGCGCGGCTGGAGACTTTCAAAGTGGACGGCTTGGTGACCGACACCGCCACCGGCTTCGAAGTCACCGACCTGGGCCGGCTCTTCCTGCGCAACCTCGCCATGTGCTTCGACGAAGCGCTCTACTCCAGCGACAACCGGAAGTTTTCCCGCGCGATATGAACTCCGTGGCCATCATCGGTGGGGGCATCACCGGCCTCACGGCGGCGTTTGAACTCAAACGCAAAGGCGTGCCGGTCACCGTTTACGAAGCCGGCGCCCGCGTGGGTGGCGTGATCCAATCTTTTCGCAAGGACGGCTACCTGGCCGAGTCGGGACCGAACACCATCATCGAAACCTCCCCGCGCATCCGACAACTGGTCGAGGCTGCCGGCCTGGCCTCCCGCCGGCTCGATCCCGATCCGGGCGCGGAGAAACGTTTCCTCGTGCGCAGCGGCCGGCCCATCGCCATGCCCGCGTCGCCGTGGGAATTCTTCAAAACCAAACTCTTCTCACCCCGAGCCAAGCTCGCGGTGTTGCGGGAACCCTTTGTCTCGCGTCGCGAGGACGGTCACGAGGAAAGCATCGCGGAGTTCGTCCGCCGGCGCCTCGGACGGGAATTTCTGGATTATGCCATCGACGCGCTGGTGGCCGGAATTTACGCAGGCGACCCGGAGAAGTTATCCGTGGAACAAGCCTTCCCGAAACTCTGCCGTCTTGAACAACAGTATGGCTCGTTGATCAAGGGCCAGATTCTTGGCTCGCGGGCGCGCCGGCGCAGCGGTGAAATCTCCAAGGATCGCGCTCCGAAATTCTCCTTCGACCACGGCCTGCAGGTATTGCCCGATACGCTCGCGGCACATCTTGACGGCTCCGTTTTTTTGAAGTCGGCGGTCACCCGGCTCAGTCGCACGCTATCCGGTTGGACCGTCCAATACCGTTCTGCCGGGCGTGAATTGCACGCCGAACATTCCGCCGTCCTTTACGCCGGCACCGCCTACGATCTGGCGAAACTGGAGATCGCGGCGCTTGAGCACGTGAATCTCTCAGTCTTCGCGGGTGTGCGTCATCCGGCTGTGGCCAGCGTCGTGCTTGGCTTTCAGCGTGCTGACATAAGCCATCCTCTCGATGGATTCGGCATGCTGATTCCGAAGCTCGAGGGCTTCAAAATTCTGGGAACCATTTTCTCCTCTTCGTTGTTTCCGCATCGCGCCCCCGCCGGCCATGTGACGCTCACGAGCTACGTCGGCGGCGAACGCTATCCCGAACTTGCGGAACTGCCGGAGCACGAGTTGTGCGAATTGGTTTGCCGTGACCTGCACGCCTTGCTGGGCGTCCATGGCGCTCCGACCTTCGTGCAATGCATCCGTCACGCGCGGGCGATTCCCCAATACAATCTGGGTTACCAGGCGTTTCGCGATTTGATCAGCGAAATCGAAATGCGCGCGCCAGGTTTGATTTTTGCCGGACACTATCGCGATGGCATCTCGGTCGGGGATTCGATCGTGTCCGGCAGCAACGCTTCGGAAAAAATAGCCGCCACCGTCCGCGCCGTCCCCGCGCGGCCGGCCCGGCCACCCCTCCCGGCTTTCGCCGCTGCTGCATGAAACCTGGCATCCTCCTCGTCAACCTCGGCTCGCCTGATGCGCCGACCGTTCCGGCCGTGCGCCGCTATCTGCGCGAATTTCTCATGGACGGCCGCGTCCTCGATGTGCCCTGGCCGCTCCGCGCCTTCATCGTGCACGGCACCATCCTGCCGTTCCGCCCCAAGCAATCCGCGCACGCCTACCAGACCGTATGGACGAAGGAAGGCTCGCCCTTGATTGTCACCAGCCAGCGACTGCAAGTCGCGCTCGCCGAACGCCTGAAAATCCCGGTGGCCCTCGGCATGCGCTACCAGAACCCCAGCATCGAATCTGCCGTCAACGACCTGATTTATGCGGGCGTGGATCATTGCCTCCTGATCCCCCTTTTCCCGCACTATGCGATGTCGAGTTACGAAACCGTCGTCGAGCGCGTGAAAAAGGTCGTGGCCCGGCAGCATGGCGGGATGTCGCTCGCCGTCCAGCCTCCCTATTTCGCCTCGCCCGATTACATTGCCGCGCTGGTCGCCAGTGCCCGCGAGCATTTGTCGGGCGACTACGACCATCTGCTCTTCAGCTTTCACGGCGTGCCGGAACGCCAGATCCGGAAATCCGACCCCACCCACTGCCATTGTCTCCAGGCCCAAAACTGCTGCGAGACAGCCAGCCCGGCGCACGCGACCTGTTACCGGGCGCAATGCTTCCAAACCGTGAAAGCCTTTGTGGCCCGCGCGAACATCCCTGCTGGCAAATATTCCATCGCCTTTCAATCCCGGCTCGGCCGTGATCCCTGGCTCGCGCCCGCGACCGAGGACGAACTCAAACGCCTCGCCGCCAGCGGCGTCCGCAAACTGCGCGTCATCTGCCCCGCGTTTGTGGCCGATTGCCTTGAGACCATCGAGGAAATCGGCATGCGCGGACGCGAAACGTTCCTTGCAGCCGGCGGCCGGGAGTTCTCGCAAATTCCCTGCCTGAACGAACACCTGCTCTGGCTGGACGCCCTGACCAACATGGCTCGAAAATTCGCTCCCTCCTCGGCTCTCAAGCAACCATCCCCCGCTGCCGCCGTGGCCTGATCAAATCCCCGAGGTAGGGCCGGCACTCCGTTGCCGGCCGAGGTAACGAGGCTCATTTTGATCACCCCCCCACTGCGGACGATTGCCACCAAACGGTACCCGGTTCCCCGCGAATCCAAATGCTCCCCCTGTCCCTGGGGGAGAGGGCCGGGGCGAGCCTCCATCCAACCAAGCGACAAAATCACCAGCCAAGTCACCAAACCGCACCCGCTTCCCTCACCCTTCAATCTTTCCCCGCACCGCCCCACTACTTTCCCGCCGGCCTCAACTCCGCCGCCAGCTTCTGTCCCAATTCAGTCGCCTTCTTCGGATCACCCTTTCCTTCCGCGCGCCGTGCCGGCGTGTCATAGAAGGAAATGGCCTTCATGTTCAACTGGCCATTGACGACCTGCGCATAAGCGCCCACCGGACTCGAACATCCGCCGCCCATCGCGAGCAGAAATGCGCGCTCCGCTGTAACACACTTTTCCGTGTCAGCATCATTCAGCGCCCCGCAGACCCGGTCGATCCGCGGATCATTCTCGCGCACTTCAATTCCCAGCGCCGCTTGCCCCACGCAGGGCAGCATCGTGTCCAGCTCCAGCACCGTCACGCAGAGCCCCGGCGGGACCAGGTCGCCCGCCAGTTTGTGATCCGACGTAATCTGAAAACCCATGCGCCCCAACCCCGCCGCCGCCAGCAGCATCCCGTCCAGGTCCTTCCCCGCGGCGAGCTTTTTCAGCCGCGTGATGATGTTACCGCGAATCTCCACCACCTCCAACTGCGGCTGCTGCACCCACAACTGCGCCCGGCGGCGTGGGCTGCTCGTGCCGATCTTCGCCCCCGGTTTCAAATCCCGCAGCGTCTGCGTGTTCTTCTTCCCCTTCCAATCCGCCTGGCGATAAATCAACACGTCCCGCACATCCGCGCGCCTGCTCACCGCCCCCAGCTTGAGGCCCGTGGGCAGTTCCGTCGGGAGATCCTTGAGGCTGTGCACCGCCAGGTCGGCCTTGCCTTCCAGGAGCGCGGTTTCCAATTCCTTCGTGAACAATCCTTTCGGCAATGACTTTCCACTCTGGGACAGGGATGCCGTGAGCATCTTGTCCCCAGTGGTTTTCATGATCTTCAGCTCGAAGGCGTCCTCGGGAAAAGCCTTCCGGCACTGGCCGAGAATGAGGTTTGCCTGCGCCAGCGCCAGGGCGCTGCCGCGGGTCGCAATAATTATGGGTCTGACTTTGGGCATGGCCTTAACGGGCGGCAATCATCTGGGCGCGCCGCCCAAATGCGCCCGTAAAGTGTCTCAAGCCCGCGCGGGAGCCATCACCGGTTCCACCAGGATCAGCTGCGCCAACTGGGCGCTGATCGCCATCCGCGCGTTGCACACCTGGCAGATGAAACTAGTCTGGCTGGCGATCAATTTCACGATCTGTTCCTCGCCCAGCCCCATTTCCCGCAACCGCTCCTGCAGCGCCGGCTCCGCACAAAGCTGCCGGATACGCACGGAAACACCAGCCTGAATGCGGCTCAACGGACAAAGCCCGCAACCCGCGCCCATTTGGTCTGCTGCACCATTCATCGCTTGTCATTGTCATGTCGCAACCCGGTGCCAACTACCCCGATTTTGCCCTTTGCCGGACATCCCTTGCCCGGTGCCAAAAACTCGCCCGTCCTCCCTCGGTCAGCCACGTCCCGGCAGCCTCATCGCGCCCGCCCCCATCCTTTCCGCGCTCGTCCGCAACTCCGGCAGCGTCCTGGTTCCCCTTCTTGGCATTTCCTGTCCTTTGAAATTTCAAATTTGGACGCACCCAAAACCCAAACCACCTTGACGCCTAGCCGCTGATATTCATTATCATCAAGTCAGCTTTATCCCATTCAGACCGCTTCCCGTCCGCCCGGTCTTGGCTTGGGTTAATCAATCAATCTGTGAGCGCAGCAAACCAAACCCAAAGCCCCAAAGGGACGCCCTGGGCCGAGACCTCCAAATGATCTGACCGGGCTCGATCCTTCACTGGCGCGGCGATGAAACGAAAGCAACCCTTTATCGGCGGAATATGCGTCGCGTTTGCCTCGCTGACTGCGCTCCTTGCCCTCGTTACCTTTCGGCTTGAGACCCGGCGCGAGGATTTCATGTTCTGGGAATTCATCGGCACCGTTCTTCGTGGGATCCTGCTGGTCTCCACCATTTGGGTGCTGGTTGTGACGCTCATCCGATGGAAGGAGCTGTCACGTGGGCTGCGCGTGGCCGGATTAAGCCCCACGGTGAGCGTCCTTGGCCTCGTCGCTGTTATATCCCTCCTCGATCATGCCCGCCCGTATGTGAAGCTCTATGTCGCCTACCAGGGTGCTGCAGACGAGATGTGTATCGACGTTACCACTCGCTATGGCTCGGAGGGCGGGCCGTTCAAACGGGGTGAAGCCAGGCTGGTATCCGAGGGCAGGGGATTTCCGGACGTTTTGAACGTCGCTTGGGGGACGAACTATACGCGCCAATTCTCCAAAGCTTTTGATCTGAAAGGGAAAATCCCACGATTTGGAGCTACCGAAACGTTGAGGCTTACCGTGACTGACTCCGATCCCCGCTTGGACATCGGCAGCGAAACCGGCGGTCCGGCAAACGGCAGCCCGCCAATTCGCGCCGGGACGAATCAAACATTTTCGACTTCTGGATTCGATTCCTCACGTATTCAAGGTATTGATCCCGTGGTCCGTGATCGTGCTGGTTCTCGGACAGATGCTCGGCTACGTAATCCGGCGATTGAAACCAAACCCCATTGACGCCCCAATGCCAGCCGGCGAACACGCCACCTGCGTGCAATGCGGCGGCACCTTCAAACTCGTGGACCTGATTGTTCACGAATCCCACCACGTCTGCGCCCACTGCAAACCCGTCTTTTTGCAGAAACTCAGCGAAGGCGTCGCTGTCGAACCCCGCAAACCGGCGTCCTCCGGATTCTTCATCCCCCTCCTCACCATCAAATTTCCCGAGCTCGATCATTTGCCCCCGCAACAACGGGAGGCGATTCTGCGCCGCTGCATTGAGAGCCCGGCCGTGCAGAAACGGCAGGCACGCTGGAGTCGCTATCCCATCCTCTTTGCCCTGGTTGTCGGCATCGCAATCGCCCTCACCACCAACCTAGTCCTATCCTGGAGCGAAACCCCTGCCGCCATCGCCTTGGCATTTGGCATTTTCGGCTCCTATATAGTCATCGTTCTTCTCAATTTCTTCCTGGTATCCCGGCAGGTGCGGCGGCTTGTGAAACAGGAGTTGCGCAACCTCGGCGGTTAACCCAGCTTCGGCCTGACTGTTATCCCGGCATCTACTGCGACCTTGACGCCGGATGCAGGTTCCAAATACTTGGGTTAAGGTTTTACGCTATGCCATCGTTTTTCGGCAAAGTCCACTGGGTGGTCGTGGACTGCCTCACCGGTGAATACACCCGGGTGGAGCATCTTCCCTTTGAAATTGGGTCGGGGAATGGTGTGGACCTCAAGCTCAACGGGCAGGGCGTCGCCGAGCGCCATTGCGCGCTCAACAAGGTGAAAGGCACCGGGTTATGCCTGGTCCGCCAGGAACCCAACCTGCCTCTCATCGTCAACGGCGAGAGCGTCGATATTTCTCCCCTTACCCCGGAAACCGATTATGCCGTTAAAGTCGGCGGCCATCTCCTGGCGATTCGCGGCTGCAAAAATCCCGACCCCTGGTTGCAGGGCCTGAATCTGGGCCAGTGGACCTTGTACGACCCGTCCACCCGGCAAACCGACGGCCCGGCGCCGCTCGCTGAGCTCTGCCAATTTGCGAAGGAACACCAGCGCAACGCGCAAACCTCGCTGCGAGTGCAGGGCTTGGAACAGGGATTCTTTCTCCACGAAGGTTTCGAAGTACTGGCGGCTCAACCGCAAGGCACCGCCGAAGCCGAAGTTCCCGCCGCAAGCGGGCAGGGTGGGGCGGCCACCGGAACCATCCTCACGTGCCCCGTCTGCTGGCTCAAATTCGACCTCGGCGACATCATGCACGTCGCCACGCATGACGCGCTCCGCGGCGATCCCGTGCTGGGCGAGGACGCTCAGCAGAGATTCCTGGCGACGCGCTTCAACGATCGCGGCCAGGCGCTCGACGCGCTGGGATTGCCCTGCACCGAGATGGCCTGTCCGCACTGCCGGCGCGTGTTGCCGGCGGGCTTCACTGAGATGCCCCATCACATTCTTTCGATCGTGGGCGATCAATCCGCGGGAAAATCCTACTTCCTAAGCGTGCTGCTCAAGACGCTGCCGGAAAGCCTGTTCGAAAACTTTTCCGTCGTCTTCCAGGACGCGGACCCCGTCGGCAACGCGGCCATCAACGAGATGAAGCAAACGCTTTTTGGGGCGCAGACGCCCGAAGGCGCGCGGCTCGTGAAAACGCAGTTGGAAGGCAGCATGTATGAGCGGCTGCCGCGCTATGGCCGCATCGTTGCCCTGCCGCGGCCGTTCGTTTTTTCCGCGGCGGCCACTGCGCATCCGGAGCACCGCTGTTCCGTGATTTTTTATGACAACGCCGGCGAACATTTTCAACCCGGACGCGATTCCGCGGATTCACCCGGCGCCCAACACGTCGCCAATTCCTCGGGCATCCTGTTTCTATTCGACCCCTTCAACAACCCCGATTTCCGGCGAAAGATCGGCGATCGCGACGACCCGCAACTGGAGCGCCCGATCATGGACCAACAGAGCGTGATCCTGTCCGAAATGAAGGTGCGCATCTCCCGCTTGCTGCGGGTGGAATTGCTGCGCCGGATCGAAACGCCCCTCGCGGTGATGGTGGGCAAATGCGATGCGTGGCTGCATTTGCTCGGCGAGGAACCCCTGCCGCACCCCGTCCACGACGGCGTTCTTGACCTGGAAATCCTGCGCCGGAATTCCGACCGCGTCCGCCAGCTTTTGAAGACCATCTGTCCCAGCGTCGTGGCCAACGCCGAATCCATCAGCCAGGAAGTATTGTTCTTTCCCGTCAGTTCGTTCGGCCAGTCGCCGGTGAAATTGGGCCCGGGAGATTACGTTCCCGATCCGCGCCGGCTCCAGCCGTTCATGGTCGAGGTGCCGGTGTTGTGGCTGCTCGCGAAGATCGCGCCAGAGCTGGTGCAAACACGGAACGGCGCGGCGGCCGGCTGATGTTCCGATTCAAACGCCATGCCCTGGCAACTGGTCTATACAAGCGCGCCGCGGGGCCTGGTGTCCGGCCAATCGGGTTTTTGCACCGTCGGCCGCAGCGCCGACCTGCGCGAGGCGCTCGCCCAACGCTTGGAGCGGATCAGTTCCTATCATTTCCTTGACGCCGCGACCGCCTCCGCGCGCCTTCATGATGCCGCCGCCGCCCAACGCAACCCTATCATCTCCGCCTACCGCACGCTGGACCTGCGCGGCAGCAAATATCACGTTCTCTCGCGGCTGCAACCCAGCGGCTTGGATTTCACCGCGCGCACCAACCACCTGGCTCATCATCTCGTCTTCCAACCCGAAGAACTAAGCCGCCTGCCATCGCCGGCGGTGATCCTGCGCCATTGGAAAGGTTGGCTTGCCAAATGGGAAGGCGAACCACGCCTCCTGGACGCGCTCAGCGTCGAAGACTTCGCCGGCTTGGAACGTCCCCGTCTTCCCGCCCGCTCCTGGCTGCAAGCAACCGGCGACGCCGGCCGCGCAGCCGGCCTGCTCGAAGCGGAATACGCCCGCGGCTGCTATCTCGCCGCGCCGCCCGGAGGCGAGGAGCAGTTGCTGGTCCTGTTCGGTGAAACCCTGGAACTGGCGGCCCTGGCCGGTAAAAACCCGCAACGCGCGTGGCAATATACTCTCACCACTTTTTTACAGGGTGAGGATGCGGCGGCGGATTTTCAGTGGCGGGGTTGCCGCCCCGACACTCCGGCCAGTGATCAAGCCCTCCGCCGGGGCGCCTTGCTAACCGAACTGGCCGGCATCCGCGTGCCGAATATTCCCCTCACGCAAATCGCCCGCGAAGGCAACCCGACCAGCCCCGCTGTCCCGGCTTCCGACGCCAGCCAACGGAGAATTCCATTGCGGACGCGTGCAGCTCAGACGGCACAATCTCCCCGGCGGGCAACTTCCCCCACCTCAGCTTCCGCCACGGCCGGCAAAAGTTCGCGTGACTCGAATTCCGAGGGCATCTCCATCAACATCGGCCTGCTCCAGCTCATTGGTATCTTGGCGATTCTGGTTCTCCTGCCGCTGGGGATTCTCTTTAGATTGCACAAATGGCCCTTCCGACCCGCTCCGGTTCCTCAGTCCTCACCGGCGAATCGAGTCGAACCACCCGGAACACCAGCCGTCCAACCGACGCCTGCAGCTCAAGCAGCGTCAGCTTCCGCCTCGGCGGCAGCAGTATCCAAGCCTGCCGAGCGACCCGAACCTGCGCCGGACCTGGTCAGACTCGATCAGTTTTTGGATCTTCCGACCTACGTGGCGCTCGTTCGCGATTTTGAAAGCGAGCTGCTGCCGCTCGGCCAGTTGAAGCCATTGAAGGAACTGCTGGAGCGGGTGGCTCATTTCGGAGTGAAGTGCGAACAAATTCACGCGCGTTTCTGCCGGGATAGCTGGCTGATGTCCGCGAAAATCGAGCTGGTTCCCTCCTGTCACGGATGGGAGTTGGACCTGGCGGGCGGGGGCAACGATCTTGGTGAGCAGGTAAACCTCGGATTTGAGCTGGTGGATGACACCCTGCTGCAAGCGCGGATACGTCCCGCGAAGAAGGAGATCAGAATGTATTCGATTCTCTTCGAAGTCTCCGCGCCAGAAAACCAGCCACCCCCTTACCGGGTTTTGATCGTGAACGAATCTTTGCAGCCCCAGCCTTGGAAGCTGGACAAATCGTTTCTCGACTTGAATGCAACCAGCCCCACCAACGTATTGAAGTCGCCTTTGCGCGAGCGGCTTCAGGCATTGCAGTTCGCTCCGGGCGTCCGATTGCAATACCGGCCGTTTGTCGGAACGCCTCCCGTTTACTTGTATAGCGGCTGGGAGAACGCGCCCGCTGAGAACGCTGTTCTGGATTTTGCGGCCGCCACAAATCTCTTCAACCGCGAGCTCTCCGGCCAGAAACAGAAACTAACCCAGTGCCAGGCGAATCTTGTCCGCGAGAAGAAAAATCTGCTGCCGGCGGGCCTCGACGTGCCGCTGGGCGAGATCGTTGGGAGTACCAATGCCGCACTGAAGAACTTCGCCGCCTTCGCCAGGAAACATCCTGATATCGCTGCTACTAATGCCGCCGCTGTCTATTTGAACTATCTTGGCAAAGTGAGCGAGCACACCCCGGTTGGACGCAAAGAAAAAGGGCAATGGAGCCCAAATCTTCGAGCCGTCGAGGCGAGTCTGCAGAATTTGGCCAGTCGTTATTTTGCAAGATATTCCAAAAAAGAACCGGAGGAGCCAATCAAGGCCGACGACCTGATCGAAGCGTGGAGATCCCTGGATGCCCGCGACAAGCAGATTCAACAACACCTGCAGGAGGAGCGTCAACTCGGCAGGCAGATCGAAGATCTGGACAAGCGACAGAACACCCTCCCAAAAAATTTGAACGACGTGACGCAGCTCCGCATTTACATTGTCCACAAAGACAGGGCATTGGAGTTTATTCGCTTTGCCGATTAGCCTGATGTTTCAATCACCATGACAACACTCAACCAGGTGGAAAGACTGGTGCGGAAGATCACCGAGCTGCTCGGCCAGCCGGCGCAGGAGGAGCAGGCGGCCAAGCTGGCACAGGAGTTCGCGCAATTAGGGCGTGCCACGGCCCGCCGTCTCGAGCAATGCGCCCTGATGATCGAAGCGGGCGAGGAATCGCAAGCCCTCCAACTGGCGGAAACTCCGCCGCCTTTGCTGGATCTGATCACGCTGTTGAGTTTCCGGCAGGCCGGCGAGTGGCGAACTTATTGTCAGACTCACAACCTGCCTGCGGCCGAGCCCTTCTATGACAAGCACGTACGGGTGCTCAACACGACCTACGGCAAGGGCGCGAGCCAGGACCATCCTTTGTATCGCGACTATCGCCGCGCGATGATGCAGAACGATGAGGAGGGCGCGCTGGCCATTCTGCGGGTGATCGCGCGCGTGAATCCTGCCGACCCGAATTCCGCGCAGGAGATCAAGCGGCTGGAAGAAAAGGTGGTTCGCGCCCGGATTGAATCTTTGCGGCTGGCGCAGGAATCGGGTGACCCGGAAGCCGTCCTCGCCCTGGTGGCGAAGTATGAACGCGCCGGTCTCGTGATTCCGCCGGATCATCCGGTCTGGCAGGCGGCCCAATTGTTGCGCTGCCAGCGACTGCTGGACCAGGCGGAGGCCCGTCGCGATGATGGCAATTGGCAGGAAGCTGAACCCATCGTCGAGGAAATCAAATCGGTGGCCGCGCAGCACGAGGTCCTTTTTCCCGAGCCCGACGTGGCCCGGTTCGACGCGCTGGAGGAATGGACCATGCGCGAGCGCGGCGACTATGTTCGGAACCAGGACCGGTCACGGGCGTTGGACGCGCTCGATTTCCAAATCAAGACCGGCGAGACGTTGCGCGCTTCCAGGGCGACGCCCCCTGCTGCGCAACTCGAAGCCGAGCTGGCGTCGCTCACCACCAAGTGGCAGGACGCCGGGAGGTTCGAAGAACCGCTCGACGAAAGTTTTGCCCAGCGATACCAGGAAATGACCCGTTGGCTGCAAGGCTGCATTCGCCGGGACCAACAGCGCCGACAAACCCGAAAGGTGATGGCTTGGGTGGGAGTTCTCGCCGTTCTCGGAGTCGTGGGCTGGGCGGCGTGGGAACATTTCCGGGCGCGCCAGGTGGCCGCCGACCTGGCACGTCTCGAGCAGTCACGGGAGGTGGGAGGCGCGCGGCGCGTGCTCGAACAAACACCCGCGCGGGTGCAGGGCAAAACCGGCGTGGCCGAAGCCGTGGCTCGGGGAAACGAATTTGTCACCCGCGAGCTGGAGCTCAAATCCAGGTTCGACCAGCAGCTGGCCGATTTGCGGTCGCTGGCGGCCGCCGGGAAATTCGAAAAGGTTCCCGCGCAACGCTCCGAGTGTGCCCAGGCGTTGGAATCCGTAGCGCCGGAATTCAAAGCCGCGGGCCGGAAGGAACTGGAGGCATTCGACCAGCAATGGCAGCAAAAGGTGGCCTCCGCCGCTCCGGCCGGTAACGAGGATTTCTCGAAACGCCTGCAACAGTTGCAACAACTGGCCAGTGAGCGCATGAATCCAGCCAGCGGCGTTGATTCGGTGAGCAAGGCGTTGCCGGAAGCCCAGGCGCTGGCGAATGAACTCGCAACGAGAGCGCACGGGCCGGTGCCCATCGAAGCCGGACTCGCCCGGCAGTTCCAGGAGGCCACGAACAATCTCGCCGGGCTGGCCGCCAAAGTCGCGCAATGGACCAGTGCGCGGGAGAAAATGGAGCATGCTCAATCGTTGGGGAATTATGTGGACGCGCTGGCCACCGTGGAGACGTCGCCCTTCGCGTCGGCCCCGGAGCGCACCTGCGCGGCAGAAGTGCGGGCCCTCAATCCGTCGGAAGCTTCTCTGTTGGGCGGGCTGTTGCTGCCCGGTCATCCCGCTGCGTGGGGCGCATTCACCAACCCGGCCGGCCCGCCGCTGGTGTGGCGGCCGGTGGAGCCGACGGATGCGGAGAAGTCCGCTTATGCAAAACTCCGCAACGACCGCAATATCCGCGAAGTTTACCTCTACAACCTCACCAGCAACCCCCGGAATCAGCAAAACACCGGCAACACGAAGCTGATTTTGACCCAGGGAAAACTCGCGGACAACCGCACCGGCAAGAAGGGCGGCATGATCTACGATCCCAAAAAATCGCCGTCCTTCCTTCGTTTTGAGCAAGGGGTGGTCGAGAGCTGGGAATGGGATTACGAAAAGTTGGAGCCGATGGGGCTGACGCGCGAGTCGGACGCCTTCCAAAGGCTGGAACTGGGGGACTTGATCGACCTGAACACCGGAAAATACCAGAAGTCCATCATCGACCTGATCGACCGCGCCAATGGAGACGGTGACGCGAGCGCCGTGTTTCGCACCTACGTGATTCTGCGATTGGTGGAGCTCGCGGAGTTACGCCCGATGGAGTGGGGCTTGATTTGGTCGCCCTCCGCGACCCGGGAGGTCGAGCGGCTCAAGGAACTGGGCGGAGTTCATTTGCAAAGCGGAGATTGGATGGTACCCAACCAGCTCGCGCTCTATGAAGGTCCGCTGCGCGCCGGGCTCGCGGAGGCGAAAAAGGTGCCGCTGGCGCACGAGGCGGAATTCTATCACCGCCTGGCGGTCGAGGTTTGCACGGCGCGATTTGTCCTGGTCGGTCATGCTAATGCGGATGGCAAACCAGTGCTGACGCTTCCCGACGCCGCCAAGACCGCGACCGAATGCTGGGGTTGGAGCGCCCGCACTCACGCTCCGGCGCTGCTGTTCCGCCGCGCGCCGGGAGAATCTTCCGGCTGGCAGCAGGTGGAAGCGCCGTTGTGTTATACACCGCTCTTTGTTTTTCAGGGCGACCGCCGGCGCATTTGGGAGCAGACCAAAAAAACCACCGGTCATGTCGTGCAACCCGGAACGCCCCTGCCGCCCCTGTTCGGGGATTTGCCATGAGCGAGGACCAACAATGGACGTTGCGCTGGCGCGGCCGCCTGCAAGGGCCTTACTCGCTGGAGGAGATCGATCGCAAGCTCGACGATCACGAGATTGGCTTGGGCCACGAAATTCGCGTGGGTGAGGAATGGCTCACGCTGGAAATCTTTCTCGCCAAAGCGAACCAACCCAAACTCCCGCCCAAGCCGGGCGCAGCCGACCAGGCTGGCCGACCTGCCAGTGGCGCGATACGTGTCGAAGTGCCGCGCTCCTCGTCGGCCCGAAAATCCCGCGCCGCCGTGGCCGATGAGACGGTCGAGGTTGGACCCCGTCGCCGCTTGATCTACGCATTCCTGGCGGTGGCCTTCGGTTTCACCGGACTCCACAATTATTACGCCCGCCACTGGCTGACGGGACTGCTGCAATTGCTGTTGAGCATAGCCACCTCCCTGCTGGGCTATGGTTTCATCGCCTCCTGGCTGTGGGCGGCGGTTGAAGCGGCGCTCGTACGGCGAGACGGCGACGACCTGGAAATGAGTTGAAATCCACCTGCATAAATTATGGCTTCCACTCCCGATCCCACGAATCCCACCGCCCCGACCCAACCCTCGGGAAAACGGTTGCTCGGCCGGCGTTCCGGCGCGCCCGCGTCCCGGCCGGTGGGTGAACCCCAGGCCGCCGGAAGCCAGGGCGCCGCCCGCCCTGGATTCGTTTCGTTGAGTTGGACCGAGGAGGACATCGAAAATCGCCTGGGACTTTTCAAGGGCGGGCGTTTTACCGCCGCCAACAAGACATTCACTTTCATCCTGGCGGCGCTGGTCTCCGCCGTGTTCCTCGGACTGATGTTTTTGATGTATAAGGGCGATGGCACCGTTCATCGCATCGGCCAGGTATTTGTCCGGCCCAACAACCTGCCGGCGACCATTCCCGCCACACTATTCTTTTTCTGGGGCGCGATCATCTCCCTGATCAAGCTGCCCAAGCTCCGCCTGCAACGGCGCGCCCTGGAACTGGCCGCCGTGCCCCAGCACCAGGAGTTCATCCTCAACGAAGCCACCGCCCGCACCGTGCTCGAGCGCATGCGCGGCTTGGTGGACGACACCCGCCATTTCGTGCTCCTCAACCGCATCGACCGCGCGCTCTCCAGCCTGCACAACATCGGCGGCGTGAGCGACGTATCGGTGATCCTGAACAACCAGGCGGAGAACGACGAAAATCAAATCGCCTCCAGCTATGCACTTATTCACGCGATGATCTGGGCGATCCCCGTGCTGGGCTTCGTGGGCACCGTGCTCGGCCTCAGCGTGGCGATGGCCAAATTCAACGTGAACGCCAGCGACGCCGCGCAGTTGCGCGAAAGTCTTGGCGACGTGGTTGGCGGGCTTTCCACGGCTTTTGAAACCACGCTCGTGGGCCTCGTCTTCGCGCTGCTGCTGCATCTGCTTTCCGACCTGACGCACCAGAAGGAGATGGATTTTCTGGATGAGTGCAACGACTACACCAACGCCCACGTGATTTCCAAACTCCGCGTCCGGGAAATCGTGTCCGAATCAAAGTAACGTTCTGCGTCTATGCCCAGCCGGCTTCGACAAACCTCCGCGCGGGTGTCGTTCTTCGCCTTTCAGGACATGATCACCACGGTCACCGGCGTGCTGATCATTGTCATGCTTCTGTTGTCCCTCGAAGTCGCCCGTCGCAAGCAACCCGCTGATCCCGCGCGCGACGCCTTGCAAAAGGAAGTGGAAGCCGCCCGGCAGCAGCTCGCGAGTAATCTCGCAACCCTGCGGCAACGGCAGTCCGATGTCAGCCGGCTGGCCCATCGAATCTTCGTGCTGCCGCAGGCGGATCCTTCCGGCAAACGTCCGGTGCTGGTCGTGCTCTCCGCCACGAACGGCACGCTGGCGCATGCCGGTGAAACCAACACCATCGCGTTTCCCGCCGCGCGCGGCGAAACCGGTTTCAACGAGGCGCTCGCCAGTTGCGACCCCGCAAAGGATCGCCTGGTGTTTTACGTCCGGCCCTCCGGCATCGCGGCGTTTGAATCCTGCCGCCAACTGGCCGACCGCCGCGGCTTCCGCGACTCCGGCTACGACGCCGCCGAGGAAGACCGGGAATATATTTTGTCGCCATGAGAAAAAAGTCCTCTGGCTTTTACGCGGACAGCCTGGAGATGTTGCTCGACACCATGTGCAACGTGCTGGGCGGCGTGGTGTTCATCACGCTCACGCTCGCGCAATTGGTGCAGGTCTCGCCCGCGTCCGCGCCCGCTCCGAGCGCCGCGGAGTTGACGAAGGATATGGCCGTGCTGTCCGCCACGAATGCCGCCGTCGTCGCCGAACTGCAACAGCTCGAAGCAAAGCTGCATGCCGCCCACGAGGCCCGGACCAACGTGATGAGCCTTCCGAATGCGAAAGTGACGAACCGCAAACCGTGGCCCGTGATCGTGCGCTACGGACGGCTGTATCCATTGAACGTGCTGCCCGGGGATGGAACGGGCGCGCCGGCCAGAAATCTCCAATCGCTGGCGTGGCGGGGCCGCACGGTTGAACCCAATCCAGACCTGGGCGATGATGCTGAAGCGGGAGTGGAAGCGATGATACAACGCTTTCGCCAGACCTCGCGGACCAACGTGTATTTCGCCTTTGAAGTGTACGCCGACTCCTTTGCCGAATTCAACCGCGCCAAGGAAACCGTCGTGAAACTCGGTTTTCAATACGGCTGGGAACCGTTGCCCGCGAACCGGGTGCTCGAAGTCGGCGCCGGCGGAGCGCATATGCCCGCGCAAAACTAGTCGCGCATGCAATCCGAGCGAACATTCAGCGGCAAGGACGTGGCGATCGTCGCGGCCATCCTCCTGCTGCTCGGGCTCCTGGTGTGGTTGTATCTGCGTCCGGGGAATTCGTTGCGTCGCTATGTGTTCGGCGACTTCGCGCGGGATGCTCAGACGAACAGCCGCCCAACGACGCACCCGGCGGGAAATGTCGTCGCCAGCAATCGGGCGAGCGGATTGAATTTCTCCACCGGGCGCGGTTATGGTGCGACCAACCGCGGTGTGGCAGGCATGGGAACGAGTGGTGGCGCGCTCCCTGATACACTTTCGAATGCGTCGGGCGGATCGAGCCTGCCATTCGATCGCGGTTCCTTGAATGCTTCCGGGACCGACGAGGGAACCGGAACCGGGAGGAGTTCGCCGGGGCTCGAATCCGAAGTCAACCCGCCAGCCGCCGCCAACAATTCAACCGCGCCGCCGATCTCCACCCCGGACCCGGGTAGTCCAGTAACGCCCGGTGAAATGCGAGCGAGCCCGGCTTTGCCGGGCGGTCCTCGGCGAGCCGACTCGTCCCATATCGGCAACGCGCTACCCGCGCCGTCCGAGCCGCAGAATCCAGGTTCCGCACCGCCGAATTCTCAAAACGCTCCCGTGGCCGCCCCTCCCGTTGTTCGCACCGCGCCGGGCTATCCCGTCCGTAGCGCCGTCATTTTGCCCCCGGACCCGGAACTCGCCCGGCCCGTGGCTGACTCCGGAGTCGAAGCCTTGCTCCGGCTGGCGGAAAAGGAACGGGTCGGCTGGGCAGTGTCAAACTCGGCGCCGACGAATGCCGTCGCGCCCGCTGGCGCCGGTATCACAAATCCGGCCGCCAGGTCGCCCTGATTGGCTGCGCGACGCGCACACTACGCCATGGATGCTTCCCCCGAAATGGATGATTCCACCACAGAACCGCGACCGCCCCGGTCTTCCCGCCCGGGTAAAGGCGTGGCCATTGCCCTGGCGATTTTCATTCTCTTCCTCGCGCTCTGGCGTTTGATGACTGATCCACAAACTTTCGGCAGCGCCGGCCCCTGGTTGAAGACCAATATCTTTGGAGCCGGCGGCAGCGATCTCGCGGGATCCTTCGGCCTCGGCGGCAGCGAGCAGGGCCGGGGCACCACGAACGGCGCCGGCGGAGATGGATTCGACGCCGTAAATGCCGATTCGGCCGCGCTCACCAACCACGGAGCATTGGGAGCCGACGGCACCCAAACCAACGGCACCGCCTCCGATAAACGCGGCGACGCCTCGGTGACCAATAATCCCGTCACGATCATCGCCGATTTTTCGGATGAACCGGTCCCGACCAATCATCCCGCCGCCGGGCCGGGTTCCGTTGCCGCCGTGCAGGAAGCGGCCACGCTGGGCCGCCGGCTGGGCGCTGCCGGCGCGAAAAGTGGCGACGTCCAATTCTCCCTCTTCTGGTGGAACTACAACGACCTCGATCTCCACTGCATCGATCCCCTGGGCGTTGAAATCTGGTACAGCCACAAGCGCTCCGAACTGACCGGCGGCCGCCTTGATCTGGACCAGAATGCGGGATTCAATATGAGTCGCACGCCGATCGAGAATATCTTCTGGCCCTCCCGTGGCGCTCCGGCGGGCATCTACAAACTCTTCGTCGATTTCTATGCGCGCCACGATTTTGCGGACGCCACCCCCTACACCGTGCGCACCGTCGTCCGGGACAAGACCAACCTTTTCCACCACACCATCCGCGCCACCAGCGGCCAGCGCACCCACTGGATTTGCACCATCCAATACGACCCCGAAAACCCCGACCCCGCCCTGCGCTGCCGCTTCCTTCCCTTCCAGCAATAACTACGATTTCGTCTGAAGCGGGATAAAACTGTAGCCGCATTCCTGGTAGGGCCGCGCTGCTGCGCGGCCGCGACGTCGTGACGCGCTGGCTGCGGAATTAAATAAACTGCTGTAAAACCGTGGCCGCCGAAAGGTAGGGCCGGCAGTCCCCTGCCGGCCGCGGCGTCGCTGCCCGCGGCCACATAATAAATCAACTCGCACCAAGCCGGCTCATTCCTTCCGAAGACTGGTGCCGGACGACGTCACCAAAAGGTGGCTTCAACCCGGACCGCTCAATCGCTCCCCCTCTCCTTTGGGAGAGGGCCGGGGTGAGGGGGGACTTCCCCCAACTGAATCGTCCCGGCTAAGCCTGTTTGCCGTCCGCGCCAGCATTCGACTCCTTCACCGTCCGACCAATCCGCGCCCCCTCCGCCAGCTTCTGCAAAAACACCGGCTTGCACCGCGCGCACACGTGCTGCTTCTCGTGAGCGATCATTTCCACCACTTTGAAACTCCCCCCGCACTCCACGCAAATTGTCTCGTCTCCAATCATTGGCATCTCGCCCTCAATTGGAACGAGCTTCCCGTACCGTCCATAAACAAACCTGAGAATGGGCAACTCCAGCGCTAGCGTCACCCACATAATAGCGCCCACCCGCCAATATTGGCTGTTAGCTCGCCCACGAATCAGGGCTTCATACGCAATCGCCACCAGTATAAACGCCGCGGCATTGGCGATGCCCAGCATCAAGCGGTGCTTGAGTTCCAAAAGCAGGCTGGAAATACCGCTGCAATGCGGGCAGCGGCGCCGCTTCCCCCAGGTGAACAGCCGCCGCCACGTCACCGGCATCGGTTCACGGCAATAAGGGCAGGTCCACATGGCGCTCGTCTCTAGCTTTTACTCAGCCCGCGTCGATTTGCGAGGGATTTCTCCTCGCCCTTGCGATGGCTCACCACCGCCATTTTTGCTGCCGGCTTCCTCTTGACAGGCTCCACCCGGTCGCGTTGAGTAGCCTCCGATGAGACCGGGAGCACACCATCACAGGCCCAACCACATCCCGGGGCCACTTTGGCTTTGCACCGGTCACTTTGTGTCAATCATACTGTTAGCGAAAGGCGACCGTGCTGAGCTTCTTCCAACTGGTGCTCTCGTTCCTGGTGGCGATACCTTTTCTTTTGCTTCTGCTCGTGCTTGGTGCGGTCGTCATGGGCCAGTACTCGCTTCGGCGATCGATCAAGAAGGCTTCCATTAGTGCCTTTACCAAGTGTGAAAGCATGATTGGGCGCAATGCGGTTCTGGCCGCGAGAGAGGCATACGCGCAAAAGGTGCACGAAATGATGCCGCAGCACCCGGGCGTGAAGTTCAGGCAGATCGCCGAGTGGCAAATCGAATGTCCTCGATGCAGCTTTAGGTTTTACTTTTATCCCGGCAGCAACAAGTTTGAGCCAATGTCCATTTTCGCTAACCAGCTGGTACAGCGGACGCCGGGATGACGATTATGTTCCATTTCGGGCGCCCTCGACCCGCCGCCTCTGACCCCTGGCGTTAGCCAAAGAGGATGACTGCCAAGCGAATATCGTCACATTTGGAGAGCCTGGGATTTTCACGCAGCCCGCATCCTTGTCATTACGCCGATTATTTCACTTCGGGCGCGAAGGGTGTGGTCGTGGACGGTATGAAAGTCCGCTCGTATCGCCTGTTTCTCGGATTGAATTGCATTCCCGCAGAGTATCCCGCGGTTGCTGCTATTGCTCGGGGGCAGATCGATGCGGAGTCCCCGTGGTTCACGTATCGCGACCTCAAAACAAAAGCAGAAGCCATTTTGGCGTGCGTTCGCTGGATCGATCAGGTCGGTCTACCATTTCTTTCGGCTCCTTTCTCCAAAGAGCTGCATCGATGGGTCACGGAGGATAGAATCCTTATACGCGATGAAGGCGTCATCATCCCGATTCCGAAGGTAATGAAGCTCCCATGAAAAAAGAGTTTATCAATGCTCTGCAGCCCCATATTTCGGACCTAGCCCTTTCTTCTCCGCGCCCTCAATCCACCTCTCCCTCCGTCTGATTCGCAATTCCGCTTTGGTCCCTCCTTGCGTCATTGCGTCTTTGGCCCTTTGCGTTATGCCTTTTCCCACGCACCCGTCAGCGCCCCTCAAGAGCCGGAGCCCATGGTTCCACTATTGGCTCTCCTCTCTCCGCATCCCACTCACGCCGAGGCGACGATCTTTCGGGATCAATCGAATTTATCCTCTTTCCCAAAAAGTTCTCATCATCCACCCCAGCCGCAATTTCTTCGCGTCAGCCGTTATTCGAATATTCGAACTTCGGATTTGTTTCGGATTTCGTCGCCGCCATGCAATGGCTCCAGATTTCCCCGCCGGCTGGGGGGAGGGCGGGGACATGGTGCGCGCGAGAGGACTTGAACCTCCAATCCTTACGGAACCAGATCCTAAGTCTGGCGCGTCTGCCATTCCGCCACGCGCGCGGTGCGGGCTAACATGCCGCCGCTTCCGCCTTTTCTCAAGCCCGAATCAGACGCGCTTTCCGCTTCCGCGTGCGATTGAAAACGCGTCAACGCCTCATCCGCATCCCGCGTGATTGCGCCGGACACACCATCCCTTCCGCTCCGCCGCGTCATCCCTTGAAACCCTCCGACCGCGGCCCGGTCCCGCCCGCTCCCCAGGATTTCATCCCGACAGGGATGGCAGAAAGTAGCCGGTGGTCATTCCGAGTCGGCGAGGAATGACCACCGGTCACCGAATCCAAAACTTCCGGCATCCGAAAAGGATGCCAGAAGCACCAATTTCAGAACCAACTCTCCCACCTCGTTCCCGCGACTTTAATCCTCTTCAACTCATATCACTCCCCCGGAGCGCGGACATTCCTGTCCGCAGAAACGTCCGAAAACCTGCCGGCCCCCCGAGTCATCCACCGCTTTCATCGCCATCGCGAGGCAGTGTCAGGATGCGCCCGGCACTCCCTGATCCACTCCCTCTTTCTTGACTTCCTCCCCCTTCGTGCCACTTTGCCTCCGGAGGGATTTCCCGCCCGGGAATCGACGGTTGATTCGGCCGATTCTCTACGCGGGCACAACCAGGGAAATTCAAGGCTCAAGCAAAACTATGCCAACAAGGCTGCCCCGTCAGGCCGATCGAGAACCCTGCCTGCAACATTCAACCTTCCCCCGGTGCCAGCTATTGCCATCGTAAAGCCAGCTATTGCCACCTAATGCCACCATGACTTTTTTCTCCACCGGTCCCACCGGTCCCACTGGTCCCACCACTTCCGAACGAACACCAAAAGAACACGAAGAGAACAGCAAAAAACACTCAAGGAACGCCAAAAGGACACTCAAAGAACGCGAAAAAACACGAAAGAACACCAAAAAACACTTAAAGAACAACCTCTTCCAGGGGGCCCCACCGCCCGTCGGCCCCCCGTGCGCGGCCCGGGCCACCCTCACCCTAACCATGCTAACGCATTTTATCGCATCTGGAGCAGTTTCAGTAAAACTGTAGCCGCATTAACGGTAGGGCCGCGCTGCGCGGCCGCGACGTCGTGGCGCCTTGGCTACAGAATTAAATAAACTGCTGTAATCACGCCCTTCCGCTTCCCAGCCCCGGAGGGTATTCTTAGCCAAGGAACGCGGCCGCCGGCCGAAACATGAAAGTAATCGCATTACAGATGGACGTGACGTGGGAGGACAAACCCGCGAATTTCGCTCGCGCCCGCCGCCTGCTCGCCGCCGCCGCGCCGCCGGCCGGCGCACTCGTCGCCCTGCCCGAAATGTTCGCCAGCGGCTTCAGCATGAATGCTGACAAGGTTGCCGAACCACGCGGCGGCGAGACGGAGCAATTCCTGGCTGCCACCGCCCAAGAGTTCGGCATCTGTCTGCTAGCCGGCGCTGCCATCCGGGGCGACGACGGTCGCGCGCGGAACAAGGCCCTCGCTTTTTCTCCGGAGGGAAAACTGATTGGATTCTACGCCAAGATGCGGCCCTTCACGCCGGGTGAGGAGCATCAGCATTATACGGCCGGCCAGCGGCCTTCGGTGTTTCATTGGAACGATTGCGCCGTGTCTCCCTTTGTTTGCTACGACATCCGGTTTCCGGAAATCTTTCGCGCCGCCGCGGCCGCTCACGCCCCGCAACTGTTCGTCATCATCGCCAATTTCCCCGCCAAGCGCATCGGCCACTGGATGAAGCTCGCCGTCGCGCGCGCGATTGAGAACCAGGCCTACGTCCTGGCCGTGAACCGTGTAGGCCAGGACCCGTATTATTCATACAACGGTCATTCAATCATCGTGGACCCTCAAGGTGAAATCCTCGCCGACGCCGGCGAAACCGAGGGCGCGATCTCCGCCGAGCTGGACCTCGCTAATCTGAAGAAGTACCGCGAGGGCCTGCCGTTCCTCGCCGACCTTGACAAAAATTCGCTGCGGTTTTGAATAACCCCCATGTTCCAATTCCTCCCCATGCCGCGCCGTCGTCCCCGCGAGAGCGTCGCGGCCTCCGCATTTAACAGCCTTCCAGTTTTTTCGCAGGCGCTTTTCGCCGCCGCGGTTTTCACCTGTCTCTCCGGTTGGGGCGCCGCCGCCGACACACCGTCCGCTCAACAACCCGCCGCCGAAACTCGCCGCCGCCTCCGTGCCGGCGCCGCGCTCAGCAACATTACGCCGCCGCTCGGCATTTCCATCAACGGCTACTTCAACGACCGCAAAGCCAGACATATCCACGATGAATTGCACGCGCGCTGTCTCGTGCTCGACGACGGCAAAACCCGCATCGCCCTCGTCATCTGCGACAATTGCCTGATCCCTCGCAGCGTCTTCGACAACGCCAAGCGCCTGATCCAGCAGCAGACCGGCCTCGATGCCAGCCACGTCCTCATCGCCGCCACGCACACCCATTTCGCGCCGACGGTGCTCGGCGCTTTTCAGAGCGAGCCCGACGCTGAATACATCCCGTTTCTCACCAAGCGCATCGCGGACGGCGTCATTCGCGCCGTGAACAATCTTGCGCCGGCCCGCATTGCGTGGGGTTCCGGCCAGGTGCCGGACCAGGTGTTCAATCGTCGATGGAAGCTGAAGCCCGGCAAAGTTCCCGCGAATCCCTTTGGCAGCACGAACGATCTGGTGAAAATGAACCCCATGCCCGGAAGTCCGGACCTGGTCGAGCCCGCCGGCCCCACCGATCCCGAACTAGCCGTCGTCTCCATTCAGACCGCCGATGGCAAACCGCTGGCCCTGTTGGCAAATTATTCCCTGCATTACGTCGGCACCAGCCAGAGCGAGGACATCTCCGCCGATTACTTCGGCGCCTTCGCCGATCGCATCCAGCAACTCCTCGGCGCGGATCACGAGGACCCGCCTTTCGTTGCGTTGCTTTCCAACGGCACCAGCGGCGACATCAACAACATCAACTTTCGCAACCCCCAGCGCCCGCAAGGGCCATACGAGCAGATGCACGCCGTCGCCGACGCCGTCGCGCGCGAGGCGCAACGCGTTTGCCAATCACTCACCTATCAGGATTGGGTTCCCCTCGGCGTCGAAGAAACCGAGCTCCCGCTCGAAGTGCGACGCCCCGACGCCGCCGAACTGGCCCGCGCCCGCGAAATCCTCGAAAAAGCTGCCGGCCGCGAATTGAAAACACCCGCCGAAGTCTACGCGCACGAAACCGTGCTCATGGAAAAATTCCAACCCGACCTTCCGCTCATTATCCAAACCATCCGCATCGGCGATCTCGGTATCGCCGCCGTTCCATGCGAAGTCTTTGCCGAAATCGGCCTGGCGATCAAGAAGCAGAGCCCCTTCAAGCAGACCTTCACCATCGAACTCGCGAATGGTTCAAACGGTTACCTGCCCACGCCGGAGCAGCATCGGCTTGGCGGCTACGAAACCTGGCGCGCCCGCACCACCTATCTCGAAGTGGAAGCCGCCCCAAAAATCGTGGACACGCTCATGAAACTTTTCGCGAAGCTGCAAACCGGGAACTAAGCGCGCTCAGGTTTTGTGTCCGCCATTTTCGATCAAGCGCAGGAGCGCGTTAATCCCCGCTACGAATCGCGCCCGGTCCATAAGGGTGTCGTTGTGCCCGCCGCGCAGTTCACAAAACAGTTTGGGCTCGTTTGCCCGCGCAAAATTTGTCTGGCCGTGATGATAGGGGATGATTTCGTCCTCCGGACTGTGCATCACCAGCACCGGGAGCTTGAGCTTCGGAAGTTTGTCCTTCGTCGCGTAGCTGATGCTGGCGATGGTCTTCACCGGCAGCCAGGGAAACAATTCCGCGCCGATGTCCGGCACGCTGGTGAAAGTGCTTTGCAAAATCAGCCCGCCGAGGGTTTGTGTGACCGCCAACTCAGTCGCGACGGCGCCACCGAGAGATTCCCCATAAGCGATGATATCCGTCCCGGTATAACCCTTCTGCCGCAACCACTGATAAGCGGCCTCCGCGTCCAGCGCCGTGCCCTTTTCACTCGGCGAGCCCTCGCTGCGTCCATACCCGCGATAATCGAACACGAACACGCCCACTCCCGTGGACAACAATGCCGAGCACAGATGCAACCGGGTGCTGATGTTCCCCGCGTTGCCGTGGCACACCAGTATGACTTTTCCCGCGCGCGCAGAGTTGGCCGCCGCCGGAAAATACCAGCCGTTGATTTCAAGACCGTCCCCGGTCTTCAGGACGACGTCCTCAAACGGACGGTGCAAGTCACCCGGCTTCGCATACATCGAGCGATCCGGGTGATAGACCTGGGAATGTTCAAACCAGCGCAGCACGAGAAAAGGAATTCTGAATTATTTGAATAATTTTGGGATAAAGTATATGCAAGTCGTTATGGTCAAACGGGTTGTGTAATTGCGTGGAAAGAAGCGTTAATTTAATACGCCGTGCGCTTTTATAGCGCGAATCGGCGTCTCAAACCTTCATCGCGCGCGCCAGGGCGGCGACGCGTTTCCAGTCCACCGGGTTCGACAGCTTGCCGCCCAGCTTCAGCGAACTCCCGACGATGCACCCGTCCGCCAGCCGCAAATAATCCCGCGCATTCGCCGCCGTCACGCCGCTGCCCAGCAGGATGCGCGCTTCCGGGCACGCGTTACGCACTTGTTCGATGTCGCCCGGGTCGGCGGCGCGTCCCGTGCCGGTGCCCGAAACCACCAACGCATCCGTCAGGCCGCGCTCCACGGTATCCCGCGCTGAATCGGCGATGGTCCAATCGCCCAGCGGCACCGCGTGCTTCACATGCACGTCGGCAAAAATCCGCGCCGCCGGGCAGACCTGACTGCGATAGCGGAGCGTGTCATGCGCGTTGCCCTCGATCAGCCCCTGGTCCGTGAGCATCGCGCCGGTGTGCACATTCACGCGGACGAAGCTGCCACCGCACGCCGCGCACAGCGCCAGCGCCGACCGGACGTCGTTGCGGAGGACATTGAAACCGATCGGTACTTTCACCGCATCACGGATTGCGCGTCCGGCCACCGCCATCGCGGCGATGGTCTCGGGGCCCACGTCCGTTTTACGAAAAGGCGCGTCACCGAAGTTTTCAATGAACACCGCATGCACGCCCCCGCGCGCATAGGCCTTCGCGTCCTTCACGGCAAACTCGATCAATTCGTCCAGGTCATTGCGCCAGCGCGGGGATCCCGGCAGCGGACGCAGGTGGACAACTCCGATGAAAAGCCGGGGATGATTCGCGAGAAGTGTCTTCATGCTGGCCGGTTCAGTGCGTTTTGGGTTCACTTTCGTTGGACGAGAGTTCGGAGGCTTTTTCCAGGTTGCCGGCAGCGTTTTCCGTCGCCTTCCGCCGGCGCAGGACTTCCAGCGCCGCCAGCGCGGCATGGCTTTCGGCGGCCTTCTTGCTCTTGCCTTCCCCGCGCGCCAATTCTTCGCCCAGATGATGCACCGTGCACTCGAACACGCGGTCATGATCCGGGCCCGTCGCCGAAAGCACCTTGTATTGGGGAGGCTCGGTGGAGGACGATTGGAGCAATTCCTGCAATTCGCCCTTGGGATTTTCCAGCACGGGCAGCGCTCCCAGGCCGCCGAAGCCCTGTTGAAATTCGGCAAGAATGAATGCGCGCGCGGCTTCAAATCCGCCGTCCAAAAAAATCGCGCCCAGCACGGCCTCGTAGGTATCCGCCAGCGCCGAAGGCCGCTCGCGCCCGCCGTGCATCTCCTCCCCGCGGCTGACAATCAGGTATTGGCCGAGGTTCAACCGCCGCGCGTGATCCGCGAGGCTGCGCCGGTTCACCATCTTGGCGCGGCCCTTCGTCAGCGGCCCTTCGCCAAAGGTGGGAAATTTGTCGTACAGCTCCCGCGTGAGCACCAGCTGCAAAACCGCGTCCCCCAAAAACTCCAGCCGCTGATTCGTCTCCATGGCGGTGCCCTGCTCGTGCGCCACCGAAGGATGCGTCAAAGCCAGTCGCAGCAGGCCGAGGTCCTTAAAGCGGTAGTTCAGCCGGCTTTCGAGCGCGGCGTATTCGGACACGGCCTGGGTCACTCGGCTTCCTTCTGCTGGGTCGGGCCGTTGCCGGTGTTGGCGGGCTCGGCGGCCACCGGCTCGTTGGCTTCCGGCGTCGCTGCCGTTGCGGCCGCGGGGGCGGGCGGATTCAAACCGTGCTCGAGCAATTCGGCGACGTCACGTTGCACGGCCTCGAGCTGGTTCAATTGCAGGCCGGGGTCAATAATCGTGAAGACATCGCCCGTGCCCGGTTGCTCATAAACAAACACCCGTTGACCTTCGCGCGTGATTTGCTCCTTCACTTTGAGCAGCCGCTTGCGTTCCAGCATCACCGCCAGGATGTATCCCGCCGGGATGTAACGCGGATCGTTCAACTCGACCAGCTTGCGCAGCAGAGTCTCGGCGGTCTCCTTTTGGATCGCCTCCCGCGCCGGCGCCGGCGCCTCGTAAACGCCCTGCCAATGGGAGACAAAGCCCTTGCGTTCGCGCGCGCCGTGGCTGTGCTGGCTTTCCCAGCACGCCTGGCAGACGTCGCTCCGGCGGAAATCCGACCGTTCGTCAAACAAAAGGGTGTGATAACCTTCCTTGTCTGCGAAGGTTTTGCCGCACGACTCACACACGTGGCCGCGGGATTGGATATTCCACTCGATCATGAAAGCTGGGTAAGCGAACTACACACTGTGCGCATTAATTATCGCCACCCGCGCCGCCAACCGCAACTTGAATTGCGGGGTGGATTGGCCCATGCTGGCGGGGAGCGGAGAAACACATTATGCACAAAGGCATCAGAAACTTGTTGTGGACCGGGTTGTTGATCACCGCCGCGCTCCTCGCTGGCTGCGGCAAAATCACCGGCGGCGGCAGTGGCATGGCGGCTGATTCGCTCGAAGCGCGCGTGGATAAACACTGCGAGGAAATCATGGCGTCCGGCAAAAAGGCGGAAGCGCGCGAGTGGATGAAGTCGCCCTCGCATATATTCTTCAAGGAAGACCCGAAGCAAGTGGCCGGCTTTGTGGAGGAATTCTACAACGCGGGAGCCACCCAGGTGTTTATCGTGGACACGGAGGAACACGACGGCAAGGAGTTCGCCGGCGGGATGATGCTGGTGCTGCCCAAAGACCCGGCGGTCCGCGCGAAGCTGTTCGCCGTCGGCGCCAAAGTCGAGGTCGCAGTGCAGGACGATCCGGTCACCGACAAAGGCCAGAAGTATCTCCTTTATACTTTCGACTGATACTTCGTGTTACCGGCCGCTCGCTCCATACCAGACTGACATTGCCTCGACAGCCTGACATCCGGGTTGTAGGTTCCGCCATGCTGCTCACGCCGTTCCGTGCCTTTGCATTACTTTTAGCTTTTGCTCCTGCGCTTCTCGCCGCCGATCCGCCGTCACCGGCACCGCTCAAGATCGTGGATAAGCCTTTACTGGCCTTGTCCTCGCCGCGTTCCAACGGCGTGCCGGTGGATCATATCATGCTCCATTTCTGTTCCGATGTCATCGCGCACCCGGACAATCCTTACGACGTCCAGAGGCAGCTCGACATTTTCAAGCAGGCTCGTGCCAGCGCAAATTATCTGATCGCGCGCGACGGCACGATCTACCGGTTGGTGCCCGAGGAACGCGTCGCCTGGCACGCCGGCCGAGGAAAATTGTCCTGGGACCCGGCGCTCAAATCCATGAATCAGCGCGGCATCGGCATCGAAATGCTCGCCATCGGTTCGCCTGCCGACATGAAACTTTTCGGCATGACGCCGGAGAAATACGACGCATTTAAAACCAAGCATCCCGATTGGGTCGGATTCTCCGACGCGCAATACGCCTCGCTGAAACGCCTGATCGACGCCATCCGCGCACGTCACCCTGCCATCACTAATGACCGCTTTCACGTCATCGGCCACGAAGAATGGGCCGGCCGCGAGCGCCGCACCGATCCGGGCGAACTCTTTGATTGGACCCGCATCGGTCTTACGCGCGACCGGCCGGCAGCTCCGCCCAAAACCCCCTGAATATGCGCTCGTTCGCGCTATTCTGCGCCGGCTTGATCCTGGCTTGGACGCCCGCCCTCCACGCCCAGCACACTAACTCGTCCGCCACCCGCACCAACACCGTCATCCCCGGCAAACCGACCGACGCCGTCAGCCACGCCACGATATCGCCCTGGCGCCCCATCTTCCGCGGCATCGAGGCGTGTGAAGGCTCCACCGAAAAACCCCGCCCCCAGCAAGTCCGCGCCCTGCGCATCGATCTTCACGAACCGACCATCGATTTCCTCGTCACCCCTTCCAACGGCGCCGAACCCAAGGACGTCGGTGGTCGCACCACGGTCGAGTTCGTGGAGGAATTCAAATGTCAGGTCGCCATCAACGGTTCCGTGTTCGATGTCTTCGCCAAACAAAAGGGCGATCCCATGGACATCGAAGGGTTGTCCCTTTCGCGCGGCGATTTGTATTCCCCCGGCAACCAGTGGGACGCTCTCCTCATCAGCACCAACCACCAGCGCGCCTGGATTTCCGCGTCTCCGGTGGATCCGCGCGGCGCGTGGAACGGTCTTAGCGGCTACTACTGCCTGCTCATCAACGGAAAAAACAACGGCGGCATGCTCAATCTGCATCCCCGTTCCGCCGCCGGCGTCAGCCGCGACGGCCAATATCTTATCCTGATGACCCTCGATGGCCGGCAGAAGGATTACAGCGAAGGCGCCACCACCGGCGAGACCGCCGAATGGATGCGCAAGCTCGGCGCCTACAACGCCCTCAACCTCGACGGCGGCGGCAGCACGACCCTCGTCATTCAAGGCCCGGACGGCAAACCGCTCGTGCTCAATCGCCCCTGCGGCCCGCCCCCCGGCGCCCTCCGCCGCGTCGCCAATCACCTCGGCGTCTTCGCCCAGCCATTGCGTTAGGTGCGTTCCCACCCCCGGCGCGCCCGCGGCGTGCTGCCTGCTCCCTTCAATCCTTCCGGCGCTTCGCAGGCGTCTCGTCGGTCAGGGGATTGAACCGTTTCAAGCCGGGAAAGCGCATGAAATCCGTGTCGTTCGTGTGTAGCGTGGCGTCGTGCTCGCCGGCCAGCGCGGCGATTTGCGCGTCCGTCACCAGATTTCCCGCCGTCCCCAGTTTTTCCAGCGACTGCAGCACTTGCTCGATGTGCTCGCTCCGGGGTTCGAGAATCTGCGCCACCGGCTGGGCCAGCCAGGACCGGATGTGCTGCGACGCTTCGGAGGGAGTCATCGGGTTCTTGAAGACGCGCGGGTTCGTGCTGATGCGCAGGAAACCAAACAGGATGACCGGCGGCAGCCCCACCGGCTCGCTGCCTGACAAACACTCCTGCCACCACTTTGCGGCTTTGGCATGAAACGCGGAATCGGCGTCGTAAGCGTAGAGGAGCAGGTTGATGTCGGGAATGATCATCGGCGTCCCGGGCGTGCCTGCTTTTCAAGGAAAGCCTTTACCTCCAAATCATCGGCCAGCTGGTTGAAGCCCGCCGGATCAATCCCATTACGCAGGCCCAGGGGGCGGGCTTTTATGATAAAACGTTGGGGCTTGGTTTGCGTTGGCTTTCCGCTCAGGCCGGTTCGCAGCGCGGCATTCAGGGTGGCCTTAAACGATTTGCGGGAACGATGCATCGCGTCGCGGAGCATCCGTTCCACATCCTTCTCCAAGGTGACCGTTGTTCTCACACTAGCATCATGATGCCATATTTATTTGCTGTCAAGATGCTATTATGGCGGTTTACGATTCTGCGCGGCGAATCTTCCGGTGGGCCCGATTACGGAGTGGCCGCAGTTGGCGGAGAAGTGGCTCGGAACCATTGGGATGATTTCGAAGCCGCCGCCCGTGAAGTGAACTTGAACTTGCACGCCGCCCCCTGCTGACTCACGCTGGCGCGCGTGAAAATTGCGCTCGCGCAACTCAATACCACCGTCGGTGATCTGCCCGGCAACGAGGCCAAAATCCTCGCGGCCTATCAGCGCGGCGCCGCAGCGAACGCTGACCTTGTCCTTGTCCCGGAACTGACGATCGCGGGTTATCCCCCGCGCGATTTGCTGCTCAAAGGCGAATTCATCCGGCGCAACCTGGAAGTCCTCGACCGCCTCGCGGCCGCAACCGGCCGCACCACGCTCATGGTTGGTTACGTGGGCCGGAACGAAGTCCGGCCCGGCCGCGAAGTCACCAACATGGTTGCCCTCGCACAGAACGGAAAGATCATCGCCACCCGCCAGAAGACGCTGCTGCCGACGTACGATGTCTTCGACGAGGACCGCTATTTCGAGCCGGGCACGGAAAATCGTCCCGTGGTGGTGGGGAAGACGAAGCTGGGCCTGACGATTTGCGAGGACGCGTGGAACGACGAGGATTTTTGGCGCGATCGGCGTTACGCGCGCAACCCTGTGGTAGATCTGGCCGCCGCTGGCGCGGAAATCATTCTCAATTCTTCCGCCTCTCCCTGGAGCCTCGGCAAAAACCGTGTGCGCCGTGAGATGCTCATGAACCTCGCCGCCAAGCTCAAGCGGCCGGTGTGCTACTGCAATCTCGTCGGCGGCAATGACGAACTGATCTTCGACGGCTCCAGCCTCGCCGTAAACGAACGCGGGGAAGTCGTCGCGGAAGCCAAAATGTTCGAGGAAGACTTCCTGCTCGTGGACCTGCCGGGAGGGCAGGGGATTCCCGCCGAGACCATGTCGGACGAGGAAAAAATCTACAAGGCGCTGGTGCTCGGTCTGCGGGATTATCTGCACAAGTGCGGATTTCGCTCCGCGCTGCTGGGCCTGAGCGGCGGCATCGATTCCGCGCTCACGGCGGTCATTGCGGCGGATGCCCTTGGCCGCGAAAACGTCCGGGGCGTCTCGCTGCCCTCGCAATTCTCCTCCCCCGGGAGCCTCGATGACGCCCGCAAGCTGGCCGAAACCCTCGGGATTCAATACGACGTCGTCCCCATCCAGCCGATGTTCGCCTCCGCGCGCGAGCAATTGAAGTCCGTCTTCGCCGGCCGGCCCGAGGACGCCACCGAGGAAAACATCCAGGCCCGCCTGCGCGGCCTCGTCCTCATGGCGTTCTCCAACAAATTTGGCTCTCTCCTTTTGACCACCGGCAACAAAAGCGAACTGGCCGTCGGCTACTGCACGCTTTACGGCGACATGTGCGGCGGACTCGCCGTCATCAGCGACGTCCCCAAAACCATGGTCTATCGCATCGCGAAGTGGATCAACCGCGACCGCGAAATCATTCCCTCCGCCTCCATCACCAAAGCGCCCTCCGCCGAACTGCGCCCCAATCAAACCGACCAGGACAGCCTCCCGCCCTATGATGTCCTCGACGCAATCCTGGAGGATTACATTGTCGCCGGTCGTTCCGCTGCCGAAATCATCGCCTCCGGTCAGGATCCCGCCACCGTTCGGCGGGTCATTGGTTTGATTGACCGGAACGAATATAAACGCCGTCAATCCGCGCCCGGTCTGAAAGTAACGAGTAAAGCGTTCGGGGTTGGAAGGCGGATACCGATTGCGCAGAGATATCGGGAGGAGTGACCTTCCCGATCACCGCCCCTTCCAAAACGACGTCGGTTCCCCGACATGCCTGGTCACGCGCGTTGCCGGATTTTCCTGCGTGTATAACGAATAATCAAACGGGCTTTGCGACATCGCCCCGCGCGCGGCCAGCTCCAGGCGATACTTCAACACGAACGGATGGCGGAGCATTTTTACCCAGCCGGGTGCCATGCGTTCCTTCTCCGCCCGCTCTTTCAACGCGTTCGGCTTCAAATTCATGTTCTCGCCCGTGTCGGCGAAAACCGAGGTGAACTTCGGCAGCACCGCCATCGGCACGCCGCGATTCACCATCTCCATCACCCAGAACAAGTCGCCCAGATCACGCCACTTTGTGTCGAAGAAAATTCCGCGCTCATGCACGACCTTCCGCCGCACGAATAACGAGCATGTCAGCACGGGAAAGCGAATCCAGATGGAGTGCTTCCCCGGCACCAACGCGTAACGGCTGCAAATGTAGTCCCCCTTCGCGTCGGTCACCACCGTGTCCGAGAACACCGCTTCCACCTCCGGGTGCGCCGTAAAAAATTCCGCCACCGCCGCCAGCGCGCCCGGCAGGTATTGTTCGTCGCAGTTGAGATACGCCATGATGTCGCCGGTCGCGCGGCGCCAGCCGCGGTTCACGGCGTCATACATGCCCTGGTCCTTTTCGATCACCGCCTTCACCCGCGTGTCCTGCGGAAGCCAGTCACCCGTGCCGTCATCCGAGCAGGAATCCTGCACGAGATGTTCGAGCGTGACTCCTTTTTGGTCCGCGACGGAGGCGATGCACAGTTTCAGCCAGGCTGAACTGCGGAAACTTGGGGTAATAATCGAAAACTGCATGGGAATTACCGGCGGGCGGGTGCGGGAACGGTATGGGGCGACCGTGCGCCCGGCGCGGGATTTTCCGCGCGATGGAACGCTTCCGCCAGCCCGGCCAGATACCGTTCAAGGGTGAAATTGCGGAGGAACAATTCGCGAAAATCCGTGCCGCTCTGGTCCTCCAGCAAGGCGATCAAGGCCTCCGCGATCTGTTCGGGTGACTTCGTATCCACGAGCCCGCGATAGTCGGCCGGAAACAATTCCGGAATCGAGCGCCAGCGCGTCGTCAGGATCGGCAGGCCAAACGCCATCGCCTCGATCAGGTTCACCGGCTGGTTTTCGTTTTGGTAATAGGTCGGAAAGCAAAACAAGTCCGCGCTGCGCAGCAGGTCGTTCTTTTGTTCGCCGGAGACGAAACCGAAATACTCAAAGTTACCCGCCGCGCCCGATTGCGCCCGCAGCCGGTCGAATTCCTCGCGATCCGCCTTGTTCACAAACGTCCCCGCCACCTGCAACCGGAACGTGAGCGGCGATTTTTTCTCCGCCAGCCGTTGGTTGGCGAGTTGCACTCCCGCGACCGCGTCAAATAAACCTTTTTCCCGCGTGCAATGCGCCAGGAAGAGCACATTCACGACGCGCGGGTCGTGGCCCACGAGCGCGGTTTCATCCGGCTTCGGTTCCCGCCCCGCCCGCAATGCCCGCCGCGCTTCCAGGCGCGCTTCCCGTGCCGGCCGGATCAGCCGGGCAAATTCGGGGCAGGGGTCGGCGATGCCGTTGCCCACCACGCGGATTTGCTTCGAGAAAATCTTTTCGGCGTCCGCCCGGTTGTACTGCGAGAGCACGATGCTCAGGTCGGGCTCTTTCATCGCCTTGTAGGTCATGGTGCGGAAGCGCATCTGCACCGCGGTTTCCAACCACTTCGCCAGGCCCGCCGCGTGCCAGTGCAGGATCACGTTCTTGAAAAACGGGCGGCAGATCCACATTACCAGCCAGTCGCGATACATGGCCGAGCGTTTGCCCGGCGCCGGGATGTAATAAAGATTTGTTACCCCGTAGCGAAACCGGCACCACAGCGCCTCAAAGCAATAGCTCAGCAGCAGAAACATCTTCCCGATGCGCAGTTCACCGATGTCCTCCAACTGCTTCGAGAGACGGGCATTCACGTGATAGCATTCCACCCCGTAATCCGCGCCCGCTCGGGCCCGGCCGCCGCGCCGCCGGTCGCCTCCGAGTCCGTCCAGCATGAGTTGCACCATATAACTCTGGCCGTGGTGCGGCGGCGGTGTGTGGGCAAAGACGAGCAGCTTCATAGCGGCGGGAGGGGCATGCACGACCCGGTCCCGTACATTCGCTGGATTGATTGTGCGAACCGATTTGCCGATAATCAAGCCGCAATGCACCGGCCATGCCAGACCCCTCCAGCGTAACTCCACTCCCGCGCGCCAACGTGCTCGGCGTCGGCATCAGCGCCCTGAACCTCGACCTGGCCGCCGACGAAATCACGCGCGCCGTCGCCGACAGGCGGAAAGGCTACATCTGCGTCACCGGCGTGCACGGCGTGAGCGAGGCCCAGACCGACCCCGCCTTCCGCCGCATTCTCAACCGCGCCTTCCTCAACACCCCCGACGGTATGCCCATGGTCTGGATGGGCCGCGCGCAGGGCTTCAACCACATGGGCCGCGTTTACGGCCCGGATCTCATGCTGCGCCTGTGCGAAGAATCACCCCGGCGCGGTATCACGCATTTTCTTTACGGCGGTGCGCCTGGTGTCGCGGACCAACTCCGCAGCCGGCTCGAAGCGCGTTTTCCCGGCCTGAAAATCGTAGGTGTTTATGTGCCGCCATTCCGTCCGCTGAATGCGGACGAGGAAGCCGAACTGGTCCGGCAGGTCGCCGCCGCGAAGCCCGATCTTTTTTGGGTCGGACTCAGCACGCCCAAGCAGGAAAAGTTCATGACCGAGTACTGGCAGAAACTCGACGCCACGATCTTTCTGGGTGTCGGCGCCGCGTTCGATTTTCACGCCGGCACGGTGAAACAGGCTCCGTTTTGGATGCAGCGCAGCGGCCTGGAATGGTTTTACCGCCTGTGCAGCGAGCCGCGTCGCTTGTGGAAACGTTACCTGAAAAACAACCCTCTCTTCGTCCTGCGCGCCTTCGCGCAATTCACCCGGCTCAAGCGATACACTTTGGATTGAATTCGGGACTCCGAGCCCCAAATCACTCCACGATCGTCGGCACCATGAACAGCCCGTTGGCTGTCGCCGGCGCGTTCTTCAGCGCCTCTTCGTTGCTCAGCGAGGGGGTGACTTCGTCTTTGCGCGTCACGTTCACAAGCGGGAAAGCATGGGCCGTCGGCTCGACGCCCGTCACATCCACTTCCTTGAGCTTCTCGATGTAGCTGAGGATCTTTCCCAACTGCGCGCCGATTTGCGTCTCTTCCTCGGGCGACAATTGTAGCCGCGCGAGGTTCGCGACGTACTTCACATTGATTTCCGGGGCGGGCATGGGCGGGAGAAACTTGAAATGGTTGCGACGTTCACTCCTCGTCGAAATTGCGCTTCATCAGCATTTCAATTTCGGCGATGGCGTTGGAGGCGTCCTGGCCGCGGGCGTGGACGGTGAGTTTCGTTCCCGGTCCGGCCGCCAGCATCAGCAGGCCCATGATGCTTTTGCCGTTAACCGTTTCACCGTCTTTTTCCACGAAAATGTCGCACGCAAACCGGTTCGCCGTCTGGACGAACCTGGCCGCCGGCCGGGCGTGAATGCCCAGCTTGTTCGAGACCAAAAGGTCTTTGGTCAGGTTCATGTCGGTCTGTGGCGGAGTCTTCGCGCTCATTTCGCGTTGGCATAACCTATACCCGCCCCGGAGCCATTTGGCGAATTAATTCTGCGGATTGGTTTTGCCAAAAACGCCTCGAAACGGGCCTGTTCTGGCATTTTGCGCAAAGGTCTGCGCAGGAGGTTTTCCCGTGGTAACGTTACAGTTTCGATACCGACGTCATCTTGGAAATCAGCCGGTCATTGAGTTCTTTCGCCGGATTGATACCCGAGGACTTCAGCTTCGTATGCAGGGCCGCCACCTCGATGAGTCGCGCCAAATCACGCCCCGGCCGCACCGGAATGGTCATGTGCGGAACATCCAATCCCAGAATCTTCACGTATTCCTGGTCCATCCCGAGCCGGTCCACGTCCGGCACATCCCCCCACGACTTCAACGTTATCACCAGGTCCACGCGTTTCTCATGCCGGATGCTCCGCACCCCGAACATCGAAGCCACGTTGATGATCCCGATGCCCCGGACCTCCATGTGATCGCGCGTCGTCTCCGCGCTCGTGCCCACCACTTCGCGGCCGTCCACCAGGGTCACTTTCGTGATATCGTCCGCCACCAGGCTGTAGCCGCGCTCGATCAACGCCAGCACGCTTTCGCTTTTGCCGATGCCGCTCTCGCCGCGGATGATCACCCCCACGCCGAGGATGTCCACCATGCTGCCCATCTCCGTGCCGCGCGGCGCGAACATCAACTCCAGCGCCAGCGTCGCCAGATTGATGAACTTCATCGTCACCAACCCGCTGCGAAAAACCGGCAATCCCGTCTCCTCGGCCACGGCGACGAATTGTTTGTCCGGGTGAAAGCTCCGCGAAAACACGACACACGGGATCCGGTAGGCAAAAAAAGTTTTATACCGCTCGTTCCGCTCTTCCACCGTCAACGATTTGAGGTAATGCATCTCCGCGTTGCCGATCACCTGCACCCGCTTGAACGCGAAATAGCGCGTGAACCCCGTCAGCGCCAGACCCGGCCGGTTCACCGTCGGCTCGCGAATCACCCGCGAAAGTCCCGTCGCGCCGGTGACCATGCTCAATCCCAGGCCCTCGGCGTGTTCCTTGAAAAACCGGTCTACGATAACGGGATTGGCTGGCATATCGTTATTGAATCACATGTTGAACTCCGGCCCCAGATAGAATTCGCGCGCCTTGGGGTCTTCCACCATCCGCTCGGCGTTGCCCTCGTAAACCACCTCGCCCCGCAGGATCAAATAGGCCCGGTCCACCAGCTTCAACGTCTCGCGCACATTGTGATCGGTGATCAGGATCCCCAGCCCCCGTTCCTTCAGCCGGCGCACAATCCGCTGCACCTCGTACACCGCGATGGGATCGATCCCGCTGAACGGCTCGTCCAACAGCAGCAGTTTCGGGCTCGTCACCAGCGCCCGCGTGATCTCCAGCCGCCGCTTCTCGCCGCCGCTCAATTGATACGCCTTGCTCTTCGCCAGCCGCCCCAGGTCCAGTTCATCCAGCAGATACTTCAGCCGCACCGCGCGCTCCTGCCGGCTGAGCTTGCAGGTTTCCAGGATGGCGAGAATGTTCTGCTCCACCGTCAGCTTGCGAAATATCGAAGGCTCCTGCGTCAGGTATCCAATCCCCAGCCGCGCCCGGCGGTGCATCGGCTTGCCGGTGATGTGCGTTCCCTTGAAGGCCACCTCGCCCGAATCCGGCTTCACCAGCCCCACCACCATGTTGAACGTCGTCGTCTTGCCCGCGCCATTCGGCCCCAGCAACCCCACGATTTCCCCGGCCGCCACCGAGATGGACACCCCGTTCACGACCCGGCGCTGGCGGTATTCCTTCACCAGCTTCTCCGTGCTCAGCAACGGCGCCTCGACCTGTTTTTCCTTCGTGGTCTCGGTCATGGCTTCCTTTTCTTTTTTGGTTTGGGGGCATCGAGGTGCAAGGTGTTGGTCCCCGTCGCCGGTGCCGTGCCGGTGATGACATAGTTCGGGGCGAGCAAACTTCCGCGCACGCAGTCCAGGAGCATCACCTTGCCTTGCATCGTGCCGTTCGTGGTTTCGGTGCCGTCTTTTTGTCTCTCGAGGAATTGGATGATGGTCGGCTGCCCGGTCAGTTCCATCAATTCATTTGTCTGGCCGTTCTGCACGTTGAAAGTGTAAACCGCCCGGTCGCCGCGGCCACGGAATTTTTGGCCCTTCTCGCCCTCCATCTCGAAACGCACCGTGCCGTTCGCCACCAGGTTCGTCACGCGCTCCCCCTCGGCCGGCAATGGCACCGCCAGTTGGTCGCACGCCAAGCCCATGCGCGGATTATCGATCCGCACATGGCCGTCGAATTGCGCGCGCTCCGGGCTCACGGTGTATTCGTCCGCCGAGATCAGCGCGAATTGATTCGTCTTCGTCGCAGTATCCTTGGGTTGCAGCGCCGTCGGTTTCATTCCGGAAGCCAGCGGCATTTGCCCGCCCAGCGAACCGCCTGGCAGTTTCATCATCGCATTGCTGATCCCGCGCATTTCCTGTTTCGCCACATCGATGCGGATCGCATCCGCGCTGCCCGAGCGCTCGCCCGCCTGCCACGCCGGCGAACCATCCATCGCCAGCACATTGTTCGTCGAGTCGTATACGGCGCGATCGCCCCGCAGGAATCCGGTGCCGCGGTCGATCACCACCTGGTCTTCGGCCACGACCGATTGCAATTCATTCGTGCCGAGAAACGTCACCGTCATCCGCCCGCACGTCATCCGTCCTTCGCTTTTTCCATCAGCCAGTTCCTGCACGTCCACATTGCCTCGAAATTCCGCCCGATTTGTCCGCACGGAATAATCCGCGCAACGGACCTCCAACGATTTCGGTCCGGCGGGCGCCGCATTCGTTTTTCCGCGCTCACCCGGCATAAAGCCGGACATCCCGATGCCGCGACCGGGCAATTTGAGGTAACCGTTGCCCTTGGCCTGGAAAACCTGGTTCGTCCGATCAATCTCCAGCTCATCACTGCTCCCCGCCCGATCGCCCGATTTCCACGTCGGATGCCCGGTGACTCTCAACACCGTCGTCGCCGGCGAATACTCCGCCCGCTCGCCCGTCGCATGCGCGTCGCCGTAATCCGCCACGATCCCGCCGTCCGCCACCACGCCTTCCAGCTCGCGCGGCCGCTCGCTGCCGGGAATGATCTCCGGAATCTTGAACGACAGCCGCCCCGCCGTTAGCCCCAGGTTCGTGCCCGCGACCTTCACGTGGCCCGTGTATTCCGCCAGGCCCAACATGCTCGCGTAGGTAAAACGATCGGCGGCGACATCCAACCCGCTTCCCGGCGTCACTCCCGGCGTTGCTTTTTGCGTTGCCGCCGGCTGTTTCCCCGCGCCTTCGCGCAGCAAATCCGGATGCACGTGCGAATACACCTTGTTCGAAATGATCAGGCTCGAACTGTTCGAGATGCCGGCAATCGTCGAATTCGTCTGCTGAAAAAGAAAGCCCTCGCCGCCCAGCGTGAATTTCCCGTCCACCGCTTCCACGTGCAGGCTCGCCGGCGAATACACCGTCCGGTTTTTTTCCTCGAAAATGCAGTCCGGCGTCAGCACCAGCATTTCGCGCGAGCCATCCACGCGGAACGTTTGCAGCTTCACGTCCTTGACGCTGTAAACCCCGTTGGAGAGCGGCCGCGCCTCCGCGCCCTGCAGCAGGGACTTCATCTGCGCCTGGTTCGGCGCATCGTAATGTGCCGGCGCCACGCTGAAATTCCGCACCACGATCTTGCTCGGCATCTGCCCCAGCGCAGGCCCGGCAAAAGCGCACATCATCCCCACCAATACCAACCCGCGAATGTCGCCCCGCACCGCGCGAGGGACCGCGCCAATCCCTGGTCCTTGGAGCTTGGAGCTTCTCTGGTCCTTGGTCCTTGGTTCTTGGTGCTTCCTCATCCCAAACAGGGTTGAACCAATCAAATGCAAATCAACTTACTGCCGCTCTCACCCTCACCCAACTCTCCAAAACCTTCCCCATATCCTTCAACGGAATCATATTCGGCCCATCGCTCAACGCCTTGTCCGGATTCGGATGCGTCTCCACAAACACCCCATCCGCCCCCGCCGCCAGCGCGCAGCGCGCCAGCACCGGCGCGAACTCCCGCTGCCCGCTCGACCGATCCCCTCCGCCGCCCGGAAGCTGCACCGAATGCGTCGCGTCAAAAATCACCGGCCACCCCGTCTGCTTCAGGATCGGGATCGAGCGCATGTCCGACACCAGGTTGTTGTAGCCGAAAGTCGTTCCCCGTTCCGTCACCAGCAGTTTTTTCCCTCCCGCCTGCTTCGCCTTGTCCACCACCTGCGCCATTTCCTTCGGCGACAAAAACTGGCCCTTCTTCAGGTTCACGATCTTGCCCGTCTTCACCGCCGCCACGATCAAATCCGTCTGCCGGCACAGGAAGGCTGGGATCTGCAGGATGTCCACCACTTCCGCCGCTGCCGCGGCCTGTTCCTCCGTATGAATGTCCGTCAAAACCGGCAGCCCAAACCGCTCCCGGACCTTTGCCAGCACGGCCAGCCCTTCCGCCATGCCCGGCCCCCGAAACGAGCCGCCCGAAGTCCGGTTCGCCTTGTCAAAACTGGCCTTGAAAACGTAAGTCACCCCCAGCCGTTTGCACGTTTGCTGCATCGTCTTCGCCACCCCCATGCACAAAGCCTCGCTTTCGACCACGCAGGGCCCGGCGATGAGCTTCAGCGGACGGGGATTGATCAGGGATTTCCAAATGGCGCCATCAGTTAACACCATCCGGTTGTAACAGCCGCCGCCGCTTCGCGGAAGCTCGAAATCCGAATGACGAATGGCGGAGGTGTGATTGCAAGCCGGTGGGGGGCTTAAAGAGATTCCCGTAGCCAAGGTGGGGCGAGCGTACCCGCGAGCCGTCGCACGAAGGCGAAAGCAGCCCCGATGCCCAATCCCCCCCACCTGCCGCCTTTCTTGTCATTTTCGAGCTTCGGACTTCTTTCGTCATTCGTCATTCGGATTTCGAGCTTCCACCTTTCTTCTGATTCCCCCCAAGCCCCTCCTCCACACCCCTTGCCCTTCTTATTAAAAATTCTTGCAAGTTTTTCTTTTACTTTGTTTGAAGACAGTGTTAAAAAAGTTACCGACAAGCTCACTCGCTGGGAGAGGGCCGGTCGAATTTAGAGTAAGTTCCGCTTGGGCGCTTCTATTCCTCACGACCAAGTACGCGGAGTCGGTGTGAGATCGTGTCGGAATGAACGTACCATTTTTTCTAGCAGCAGCAGCTACGGCTTCAGCCATGCCTGTCAAAAAACAGGCGGAGCTGATTTACGTAATTACCAACGCCACCCCCGAGGGCAAGGCGATCATCGTCTGTCTGGTGGTCTTCTCCATTATCGCCTGGTCGGTCATGATCCAGAAGGCGATCCAGATGCGCCGCGCCAAGCGCCTCAACCAGTTTTTCAACACCGAATACCGGACCCAGAAAAACGTCCTCGACGTCTTTGACCGCCGCGTCCAGGTGGACGGCTGTCCGCTCTTCATGGTCTACCAGGCCGGCAGCATGGAACTCGACGCCCGGCTGAAAACGCCGGAGGGCGGCCGCAAGCGCAATGTGTCCATCAAGGGCATCGAGCACGTCCGCCGCACCCTCGAAAACACCGTCGCCCAGGAATCCATCAAGATGGAGTCCGGCCTCATCCTGCTGGCCATCGCCGTCAGCGGCGCGCCCTTCCTCGGCCTGCTGGGCACCGTCTGGGGCGTCATGAGCACCTTCGGGCACATCGCCCAGGAAGGCAGCGCCTCGCTTACCACCATGGCGCCGGGTGTCGCCGCCGCGCTCGTCACCACCGTGGCCGGCCTGCTGGTCGCCATCCCCTCGATGTTTGGTTACAACTGGCTGGTGCACAACCTGCGCGTCCTGACCGTCGAGTTGGACAACTTCGCGCAGGAACTCATCTCCAAAATGGAGACCGAGTACCTCGACGAATAGGCCCCACCATGCGCCGCTTCTCCCAACGCAATTCCCTGGTGACGCTGAGCGATATCAACATCACTCCGCTCCTCGACCTCGCGTTCGTGCTGCTCATCATCTTCATCATCACCACCCCGTTGCTCACCCAGAGCATCAACCTCAAGCTCCCGCAGGGCGGCCAGCCCAGCGAAAAGGTGGACGCGCGGGACATCCGCACCGTCGAGATCACCACGCAGGGCCGCTACCGGCTGGATAAGCGCGACGTGACGATCCAGGACCTGGAAGCCATTCTGAGACGCGACTACGCCGCGAATCCCAACCTCGTGGTGGACATCCGCGCCGACGAACGCGGTTTCAACAAGGACACCTACGCCGTCATTGACCGCTGCCAGCGCAATGGCATCACCCGCTTTTCGCTCAAGACCGAACCGCCGCCCCGACGATGATCGATCGGACCCAAAAGAAATGCTATGTGGCCTCAGCGGGCGTTCACTCGCTGCTCTTCCTCATTTTGCTTTTCGGTCCCGGCCTCGCCTCGCGCGGCCCCGCGCCCGCGCCGGAGATGCAGTTGATCAATTTCGTCCCCGTGATCACGACGGATGAACAGAAATCCGGCGGCGGCAATCCCAATGCCCACTCGGCGCCCCCGGCGGCCCAGCTTCCTCCTGCTCCGCCTGCACCCCCGGCTCCCGCGGCGGCGAAGCCACCGGAGCCCACCCCTCCGCCCCCGAAACCAGCCGAGACCGCCAAGCCGCCGCCGACTCCCCCGCGGACCACTTCCAAGCCGATCATAAACGAGGATTCATTGGTGCCCGCCACCAAGCCGAAGAAGAACAACGCCATCGAGATTCCTGACGAGATCAAGCGCGACACGGCCGCCGACGCCAAAGCCCAGGCGGACAAAAAGCGCAAGGACCGCGAACGCGCCGAACGCCTCCAGCGCGAAAAGGAGGAAGCCGAGGCCGAACGCGCCGCCGCCGCCGCTTACGCTGCCCAGCAAAAAAAGCTCGCCAACATCTTCAACAACGCCTCCAGCCGCATCAGCGGCAACGCTCTCACCGTCGGCGCCAAGGTGGACGACGAATTCCTCGGCCCCGGTGGCGGCGGCCCGCCCTATGCCAACTGGCTCACCTCCGTCCTCTCCATTTACGATCGCGCCTGGATCGTGCCCGACGGCGTGACCGACAAGGAAGCCGTCGCCGTGGCTCGCATTACCATCTCCCGCGATGGGAAAGTGGTCCACGCCCGCATCAGCCAGCCCTCGGGCAGTGCCCTCGTGGACCGCACCGTCCGCGACGCGCTCGACAAGGTCAAGAATGTCCCCGCCTTGCCCCCCACCGCCCGCGAGAGCGAGCGCACCATCAACATCAATTTTAGCGTCAAATCCAAATTAGGAACCGGATGAATTATTTAGCCTCTCAAATCCCAGCCCGCTCGAACCGCCTTGGTTCTGTCCCTTTCATTAACACCCTGCTTCAGCAGGGTGTCGCACGAATCCGCTCGCTTGGAAACCGTTTCAACGGTTTCCTCCTGCTGACTCTTCTGTCGTGCGTCCTGCCTCTCCGTGCCCAGGAGATGACAGGTACTATCCCTCGCGAGATCGGCCTCGGACGTGAAAAACCCATCTTCCTCAACCTCACCGGCATCTCCGGCGAAGCCGCCTCGACCCTGCAATTCGACCTCTATGTCCAGGGCTTCGCCTTCACCAACTCCGACGGCGCCCAATATCTAATCAGCGGCGACAGCACCGGCAACCTCGAAGCCCGCGCCAAGGACAAATTCACCGGCCAGACCCTGGTGAACAAAGCCTATTCGGGCGCCAACCTCCGCCGCCAGGTCCATGCCTTTGCCGACGACTTCGTCCAGGCCCTCGGCCGCAAGCCGATCTGCCAGACCCGTATCGCCTTCAAAGCTGGCAGTGGCATGCACAGCGAAATCTGCATCGCCGACTTCGATGGCCACAACGTGCAGGCGGTTACCGCGGACAATACCCTCGTCGCGGCCCCCTGCTGGGTCCCTGGCCGCATGGCCATTTATTACACCTCCTACAAATTCAACCACCCCGATATTTTCTACCAAAATTTGATCACCCGTGATCGCAAGGTCTTCGCCCGTTACGGTGGTTCAAACATGAGCCCGGCTCCCTCACCTGATGGCAATAGCGTCGCCATGATTCTGAGCAAAGACGGCTGGACGGATCTGTATGTCGTTGGCGCCAACGGCGGTGAGCCTTTGCGCCTTACCAAGTCCCAGCAGGACGAATCCTCGCCCTGCTGGACCGCGGATGGCAAATATATTATCTTTGCCTCCAAGGACCGGGAGCGCCGCGCCTTGCGCAAGGTGCCCGCCACCGGAGGAACCGCCCAAGCCATCCCGCTTGGCTACATTCCCAATCCCACCGAACCCGATTGCTCCCCGGACGGCAAACTGCTGGCGCTGACCAGCCAGACGGGTGGTTTCTCGATTTGTGCCGCGAAGATAGATGGCTCCGACGCCACCGTCCTTGTGGAAGGGGAGGATCCTTCCTGGGCGCCCAACTCGCGCACCCTCATTTTCGCGCGCCGTCAAGGCGGCAATTACGTGCTCTCGCTGCTTGACGTGCCAACGAAACAAGTAAAAACTATTACCCGAATTTCGGGTAGCAACTCGCAGTCTCAACCCAGTTGGGCTCGTTAGCCCGTACCATGAAAGGCCGAATAATGAAAGCAACCCAGTTTATCCGTCTGCTGTCCGTGGCAATCGTCATCGCGATTGCCGCCACCGGCTGCAAGAAGAAACCCGTCAATGTCACCGATATCCCCAATAACGCTAACAAGGGCGTTAACGGCAACGGCTCGGGAGTCGCTGATCCCGGCAAGGCTCCCCCGCTTGGAGGCGCTGAAAACAATCCATCGGGGCTTCAGGGTAACAATGTGCCTCCTGGTTCTGAGATCGGCTCGCAAGGCTACAGCGGCACTCCGGCCAACCCCGCCGGCAGCCATGCTGGCTGGCCTGAAAACGCCACCATCTTCGCCGCGGACACCGTGTATTTCGCTTACGACAGCGCCGCGGTCGGCGGCAGTGAGCAATCCAAGGTGGGACATATCGCTGATTACCTGAACAGTCACAAGGAAGATGCCGTGCGCGTGGAAGGCAACTGCGACGAGCGTGGGACCGAGGAATACAACCGCGCCCTGGGCGACCGCCGCGCGCTGGCCATCCGCGAAGAGCTTATCAAGAAGGGCATCGAACCCGGCCGCGTTGATACCATCAGCTACGGCAAGGACAAGCCCGCTGACCCGGCCCACGACGAAGCCGCCTGGAAGAAGAACCGCCGCGGCGACTTCATCCTCCTGACGCCTCCGGCCAAGCCGTAAGCCAATCTCATCCGCTGTTGTCCCAGCGGATTGTGTTCGATTCAGCCTCTCCGCCTGCCCGGCGGAGGGGCTGAGTTCTTTTTGGCCCCGTGTCTTTAATTTTTCTGTCACCAAATTTTTTTGTCATCGAGCCCTTCTTTTCCCCTCTGTGCCTCAGTGGCTCTGTGGTTTTACGCCCTTTGTCTCGTTTCGAACTTCTTTTCCTTACTTTGGTAATTCGAATTTGTTTCGCCTGCCGGGCCATAGCCTTGGCGACGGCCGGGATTTCGAATTTCCTCCTTCGTATTTTCCTCCCCTTCGGCGAACTCAACCAGAAAAACACTGCCGGATTCGTCAATTCCAGCTCAATCATCACCGGGGTCCTACCCGTCCGATTCGTCCGACCCCACTCCTTCCCGCGTGTGATCGGAAGTGGGTGTCGGCCCGGCTTGCTACCTCCTGTTCGAATCCTTTAAGGCTGCTCCGCGCCGTAGCTCTACGCACCTCAGTTTTTGGCGTTCCCCCTCTTGACACCCGTCCAAGCCATGCCACCCTATCTCCGGAGGAGATTTCTCGCCCGGGAATCGCCGGTTCACTCAGCCGATTCGCTGCACGGGAAACACAAGGAACAACCAGACCATGACAAGCCTGCCAGCCAACACATTGTGGCAACCCACTCCGTTCACTCGCGTCACTCCTGTCCCTTTGGTCCCTCTGCCCCTTCCGGTTTTGGAATTTTGGATCTGTTTCGGACGTGTCGCGCCGAAGCCTCGTGCGAAGGCGGATTTCGCCACCGCCATGCAATGGCTTCGAGCTTCGAATCTCCCGGCACGCGCCACCTATTGCCACCTAATGCCCGCTATTGCCACCATGACTTTTTTTTGCATTCACCTGTCCCACCTGTCCCACCGGTCCCAATGGTCCCAATGGTCCCACTCCTCTCGAAGGTACACCAAGGTACGCTCAAGGTACACCAAAGTGCGCCAAAGGTACATTCATAACCCATTGAAAAACCACCAAAAGACGCCTAATTGCGCGAAAGGTACAACCTCTTCAATTTTTTCCCATCCAGCCTCCCTTCGCCCCTTCGCCGACCATCGTCAAGGGATCGTCAGCCCCGGGTCCAACCACCGTCCAACCCCCGTCAAACTCCAGTCCGACAAGCCGTCGAACCAAAAGCCCCGCCTGTCAAACCTGGCCCGTCGCGTCGAAGCGGAGCGAAGACGGATCAAACCTAGAACCACCCAAAAATTAGGGAGCCCCAATCTCCTCCTCCTAATCTTAATCCTAATCCTAATCGTCCCGCCAATCCGGCTCGGACCCCGCCGGGCACCCCGCCTTTCCAAAACTGGCGTTGCAATTGCTACATCCTGGCGGAGGTTGATTCGCGGACTCCGCAGTCGCAGAAATGAAACGCAGTTTACGATTGGCACTCATGGGCCTCGTCCTGGCCGCTTGGCCGGCGCTGGCCGAACGCATCAACCAGGAAGGACGAATCCTCGGCCCCGCTCCCGTGGTCACCAACGCCGTCCTCTTCAACACCGCCCAGGCCGACACCATCCTCTCGGCAATGCAAATCCTTCCCGTCACCCATCCCTGGAACGAGGACATCTCCCGCCGGCCCGTGCTGACAAATTCTGCCGCCATGATCGCCCAAATCATGTCCGACCTGAACACGAACAACTGGACCCTGCGCGCCTTCTACGAAATGAACTTTGTCCTCATTCCGGACAATCAACCGCTCCTGCCCATCTCGTTCCTAGTCTATCCCGGCGATTCGGACCCGGGCCCCTATCCGATCCCAACCAACATGCCCGTCGAAACCTGGCCCAAGGACGTTTCCCCCGCGGGCACTACTCTCCTGCAGTGGCAACAGGACTTTTACAACAAGGGCGGCGACCGCCACGCCAGCATCATGCAACCCGGCGCGGGATACCTCTGGGAAATGTGGCAGGCCAAGCTCACCAACGGAAACTGGACCGCTTCCAACGGCGCGAAATTCGACATGAACACCGGCGCCACCCGTGAGGAAGGCCTGACCTCCGGCGACGCCGCCGGCCTGCAAATGTTTCCCTCGCTGCCGCGTTATGATGAATGCGAGCGTGGCGTGGTCGAACACGCCTGCCGGATCGTCGTCGGCCGCTCGCGCAAGGAATACATTTACCCCGCCACTCACTGGGCCTCCAGCACCTCGGCCACTCAAACCAATGTCCCCGCCATGGGCCAGCGCGTCCGGCTCAAAGCCTCCTTCAGCATTCCATCCGGCTGGGCGAAGGAGGAGAAAGCCATCCTCGTCGCGCTGAAAAAATACGGCGCCCTGGTCGCCGACAACGGCAGCTTTTTCTCTATCTCGGTCACCCCCGACGACCGCTGGCCCGCAAACGCCTTCAGCCACATCTCCTCGGTCAGCATCACCAATTTCGAAGTCATCCAAACCACCGCCACGAACGGCGGCCCGCGCTCCGCCGGCGCTCCGACCGCGAACGCGGGCGCGGATCGCGTGGTTGGCCTGGGGCAGCCCGTCACGTTGCAAGGCAACGTGAACTACACCAGCGCCCCACCTCTCACCGTCCGCTGGTACACCTATTCCGGCCCGGGCACGAACGGCGCCACCTTCGCAAACACCGCGCTCACCAACACCACCGCCACCTTCACCAACGTCGGCACCTACACCCTCATGCTCAGCGCCTCAAATGGCCTCCACGCCATTGCCTACGACGCGATGGTGGTCACCGTCACAAATTCGCTCCTGCTCTCGGCGGCCAAGTCCGGAACAAATCTGAATCTCTCCTGGATCGGCGGCACTGCACCCTTTGTTGTGGAACGAACCAGCACGCTGGCCCCGCCGGCTTGGAGTCCGCTTGCCACGACTGCCCAGCAAAACGCGTCCACCCCCATCACGGCCAGCAATCGCTATTTCCGCGTGCGCGGTCAATAGCGGCAGCAGGCTTAAATTGTGTACTGCGGAATCTTCAAACGCTCGCCGTCCCTGAGCGCGGATTTGTGCGCCACAATCCCGGCCACCGTCAGATTCAGCGCCAGGGTAATATCCACCATGGGGGTCCGATCCTGAAGAATCGCCGAGATGAATTCGTTGGTGAGATGGCCATGCGACCCGCCATGGCCGCCCGCCGGCATTCCCGGTGGCAACGGCGGCCGTTTCGTGTCGGGCAAAGTCTTTTCCAAGCCGTCGTATTTTCCATAGTAAGAACCCTTCTGCCCCCGCAGACGTCCCATTTCTCCGCCGGAGCCGGGCGTGTCCCAGCTCACCGCCATCCGCGAGACGCCCCCACCGCTCGTTTCAAAAGTGGCGATCTCCGTGCCAAACGCGTTCTTGTAGGGGTTGTTCGCCGGGCGCAGATGATCCAGCACACTCTTCGTGCCGTAACAGCTCACATGCGTGAAGCGCTCGCCGGTCACACCCGGCAGGTATGCGTTCGAGTGCGTGGGATACCATTGCGGCGGCAGTCCCACGCGCCAGCCTTTGTAGGAATCAATCGGCGTGGGCATGTAATGATAGTATTCGCCCTCGGAATAAAGCACCTGCCCGAGCGCGCCCGCCTTGTAAAGCTGGCGCATCGCATAGAGGTCTTCGTGGAAGCAGGAGGTCTCGAACATCATGTATTTGCGCCCGCTGGATTTCACGGCGTGAAAAAGTTCATCCGCCTCCTCCAACGACCCGAACACCGCCGGCACCGCCGAGCCGACGTGCTTGCCTTTCTTCAATGCCGCCACCGCCAGCCGTGCGTGACTGGGGGCGTCGGTGGCGATGAAAACGGCTTCGATGCGATCATTTTCGATCATCTTTTCCAGCGACGGATATTGCTGCGAACATTTGCAGACCTTGGCCATGTCCGCGCAAAGCGCGGGATCGAGTTCCGCCACGCCAATGACTTCGACGTTCGGATGATTTTGAAATCCAAACGCCGGCCCGAATCGGCACACTCCGTTGCCTGCGATGCCCACGCGGATTTTGCGATCCGAAATCGGTTTCCAGCCCGCCGACGCATTTGCATCGGAGGGCGTGGTCTCGAAGCCCTGGATGACTTTGTCAGCCGCACGGCCGGATCGCAGCAGTCCGAGCGTGGCTGCGCCGAGGGCGGTGGTTTGCAGAAAATGACGGCGTGTCTGGGAAGCATGGGGCGATTTCATCGTTCCTAGAATTCACGGAACGCGGGGAACGTCAAGCTTCAAGCCAAGCCTCATCACTTGAAAGTGTGCCATGACTGTGCCATACTCATGCCATGAAGACGACGATTGAGCTGGATGCGTCGAACCGGATCGTGCTTTCCCGGGAACTGCGGCGGGCGGCGGGAATTCCCCGAAGGCAAAAGCTCGTCGTGTCCGCGACGCCCGGGCGAATCGTTCTGGAGATGGAACCCAATGCCAGCGGGCGCATAGTCAAACGCGGCAAACTTAAGGTTTGGACCGGCGCGGTGCCCGCCACGCCGATTGAGGAGGCTGTCGAACAGGTACGCCGGTACGCCCGATGACCTTCCTGGACACCGGAATCCTGGTCGGGGCGTTGCTGAGTTCGCATCCCGAACACCCGGCTTGCATCGCGGCGCTAGAGGATTCTTTGCGCCCGTTCACGAACGCGCACGCGCTGGCGGAGACTTTCGCGACACTGACAGGATTTTACAAGGTGCCGACCGACGATGCAACGGAGCTGGCGCTAAGCCTGGAGGACACGATTGCGGTGGAGGCGCTGACCCTGACTGACTATGAGACCGCGATTCGAGAAGCACGCAGCCGTGGCGTCATGGGCGGAGGGATTTACGATTCGCTGCACGCAACGTTCGCCCGACGCAAGAAAGCGACACGGATCGTGACGCGTAATCCCGCACACTTCCAGCATGTCGCGCCAGACATGGAGATACTTACGCCTTGAATCGGCGCGTTCAGCGGATTTAAAGAGCCGCGAACGTCTTCTCCAAAAACTCCCGGTTCTTCTTTGCGTTTGCGGTGACGCCTTCGGGGGTATCGGCGAGTTTGCAGCACTCGACCATGACGGGGCCGTTGAAGCCGGCTTTTTTCAGGACGCCGAACACGGCGGAAAAATCCACTTTGCCGGTGCCGAACTCGAGCCACACGGTGCCCTTTTCCTTGTCGCAATCCTTGGCGCAAAATCCAGTCACCTGCGAGGCGATGGGCTTGAGCTGTTCAACGGGATCCTTGCCGGTGTAGTAGATGATGTTGCCCGCATCGAACCAGATTTTGAAATTGTCGTGCTTCACCTTGTCGAGGCAGCGGACGATTTCCTCGGCGGCGCCACTCGCGCCGCCGTGGGGTTTGAGGACGAGTTTTAGGCCGAGATCCTGCGCGTAGGCCGCGCCGTCTTTCATGAGCTGGTAATAGGTCTCGTAGGTCTTGGGGGAATCGGCGCCAAAGGTGAGCAGGTATTCCACGCCGACGAATTTGGCGTTGTCGATCTGCTGGCGGAGGTCTTTGATGGCATCGGCGAGGGGGAGGTTGGTCTTCACGCGCATTGCCGCCATATTCACGGCGAGGCCGTGCGCGGCGATCTTCTGCTTCAACCCGACCAAATATTCGTGGGTGGCATCCGCGCCGGTGAAGGGCTCTTTTGGCGTGCGGGTCAGCAGGCCGGTCAGCTTGTAGCCGGCGCCCTGGATGCCGTCCAAAGCGACATCGTAGCCCCACTTCTGATTATCGCCGAGCCACGGGCGGTTGAGGCAGCCGATGGGCCAATGCACGCCTTTGGCGTTCGTCTCGGCGGCGTGCGCGACGGCCAGCGGGATCGCCGCGGCGGCGGTGGTCAGGGCGGTGCATTGCAAAAATTCACGTCGATTCATCGCAAAATTTTCTTTTTGACCGGGCGCGACACGGGGCCGCGGTGGCGGCGGAGTTCACGCCGCGTTTCGGATAATTCACGCCGGACGATTTCCAACTCGCCGCGCAGTTCGGAGCCTTCGTGCCGGGCATCGGCCAGCTCGCGCGCGCGACGGCGGAGTTCGAGTTGAGAGACCACGTGGCGCGCGAGGATGCGGAGCGCCTGCTTCTGGTCCGGCCGCAACTGGCGCGGCACCTTGTCGATGACGCAAAGCGTGCCGAGGACATAACCGTCGGGAGTGACCAGCGGCGCCCCGGCATAAAAACGAATGTGCGGATCGCATTTGACGAGGGGGTTCTTGGCGAACCGCTTGTCCGCCGTCGCGTCCGGCACAATGAAGAGATCCGTCTGGTTCAAAGCGTAGGCGCAGAAGGAGACGTCGCGCGTCGTTTCGCGCACGCCGAGGCCGACCTTGGATTTGAACCACTGCCGGCGTTCGTCCACCAGGGAGATCAACGCGATGGGCGCCTCGCAAATTTTGGCCGCCAGTTCCGTAAGGTCGTCGAAGATTTCCTCGGGCACGGTGTCGAGGATGGAGTATTCCCAAAGCACCTTGAGGCGCTTTTTCTCATTACGGGCAATCGGGGCGGCCATGAGTTCGGGGTTAGTGATGTTCAGCGAACAGGGAAGTGGATAACAAGCCTTGGGCCGGCAGGCAAAGCTTCTTTTCGCGCCGGCCGGGGCGGGGGCGCGGTTCGGTTTGGCGGGACATTGCGCTCGCGCGAGGGGCGGAATTCCCTTGCTCGGACGACGGCGCGCACGGAGTGACGCGCCCCACGTTGGATGTGAGATGCGATAAAACGTGTTAGGAGGTGTTTGGTTGCAAGTTGAAGGTTGCAGGTTGCAAGTTTTTGACCTTGAGAGCGGGTCAAGCGGGTCGTGGGGCCCCCTGAAGAAGGTTGTTCTTTAAGTGTTTTTAGGTGTTTTTTGGTGTTTTTTGGTGTTTTTTGGTGTTTTTTGGTGTTTTTTCGCGATATTTGAGTGTTCTTTTGGCGTTCCTTGAGTGTTTTTTGCTGTCCCCTTGGTGTTCTTTGGTGTCCTTTCGGAAGAGGTGGGACCATTGGGACCGGTGGGACCGGTGGGACTGGTGGAGAAAAAAGTCGTGGTGGCAATAGGGGGCATTAGGTGGCAATAGCTGGCTTTTCGATGGCA
>CAYUVH010000040.1:0-80237 GCA_964448135.1 uncultured Verrucomicrobiota bacterium | reverse complement strand
TTGGGGGATACAGTTCTCCTCCCTTGCGTCCCTTACTCAGTCCACGGTCAAACCCAGTCAAACCCAGCTTGCCGCGTCGAAGCGAATCGAAGGCGGGCGTGCCGCGTCGTAGCGAAGCGAAGGCGGGCGTGCCGCGTCGTAGCGAAGCGAAGACGGGCGTGCCGCGTCGTAGCGAAGCGAAGACGGGCAACCTGCAACTTTCAACCTCCCCACTCCGCCAGCTATTGCCACCTAATGCCCCCTATTGCCACCATGACTTTTTCATCCACTGGTCCCACCTCTCCCGAAAAAACCCCAAAAAACACCAAGGAAACAGCAAAGAACACTCAAGGAACGCCAAAAGAACACTCAAAACACACGGAAAAACACCTAAAAACACCAAAAAACACTTAAAGAACAACCTCTCGCAGGGGGCCCCACCCGTATGACCCGGCTACGGCTCCAAAACCTGCAACTTGCTCGCCGCGTCGTAGCGAAGCGAAGACGGGCCAGCCGCGAACCCAAGGCAAACGCATCTATATTTGTAGCGCAGGCTTCCTCCCGCCGCGGCGGGACTGTGTCGCCGACTTCCAGTCGGCTGGCCGTTCGAAAACCCCTTCGATCCAGAGCCATCGCCAGGCCTGCGGATTGGAAATCCGCGATACCGCAGGCTGGGAAGCCGGCGCTACGATCTGCAGCTCGCATTTCCCGCCATTTTTTGCTGCGTTTGCCCTGGCCGCGAACCTCGCTCCCCTTGACTCCACGGCCATCCTCCATTAGCATTTCTTTGATTCCGACGGGCTTATGAAACTCAACTGCATCCAGCAACGCCGCTTGCTCAACCACCCAAATCCTGTGCAAAACCCTCTCGTTCTCCTCGGTCGGGGCGCGCTCGTCGTGGCGCTCGCATTGTTCGTCGCCATCGGCGCGGGCTGCAAATCCACCATGCCCAAACCCTCCGGGTTCCTGAGCACCTACGCAAACCTGGTCAAGGTGGATGACTCCACCTGGCGTTACATGGACAAAGAGAAGCTCGGCAAGTGCCAGAAGTTCATGATCGGCTCGGTGGTGGTGCTCGTGAAGGATTTCGACGGCGCGCCGCTGACCAAGGAAGAACAGCAGGCCGCCGCGAACCGTTTCCGCGAAGACATCGTCAAGGCCCTGACCGGCCATTGCGAGCTGGTGAAGGAAAAGGCCCCGGACGTCGCCGAAATCCGCGCCGCCATCACCGCCGCTTACCCCGTGGGCAACGCCTTCGCCCTGGGTGTGGAAGGCGAAATCCTCGATCTTTCGACCGGCCAGCAACTGGCAGCCGTCCAGAAGTTCCGCACCGGCGCTCCGCAGCCCTCCGGCGGCCCGCCCAGCTTGGACACCACCACCAGCCGCCGTTTCTGGGACCAGCTGAGCGCGAAAGCCACCATGGAACAATTCGCCGATCAGTTGCGCAACGCCATCGAAACCAGCCGCCAGGCTAAATAATCATTTTACATGGCCGCCCCAAAGGGGAGGCGGCTTCCCGGGTTTATGAAAACAGCATTGCACGGACTCACGCTCGCCGCCCTGCTGACGGGCAGCTCCCTCATCGCTCAGGAACTCAATCCGCCCGCCAGCGGTCCGGGTTATGACCGCTCCCGAATCGGCCGGCTGCTGGCCCTGGCGCCGGCGCCCGAAGATGCCGCCACCACCGGGGGCGCAGCCAAAACCGCGGATGATGCGGACAGCGCCGAAGCCCTGGCCAAACAAACTCAGAACCCGGTCGCGGACCTGATCAGCGTTCCCTTCCAAAACAACTTCAACTTCGGCACCGGCCCCAACAATGCCGTGCAGTACGTGCTGAATTTTCAGCCGGTGATTCCCATCACGCTGAACAAGGATTGGAACCTCATCACGCGCACGATCCTGCCGACCATCAACGCCCCCTCCCCCGCGCCCGGCATTCGCAGCGCCTTCGGCCTGGGCGATCTCAATCCCACGTTCTTCCTCGCGCCGGCGTCGGGCGAAAAATTCATCTGGGGCGTCGGGCCGACGTTCACTTTTCCCACCGCGACCGATCCGCTGCTCGGCGCCGGCAAATGGTCCGCCGGCCCCGCCGTCGTGGCGCTGACCATGCAAGGCCACTGGGTCATTGGCGCGCTCGCGAATAACCAATGGTCGTTCGCCGGCTGGGGCGACCGATCGGTAAACCAGATGCTCATCCAGCCCTTCATCAATTACAACCTGCCGCATGCGTGGTATCTCACCTCCGCGCCCATCATCACCGCCAACTGGGAAGCACGCCAGCGCGACATGTGGACGGTGCCCATCGGCGCCGGCATCGGCAAAATCATCAGGCTCGGCAAGCTGCCCATCAACGTTCAACTCGGCGCCTATTACAACGTCGTCACGCCCCGCACCCTCGGCTCCGACTGGCAGCTTCGCTTCCAGTTTCAGTTCCTGTTTCCCAAGTCCATGTTCTGACCTGAACGCCTCGAACCATTCAACACTTATGAAAACCACACTCCGCCTTTGTCTCAGTCTGACCATCGCTGCCGCCGCCCTGCTCACGCTCACCGGCTGCAACACCATTTCCGTCCAATCCCAGCAATACGTCGGTGTGCCAACGTATCCGCCGACCCTGCCCGCGGACGTCCAGGTCATGCGCACCGAGCCGACCCGCCCCAATGTGCGCCTCGGCCAGATCACCCTCGAACCGGCCAGCGAAAGCACGCCGGTGGCCAACATCGAAGCCAAGATCCAGCAGGTCGCCGCCAAGATGGGCGCCAACGCCGTCGTCATCGTCGTGGATCGCACGCAAGTCACGGGTGCAATGGTGGTCGGCGGTTGGGCGGATCGCTCCGTCGTTCAGACCATGGGCCGCGTGATCGTCGGCATCCCCATCCGTTACACGCAATAACCCGGGGCTTCGCAAAGACTCACAACCCAAACCCAATTTGATTCCTTCCATGAAAAAGACTCTCTGCCTGATCACCACCCTGGCCCTCGCCGGCGGCATTCTCTGCACCAGCTTCGCCCAGGAAGGCCTGGCCAATCTCATCATCGCCGCGCGCAAGGCGAACTATCAGTTGATGCTCAAATACTCCTGGACCAGCCGGACCGAGATGATCGAAAACGGCCAGGTCGAGGACGTCCGCATTGAGAGCGTGGTTTACGGCCCGAACAGCCAGCTTCAGCGATCGATCCTCAACGACCAGGAAGCGGCGCTGCCCCGCGGCTTCCTCCGCCGCCGCATCGCCGAACAGCGCCGCGCGCACGTCGAAAAATACCTCGTGGGCCTGCGCAAGTTGCTGGACCAATACACCCTTCCCGCCGCCGGCAAGGTCTCCGCCTTCGTTTCCACGGCCACCATCCAGGCGCCCGATGCGAACGGACTCCTGAAGCTCACCGGCGCCGGCGTCATTCTCCCCGCCGACACCTATAATCTCTGGGTCGACGCCACGACGCGTCAGACGCGCAAAATCCAGATCACCACGGTTTTTGAGGGCGACGAGGTCACGGTGAGCGCCTCCTTCTCCACCCTGCCCAGCGGCCTGACCCATCCCGAGTATGGCGAAGTGGACGTGCCCGCCAAGAAGATCCAGGTGCAGCTCCACAATTATAATTACAACGCGAACAACTAGCGCGTGGGTTTGGCGATCCCCGTTCGGGACTGCCTTTCCTAATCTTAATCCTAATCCCGGATTTCGTAATCGCCCTTCACGGGCGAATCCCATAATCTTTCCGATATGAGTCACAGTCATGAACCAAAGGCCGAGCACGGCTACGAGCACAAGCACCCGCACCAACCCGAGGCCCGCAAATGGCACCGGGACTGGCGCATTTGGCTGATGGTGATCATCATGATCGGCGGAATCATTGTTTACCTCGCGACGCTGGACTTCCGCAAGTAAGGCGGCCGGCCGACCGATCAACCGCTGCCAAGCTCTCTTATGAAGCATCTAAAACTCTCCCTGCTGCCGGCGCTGGCCCTGTCCGTGGCCGTGCTTGGAATGGCCCTGGTCGGCTGCGCCACCCAGGCCAGGCGCACCGAGGATGTCCTCAAGCAATGCGGCTTCAAAACTGTGGCGGCCACCAATGCCGCCCAGCAAAAGCTCGTGAAAACCCTGCCGCCTGGCCGGATCTCGCACGTCGTCCGCAAAAAGAAGGATTACTACGTGTTTCCGGATCATGCCCGGAACCTGCTCTACGTGGGCACGGCAGCGAATCTGCACACGTACAAGGAATATCTCTCCGACCAGCAACTGCGGAACGACGCCAAGGATGCGTACGAAGTTTACGACGCCCCACGCCTGGCCACGGATGCCGGACTGAGCGCGACCACTGGCAACGTTGACAATCCGGGCGGCTGGAATGATGCCTGGTACGGCTGGGATGAACGGGATGCTTACTAGCACCCCTCTCACCAATGCCCAGGGCGCTGCGACGGGGCCGGCTGGCGATCGCAATCCCATTCCCTCTCAATTCTTAATCACGCGCTGACATGAAACGACCGGGCATGATGCAGAACTTCCGCGGCGGCCGGCGGACAGCCGTCTTTTGCACCGGGCTCATGGGTGTGCTGCTCCTCGCTCTGGGCGGAGGATGCTCGCACAGCCCGGACAAATACGTTTCGCCGCGAGTCATTGGCCGCGTCCTCAACGCCGAAACGCATCAGCCCATCAAGGGCGTCCAGGTGAAGCGCGCTCCGGAAAACGAGCGCTACCAGATGGAACAGCCCAAGGGCGCGCAATTGCTCGAGCGTTCCCGCGGCGCCTTCACTGCGGCGGATGGCACTTTCACCCTCGATAGCGAAAAGGACGTCGCCCTCTTTCAGAAATTCCTTTGGTATTCGGTGACCATCTCCTACTCGGATCCTGACTATCACCGTCTGCTCAAGGTCTACACTATCGCCGACTCCACGAACGCCCCCAATGGCGAGCCCATCGTCCACGCCGGCGACATCCTGCTGGTCCCGCTGAAAAAGTAAGCCTCTGCGCCTTGGGCTCCGAGTTCAAAGGCCGTCTCTGAATTTTGAAGTTTGGTATTTGAAGTTTATCTGGAGCTTGGTGCTTGGTCTTTGGAGCTTTTCCTCTCACCACGCCCGCGAGCGCTTGAATGCCAGGTGCTGCCGGAACGCCTCCGCCGCCTTGACTCCCGCCTCCAACCCGCGCGCGGACGCCTGCAACCTGGCCAGTTCTTCCAGCGGCGCGAAGTCCTTATCGCGACCACGCTCCAACTGGCTCGCGTGACACGCCAGCATCTTCGCCTTCAATCCGATCTCCGTCGAAATATCCACATAGAACCCGGGGAGAAATCCGTTCATCCCCACCGCGTCCATCCACCAGAGGGCGGGCGCGGATGCCATCGCTGGGGTGCGGGTCTTTTGCCCGCGGGACGCGCAAAACCAGGACGCCACCTCCGCCAGTGCCGACGCCGCCCGATGGTCCGGATGATAATCCTCCGGCGCATGGGCCAGCACGAGCGTCGGCTGGAATTGGCGGAACACTTCCGTGAGCTTGCGCCGAACCGGCGTCTCGTCCCGCAACGTGCCGTCCAGTTCGCCCACCATGAACAGCTTCGCGCCCAGCACGCGCGCGCTCGCGGTCATCTCGCGCTTGCGGACCGCCACCAGATTCGCGATCGGCTTTTGCGGCTGGCCCTTGTCGCCGCGGCACATCACGCACAGCGCGGTGGCGGCGCCAGCGCGCCGCGCGCGCAACAGTGTTCCCGCGCAAAGTAATTCTGCATCATCGGGATGCGCCACCACGGCCATCACCCGCTCGTTGTTGAAGTCCAGTTTCATGATTTAGCGAAGCTGTATATTCGGTGGCGCGGCGACGTAATCCGCCACTGTCAGACTCGCGTCCGGGTGCGTGCGGAAAAACGATGCGGGGCACGCCGGCGTCAAAGGGCCGTGCAACACCCGCCGCGCCACCGCGCTCTGCCAGGGGCGGTTGCAATAGAAGCGCAGACGCCGCGCGCCCAGGATTTCCTTCATGCCCACCGTCACCGCTTTCCGCGGAATGATTGTGACATCGCCGCCCACGGTCACCGAATTGATCGTGCGCGTTTCGCGCGAAAGACTCAATACGCGCGTCGGCCGCGCGGCGAAGTCCGCATCGGAAACCGTCTCCCCTGGCTCGGGCGGTTCATTGAAAGCGATATGGCCGTTGATGCCGATCCCACCGAAGACGGCGTCCACGCCGCCGCGCGCATGAATAAGTTTCGGGATGGCGTCGAGGCGTTGCGGATCGGGGAAGACCCGGTTTTCCGTTGGCGGCGCAAGTTCGGTATCGAACAACTTGTAAAACATCCGGTCCAGGTAACCGCGAAAGCTCAGGGGATGGTCGGCGGGCACCCACTGGTCGTCATCAGTCAGGTATTCGTCCATGCCGATGAAGACGGTGTTCCGGCACGATACACGACTGTCATTGAGCAACTTGGCGAGGATTGGATATTGGTCCACCGGGCCGACGGGAATAATGAGCGTCGCGCCTTTGCCGGTTGCGCCCCCGGACTCGATCTCCGACAACATTACCTCGGCGAGGTCTTTTCCCAGGGACAGCATGTCGCCGAGGATCCGCACCTTTACGGGCGAGCCCTTGCCGAGTTCGTCCGCTTTGACTTGAAGGTAATCAGGAAACCCCGATGGATACATACTTTGTCTCCATAAAAGCGTCCAACCCCTCGCTGCCCAGTTCGCGTCCCCAGCCGCTTTGTTTGACGCCGCCGAAGGGCGCTTGTGTCGTGGTGGGCAAACCGTCGTTGATGCCGATCACGCCGGCTTCGAGCGATTCCGCCAGCCGGAACATCCGGCTCAGATCGCGCGTGAACGCATACGCGCTCAGGCCGTAATCCGAACGATTCGCCTCCGCAATCGCCTCTGCTTCCGTATCGAACGCCGACACCGGCGCGATCGGCGCGAATGTCTCTTCGCACAAACAGAGACTTTTCTGCTTCACATCGGCCAGGACGGTCGGCTCGAAAAAGTATCCCTTGCCCGGCACGCGTTTCCCGCCGCATAGAATCTTCGCTCCATTACGCACCGCATCCTCGACCTGTTCGACCGCCTTCGCGACGCCGGCTTCGTCAATCAGCGGCCCGATGGTGTTCTGCGGGTCCATGCCGTCGCCCATCTTCTGCGCCTTCGTTTTCTCCACGAAGATTTTCAGGAATTGGTCGTACACCGAACGCTCGACGTAGATGCGGTTCGCGGCAATGCACGACTGACCGGTATTACGAAACTTAGCGAGCAACGTGCCTTCGGCTGCCGCTTCCAGATCGGCGTCCGCGAACACCAGGAGCGGCCCCAGACCGCCGAGCTCGAGCGAAAGCGGTTTCACATGTTTCGCCGCTCCGGCGATCAATAATCTTCCAACTTCCGTCGAACCCGTGAACGTGATCTTCCGGCAAATCGGATTGTCCAGGAACTCCTGCGCAATCTCCGTCGCGCTGCCCGCCACCAACTGAAAAAGGCCGGACGGCAGTTTCACCGCGTCCACGCATTCAGCGAATGCTGCCGCGCACATCGGGGTGGCGCTGGCCGGTTTCAAAATCACGGGGCAGCCCGCCGCGAGCGCCGGCGCAATCTTGCGCACCGCCAGGGCCAGCGGGAAATTCCAGGGACTGATCGCCGCCACGACTCCGATCGGCGTCTTGATCACCAGGTGCCGCTTGCCGTCCACCTGCGGCGGAATCACGCGGCCATAACCGCGGCGTCCTTCCTCGGCGAACCATCGCAACTGGTCCAGCGACATCGCGATCTCGCCCTTGCTCTGCGCGAGCGGCTTGCCGTTTTCCAGCGTGATCAATTTCGCAATTTCATCCCCGCGCTTTTCCAATTCGTCGGCAATTTTGCGCAGCCAGTCGCCGCGCACCCGCGCGTGGGTTTTCTTCCAATCCGCGGCGGCGGCCTGCGCGTCCTTGAGCGCCTGCGCCACCGCGTCCCGGCCCACGGTGGACATTTCGCCCACGACTTCGCCATTCGCGGGATTCACAATTTTGCGCGTCGCGCCGGTGACCGTCAGTTTGCCGTTCAGATATACCGGAAATGTTTTCATCAGCTGATCTCTACAGTAGCGCGGCGTTTGATGGATTCTTCGGCGGCGATCGCGAGCAGCGTGCCGTCCACGCAATTCCCGATGCTCGTCAGCGGCTCGCGTTGCTCTTTCAAACACCGCACAAATTCAACATGCATCTCGTCAAAGCCGAGATGATTCCCCCAGCCCTGCCCGTGCTTCGCCGGCACAGGGTGCACCAGCGGCTCGCGCTGGTTCATGCCGCGCTTCCACTGCAGGATTTCGATGCGCGAAATCCGTGTCGCCAGCATGCCGGCGTCGCCGATGACGCCCATCTCCAAGTCCTCGTTGGGAAAATCCAGCGCGAACATGCAAAGCTGCAACGACGCCCGCGCGTCGTTCTCGTACTCCACGCTCACCGTCGCGTGATCGTGCACCTGGTGCTCGCCTGCAATCACGCGATTCACGGCACAACCGCCGAAGGCCGACACCCGCCGCGGCCGCGCGCCTAGCCACCAGTTCATCAAATCGAAATGGTGGCAATTCTTGTCCACCAGGCAGCCGCCCGACCGTCGCTCATCCTGAATCCAGTTTCCGACCTTCTTCTGGAACGGGCCGCGAAATTCCTTAGTCCATGCCATCAGCGGACGCCCGATCTCACCCGCAGCCACCATGTCCTTGATGCGCTGAAAGAACGGTGAATAGCGCAGCTCATGTCCGAGCATGACCGTGCGTCCGGCTTTCTGCCCCGCAGCGAGCACACGTTTGCATTCAGCGCTGGTGATCCCACACGGTTTTTCCAAAAACAAATGTTTGCCGGCCGCCAGAATCTGTTCGGCGATTTCCGCGTGCGTGAAATTCGGCGTGGAGACGAAAATGGCGTCGACATTCGAGCCGAACAAATCCTTGGGCTCGGTAAACACCGTTGCCTGCTGGGCGGTGATGGCGGCTTGCGCCAGATTGGTGGGGTCGAGGTCGCAGACAGCCGAAATCTCGGCCTCGCCGGCGGTCAGCCGCTGCATGGCCTTGAGGTGGCTCAGGCCCATCGCCCCGAGGCCCAGGAAACCGAGCCGCAGCTTCATGACTTCGGGACCTTCGCCCAGTCCTTGAGAAAGATTTCGATGCCCAGGTCCGTCAAGGGATGAAGATAGAGCTGCTCCAAAACATCGTACGCCATCGTGGCCACCTGCGAGCCCGCCAGCGCGGCCTCCAGCACATGCGTGGGATGCCGCACCGCCGCCGTCAGAATTTGCGTCGGAAAACCGTAATGATCGTAAATCGTTTTGATCTGCCGGACCACGTCCATGCCGACATGGCCGAAGGAATCGAGCCGGCCCACGAAGGGGCTGATGTATGTCGCGCCGCACTTGGCTGCGAGCAGCGCCTGGAGCGGCGAAAACGTCACGGTCACATTCGTTTTGATGCCCTCCGCGCTCAGGACTTTCACAGCTTTCAGGCCTTCTTTGATCAGCGGCACCTTGACCACCACGTTTTTGTGCAGCTTCGCCAACTCGCGCCCTTCCTTGATGATTTCCGGCGCGGTCAGCGTGACCGTCTCGAGGCTGATAGGCCCGTCCACGATGTCGCAAATCTCCTCGTACAATTCCTTCGCCGGGCGGCCGGTCTTGGCCACGTGACTGGGGTTGGTCGTGACTCCGTCGATGATACCCCAGCTCCACGCTTCCCTGATCTGGACCACGTCCGCCGTATCAATAAACAATTTCATAGTCTAAATCTTCCAAATCTGTTCCGTAGCAGCGGAGGTAACGAGGCTCAAACCAGCCGGGAACCTCGCGCAGCCGACTGGCCCGTGTCGTCGTAAAACCAAAAGCCTGCCGAATTCACCTCCCTCTCCCCGGGGGAGAGGGCCGGGGTGAGGGCGGGCTGTTTTCCCGCCAAAGCCATTCTTCATATCCTAATCCACGGCCGGCTTCCATTCATGCACCGCCAAAGCCGCCGCGCCGAAAGCTCCGTTGAATTCGCCGAGCGTTGAATTCACCACGCGCATGGTCGAGCCTTCCATGAGGCAATCCTTCGCGTAATGATTCAGCCGGTCGAGGAACAAATCGCCGAACGCCGTGAACGCGCCGGCCATGATGATCTTCTCCGGATTGAAGGCGCAGTTGAGTTGCGCCAGTGCCAGGCCGAACGTCCTGGCCGCGTTATCCAGCACCTGCAGCACCCGCTTGTCTCCCGCCTGCGCGGCTTCCACCAGTTGCTTCACCGTTACCTCGCGCTTCGAACCGGCAGGGGCCAGTTCCTCCTGCACGGACTTGAACGACGCCACCTCTTCCAACGTGGCGAAGCCCTTGCAGCCCTTCCCGCCCGCGCGCGGCGCCAGCGCGCTCGGCCAGTCGCCGATCTCGCCCGCGCGATTGCCCGCGCCCCTGTAAATGTGGCCGTCGATAACGATGCCGGCGCCGATGCCGCTGCGCGCCCCGAGGCAGATGAAATTTTTCACGCCGCGCCCCTGCCCAAACCACAGTTCGGCCAGCGCCATCGTCCGGATGTTGTTTTCCAAAAACACCGGCACCTTGAAGCGCTTGGACAATCGCTCGACCAGCGCCACCTGTTGCCAACCCGGAATGTGCTTGTAGTAAAGAGCCATGCCGCGCTCGGGATCGGCCAGCCCGGGCACCCCGAGTCCGATTCCCAACACCCGCTGCTTGTCCTCAGCGATGACATGTCGTATCGCGTGTTCGATTTTGTCGAGGATGCTCGGCACCGAATCCGCGGCCGTGATCCGGTCGTGATATTGTTTGAGCGGCTGCTGGGAAAAATCCACCGCCACCGCCATGATGTTGCGCGCCTCGAAATCCACCCCCACAAACCGCCCGCCGCTGGGGTTCAGCGTGAGAATCGTGGGCGGCCGCCCGAATTCGCGTTCCTTCGCCCGGCCTTCGAACAGAAATCCCGCTGCGACCAGGTGGTCCACGTAGATGCCAACCGTAGAAGGAGCGAGGTTCAGGGTGCGCGCCAGTTTGATCCGGGAAAGGTCCTCGCCAGCGCGGACCAGGCGGAGGAGGTCGGCTTGCTGGCTGGCGATCAGCTCATGCTTGATCTTGAAGCGCCCGCCCGCCACGCGTGCGGGCCGCGACCCATTGCGGCGCTGATTTTGAACACCCATGACTGCAGCAAAGATATATTTTTGTTTCGGATTATGTCAATAAAACTCCCCGTCCTGGGCCGGATCGACGCATGCTCAGGAGGCGGAGGGCAATTGCTGACGGACGGCGGCTGTGGCGAATCCTAGCCGCGGCGCGTCTGCCAGAGAACTGATCAGATGGCGCGCGCCTTGGAATTCGTTCCCGCTGCGGCTGGGCTTCGCCACAGCCACCGTCCGCACACCACTTGTGTGCGCTCAAGCGACCTTGTCTTCAACCCTTTCCGGCTGTCGCCGGATGTGCCGCCAGTATTCCTCCCGGACATCTTCATCTATTTCGATGGGCAGGCTTCCTCCATACAATGCATCACCACCCCGCCGCTTCGGTCCGGAAATCCAATAATTCTCCTGCGTCTCGACGCAGTAGTAATTGGACTTAAAGCCGCGCCTTTGAGGCTCTGAAAAGTCCGGCCTTGGTAGTAAAGCGTCCGGCCGGTTTTGGAAAACGTGACACGGCCTATCCTCGCCCGGCCGGTGAGGCCATCGGCCTTTCGTTCAACGTACATGATCCGACCGGCCAGTGCCTTCGCCTTGCGCGTCGGTGTGCCACCCGATTCAGTGCCATGCGCCCCGCCGGCCATGGCGTCATCCAGCGCTGCTGTCCTTCTGCTTGGAAATTTCCCCACAAGATTACATTCCGCCTTCCAGTTGCTTCGCGAGTCGCGCGCGAAGTCCCTGAACCTTTTGACCCGTTATTTCGTCACTAAGTCATCGCTCGTATACATTTTGCGGTCGGGTCCGGCGGAGCGAATTTCCATGTCGGTGGCGGCGAGTTGATGGAAAAAGTAGGGCGTGCCCCAGATATCCACGAGTTCGCCGTTGGCGTTGATGCGGTTGCCGTCGTCCTTCAGGAATTTGATCTGCTTCGGATTTTCGCCGTTCAATGCGCGGGTAATTTCCTGGTTGGTCCCGATCGGGTTGCCGCCAAAGGTCGAACCGTAGTTGCGGACCGAGGTGCGCATGTTCTCCAGGACCGTCGCGGCCGGGAGGTCCGCCAGGTCGGCAGGCAGCGGTTCGACCGCCGCGGGAGCAGGCGAAGCCACGATGCGCGGAGCCGGAGCGGATGCAGGAGCGGCACTGTCCGCGGGAGCAGCAGCGGCTGGAGCCGGCAATTGCGGTTCGGCGGGGGTCGGGTTTGGGTTTGCCCTGGCTGCGGACCCGGGTTTCGCCGGCTGGGCGGATTCAGAAACTTCAGGCGCAATGATCGGCTGCGGAGCAGGCGCAACCGGGCGCTTGAACAGAAAGAAGATCCCCGCCACAGCCGCCGCGACTACGACCAGGACGGCCGCAAGCCGGCGGTTCATATGAAGCCGAGATTCGGAGAATAGAACCGGTTCAGGTTCGGAAACACGCCGTTGATCATCGAGTTGTCCACGCCGAACCAGGAGGCGAGCGTGGCGAAGTACTGGTCCACCGCCGTGGAAGGCACCCAGCGGCCGGTGTTCGTATCATCCGGACCGTTGACCGTGAGGGCCGGGAATTTGCCGTAGGTGCGCTGACCGTTCACGGCGCCGCCCAGAACCATATGATGGCTGCCCCAACCATGATCGCTGCCCTGGCCATTGGCCGGGAAGGTCCGGCCGAAATCGCTGCACGTGAATTGCGTCACCGAGGGTCCGATGCCGAGTTGTTCCATCGCGCGCTGGAACGCATACATGCACTGGCTGACTTCGGCGAGCAGGTTCGCATGCGGTCCCTGCGTGGTGTCGGGCACCCCGGCAGTGACCTTGGTCTGGTTCGTATGCGTGTCGTAACCGCCGACCGAGCAGAAGAAAATCTGGCGCTGCATACCCAGCGTGCTCCGCGCGGCAATCAGGCGCGCGATCATCTTCAATTGCTTGCCCAACGTGGTGGCCGGAAAACCGCCCTGCTGGCCGCTCGGATAAATGCCCGTCAGCGTATTGTTTACATTCCACATCCACGTCCCCACCGTCACACCATCGGACTTCTTTTCGAGAATATCCGCGTAGGGATCGATCGCCGTGTTGAGCACCTGGCCGGTGTTGATGGAATGGTAGGCCACGTCGGCATACGCTTTGGTCTGCAGGTTGGTGTAAGGCAGGCCGAGGATGTTGGTCAACGTGTTGAGCCGATTGCCGGTCACGCCCGAAAGCGCAATCGCACCCGTGTTCGAAACGGAGTATTGCGAAACCTGGTTTCCGACCTCGAAAGTATTGGCGCCGGCCAGCGAGACCGACATCGAAATTTTCGAATTGGGTTGTCCGCTATACAGCAGGTCCGCGCAACGCCCGCCCCAGCCGGTGACCGGGGGTTGATCCGGAATGGAAGTCTGCCACTGGGTGACCTGATCCGAGTGCGAAAAGAGCTGCGGCGGCCGGGGTTTGGAATTGGCCCGATACTGGGCGCCAGTCATGTGTTGGACGAGCGTGCCAGTGTTGAAAAGCATGGCCAGCTTGCTCTCGCCGAACAAAGTCTGCAACTGCGTGGCAACCGGGTGCAGGCCATAGCTGTGACCGTCACTGTTAAGGGGTGAAATGGGCAGCAGCGATCCCTGGGGCAGCGCGAGGATCGGCGTGCGAATGTTTGCGTAGTTGTTGTATTCCGACGTGATGGTCGGGACGATCAGATTGTTTGAGTCGTTGCCGCCGGAAAGGAAGATGCACACCAGCGCCTTGTAATCCGAGAAATCCAATCGTTGCTGCGCCACCGCGGCATTGATGAGACGAAGGTCCCGGAGCGCCGAGGTGAGGGCGACCGTACCCAACGCGGCACAGGCCGCCTGCCGGAGGAACTCGCGCCGGGTCCGCAGGATGGAAATGGATTTGTCTTTCATGACGCGCTTATTTCTGGATGGTGAAATCAGGTGAATTGATGAGCAGGTGCACCACCGCCCGGACGCGGTTGCCCATTTGCGTGGGCGTCGGCGGGGAACTGAAAGTGAAGTTACTCGTGTTCGTCACGTAACTGATGATGTTGGTGCGCGCGCGCGCGTTTAACTGGCCGGCGAGCAACAGCGTGTTGAGCCGGTCCACCAGCCCCGGAATGCCCGTGGCGGCGGTCTGGTTCGAAGTGATGTACGGGCTGATGTCCAGCACCAGCGCGCCGTTGCCGCTGTTGAAACTGGTCAGGCCGTTGGTATTGCTGCCCGACAGGATCCCGCCCTGAAGATAATTCATCTGGTAGGCGACCGTCGTGTCCGAGGTCAACTGGAACTCCGGCGTGGTCAGACCGGCGGCGGTCAAGCTCCCGGGGAAGGCATAGTCCGGATAAAAGAAGTTGAACACCGTCGGCGAATTAAGCGGCGTCTGCGCCAGGCTCGGGTTGCCGCCGCCGTCCGTCGCATTCATTTGGAAGGTGCTCCACTGGATGCTCACCGTGCCCGAGCGGGTGACCGGCGGCGGGTCGAACGGATAAATCGTCAACCCATCCTGCGTACTATTGGCGTTGTTGGTGGCAGCCAGGATGAGGGTGAAGCTGTTGGTGGCGGGCACCGCGGTGACCTGGTAAACACCGCTGGTCGGGCTGCCCGACGAGAAGTACAGGTAGGCGGAGTCGCCCGGCCCCATGCCGTGGGCCTGGGCGGTGGTGACGGTCACATTGGTTTTCTGGGTGATGATATAACCACCGCCCACGAGCCGGCTGAACACAAAGCTGCCGGACTGCGCGGTCAAATCGCCGGTTAGGACGGTGAAGTGCGAAGTATCCGGGACCGTAGCCACCTGATAGACGCCGCTGGCCGCGCCGCCGGTGGCGAAGGAAATATACACCGAGAATCCCGCCAGCAATCCGTGCGCAGCGCTGGTAAACGTATTGGTGCCGTTGACCTGCGAGTAGGTCCCCTGCCCGAGGCCCGGCGCGGTGGCCGTGATCGAAGTAAGGCCGGTATTGGTGATGTTATACACCTGCGTCGGCGGAGCGATCTGGCCCGATGTGTCCGTAAAAACCAGGGTCACGTCGTCGTTGTTCAGCATGTGATGCGGCGTCGGCGTGGTAATCGAGATGGTCGCGTTGCCGCTTTCCACGTAGGTGCCGGTCAGCGACGGGGGCGCCGGGAAAGCTCGCGCGGGCGCCGTGACGCGCAGCACCGGCTCGCGCTGCTTGCCGAACGTCGTGAGCGCGGCGGCGTTGGGGCTGCGGGCCTGGTAATCCAGCAGGATGGCCTTGACGACCGCCTGCATGTCGCCGCGCACGCCGTAGCCGTTGTCGTTGAAGGCCTGCGTGACCCGATACACGTAATCGCGCGTCGGGGTGCTGGTCACGAGGCGCTGGATGAGCTGGCGGCAGATGAAAGGGCCGACGTTCTGGTTGTTGAAGATCGAATCCATCGCCTGCTCCAGGTCCTGCGAACAATAGGTGTCGTAATCCACGTTGTTCGTGTCCGCCTGCGTGCCAAAAGGCATCGGCAGTACGACATTATCCAGCAGGAGCTTGGTCGTCGTCTCATGATGGCTGGGCACCAGCATCATCGGGTTGACGTAATCCGCCGCGGGATTGAACTTCGTCGGCAACCGTCCATTCCCCAGCAGGGCCTGGTTGTAGTTCCAGCCCGTAAACACGCTGGCAAATCCCATGATCACATTCTGGTCGTAGGTCGGCACCAGGTTGCCGGCGGCATCGGTGACGAGCGTGCCATCCGGCCACATGCGGTTTAGGCCGACGGAAAACAACTGCATGATCTCGCGCGCATAATTTTCATTGGCGTGCAGGCCCGTGATCATGCTGCCGGCATCGTTGGCACGCATGTCGAGGTACAATCCCATGGCGGGCGTCAGCGTCACGGATTTCAGCAGCGTGCGGAAATTGCCGAAGGCGTTGTCGAGCAGCGCGTCATAATAACTGGAAAGCGCGAGGGCGTTGTCCTGCAGCGTGCCCGAATCGGAAACCACCATGATTTCGCTCAACGCGAAGGCCACGCGCTGCCGCAGCTGATCGGGGCCCGTGACCGATTGCTGCCACCAGGCATTGAAGGTCATGTTGCCGTTGTAGGGGCCCGTGGGATCGGGATTGGCATTCGTGTAAACGATCGGCAGGTGGTGCGAAGCCGGGATGCCGAACTGGTTCGAGATCCACCCGGCGTAGCCCATGGCCATCACATTCGAAATCTCCGTCGGGCTCGGGCCGTAGGTCGCCTGGAGCAGGAAGCGCGAGGCCGCGTTCGAATTGCTGGAATCATCTGTCCAGGCCGGCGGCGCCGGCGGCGGGCTGAAGGAAGGCGAGCCTTCCACCGGCACAAAGTGCCCGCTCATTTCGCCGTTGGGATAATTCGCCGTCAGAATGGTGATGAACGATTTTCCCTGCCGGATCACTTCCGCCACGTCCGAGGCGGAGAGCACGCCCGCACCCACGTTCTTCCACAAATAGCTCCCGTCCGCCCGGGGCTTGGCCGCCGAGATGTCGTACATGACGACTGTCGGACTCGCCAGGTACGGGTCATTGTTGATGTGCTCGCCGATGATCGCCGAGGACTCACCCTGGAAGGCGAAATTGATAACGGCCTGCGAGCCATCGGCGGACAGCCGCATGGTGGCGGAGCCAACGGGCCGGTTGGTGACGCCCGGATCAGCCAGCATGGTTGCGGCGTACAGGGTGCCGGGTTGATACGTGGGCGGCAGCGGATAGTACGGCGTCAGGACATAGCCGGGAATCCCGGCCGAGGGCGAGGCGCCTGTGCCGTTGGTATCCTGGAGCCAGCCGACCGCCCAACCGTCGTTGCTGGCAACGCCTGATTTGTGCAGCACTTCGATATAATACTTCCGGCCCGCCACCATCGAAAGCCACGCCGAACGCTGGCTGCCCTGTTCAAACCAATCCTGCGAAGCGGTGCCCAGCACCGGGTTGCCCGCGGGATTGTTGGTCGGCAGCACCCAGGCGCGGCGCACGCGATTGGCCGGTTGGTCGTCATTCGCAATCCATAACTCCGCCGAGTCGCTGCCCGATATCCAAAACCTGTATCCGCCGGTGACCGGAGCGGTGAAATAGCCACGCACCCGTTCACCATAGTTGTCGCCCATGTTCGTCGTGCCGACGAGTGTCGGCAGGATGTTGGTGACCGCTGCGGGGGTGTTTACCGGAATGTCGGAGATATTCACCCCGGCGCCGTTCCAGATCTCGCGAATCACCTTGCTGTTGGACGTATCGTACACCTGTACAATCAACGTCGAGGCACCCAGGCCCGCGGAGTTGCTGGCCGTGATGTTCATTTGGAAAGTTCCCGCCTGCGTCGGAATGCCGCTCAACACACCGTTGCTCGAGGGGAAAGTCACTCCCGGAGGCACGACATTGGTGGAATTGAACTGCAACCCGGGCGGAACGCCGGTGGCGTTGTAAGTGGTGGCGGAGTTGGCGCCGACCACCGCGAACGCGAACGGCTGGCCTAGGAACGCCACCGTGCTCATATCGCTCACAATCGTTGTCGGCGCCGGCACGACATTCGTGGGATACAGGCGGCTCGTCGGAATGACCTGTTTGGATTGATCCGGGCTGTACCACGAAAGATGCGCCACGCCATTACCACCCGCCTTGAACATCTCCATCTTGATGTTGTAGCGAACTCCCCCCTGGAGATTGATCTTGCCGGTCACATCGGCGGCGCTGCTGCGCGTGACCCAGTTATCAATGATGAGCTGGTCGTTCACCCAGAGCTTCACGCCGTCGTCGGTGTTCGCCACGAAATAGTACGTCTCGGTGTATTGCGGCTGCACCTGGCCCGTCCAGCGCACGCAATAGTAGCCGCTGTTCGCGATGGGCAGCGTCGTGCTGCTGCTCCAATTGGTGTCGATCACCGGGTCCACCCGCGTCAGTTTCAGGTTGGCCGGGTTGAAATTCGTGGTGCTGGAATAAGTGGCGCTGGAGTTGGTGAAATATTGCGCCGTCAAGCCGGTGCCGGTGGGCGTGGCCCAGGGATAAATCACCACGCTCGCGTTGCTGGCCGAACCAACGGTGTAACGGGAACCGGGCAACAACTTCAGCATCGCAATCACTGGCGCCAGCCGGTTGGTGTTTGCCAGGGGGGTAATCGTAACGTTTTGCGACACTGTTCCCGCCGGCAGCGTGACGGTCACCGGCAACGGCAAATGGTCCACGCCCGAAGTCGCAAAACCAGGACCCGGGCCGCCCGCCTGTACATTCACCGTGATGGAGTTCAAGGGAAAGCCGGCTCGCGTCACCGTCAGGATCGCCGGGTTCTGCGCCGTCTGCCCCGGATCGGGCGGATACGAAAGCGGATCGGGAGCGGAAATCGTCACCACATTCTGCGACGCGAAGGTGTTCACCGCGTAGGCATAGTCGCTCATCGGCTGTCCGTTGAGATCCACCTTCCCGCTGCTCAGCGCGCTGTAGGGATCGAGGCCAAGCTTGTATTCCTCCCAGTCGTTGATGCCGTCGCCGTCGGAATCCACGTCGGTGATTGCGACGCGATAGTATTTGAACGGGCTGCCCAGGGCGCCCATGGCCGAGGAGAAAGTGATCGGCGTTCCGTTGGTCGAGTAGATGGAGGCTTCGGCCAGCCAGTTCGAACCGGGCGTGGTGGTGCTCTGGAGGGTATATTGCTTTCCCTGCCCGGCACTGATCGTGACGGTCAGATACGCGCCCACGTGCCCGACGTTGGTGATGCTCGCGTAGGAGGTTCCGGAGAGCGGGTCGGTGCCGGCCAGCGATTCCTTGAGGTTGGACACGCCGTCGCTGTCGTTGTCGGCGTTCGGCGCGAGGCCGGTGGCGTTGTAGATTTGTTCCCAGACGTAGCTCATGCCGCTACCGTCCAAATCGATGTGTTGTGCTCGCGAAACTGCGGGGAGCAACAGGGAGAGCCCGGCGAGGCAGGCCCAAAAACGTGAGATATTACTCATAGGACTTTGCCCGCCAGCAAGCCCGGGCCTGGCGACATGTGGTGCATTGCACGGATCATAGCATACCCGAATCGAAAGCGCAACCTGATCACCCCCAGGGAATTTCCCTGCCTGGCGCGCTTTCGCCCGCCGTCTTCAAATTGTCACACGCCTTGGGGAAATTCCCGCTCGTCCGCCGCTTGACGGAAATGTCCTCGCCTGAGAATGTGAGGCTGCGGGTTCCAGTCTTGCTGTTGTTGTATGAAGTCGAAAATCAAATGGATGTTTGTCGGATTGGTGGTCCTTTTCCAATTGCTGCCCAACGTGAGTCGCGCCGCCACGCTCGACAAGCTCGCGCGCCGGTCGGGAGGGACGCTGTTTGGCGTGGCCTACGGCAATGGTATGTACGTGGCCGTCGGTCAGGCCGGCCACATCTCCGTCTCCACGGACGGCATCACCTGGACCAACCAGATCGCGCCGAGTCAGGCGACTTATTTCAACGTGGCGTTCGGCGGTGGAAAATTTGTCGCCGTGGGAGCGGGCGGGGTGATCATCACTTCCACCGGTATAACCGGCTCCTGGACCAATGCCACTTCCGGCGTCACCAGTGATTGGTACGACGTCACCTACACGGGCAGCACGTTCGTGGCCGTGGGGGCCGGCGGGGTGGTTCGCACTTCGACGAGCGGGACGAGTTGGACGGCCAGGAATTCCAATACGAGCTCCGGATTGAACGGCGCGACTTTTGGCAGCAGCCTCTCCGTGGCCGTGGGTGACTCGGGAGCGATTGTCACTTCCCCCACGGGCGTTACCTGGACGGTGAGAACCAATACCTCCGCGGACAGTCTTGCCTCCGTGGCTTTTGGCGGCGGGAGCTTTCTGGCCATCGGCAATCCCGACGACATGCTCTGGTCCACCAACGGAACGACCTGGACGAATATTCCCGTGAGCAGCCCGGCAGCACGCGTCGACGTTGCGTACGGCAACGGGAAGTTCGCTGTGGTCGGTGACAAAGGCCTTGTGATGGCCTACCCGAATGCCAGCAATTCCTGGGACACTCTGACCACGCCGGGCAGCAATTTGTTGTGGTCGGTGATTTTTGGGACCAATCAATTCGTGGCCGTCGGCCAGGGGGGATGCATCCTGACGGCTACCAACGCCAGCGGGCCGTGGACCTTGCGCGTCGCGGCGCTGACCACCGGCACATTGAACGCCATCACGCCCTGGGGTGACTCCGGCTTTGTCGCCGTCGGCGACAACGGCGCGATTCTCACTTCCGCCAACGGCACCAATTGGACCAGCCGCACCTCGACCAACTCGCAATCCCTCAATGCCGTGGCCACGGATAATTTTGGCCGGCTGGCCGCCGTGGGCGCCGCCGGCACAATCTTGATTTCGCCCGACGGTACCAATTGGCACACCAAGCAATCCTACCCGTCGATCGCCTCCGCCGAGACGCTCTATGCGGTCGCGCCTTGCGCCGACAGCTTTGTCGCGTTCGGGGACGGCGGATCCGCCTGGTACTCCGCGGGCTTCGAAGGCCAGTCTTTCGTCCCCGGCGATCCCACCTGGCAGTTCGTCGGGTTCTTCACCACCAACACATTGCGGGCCGCGACTCGCGGTGTCCAGGCGGTCGGTGACCGCGGCGCCCGGCTGTCCGGCGGACCGCTTTACTATAATCTCTCGTCGGTGGGGTTGGTCACCAATTTCTATGGCCTCACGACAGTGACCGGCCTGACGGTGAACGTCGGGCTGAACGGAACCATCGTGCGCTCCGGCACGAGTCGGACTTCCGGCACCGGTTTTCATCTCCGGGCGGTGACCTACGGAAACAGCCGGTTTGTCGCGGTCGGCGATGCAGGTACCGTGCTTTCGTCCGGAAACGGCATCACCTGGACCAACCATCCGCAAGCCGCTTTCGATAACCTTCACGGCGTCGCCTACAACAACGGCCACTTCGTCGCCGTCGGCACCGATGGCACCATCCTCCAGGTCCGCCTGACCGGCGATCTGCCGCCGGCCATTATCGTGCCACCCGCCGCTCACACCAACTCCCTCGGCACCGTCGCGAGTTTCGACGTGCTCGCCCAAGGCAAGGGACCCTTCACCTACCACTGGCGGAAAAACGCCGCGCCGCTCGCCAACGGCGGCAACGTCAGCGGGGCGAACGCGCAACTGCTGACGCTGAGCAACGTCACGACCACCGATGCCGCGAGCTACTCGGTAATCGTCAGCAACTCCCTGGGCTCCGCCACCAGCTCCGTTGCCGTCCTGACCATTGTTTCCAACGCGCCCGTTATCCTGGTCCAGCCCGTGGCGGTGACCAACGTGCATGGCATTGCCAGCGCCACGTTTTTTGCCTCCGCGGATGGCGCCGCCCCGCTCAATTACCATTGGCGCAGAAACTCGACGAATTTGGTGGATGGAGGAAACATTTACGGCTCGGCGACCAGCCTGCTCACCATCAGCAACGCCGAGTTCGCCGACGCCGGCGCCTACTCGCTCGTGGTCAGCAACACCGCGGGATACGCCGTCAGTTCGAACGCCATCCTGACCATCCAGCCCACGTTCCCCGAGGCCATCGACGCCACCAACCTGACCTGGACGCTGGCCGGCGACGGCTATTGGAACGGTCAATCGGTCGTAACTCATGACGGCATTGACGCCGCCCAGAGTCCCACGCTCGGAGATCTGCAATCGGCCTACTTCGAGACGACCGTGACCGGGCCGGGCCAGATTAGTTTCTGGTGGAAGGTTTCGAGCCAGTTCAATGCCGACTACCTGGCCTTCTACACCAATCACTTCCCGTACGTCTTCATCTCCGGTCAGGTGGGTTGGACAAACATCGTGCTGCCCATTAATCCCGGCACGCAGATTCTGAGCTGGAGATACGTCAAGGATTTTGGCACCGCCGCGGGCGAAGACCGTGGCTGGGTGGATCAGGTGACTTACACACCAACCGCCGTCACGCTGGTGTCTTCCTCGGCCTCGCCGGGAACGTTTTCCTTGAGCTGGGGTGCCAACAGCGGCTCGACCTACCAGGTCCAATACAAAACCAATCTCGCCCAAACAAACTGGATCAATGCCGGCGGCACCATCCTCGCCACGAACAACACCGTTTCCGTCAGTTACCCGACCCAGCCGGACCCGAAACGATTTTACCGCGTCGTTGTGCCGTAGCTGAGGCTAAGGCTTCTTCATTTCAGGCAGCGTCAGGTCGAGCGGCAGCGCGGGAAATTTCTTGTGCGGCTCGCTCTGGTACCAAAACGCCACCGACGAAATATTGTCTTCTAGCGGCAGATATCTGCCGCCTGACTGCCAGCCCAGCGCCTGGATCGTCACCTTGAGGTCCTTCCGGAATCGCACGGGATCGGTCAGGTGCCAGCGATACAATCCGAAGCGCTGCCCCACTTCATAAATCTTGTCCGGCGGCAGCACCTGCACGAGACCGGCGTAAGGCGTTGAGAATGTCTGATATTTTTTCGTCTCCCGGTTTTCGAAATTATACGACCCGCAAAAGTAATCCTCCGTCCCCGTCCCGCAGATCGTCGGAAACTGCTTGTCGCCATCCAGAAAAAACTTGATCTCGCCCTCGCCCCACCAACCTGGGCTGTGGACTTCCCACGCGAGATAAGTCCCCACGTATTGTCCCTTGCCCTCCACGCCATCCAGGATCGTGTAGGCGCCTTTTTCCTTCAGCGGCCACTCGCGCCGGAATTGCGCGTGAAAATATCCCGCGTCGCGCGGCACCTCGGTCAGCTCATAATTGATCTGGTAATAGAGCACCATGTTCTTGTCATCGGTGTTCTCCATCGTGATGCGCGCTTTTTTGCGAAACGGCATCGCCCAGTAACAATTGAACGCGCTCCCCGGATTCACGCTCACCGCCAGCGAATTGTTCTGGCAATACTTCCCCCAGCCGCACGCGAAAAAATCCCCCACCGGCACCTCGACCGAAGGCTCCGTCTCGTCGTCCCAGTAAAATCGCAGGATCGAATGCCGCCAGTTGCCCGTCGGCGTCATCCAGATCTGCTGGATGCAACCCGGCCCCTTGATCTCGCCCAGCGTGAAGGTCGTCTTGGCCTTGATCGTCACCGACGGCGAAACCTTCCATCCCTGCCCCAACTCCCGCGACGCACCCTTCCCGTTGCCCTCCGTCGCCATGCCCGCCTTGCCCTTCTCCCCCGTGAAATTCTCCGGGCTGATGGACCGCGACTGCGCGTCCGAAATCCGGCTCAGGTTGCCCAGGCCGGAATTCAGGACACCGCCATCTGCCGCCCACGCCGCCACGGGCGCAAAATAACCCAGCGCGAGCAATGCGGACAAGCCAGCTGAAACGGACACGAGTGATTTCATTTTGAGAGTAGTCATAGCGCGAATGCGCCAAGATTAGTTGACCTCCGGTCGGGCGCAAGCAACTACTCCTTTTCATCGTTTGCCATTTCCCTGTCACCTTTGCCGCGAGCCGCCCCTCCGCCCTCTTCCGGCCAAGGGAAGTTTGACCGCCAGCGATCCACGGCGCATTCTGCGCTTATGGAATCAATGCGCACACCCGGGTTGCTCGCGCGAATTTTGCTGCTCGGCACGACGATGTTCTGCGCGCACCTGGCCGCCCCCCTTGCTCTCGCCGCCGACCAGGCTTCCAAAGCCCCTGATTTTCAATGGCTCAAATTCCCCGACGAAACGAAAATCCAGGTCCTCGGCCTGCATTGGTTCCCCACCAATTCCCCGCGCCTCTGGCGTTTGCCCGCTTCCGGGTTGGACGCCCTGCCCCGCGGTGTCCAGGAGCGCTCCAAATGTCCCTCGGGCGCGCGGCTCCTGCTGGATTGCAACAGCACTCGCGTCGCGGTGAAACTGGCTCGGGGCGGCGCCGGTGGATTTTCCGCGCTCGTGAACGGCAAAATTCTCGCGGCCGAAAAAGTGCCCGGCCAGGAAAACACGATCGCCTTCAGCCACCTGGACAACCGCCACCAGGAAATCCTCATCTACCTGCCCCAGTCCCACGAAGTGGAGATTGAAGCCATCGGCGTGGACCCCGGCGCAAAACTCAATCCTCCCCACCACGAATTCTCCAACCCGCTGCCCTTTGTCTTCTACGGCTCCTCCGTCTGCCAGGGCAGCGGCGCGGCGAAAGCCGCCATGACCTACGAAGCCATCGCCTGCCGCGAACTCAACGCCGATTTCATCAATCTCGGCTTCGGCGGTGCCGGCAAGGCCGAGCCCCCCGTGGTCTCGCTGGTGAATTCCATCCCGGCGGGCTGCTACATCTTCGACCTCGGCAAATCCTACGGCGCCCAGGATGGCTCCGCCTTCGAAGCCATGCTCCGCTCCGTTCGCCAATCTCATCCCCGGACCCCCATCCTCTGCCTCACACCCATCACCTCCGCCCGCGAAGTCAACGACCCCGCCTACTCCGAACGCAGCCTCCACACCCGCCAGGTCATGCGCGCCGCCGCGCGGAATCTCATCAAGTCCGGCGACACCAACCTCTTCATCCTCGAAGGCGAAGACCTCCTCGGCTTCAAAGAACATGCGACTCTCTCCAAAGACGGCGTCCACCCTTCCGATGAAGGCTACGGCCTCATCGCCCGGAAGCTCCTGCCTGCTTTGCGGTCCGCCGCGACCCAACCCGCCAGCCATTAAATCCCCAGCCAGCGCCTGGAAGCCTGCACAGTCACGATTCTGAAATTCAATTTCCCATAAAGCCGCCACTGCCAGTTTGGTTGCGCCTTGAACGGCGCTTATTGCCGAACCCGCTTCACCGCCTGCCCAACCATTGTTTGCGGCACCAATGTCCGTTTCCGGATATAAGTTTTATCCATTCATCCGCACATTTATCTTGACCTTTTCTAATCCTTGGCGACACGCTTTTCCCAGTGTGAGGTCGGGCCATTTTTCAAACACAGTTAAAAGAAGCCTATGTTTTCCCAACTGAATCGCTGTCTGTCTTTGCTCGTGGTACTTCCGATTATGAGCACGTTCGCCCCGCGCGCCAGCGCCGGCCCGGGATCGTTGGACACTTCCTACGGCGGCAGCGTGAGCAGCGGCCCGGTTTACGCCTCCGCGGTCCAACCCGACGGCCGGGTGCTCATCGGCGGCGGCTTCAGCTTCGTGAACGGCTCCAGCTCACGCTATCACCTCGCCCGGCTCATGAGCGACGGCTCGCTGGATCCCGGTTTCTTCAACACCGGTAGTGGCGTCTCCAGCATCGTCTGGTCGCTGGCGTTGCAGCCGGACAACCGCATTCTCATCGGCGGCGATTTCACCAGCATCAACGGCACGTCGCGCACCCGCGTGGCGCGGCTCAATGCCAACGGCTCCGTGGACGGCACCTTCGTGCCCACCAACATCATCGGTGCCTCCGTGCTGGCGGTTGCCTCGTGGAGCAATAACGCGGTCATCATCGGCGGCAATTTCAGCAATACCGGTTTTCCCAGCTGGGTGGCCCGCCTTGGCTCCGACGGCTCGGTGGACAATTCGTTCGTCGCCTTCCCCAATGGTTCCGTCAGCGCGATCGCCGTCCAGCCGGATGGCCGGATCCTCCTGGGCGGCAGCTTCACCCAGCTCAACGGCGCCAGCCGGGGGCGAATGGGGCGGGTCAACGCCGACGGCTCGCTCGATGGCACTTTTCAAAACAACCTGGGCGGTGTCTCCGGCACCGTCCGCTGCATTCAGGTCCAGCCGGATGGCCGGATTCTTATCGGCGGGGATTTCAGCACCGTCAACGGCACGACCCGCCAGTATATCGCCCGCTTGAACAGCAACGGCACACTGGACTCCGGCTTTACCACCACCTCGGGCGCCAACAATTACGTCTATGCCATTGCTGTGCAGCCGGACAACAACATCCTGATCAGCGGCGCGTTCACCAGTTTCAACCAGGCCAGCGCGAGCCACGTCGCGCGCCTCTACCCGGACGGCACGCGCGACACCACCTTCACCAACTTCGGCATCAACAGCATTGTCCAGACTCTCGCCCTGCAAACTGACGGCGGCGTCCTGATCGGCGGACCTTTCACCACCATCAACAACACCAACTGGTCCTACTTTGGCCGGCTTTACGGAAATATCTATCCGCCCGAATTCCTCACCCAACCCATCAGCCGCGCCACCAACGTCGGCGCCACCGTGAAATTCTCCGCCCAGGTCAGCAACCCCACGAGTTCAAATTTCCAGTGGCGCAAGAACGGCGGCGATATCCCCGGAGCCACCGGCAGCTCGTATACACTGGTTAACGTCCAGTTTGCCGACGCCGGCAGCTACTCGGTCTTCGTCAATAACGCCCTCGGCGGCATCACCAGCAGTAACGCCGTCCTGCTGGTGGGCGTCGCCCCCGCCATCATCGTGCAACCAGTCAGCCTCACCGTGACGCAGGGTCAAAGCGCATCCTTTTCAGTCACCGCCACCGGCACCCCGCTCAATTACTACTGGAAAAAATCCGGCGTTCTCATTCCCGGGGCGACCAATTCCAGCTTTAACATCGCCAGCGCCGCGCTCAGCAACGCCGCCACCTTTACCTGCCAGGTCAGCAATTTCCTCGGCAGCGTCACGAGCGTCGGTGCTACTCTGAGCGTTTACGGACCGCCGATCATTACCGTGCAACCGGCCTCGCGCGTCGTGGGCGTGGGCTCCAATTTCACCGTCAGCGTCGTCGGCAGCGCCAATCCCGCTCCCGCTTATCAATGGCAAAAGGACGGCGCGGAGGTGCCGGGCGCCACCGCTTCCAGCCTCACGATCACCAGCGCCCAGACCAACGACGCCGGGGGCTATGCCGTGGTGCTGACCAACCAGTTCGGCTCGGTGACCAGTGCCATCGCCAACATCACCATTCAATACTACCCTCCGTCCATCGTCACCCAGCCCCTGGGCGCCACGCTGCTGGTGGGTTCCAACCTGAATCTCTCCGTCACCGCCAACGGCACTGCACCTCTGTTTTACCAGTGGCGCCAGGACGGCGCAGATCTCGCCGGCGCCACCACGAACACCTGCTTTGTGTCCGACGCGCAAACCAATCACTCCGGCGATTATACCGTCGTAATTACGAACCTCGTCGGCGGCATCACCAGTTCCGTGGCCCGCGTCAACGTCGGCTACGCCCCGGTGATCCTCCAGCAGCCTCAATCTTTCACCAACACCCTCGGCACCAGCAACGCCCTGACCGTGGCCGTGTCCGGCAGCGACCCCATCATCTATCAATGGTTCAAAGAGGGCCTTCCCATCACCGACGCCACCAACCACCTCCTGATCTTCACGAGCCTGCAATCCAATCACGTCGGCAACTATTTCGTGAATATCACCAACCTTTACGGCACCGCCGGCAGCTCAAACGCCCAGATTACCGTTCCCGGCCAACCCCTGCCTTTCATGCTGCAAGGGCTCGCGGCCTATTACCCCTTTAATGGCAACGCCAACGACGAAAGCGGCAACTCGAACCACGCCGTCGTCACCGGCGCCACCCTCACCCCGGACCGCCTCGGCACTCCCGCTCGCGCGTATTTTCTGAATGGCACCAGCGACTATTTGACGATTCCCGATGCGCCCGCGAACGACTTGGCAGCCCAATTTACCATCTGCTTCTGGCTCAATCCCATTCCCGGGTACGGCACGCCCGTGTCCGGAGATTGTGATATTCTCAACAAGTGGGGCAACGGCGCCATCGGGGAGGCGTCGTTCCAGGTGGGCGTCAAATCCGCCGGCCAGCTTTTCTTTGCCACCTGTGACGGCGCCAACACCTCCAGCATGATGGACACCGCCGTCCTCACCACGGGCGCCTGGCACCAGGTCGTGGTCACTCGCGATGCTGCCGGGTTCGCGCTCTACGTCGATAACTCGCTTCACGCCTCCAGCACAAACCTGGTTCCGCCGCAAAGCTCGGTCTTGAACCTTGGCTTCGGTCGCGAGGTCGGCGGCGCTTACGCCTACTACGGCGGCGGCCTGGACGAAGTTCGCCTTTATAACCGCGCCCTGTCCTCCAACGAAGTGGCCCAACTGTATCAATACGATTCGCAAGGCATGGCGCAACCCACTCACACCCTCTTCGCCCACCGTGGCCCTGAACACGCTCTCGTTCTCGACCTGCAGGGTCTTGCCGGCCGCAGCTATGTTCTGGAATCCACCACCAACCTCAACCCGCCCCTCGTCTGGCAGGCCCAGCTCACCAACGTGACCGACACCAACGGATTCACGCAATTCACGGAAACCACCCTCAACCAAATCCGCAAGCTCTACCGCGCCACCCTCGTGCCTTAGCCTTCCTTACAACTGAATCATTCCGGATTGGGAATCGCGGCGGGCACCCCCGCCTGAACGCTACGTCCGCTTGCGCGCCCCGCTCGGGCCCGCATCTCCTTCCCATTTTTCTGTCGCCAAATCTTTCTGTCATCCCTCCCTTTCCCCTTTTTGCTCCCCGCTTCGCAAAATCCGGTCTCCTCTCTTGCTTTGCCTCCTTTGAATTCTTAAGAATTACGCTGCGCGGGCTTGCAGACATCCCCCGCAGGCAGACCCCACCCCGGGCTGGATTCTGCCTTTCGAAATCAAAACCGAAAACCGAAACACGGCGGATGGCGTTGCCGTGACAACGCTCAAAGCAGTCTATTTGTTATGATCAGGACATTCGTTCGGCTTGTTACCTTGATGGCGCTGATCATTTCCGGCGCGCCCCTGGCTTCCGGTCAAACCTCGGCCTTTACGTATCAGGGACGGCTGAATGACGCCGGCGCGCCCGCCAATGGCATTTACGATTTGCGCTTCGCCATCTACGACGCCGTGACCAACGGCGTCTCCCTCGGCGCCGTGACGAATCTGCCCACCACCGTCAGCAATGGACTGTTCACCGTGCAATTGGATTTTGGCGCGAGCGTCTTCAACGGCGCGGACCGCTGGCTGGAAATCGGCGTGCGCACCAACGGCAGCGCGAGCCCCTACCAGGCCCTGGTTCCGCGCCAGCCGTTCACGGCCGCGCCCTACGCCATTCGCGCGGCCAGCGCCACCAGTTTCACCGGGGCCGTGGCCGACAACCAACTCTCCACCAACATCGCGCAGCTCAATGCCAATCAGACCTTCAGCGGCTCCAATAACGTTTCGGGAAACTTCAGCGGCAATGGCGGTGGTTTAACCAATCTCAATGCCATAAACCTGACCGGCATTGTCGGCGCCTCGCAGATTCCCAACCTGGATGCCTCCAAAATCACCAGCGGTGTCCTGGCCGACGCGCGCCTCTCCAATAACCTCGCGCGCTTGAACGGCAGCCAGATTTTCAGCGGTGCAAACACTCTCAGCAACGCCGCCAACAGCTTCAGCGGCGACGGCAGCGGGCTGACTAGCCTGAGCGCCGCCCAACTCACCGGCACGATTCCCGACGCCCGGCTTTCGAACAACATCCCCCGGCTCAATGCGAATCAGCTTTTCACGGGGTCGAACAACATTTCCGGTAGCTTCAGCGGTAACGGCGCTGGCTTGACCAATCTCAATGCCACGAACCTGACCGGCACGATTGGCGCCGCGCAGATTCCCAACCTGGATGCGGCCAGGATCACCAGCGGCGTCCTGGCCGATGCGCGGCTCTCGAACAACGTCACGCGCTTGAACGGCAACCAGGTGTTCAGCGGTGTAAACACCCTCAGCAACGCCGCCAACAGTTTCAGCGGCAACGGCAGCGGGTTGACCTCGCTCGACGCGTCTCAACTGAGCACCGGCGCCCTGGCGGACGCGCGGCTGTCCACCAATGTGGCCCTGCGCGCGGGCGGCAATGTCTTCTCCGCCAGCCAGCAAATAATCGACACATATATCAGTGGCCCCGAGACCCTCGACCAGCAGCAGACCGCCATTGATCTCAGCAGCCCGGCGCCGGACCATTGGCAGTCCTTTACCGCCGGGCTGTCCGGCTACCTGTCCCGCGTCGCCCTGTACCTCGGGTTTTCCGGAGGCCTGGGGAGCATCGGCGGCACCATTTCCATCTACACCGGCGAAGGCACGAATGGTACTTTACTGACCACCGAATCCGTGACCTTTGCGAATACGAACGTCTTCCAATCTTTCCCCCTCACCGCGCCGCCCCAGGTACAGTCGGGCACTCAATACACAATTTTGTTTAGTGTACCCGCGATCCAACCCGCCTATGCCGGCGTCAGATTGGGCAATCCCTATCCCGGCGGGAGGTGCGACATCGGCGCGTCGTATGATTATCTGTTTAAGACCTACGTAACTCCCACGACGACCGCCACCATACTGAGCGTCAGTCCGGCTGCTTCCGGCAACGTTGGCATCGGCACCAATTCGCCCCAGGCCAGGCTCCATGTGGTCGGCAGCGTGCTGGCCAGCGGCGGCTTCTTCGGCGATGGCAGCAACCTGACACTCAGCGCCTCCCAACTAATCTCCGGCACCGTGCCCGATGCACGGCTTTCCAACAACGTGGCGCGTCTCAACGCGAATCAGACCTTCACCGGGGCGAATACCTTGAACAATCCCGCCAACACTTTCAGCGGCAACGTCAGTGGCAACGGCGCGGGCTTGACCAACCTCAACGCAGCCAGCGTGACCGGCATCCTGGGGACGGCTCAGATTCCGAACCTGGATGCATCGAAAATCGTCAGCGGCACAATGTCCGATGCGCGCCTTTCCAGCAATGTGGCCTTGCGTGCCGGCGGAAATACCAACACCGGAAATCAGATCATTTCCTCCGGCAATCTCGGCGTGGGCACCACGACGCCCAACAAAGCCATCGAGGTAAACGTTCCAGCCGGCAACGGCATTCGCATCACCGGCCCCGGCGGCAGCGGCACCACCGTCGCGCTGGATTTGAGCACCTACGATCCCACGCAATTCAGCACCACCAATCCCTCGGCCCGCATCATCGCCACCGATAACAATTTCAGCAGCGACCTCGACCTGCAAACCAAGGTCCCCGGAGCCGCGACCAATGCCATGGTGTCGCGCCTCTTCATTGCCAGCACGGGCAACGCAGGCATCGGCACCAACGCCCCCCAGGCGAAGCTCCAGGTCGTCGGCGACGTCAAACTGGGCAACAACGGCCAGTATTTCGCGCCGGCCGGTGAAGAAAACCTCCGCATCATCCGCGGCTCCGTTACCTCGCTGGGCGCCATTGTCGTTGGCAGCGGTTTCACCGCCTCGCGCACCGCCACCGCCACCTATTCCGTCAGCTTTAGCACCGCGTTCAGTTCGAATCCTTCCGTGGTCATTTCCTGCGGCGCCCCCGGACAAACGGTCAATTCCCAGGATTCCGCCACCGTCACCAGCACCACCACCACCGGTTTCACCGTCCTCATCGGCGCCCGCAACATCGGCTTCTTCGACGAACCCTTCAGCTTCATCGCCATCGGCCCGCGTTAAACCGCGGGGGGGGATCTATCTTTTCTATCCTCCTAATCATAATCCTAATCCTAATCCTAATCCCCCCCGCCCAATTCATCGGCCCTCACAAATTCCCCATTTTTCTGTCACCAAATTTTTCTGTCATCCCGGCCTTTCTCTTCTCTTTTTTCGCACCTTCCCAGGCGTTTTGCGCTCCCTTTCGTGACTCCCCCGTTTTGCTTTTTTTGAAATTCCCTCATTCGAATTTGTTTCAGATTTCGACGCCGCCATGCAATGGCTTCGAATTTATCCCCTCTGTGCCTCCGTGTCTCTGTGGTTCAAATTTCTTCCGCACCCTGGCTAACAATTCTGCCTCCCATCCCCCACTTGACACCTGCCTTCGGTTAGGCAAACTTCCCGCCGTAGGAGGACGGTATTCCCGATTCCGTGGGAATCAGCATCAAATCCGAACTGATCTTTGACATCAGCATCGTATGACAGCTAGTGCCAGGCGCAAACGGATCGGGCCGAATCCAGGTAACTCCGGGTAACTCCGGGTAAATCCGGCCTTCTCCGGCCAAAAAAATTTGGCGACCGGCCGGCCTTAGCCGCCATAACACGTTTTAACGCAATTTGAAAAATGCTGGTTACCGGTCTTAAGCGCATCCCTGCCCCTTGCAACCTGCTCCCGTCCGCCCGCGATGGGGTGCGCCTCCCCACGAGCCATCCGGATCGTCAACCCTCTGTCCAACCGCCGTCCGCCCAGTGGACAGCCTTCGTCCAGTCACCGTCCGAACTGCCGTCAAACCCAAAAACCCAGTTGGCAAACCTCGCCTGTCGCGTCGAAGCGGAGCGGAGACGGATCAAACCTAAAACGACCAAAAAACCGGGAGCCCCATGCTCCCGCCCGATTTCCCTTGCCGCCCGGCCCCTTCCCCTTCATGCATGGAGGAACATGCTTTCGCGCGCCCGCATTCCGTTTGTTCGCCACTGGCTCATTCTCGCTTCAGTGTTTTTCACCCTCTGCGCCACCCATGCCGAGATGGTCGCCATTCGCTTGACCTGCGAATACCTCCAAAACCCCCTCGGCATCGACACCGCCAGCCCGCGCCTGAGCTGGGTCCTCGATTCCGGCCATCGCAACCAGCGCCAGACCGCCTACCAAATCCTCGTCGCCACCACCGAGAAGCTGCTCAAGGAAAACAAAGCCGATCTCTGGAACTCCGGCAAAGTGGACTCCGAGGAATCCCTGCAAATCCCCTACCGCGGCCTCCCCCTGAAATCCGGCCAGCGCTGCTATTGGATGGTCCGTTCCTGGGATCAAAACGGCCGGCCCTCCGATTACAGCCGCCCCGCCTGGTGGGAAATGGGCCTGCTCAACCGCGCCGACTGGAAAGGCCAATGGATCGGCGCCACCACCAATATCAATTCCCTCCCCGCCCCGCTCCTGCGCAAGGACTTCAAACTCAAAGGCGGCATCAAACAAGCCCGCGCCTACATCTGCGGCCTCGGCTATTACGAACTCCGCATCAACGGCGAAAAAATCGGCAATCACCTCCTCGATCCCGGCTACACGCGCTACGACAAACGAGCGCTCTACGTCACCTACGACGTCACCCGCGCCCTCGAGCGCGGCGCCAACTCCGTCGGCGTCATCCTCGGCAACGGCTGGTACAACGTCCAAACCCGCGCCGTCTGGAATTTCCACGAAGCCCCCTGGCGCGCCGCCCCCGCCCTCCTGATGCAAATCCAGGTGGACTACCACAACGGCACCAGCGAAACCATCGCGACCGACACCACTTGGAAAACCAGCCCCAGCCCCATCGTCTTCAACAGCATCTACGGCGGCGAAACCTACGACGCCCGCCTCGAACAACCCGGCTGGGACACCGCCGGATTCGACGACTCAAAATGGTCTTCCGCTCTTTCCGTGACCGGCCCCGCCGGCAAACTCGCGGCCCAGATGATGCCGCCGATCAAAGCCGCCGAGATCCTCAAGCCCGTCAGCATCACGACGCCCAAACCGGAGGTTTTCGTCTTCGACATGGGCCAGAACTTCGCCGGCATCTCCGAGCTCAAGCTCCGCGGTCCCGCCGGAACGAAGATCGTGATGAAGTACTCCGAACGCCTCGGCCCCGACGGCATGATTGACCGCAGCGTCATCCAGCAGCACATCGCGCGCATGGACACGAATCAACAGTTCCAGACCGACACCTACATCCTCAAAGGCAAGGGCGACGAAACCTGGCGCTCGCGGTTCGACTACCACGGTTACCAATATGTGGAGGTCACCGGTTATCCCGGCACGCCGTCGTCTGAGACATTGCGCGGAGTTTCCGTTCATTCAGCCGTACCGCCGGCCGGTCAGTTCGAGTGCTCCAACCAGCTTCTCAATCGCATCTGGCACGCAGGCTTGTGGTCCTACCTCAGTAACCTCGAAGGCATCCCCACCGATTGCCCGCATCGCGAGAAGAACGGCTGGACCGGCGACGCCCATCTCGCGGCCGAGCAGGGCCTGTTCAACTTCGCGCCCGCCGCCGTTTACACCAAATGGCTGAACGATCTCGCCGACGAACAGCAGCCATCCGGCGAGTTGCCCGGCATCGTCCCCACCAGCGGCTGGGGCTACAAATGGGGCAACGGCCCCGCCTGGGACAGCGCGATGCTGCTCCTGCCCTATTACATGAACGAGTATTGCGCCGACACCCGCGTGTTGACGTCGCACTACGAAAACATGAAGCGCTATGTGGACTACCTCACCGGCAAGGCGAAGGATCACATCATCAACTTCGGCCTCAACGACTGGGCGCCCTTCAAAACCAAGACACCGACCGACATCACCTCCACCGCCTACTATTATCGCGACGTCCAGATCACCGCGCAGGCCGCGCGATTGCTCGGCAAAAAGGAAGAGGCCGAAAAACTCGACGCTCTCGCCGCCGATATCCGCAAAGCCTTCAACGCCAAATTCTACCAGCCGGCCACCGGCTCCTACGACAACGGCAGCCAGACCTCGTTGAGTTGCGCGCTCTACCAGGGCCTCGTCGAACCGGAAAACCGCGAGCGCGTCGTGAGCAACCTCGTCTTCGCCGTCGAGAATGCCAACAACCACATTGATACCGGCATCCTCGGCGCGAAATACATTCTCAACGCCCTCACCGAAAACGGCCGCCCCGATGTCGCCTACCGCATCGCCTCCCAAAACGATCTCCCGAGCTGGGGCTGGTGGATCGAGCAAGGCGCCACCACCCTCTGGGAACAGTGGAACGGCGAAGACTCCCGCAACCACATCATGTACGGCGACATCAGCGCCTGGTTCTACAAAGCCCTTGCCGGCATCAATCCCGATCCCGCCGCCCCCGGCTTCAAGCATTTCACGATTAAACCAAACCTCCTCGGCGACCTGACCTCCGCCAAGGCCACTTACGACAGCTCGCGAGGAAAGATCGTCAGCGACTGGAAACTGATCGGCGACGAATTCCAGCTCACTGTCGTCGTCCCCGCCAACAGCACCGCCACCATCCACATCCCCACCTCCAACCCCGCCTCCGTCCGCGAAGGAACGCTCCCCGCCACCAGTGCTGAAGGCCTGCGTTCCCTGCCCGGCGATGCCGCTGACACCGTATTCCTGGCCGGCTCCGGCACCTACCGCTTCCACGCGAAGCTGCCGTCCGCCAAACGGCGGTAAGTTGACCTCCGCCCAACCCTGCGGCAGAGTCAGGGCGAATTTGAAACTCGTAGCACAGCCAGCATGATTCTCTACAACCTGTTTCCCCTCCTCGCCGGGCCTTTCAGCCGGTGGGGCGAACACTTCTCGCGCGCCGCGGGGATGGGCTTCGACTGGGTCTTCGTCAATCCCATCCAAAAACCGGGCTCATCGCGGAGCCTTTACTCCGTGGCCGACTATTTCCAGATCAACCCCCTCCTCCTCGACGGCAACGATTCCCCCGACGACCAGGTGCGTCGGATGTTGCAACAGGCCCACGCCGCCGGTCTCAAAGTCATGGTGGACCTGGTGCTGAATCATTCCGCGATAGACTCCGCCCTGACCCGCGAGCACCCCGAATGGTTCGTGCGCGAACCCGACGGCCGCATCGCGAACGCCTCGTGCCAGCACGGTACTGAGCGCGTCGTCTGGGCCGACCTCGCGCAGTTCGATCATCTCCAAACCAAGGATCCCGAAGGCCTCTATCGCTATTGCCTCCGCGTGACCGAGCATCTGGTCAATCTCGGCTTCGACGGCTTCCGCTGCGACGCCGCGTATCAAGTGCCCTCCGCTTTTTGGAAGCGCCTGATTCACGATATTAAAGCGCACCACCCGCAGGCCTGTTTCACCGCGGAAACCCTGGGCTGCTCCGCCGATCAGACCCGCGACACCGCGCGCGCCGGATTCGATTACGTCTTCAACAGTTCCAAATGGTGGAACCTCCAGGACTGGTGGCTGATCGAACAATACAATCTCATCCGCGAAACCACCGCCTCCATCAGCTTCGCCGAAAGCCACGACACGCCCCGCCTCTGGGAGGAACTCAACGGCAATGTGGACGGCGTCAAACAGCGCTACCTGTTCTCCGCGCTCTTTTCCGCCGGCACGATGATGCCGATGGGCTTCGAATACGGCGCGCGCAAGCAACTGCACGTCGTGCAAACCACCCCCGCCGACTGGCAACTCGACGGCGTGGATCTGCGGGACTACATCGCCAAAGTCAACGCCATCAAAAAAGCGCACCCGGTCTTCCGCGCGGAGAATCCCATCAGCATCCTCCATTGCCATAACCCGAACATTCTTCTGCTGTGGAAAGCCTCCGTCCATGACGACGGCGAAGCGTTGCTGATCCTCAACAAAGACGTTCACTCCCACCAGGAATTCGCCACCGACCATTTCCGCCACTTCGTCCAATCCCGCGGCGCGCTCACGGATGTCTCTCCTGAGCACCCGCTCGAGTACATCCACGAACCCTTCCACTACGCCCTTCGCCCGGGACAAGGAATTGTGCTGGTGACGAAGCGAAACTGATTTCCTGTCAGAAGGGGTGGGGCGAGCGTCCCCGCGATCCCTTGTTCCGAAATCTATTCTGTCACTTACTATCGCCGCCAGCCGGCGGCGGCTTCGGCAACAACCGCGCCATCACAAACAACAACACGACAACCACCAGCGCCAGCGCCGCCCAGAAGATCACGCCCCCGCTCGCAACCGGCGGCGCGTTTCGCTTGGCCTGGACTTTAAGTCGCTCCTCGGCCCCCAAAGTCGCAGTGATCTTCCTCGCCGACAGAAGCTGGTTCGCGACCAGGCTCAAATCGTAGCACGGAGCCGCAGCCTCGGCGTTTCCATAGTACAGCGACAGTTCGTCCCCCGGTCGCGCCTTGAAGAGAATCCGCGTGACGGGATGGTAAGTCTGAAATTCCTGGAGCTGAATCGGCGGATTGTCGCCATTGCGCGTCTCCAAAAACACCGTGTCACCCGTCGCCGTGCCGTCGAGGGTGATGGTGAACTGCTTCCCCGCCTGCTCCGGCGTTCGCACCCATCGACCGGAACCCAATTGCCGGCGCGATTTCTCGCCGTGTTCATCCGTGTTCTCCTCGTAAAGGAGAAACTCCCGCTGAAAAACCGGCGTCGTCGTAGCGAACGTGATGCGTTGGAAAGGCAGGCCCGCGCGCGGCAACTTGATGGTCCAACGGCTGAGCTGCGGGTCTTTCGGATCAGTTCCAGCCGTCGCCGAGAGCGGAACCGGGCGCGTGATGGAAGTGCGTTCCAACACATACGGACGCTGCTCCCCCGTTTGAATCAAACGCAGATCGCCGAAACCCGCTTGCGCGCCGGCCAGCACATCGAGGTCCAGTTCGATTTGCGCCGCGCCCGGTTGTTCCACGTTCACTCGCTTCCGCGCACTCCACGCGGCGACATCCAACCGCGTCGCTCCCTCCTGCACACCCGCCAGCACCTCCGCCGGCCGATAATCCGGGTTAGGCGCTGCCGGTGATATCGTGACAATCGCCGGCGCCACTTCCTTCAGTTGGCTTTCCAGCGAAACCAGATCATATCGCGGCGCGGCACACCCTTCATTTCCCGTCAGAAAATAATAGGTCCCCGGCGCTCGCGCATTGAACAGCAGATGGATGGGATGCACCTCGGCGGCAACTGACGTAATATCCAGCGGCGGACTATCATCGTTCTGCACGAATACGATCAACTCGCGCGAACCAATCGGCCCGTTCACCGGCACCGTCAACCCCGCCACCGGCGGCTGGCCTTCGACCGCGACGCGATAAATGGCTCCTTCGCCGACCGGCTGTTCGCGAATTTCCCCATTTACCATCCGCGGCACGGCCAGCCTGACGCGCCGCGCGAACAACGTGTCGCTGGCCTCGATGCGGATTCGGCTCAAGTCCAGGTTCGCCGCCCCGAGGTCCAGCGTCAGGCGGGTTTGCCCGGGATTCTCGTGCCGCTCCACGATTTTGACCGGCAGCGTTTCCAGCGGCACTGGCTCCGGTTCCGCCAGGTGCACTTCACCGGTGGTGAAAGATATCGGCGCCGTGCGTTTGTCATGCACCGTCACCCGCAGCCATTGCCAGACCGCCTTGGGCAATTCCACAAACGTCTGCCCCACGCCATTGGGCTGATGAAAAATCGGCACATCCTCCGCCAACACCCTCCAACTCTTCCCGTCTGTGGATCCTTCCACTCGCACCGGCTTGAGGAAGGATCGCTCCGGCGTCGTGAGCAGCACTCCATCGATGGGCTGCGTCACGCCGGTCGCCATCAGAATGATCGTGGTGGACGCGCTGAGCGAAGCTTGAAACGTGCGGACTCCGCGCACGCCGCCGACCATCGGCCGGGGACGCTGTAGCAAGTAAGGCTGTTCCGTTCCCTGGCCATCATACAGTCTCAGGTCCTCAAATCCCGGCCGCACCAGGTCCAGCGTCGAAACCGGCAGCGCGATCTTGATCAACCCCGGCGAATTCACTTCGAAAGACTGCACCTGCTGCCAAGTGGTGGGAAACACCCCGCCCCTGGCTGCCACAAACCCAAGCGACGCCAGCAAGCCCGCCGCGATCTTGAACCTGATTCGATTAAGCAGCCGGTGGCGCATCTTTGGTTTCCTTTGCCGCGGTAGTGGTCGAGAAAAAGCGCTCATACGCGCGCGACGCCAGCATCAGAATGACCGCTACTGCGATGAAAGCGCCGATCCGATACAATTGTTGCAACTGGGCGAGGTCATGCAAGAAAAGCTTGAGCAGCGTGACGCTCAGCAACGCCAGCCCCGCGTAACGGCAGGCCGGCAATTTACGCGCTATGCCAACGACGAGCAGCATCAGCGCATACGAGGCCCACGCGATCGAATACGTCATGTCACGCGCGAAGTTGCCGCTGAATTGGAAGGTCAGCCGGGAACCGGGCTCGCCGAAATAATCGGCGATCTCAATATTCAACAGCCAAAATGCCAGCACCGTGCCGAGCGCGGCGAGCCAGGGCGGCACGTTGAAACCGGATATCTTATTTCGCGGCGGGGCCATCAGCTTCCCACCGGCGAACAAGCACACCGTCACAATCCCGTAAGCATAGAGATACCAATTGAAAATCGGCGTGCTGCTGCGCATGTGATACTCGAACACCTGTGGATTCACCGCGAGGCGGACAAACGCCGTGCCCAGCAGCCCGACGCCGACCACGCGCAATCCGGGATGCGGCACGCGATGGAACAGCCAGAGCAGCGCCACGCCTTCAAGCGCCCAGGCGATCGTGAGCCATTGGTTGTCGAATTGTATCGGGAAAATCAGCGTGATGAAAAACAAGGCCACGCCACCGAAGAACGCGAGCTGGGTCATGCGGGCGGGACTTTCGGCCGGGATGCGTTTCAGCAACACCACCAATCCCAGCAGCGACGGAATCGCAAACGCAGCGGGCACCAAGCCCATCATATTGTTTGGCCAGGCGGCTTTGACCACCAGGTGAACGAGCAGGAACTGCATGGGGCCGGCCAGCGCGGCCGCAACCCAGGGCGCCACTTTGGTGCTGAAGCGCCGCAGGAAGAGGAAGGGAAAGACGGTGAATACCGCCAGGAAGATCAAATACCAAATCAGCGGCACCGGCGCGAGGTGCGGATCGAATCGGTTGAAATGCCACGCGCTCCCCAGCGCGCCCACACACAACAATCCCACCAACGGCATCCATTCCATCGAGAAGAGCTTCGTGATGCCCAGAAGCAGAACCACCAACAGCAGCGCGAGACCGAACACCGGCGAGGGATTGGTCATCGGCAATCGCAAGGTAGCCATGATCAGAAGCAGGAAGGGCAGCACCGCGGACATTATGGGCAGGCCCACCGCCATATTCTCCGGCAGCAGAAAATCCTCGCCAGATTTCATCTCACCCTTGAACGCCGCCGGCTTAAACCGGCGCGCGAGCCATAGCCCGGCGCACACGAAGAATACGGAGAAGGCACCGAGCACGAATAGCGATGACGGCAAGCCGGTCAGCGCCACAGGGATTTTCAGGATCAACGCAGCCGTGGCCGTCAGCGTCAGTATCAGGACGATGCCCACGGAGAGCAGCGAGGCCGTCAGCACCGCGAGACCAATCGCGAGCACATCCACAATGAATACGAACGGCCACACGAAGAACGAGATTTCCGGAAGCCTGAACAGCGGAATCAAAACGAGCGCGATGGCCAGCGGTGGGAAGAATTGGCCGCTGTTCGCCGGCACCGTGCCGCCGCTTTGGCGTCGCAGCCAGGCCGGAGCCAGGGAATGCAATATCGCGAACAAAAAGTAAAAGCCGAGTCCCGTGTTGAGCAGGTCGTTGGTTAGCGAGCGGCCCGTCCACATCGCGAGCAAACCAAAGACCGCCAGTCCGGCCCCGGTGATGGCGAGATGCAGGCGTTTCTCAATCAGCACCAGTCCCACCACCGCCAGGTCAACTAGGAACACAAACCCAAACATCAGTCCCGGCCGCGCCGCCAGCGCCGGCGCAGTCAGGAACCAGCCGGCGAAAGCAAACGCCACCACCACCAGCCCAATGAACGAACCGCTCAGCCAGCCGGTGAGCTGCCCTCTCTTTTTCGCCCAGCCCACCGCCGCGAGATACACGACGATGAATCCGAGCAGCACACCCAGCGCGACATAGATTCGATTGCCTTCGAAGTGACTGCCTTCGGTGAAGAACTTGCCAGCCCACACGATTTGAATAAGCCCCGTGCCCACAACCCCGAGCACCGGCAACAGGAACCAGCGCCGATCCTTGCCCAGCAGCGCCACCAGCCCGAACAGCACCAGGTTCAGCGCCAGAACAAATCCGAATATCGGTCCGCAATGCAGTGACACCGGCCCAAACCCGAGCAACCAGACCGTGAAACCAAAAGCGGCCGCCACCATCCCCGCCACACAACCCGGCAGCCAGCAATCCAGCCGCTGTTGCCGTTTCGCCCAAACCGTTGCCGCGGTGAACAGGAGAACAAATCCCAGGAGTACACCCAGGACGATCAGCACTCCGCTCCCCTCCGTGTTCCGGCCCTCCCCAAAATACATATTTGCCCATGCCACCTGGACCGCGCACGTCCCCACCGCCCCGAGCGCCGGCAGGAAAGCCCAGCGTCCATCGCCCTCCACGATGCGCTTCAAACCAAACAAAGCCAGATCCAGCAGCAGCACAAAACCGAAGATCGAAACCGGTCGCAGCGCCACGGTCGGAAAATGCAGAAACCAGACCGTAAACCCGAACGCGAGCAACACCAGGCCAACGACCGAACCGGCAAGCCATTCGTCCAGCTTCGCGCGCCGCTTTGCCCAGCCAGCCGACGCCAGGAAAAGCGCAACGAAGCCAAACAGGATGCCGAGCGGTATCAGTATCCGGCTTCCCTCAAAGTATTTTTTCTCAACGAAGAACTCCCCGGCCCATCCCAACTGCATGATGCCGGTCCCCAGCGCACCCAGCGCTGGCAGGAAACTCCACTTGCGATTCACCGCCACGAGTACGAGCCCGGCGTCGAGAATCGCGATGTAACCGAAAAGCCCGAGTGGGTTGTCCTGGCCGGAATGCACCAGCACCGGTGTCAGGAAACCGCCCAGCATTCCCAGAATCGCCACGACCATCGCATCCAGCCGCACCGCGAGCAAAAACGCAGTCGCCGTGATGAGCACCATCAACGCGAAAGCGGGCAGCGGAGTGTTATCGAAGAATTGGAAGTGATAGATCGAACGGCAGGCATAGGTGACCGCATACAAAATCACCACGCCCGTCGCGCACAGGGTTTGGGACAACGTGGTGAGGTTTTTCCGCGACATGAGGATGCCGCCAACCAGGCATCCGAGACCCGCAAGGAAGCCGATCGTCACCCGGAGCGGGGGTGGTACGAGATTGTTGTCGAAGGAGTATTTTACAAAAAACACCACGCCCAGGAACGCCGCCAGACCGCCAATCCAGGCGAATAATTTGACCCCCAGGAATTGCTCCCAATTGATTTTCGGAAGCAGCGGAGCCGGGGATGGCTCCGGGATCGGAGCGCGCGGCGTGATCGGCGGCGGGGGCGATTTGGGTGGCGGGGGTGGCAAGGGCGGAGGCGCCACAGGTGACATCGCGAGCGGCTTGAGTTCCGGCACCGCGGTGGCCTTGACTCGCTCGGGCACGGGAGTGGTGGCAGCCGCAGGCGCAGGTGACGGCGACGGCGGAATAACTTCAAAAGCAGCAGGCTCGACGGGCACTACTGGCAATGGCTTCGCCACCAGCGGCCTGGACTTCACGAATTGCGTCAGTCGCTCGAGCGTCTCGGAAGCTGGTTCGGCCGCGGCCGCGGGAGCACTTGGCTGCGCTTCGGGATCGGCCTTCCGCTCCTTAACCTTCTCCTCGTGCAAGAGGACTTGTGTCTCGAGCCAGTTTACCCGCTGTTGCAAACTACTGATCTCGCGCCGCGCCCGCCGCGCCTGCACGATGAGCCACACCGGCAAGCCGATGACTCCGCCAATGAGCAACAAGGCCAATAGTGCACCCAAGGCTTCCATTTTAAGCTCCTTTGCTCGATTTCATTGCGGACCAATTGAAAAGCCCCAACTTCATCGCTGCCACTCTACGGGAGTTTCGGGGACGCACCAAATCGAAAAACCGGAGCCTCCATCACAAAAAACGATGATGTCCCGGCGATTACAAAAATCGATGTAGCAAAACTGTAGGAGGCAGCAGCCGGTAAAATCGTGCGGGCGAAGGAATTAGTTCTTCGCCACGGCGGCCGGTGTTTCTCCCTGCCGCAGCGCGCGCCGGACTGCTGATTTGAAATCATTCAGGGAGAACGGCTTCGTGAGACACACCTTGCCGCGCTCCTCGAGAAACTGCTGCGTGCGTGGATTCACCACATCGCCGGTAAAGAAAATGAGCCGTTCGGACATGGCCGGATTCGAAACGCGCAACCGCTCGTAAACCTGTTGTCCGTTCAGGCCCGGCATCTTCCAATCGCACAAAGCCAGATCGTATTGCGTCTCACCCAATCGTTGCAGCGCGGCCTCGCCATCACGGACCACATCCACTTGATAACCCTCCTGCGCCAGCGTCTCACTGACTACCTGCAAAATCGTCTCCTCGTCGTCAATGACGAGCACTTTCTTCCCGTCGCCCGCGTGGCCTTTTTTCGCGGTAATGAACGCAGTGTCCCGGACCACCTCTTTCGTTTCCGGACCGGAAATCTGCGGCAATTCGACAATAAACATCGCGCCTTCGCCAGGCTTGCTCTCGACTTTGATGGAACCGCCATGCTCCTGGACAATGCCGTAACACAAGCTGAGTCCGAGTCCGGTGCCCTTCCCCACTTCTTTGGTCGTAAAAAATGGATCGAACACCTTCGACAGGCTCTTCTCGGGAATCCCCGGGCCGTCGTCCTTGAAGGTCACCCGAATCATCCCCTCGTGATTATCCGATTTGATACGAATGCTCCCCTTCCGTTGCGTGCCCTCGATCGCCTGCCGAGCATTGTTCACGATGTTCAGGAACACCTGCTGCAACTGGTGCGGATCCACCATCGTCCGCGGCAGGCTGGGATTGAGATCCATCGTCACCTCGATGTTGCTCGTGCGGAGCTGGTATTGCAAAAACTCGACCGCGCCCGTGACAAGTTCATTCACGCTGATCAGCTTGCGCTCCGGCTGATGCCGCCGCGCGAAGCTCAACAAGCTTTGCACGATCTTGTGGCAGCGCTGGGCGCTCTTGCGGATCATCTCGAGATAGCGCTTGTGTTGCGGATCACTGTTCGACTGCTCCAGGAGCTCCGAAAAGCCCATGACCGAGGTGAGCGGATTGTTTAATTCATGAGCCACTCCCGCCACGAATTCGCCGATGCCCGAAAGCTTTTCGCTTTGCACGAGGTGCGCCTGCGTGGTCTTGAGCGTCTGCACCGTCTGCTCCAATTCCTCGCGCGACCGCTTGATGTTCTCGGTCATCTGGTTGAACACACACGCCAGCTCGGCGCATTCGTCAGTGGACGCAATCTCCACCTTTTGCGAGTAATCGCCCTTGCCGACCGCTTCCACGCTGTCCCGCAACTCCCGTAGCGGTTGCGTCACGCGTCGAATCACCCACCATACCAGCAGCGACCCCAGTAAAATGCCGACTCCGCTCGGCAACAACATCGCCTGCTGCCGCTCGCGGAGCGCGCGCAACGGCTGCTCGTAGGACGATAGCAACAAATAGCCGAGTTTGTTTTCATTGCTCAGTGAAGGAAACTTTCCCGCCGAACAGAAATAATGTTCCCCGCCCAAGACGACGCGGCGCATTTTGTCCGAGCCTTCATCGTCAGCAGAACTCAATTCCCCAAACATTGTCGCGAGTTCCTGGTTGGCCGCCGCGCCCGGCAGCGTAGTCGCCACGACACGGCCGTTGGCCAGCAGCACGAATTCGCACTGCGTGACGCGGCTGAATTCCTGCGCGGTGGCCGCGCCGATTTCCGAGCCAAAGGTCAGCGCGCCCATCAATTCGCCGTCACTGCCGGTCACCCGGATTGAAACCACCTCGAACAATCTTTCGCCCACCCGGATCGTGTCCACGGTCTCCTGGCCGCGCAACGACTGCGCCACCACCGCAGCGCTCGCCGCCTCCACCTCGGCGCGCGAGAGCAATGGATCGCGCGTGGCGGTGAAGAGCAGCTGCCCGTCCGCCGAAGTCATCATCGCAAAGTCCACGCCTTGTTCCTCGGGAATATTATCGAATTCATCTCGCACCGTCGGCAGATGACCGCTGCGCAGCACCGCCTTGTAACGCGGTTCATTGCGCAGGTTCATGAAACGCTGCACGAGGTTCTTGGTAAGCAATTGCTGCGAATTGCGGAATACTGCATCCGCCGTCGCCAGGTTGTGTCCCGCATCTGCCTCCGCCTGTTGCGAGAAGGAGCGCGTCACCATCCACGTCGTGATGGCCACCAGCAAAAGCATCACGCCCACCACCGGCAGCAGCACCTTCGTGCTCAGGCTGGCCTGAAATCGTGCGCGCAGCTTTTCCATATCCTATTGCTTGGGCAACCCCTTGATGCCCATTAGAAAATCCATTTTCACCGTGCCTTCCGCCGGCACCACGATTTCCTGGGTCAAGGCCGGCAGGCGCTCATGCCAGGCCTTCAACTTGTAATTTCCCGGTGGCACGTTCGTAATGGCATAGACGCCCCGATCATTGGCTGCGGCAAAAAACGGATTCGGCAGCACCAGGATGATGCAACTCATCCGCGTGTGAATGGAGCAAAACACATCCACCCGGCCGGCCTTGTCGAAGGTCACGGACTTGACCTCCGGACTCTTGTACAAGCCCAGGTCAAATTCCTTTGCCTCCGAAAAAGAAAATACGTTGTGCAGAATGGTGTCTTCATTGGGCCATTCGACCGTCGTGCCCACCACGACCGGCATCACATGCGGATTGAACAGAGCGCCCTTTTGCTCGATCCGGCGCGTCACCACCTGCACCGGCTTGCCGGCCGCGGTGTTGGTGAACGCGAGCGGGCCATCGATATAAACGACAAAATCGCGCAGCTCATCGTAATTGACCCGCTCGACGAATTTAAATTGCCGGCTGTCGTATTTGCCTCCGCCCGCATCGCTCGGCGCGCCGGCCTTGCCTTCCGCCCGCACAACTCCGGTGATGGTGGCCCCCGCGGCGGGCCGGGTGAATGTCGCGAGGAAGATTAAAAATGGAATGATGGCGGGGCGAAATCTCATGGCTAGAATTTGAAGGCCGCTTGCACCGCGAAAACATTTTCCTGGTCCCGCGATTCGCCGCTCACTTCCTGGCCACGCTCAAACGCATACTCCGCCTTCAAAATCAGGTTCGGGCTGAACCGGTAGCCCACGCCCAGGCTCAGCCGCCAGAGATTCTTGGTCAGCTCCCCCGAGTAGAAATACTCGTCCATGTTCCCCTGCCCGGAGAGCACATACCCGTTCGGGGCGATGATCTCGCTGAACCGCGCCGCGACATACAGCTTCTTCGTGATGTCGTACATCCCCTCGACGGAGTAGTAATACATATCCACGTTTTTGACGGAGGAATTGTTCTCCTCCTGGTGAACATAACCTGCGAAGGCTTTCACGTGTCCGCGGGAGAACTTGAAATCAATGTCAAACTCCGCGAGGTTCGCGTGAAATTCCGAATTGTTCGCTCCCCCCACCGGCACGAGCCAGCCATTGGCGAACCACAACCCCGACCAGTAATCCTCCGGGTAATTCAGGTTTCCCGTGCGCATGCCGCTCACGCTCATGTGCAGCCACTTCGCGGGATCGTACGAAATGCGGCCCGCGATGGATTTGTCGCCGTTGTTGTCACTGTTACCCATCGGCCCGCCGCTTTGCACGGCCATGACGTAGCTGAACTTGCCGATGCTGCCGTAAAGCTCGAGCCCCGCGTCCACGCCCCAAATATCCGGCAGTGAGCGCGAGACAAGCGGATTATCAATCGCGTAACGGTTGATGTACTCCTCGCCAAAGGGAATATCCAGGCGCCCCAGGCGCACGCTCAGCATGTTGTCCTTCTTCCAAAGCCGGGAGACGTTTTCAAAATCGAGGTAACATTCGCCCAACCGCACCTGCAAGTCCGTCTGCTCGGGAGTCACCAAATCCAATTCGCCGAAAAAATATACCTGCTCATACACCGGGCTCTCTATGAACAGGCGGGCTTCCTGAACCGCAAATTCCGGGTTGGGATAAATGCTCTCGGACTGACCCGAGAAGAAGCCGACACCGCCTTCACCGCTGATGCTGACCTTGCCAAAGACGGAGCTCGGGCTCTTCACCGCGGGCATCCGATCCGTCGAATCCGTGTTCAGAATGTATTGCTCGGATCCAGGATTCGCTGCGGGAGTCGGGGTGGCGCGCTGCTGGATATCGTCCACCTTCCGGCTGAGCGAGTTGATCAAAGCCTGCTGCTGGCGCAACTGCTCCATCAACTCCGTGTTCTGCCGCTTCAATTCCTGCAGTTGGGAACTGACATCGGCAGGATCGGCCGCGCGCGCCGGGCACACAAAAAGAGCCAACCCCATGCATACCAAAGTACACATGGTGGGGGGGAGGTTGTCTCTGTAAGCCATGCCCTCCGGACAAAGCAACACCCATGCCCGGCCCATGAATACGGGCTTTTTGCCTGAGTTCTGCCCCTTCGAGCAGCGTGAGTCCCTCCTAATGACCCGCCATAACTGAGTGAACCGACGAAAAGTCAAACAACAGAGACAGTGCTTTTTTACGCCTGTCTTGAAATGAGGCAGCGAAAGGTTTAGCGATTCACCACCCCACCCGCCTCCCTATTTTTTCACTTCGCCCTCGGCCAGTGACTTAAGTGTCGCCAATCCCTTCTCAAACTGTCCGCCCACCATCTTGTCGCAATTCACAAACAGCCCGAACGCCTTCGCCATGAATCCGTTCGTGCCCGACATGCTCCACGTCACCAACGTCTGCCCGCCCTCCGGCTTGAAGGTAAACTCCGCGATATTCACCGCCTGCATCGGCGCGGTGAATTCCAGTTTGAACCGCACCAACTCATTCGTGCGGCTGTCCGTGATCGTCATCGTGCCGGTGCCCACCTCGTTGTTTCCGGCCCAGGAAAACGCCGCGCCCGTTCCGGCGGCCGGGCCGTTGTATTGGATCTTCGCATTCGGATCCAGCTTCGCCCACGGTGACCACGCCTCCCACTTGCGCAAATCATTCACCTGTTCGAACACAACCGCCGCCGGCGCGGCCACCGTCGTGCTGCGCTCGATATGAAACTTCGCCGGCTGCAACTGCACCACGATGACAAACACGATCACGATCAGCGCCATCGCGATCAGGAAATTGATGAGCATGCGTTTCCCTTTCATAAAGCTGTAGCGCCCGCGCTTCAGTTCGTTGTTGTAACCCAACTCATACCAACAACCCTACAAATTGTAATCCTCAAAATCGGAAACGATCAGCGTAAGCCCCGGAAGCTCTTCCGGCTGCCCGGAGCGGTTCGGCACGCGAAACTCTACGAGATACTTGCCTCGTTCCAGTTTCACCGAAACATCATAGCGCGGCGCGCCGCCCTCATCATCATCATCTTCCTCGATCTCCTCTTCCTCATCATCCTCTTCGACCTGGTCCGGCGCGCCCTTCGGCCAGAACTTCATCCGCGTCCACTCTCCCGGCGGCTGGGCCGTCGGAGCCAGCCTGCGTATCCGGTAATCCACATCTCCTGCCAGCGACCGATCTTCGTAGTCGCCCCAGATATTTGCTGGATCCTTGGATTCTCCCGCCGTAGAAGCGGACCCCTCAAACACGGTCCCGTCCGAAAGCTTCCAGACGCGGCCGCTTTCCTCACCGTCGGCCAGCATGATCCAATTCGGCCGCTTGCCCGTCTTCATGTCGCGCAGAAGTTTCCGACGCTCCAGCAGTGGGGGCAGGAAGAACGGCCATAAGAACCAGTTCATGATCGCTTGGGCCAGCAGCCGGTCTTTGAAGTTCTCCTTCTTGTCCCTCGCGGAGTCCAGCGGATTGAAAAACACCGCCACGATGACGGTCACCAGCCAGCCCGTCACCCAGACGCCAACCACTGCGATCACGACCCACCACCAGCTGAATTTCATACCTGAGAAGTTTCAACACACCCGCGCCACGCAAATTTCAGGGACGGTCGGTACTATGTACTGAAGGAAACGCTGATAGCCATTACAATACTCCCGGACAATTGAAATCAAACCCGGCGCGGTGCTAATGGGAGCCCCTGTTTGGCCCGATTCCCTTCAGGACGCCACTACTCGCAACTGCAACGCTTGCTCATAGGCAGCGCGCAAAAAGGTCGAGAAGTTCTCGCGGCCATGAAGGCCTTCCAGCGACAATTCTTCAGGCGGATGGTAATGGCAAAGTCGCCCTTCATTCGGATGCAGCATGCGCCCCATCGCGCGGGAAAGCTCATCCAATTCCGCCTGAGTAAACCCCGCCCCGACCAGATCCTTCGCCTCTAGAAAAAGCGCTTCCAATTCCGGCGTCCATTCGCACTTCTCGTCCTGCCGCAGGATGATCAGCACGTCCTCCAATGTCGCGATCAGCCGGAGCAGCTGCTGTTTTCGGACCGCAAGTGAAACCACGGTTTGTCAAAGCCCGCCCTACTTCACCGTCAACTTGTCGAACCGTTCCTTGTAACCCGGGATTTTGTCCTCCGGCGACCAAAAGGAATTGCCGTCGAATTCAAACACACTCTTGGTCGGCTTTTTGGTCTGTGGATCATTCGATTCGATCGTGATGGAATTCGCGGTCTCGGAAATAATCTTGTACGGGGTGGAAAACTGCCAGTCGCCCGACTTCTCCGTCAGCGTGTTTTTATCGAAGGTGATCGTCATCTTCCCGAGGACCTTGCCCAGCACCTCCAATTGCTTTGGACTCAATTGTGTGTGCGTTTTGAGATAGGCCACCGTGGCATCCTTGTTCGATTTCCAGGTGCCGATCAACTTTTCATTCCCCGCAAACACCGGCAACGCTACCAGCAACAACGCCAACGTAAATATGACCCTTTTCATAATAATTACCCCAACGCCAGCAAACTGCGCGCCAATTCCCCTTTTAACCTTTTAACACTTTGACGCTTTCCTCTGCCGCCCAACAGACGATCAGGATCATGAGCATTGGAGCTTCCCTGGTTCTTGGTCCTTGGAGCTTGGTTCTTTATAATTGTCCTCCGCCCCCAATCCCGCCACCCTCTGCCCTCCTTATGCAGCAAGTCAATCTCGGTCTCATCGGTGGCGGCACGGTCGGCAGCGGCGTTTTCCACGCCCTCGAAAAAAACTCCGACCTCATGGCCGCCCGCCTCGGCGTGAAGGTCAATGTCCACAAAGTCGCCGTCAAAGCCTTCGACGAACCGCGCCCCTATTCCATCCCTCGCGCAAAGATGACGACCGATTGGCAGACCGTCGTCAACGACCCCCAGGTCCAGATCGTCGCCGAACTCGTCGGCGGCACGAACATCGCGCGCACGATGATCCTCACCGCGCTCGGCCTCGGCAAAACCGTTGTCACCGCCAACAAAGCCCTGCTCTCCGCCCACGGCCCTGAACTTTTCGCCGCCGCCAAAAAAAGCGGCGCGAACCTCTACTACGAAGCCAGCGTCTGCGGCGGCATCCCCATCATCAAAGCCCTGCGCGAAGGTTTCGTCGGCAATCGCATCACGCACCTCTACGGCATCGTCAACGGCACCTGTAATTACATCCTCACCCGGATGAAGCTCGAAGGCGCCGACTTCGACGCCGTCCTCAAGGACGCCCAGGCCCAGGGCTACGCCGAAGCCGAACCCTCCCTCGACGTTGACGGCTACGACGCCCAGCACAAGATCGGCATCCTGGCCTCGCTCGCGCACGGCTTCTGGGTGAACCACCACAAGATTCACGTCGAAGGCATCCGCCACATCACGAAGACCGACATCCAATTCGCCAACCAGCTCGGCTACACGATCAAACTCCTCGGCATCATCAAACGCGCCCCCGGCAAAGCCACCGGCGCGGACGTCCAAGTCTCCGTCTATCCCGCGCTCGTCCCGAATTCCCACGTCATGGCCGGCGTCAATCACGTCTTCAACGCCGTCTTCGTCCGCGGCGACGTCGTCGGCGACACTCTGTTTTACGGCCGCGGCGCCGGCAAAGACGCCACCGCCAGCGCCGTCCTCTCCGACCTCGGCGACGCCGCCCTCGACCTAAAGTTCGGCACCCGCCTCCGCGTCCCGCCCTTCGTCCCACACGAAAAAAGCGGCTCCGTCACTCCCATCGCCAAAGTGGTCTCCCGCTATTTCGTCCGTCTCAGCGTCACCGACCGCCCTGGCGTTCTCGCAAAAATCTCCGCCATCCTCGCCGCCGCCAAAATCGGCATCTCCTCCGTCATCCAGCCCGAAGGCCACCAGGGCGCCAGCGTCCCTCTGATCCTCATGCTCCACGCCGCCCCCAACGGCGCCGTCACCGGCGCCCTCAAAAAAATCTCCAAACTCCCCGTCGTCAAAGCCAAACCCGTGATGATCCGCGTCGAAGACTTCGCCTGAGCTTAAACGGTTTGGAATTTGAAGCTTCCCTGACTTGCCGCGCCGGAGCTTCCTTGCGAAGGCGGGAGTTTGGCATTTGAAGTTTGAAGTTTCTGCGAGCCTCGATTATCGATCCTTCGAGCTTCGTCATTCGGGCTTCATTCGTCATTCGACATTCGTCATTCGGATTTCCCGACTTTTCTTGAATTCTCGACTAAAATCCCTACCCTGCCCCAGCACATGGCTCTGATAGTCCAAAAGTACGGCGGCACCTCGGTCGGCACCCCCGAGCGCATCAAAAACGTCGCCACCCGCGTCGCCCAATCCCGCGCCAAAGGCGACAAAATCGTCGTCGTCGTTTCCGCCATGAGCGGCGTGACGGACAACCTCATCAAGATGGCGCGGGAAATCATGCCGCTGCCCGACGAGCGCGAAATGGACGTCCTGCTCGCCACCGGCGAACAAACCACCATCGCGCTCACCGCCATTGCTCTGCACGCCATCAACGTGCCGGCCGTTTCCCTCACCGGCGCCCAGGCCGGCATCTTCACCGACGGCGTCCACAACAAGGCCAAGATCCAGAACATCACGCCCAAGAAAGTTCATGACCTGCTGAACCAGGGCCGCGTCGTCATCGTCGCCGGCTTCCAGGGCCAGACCCACGAAGGCCAGGTCACCACCCTCGGCCGCGGCGGCTCCGACCTCACCGCCATCGCCCTCGCCGCCGCCCTCAAGGCCGATCTCTGCCAGATTTTCACCGACGTGGATGGTGTTTACACCGCCGATCCCCGCATCGTCCCCAACGCCCGCAAGCTCGAGGAAATTTCCTACGACGAAATGCTCGAGCTCGCCAGCCTCGGCGCCAAGGTCATGCAATCCCGCTCCGTCGAATTCGCGAAAAAATTCGGCGTCATCTTCGAAGTCCGCTCCAGCTTAAACGACAACCCAGGAACCATTGTGAAAGAGGAAACCCGCAACATGGAGGGCATCGTCGTGCGCGGCGTTTCGCTCGACAAAAACCAGGCCAAGATCACCCTCGTGGCCGTCCCCGATAAACCCGGCACCGCCGCCCGCGTCTTCAAGGCCATCGGCGACGCCAATATCAACGTGGACATGATCGTCCAGAACATCAGCCACGGCAGCGGCAAACCCGCCACTGACCTCTCCTTCACCCTGGACAAGCCCGACCTCCTCAAAGCCCAGAAGGTCATTGATGGCCTCAAATCCGAAATCGGTTTCGGCCAGGTCATCGCCACCGACAAGATCGGCAAACTCTCCATCGTCGGCGTCGGGATGAAGAGCCACACCGGCGTTGCCGGCAAACTCTTCGAGACCCTGGCGAAAGAAGGCGTGAACATCGACATGATTTCCACCAGCGAAATCAAGGTCTCCGTCGTGATCGACCTCGCCAAAGGCGAAGCCGCCATGAAAGCCGTTCATGCGGCGTTTCTGGGTTAGTCGTCGTCGACGAGCCGGTGGACCTCTGCGCCACCTCTCCGGAGAACCTCCCCGGCTTCTCCCGGCGCAATCCGCTTTCCACCCGCGTTCAGGGTGCCATTTGCAGCGAATAGATATCCGCGTCCTTCAAAATAAACCGCAGCTTTAACGCCCGCCCTTGCAGCGGCGCCAGGCTGCCGCCACTCTTCCAACCCACGGGCCTGGCCAATTCATCGCCGTAAATCTCCTCGCATTCCTCCGCCGCAAGCCCCGGCAAAGGCGCCCCCTGCTCATCCTGCACCTCCACCCGGATGCTTCCCGCCGCCGAAGTCGCATAGTTCAGCCGCAACTTGCCTCCGCGGCCCACAAACGCCTTCGTCACCATTTCCCCACCCCGGTAGCGCCCATCCACCGAACCCAATCCGTCCAACCGCAACGTCCCTCGTCGCAATTGTGGCGGTGATCCGCGTTCCAGTTTGCCCACCTTGCTGCTGTAATCCGCGCCATAATGCTCGGCCCAATACAAAGACATCTCCGCCGGCCCCGTCGGCACCAGGCCCCAGCTCGGCGTATTGTTCCCGTGCCCGTTCCCCCAATTGCGCGCATCCAAACCCGGCCGGATAAATGCCTCCATAAACTCCCGGTAAAAGTTCAGCCCGTCGTGGCTCGAAATCATCACGCCATCAGACAAAGCGTCCACCTTCCTCGCATCGGCGCCCACCTCCTTCCGTTCCGGCACAAATCGCATCGGAAAACCGAGATACAGATTCCCGTTCCGAAAATACGGCGTGATCGCACTTGTATAAAACTGCTCCGCCGGAGCGCTGCCATACTCAATCCATTCCGGGTCGGACCAGTGCAGAAAATCTGCCGACAGCGCGCGCCGCACGCTCCGCACTCCGTTCCGTCCTTCGCGAAAATAGCAGGCGTACTTCCCGTGCGGCTCGTCCCAAAATGCCAGGTTCTGCGAATCAAACCCTCCGCTCGTGATGATCGGTCCCTCCTGCAGCTTGCGCCAGTGAATGCCATCCGGCGACGCCAGCGCACCCAACGCCCGCTTTCGCTCGCCGCTCGGGTCCCGGTATTTCGTCAGCGCCAGCGCCTTATATCGGTCTTCAGGCTTCGCCGCCGGATTTGCATCAATAAACGGGGCGAAGTTATGCGATTCGCTGTACGCCTTCGTCGTCCCGCGATAGACGATATTATTGCTTTTCGATCCTTTGAACTCGAATAACCCAAGGTTTGGCCGTTCCCAATTCACGCCATCCCTGCTCTCGGCCATGCAGGTGACCTCTTCCGTCGTCTCTCCTCCGCCACGATAATACATCCGGAAATTTTCCCTGTCCTTCAGGACGGTGATGTATGCGCATTCCGGCCCTTCCCAGGGCGCATCGAATCGAAACACCACCTCCCGCGGCACGGGTCGCTGCATCGCCAGCGTCGCATTCGACAGCGACCCCACAAAATACGAATCCACAAACAGCACCGGCCCCGTCCCGATATCCAGCGGCCCCTCAACGCCACCTGCCCGTGCGGCCACAACCGCGAGCCCGATTGCCAATACACTTGCTCGTATCATGCTTTGATTCGCATCACCGCGGCCTCGCCATTCCCACTCCGCGCTCTTCATTTTTCTTTTTGGAGTTCCTTCACATTCGCGGCAAAATTCTCCGCATATCGCTTCTCCAACTGACCGCGCAACCCATCGTCCGACGTAATCACCATCATCCGGGCCACCCGCGTGTTCGCCAAATCCAGGCTCACTTCCTGGCCGGACACTTTCGCGTTCGCGTCACGCACTCCTTCTGGCGTAATCTCAAACACCTCCTTCGCCTTCAACCATTCGGGCGCTGTCACCGTCACCGGCGCCTTTTCCAGCGGCACCACCACGGTGCCCAGTCGATCGCTCGCGATGCCCTCATTCACCGCCAGCAGCACGATCGTGTCCGCACCCGACAGAAGTGTCCGCGTCCATAACTTCGCCGGCGCCTTCACCGGCACCGTCGCCGGGCAACTCCTCGTCAAAATGGGCCCCGCCGTCCGCACCTGCGCCCCCAGCAATCCGATCTGCCGCCACAATGCCACCGCTTCCTTCTCCGGGGCGCCACAACCCTTGAACTCTCCGGAGGGCGTGTACCACCAATACGAAAAGCTCTTCGTTCCCGCCCCCAGCGCATAGAAAAGCTCCACCGTCTTTTCCTCGGGCGTTGCGTATCGGAATCCGTCCGGCCCCGAGCCATGGCACACGGAATTCAGGATGATGTGCAGCGGCTTGGGCGCGCACGCCCAGTTGCAGATCGTCGCCACGCCCAGCACATACCACGGCTTCACGAATGAAGCCGCCCAGGCCGGTTTCCTCGTCCATACAATCCTCTGCTGCTCCTGAAAGTATGGGTCCGCGCAGCACACATCCGGCAATTGCGCGTACGTGTACCAATTCTCCGGCTTGTACGTGTTGTCGAGATTCAGCAACTGCGGGGTCTTCGCGTCGGCCGCGCGAAATTCGACACTCGTCCGCACCACATCCTGTCCCAGGGTCCCCAGCCGTTGCGGCAATGGGAGTTGGTTCACCGCGTAATCATGCGCGTCCGGCTCGTCCATCAGGAAGTAATACACCGGGTTCAAATCATTTCCCGGACCCGGCCGCATCGCGCGAACTCCCGTTTGCTTCGCGTGCTCAACTCCATTCGTGCCCGCCAGATACTTCCCCACCTCGCCCCCATACGAATGCATCACCGTGTTCACGTTGTGCCGCTTCAAATCGCCCAGGTAAAAATCCACCCGCGCCTCGGGTGTGTCCCCCTGGTTCACGTAACCCCACATCCCGTAAACAAATTCATCCGCAAACGCCCGCACCGCCGCACTGGCTGTCGCCCCGCCTTCGAAACTCAACTGTACGAAATGCTGTGATCCCTTCTCCAATGGCTTCGCCAGTGGGACCAACACCGGCCAGACGTCCGTTCCGCGGTCTGAAAGAACTTTCGCTGTCGCGGTCATGTCTTCGCCATCAAAGAAAACTTTTGGCGCCCCTGACCCACTTGCGGGTGGCCGCATATATGCATAAAGCCGGTTCAGCGCCGGATCAAAACTGACGCTCTCAATACGCGCCACTTCCTGCTGGCCGACGGGGCTGACGGCGGCCCCCCGGTCGCTCACGACCTCCGCTGTCGCCGCATTCGTCATCGGCCGGCGCAAGCGCACCACGACTTCCGCGAAACCACCCGGTGCAACCTTCACCGGGTCCATCTTCCACCACACCGGCTCGCCCAACGCAATCAGCTTTTCGATTTGGTCCGGGGGCAGCTTCGAGAAACGAATGCTCGCCGGTTCGCGCCGCGCCGCTTTCTGCTTTGAGAACGCGATCGCCTCCTTCAAACTCACCCCCTCCAACTTCACGTCAGAAATCGTCGCCGGCTCCGTTCCCTCATTCCGCACGACCAAATGCACATACGCTCCCAACGGCATGGATTTGGCCGCGTAGGTCCTGGGCTCGCCGTCCTCGCCCTGCACGCCCCAATTCTCGGACCACAAATGCACGTACTGTGGAAACGCCACATCGGGCACATATCGCACGGCGGCCACCTTCAAACCCTCTGCGCGACCCGGCATGATCGCCCCCAATGCCACCACCAACCACGTCGCGTTGCGAAACAGGAATTTTTCCATGAGTCACCTTTCGAGTTATCGCCCCTGAAAATACGCCTGGACCGGCTTGAGCACCCCCCATTTAACCAAACCCACGATCAAAGCCGTGTAAGCCAGCGAGATCGCCACGTCTCTCAATAAATCCTTCAGCGAGTAACCCTTCGGCTTGTCAGTGACGGCTTGTTGCACCCCTTTGTGCATCAGCACAAACCCGATCACATTCGTCAGCCAGTAGCCCACCACGCACGCCACCAGGAAGGAATTCGGGAACACCAAACCCACCAGCCACGCGAAACCCAACGCCAGCGGAACGTTGATAAAGAGGTCGTTCCACCACGAAAGCGGCGAGAGCAGGAAGCCGATGGTCGCCAGCACTCCGCCCGAGAGTTTGCGTTTCCAGCTCATGCGTCCCGCCGCAAGTAACGGATTGCGGCGGGTTTGACAAGCCGGGTTATCGGTTTCACCGGTCAGATTTCCCGATTGCCACGCGCCAATCTTTGCGCCAGATTGAAAACAAGGAAGGTTGGATGAAACGTCGCATCCTCAAAAGATTTCTGATCGGCGCGGGAATTTCCGCGTTGATTGCCCTGGCGCTCATCGCCCATCCGGCCTGGCACCTGCTCAAAACCTGGTACACCGACCGCCACGATCACCGCCCACCCGCTGCCGGCAACGTCGACGATGCCAGCCGCTTGAATGAAACCCGCGTTGCCGAAGTGTGGCCAATTCCCGCCGCCTCCGCGGACGCCGAAGCGCAGTTGGCAAAACTGCTCGAACGCGCTCGCGCCGGGCACTTGCCGGTTGCCATCGCAGGCGCGCGCCACAGCATGGGCGGGCACACCATTGCCAGCAACGGCATCGTGGTGGACATGGCCGCGTTCAACCAGCTTGAGTTGGAGTCTTCGAACCATATCCTCCACGCCGGCAGCGGGGCACGGTGGCATGACGTGATTGCGTATCTCAATCGCAATGGTTGTTCGGTGGAGGTAATGCAGTCCAACGACGATTTTTCCCTCGGCGGTTCGCTTAGTGTGAATTGCCACGGCTGGCAGGCGGATCGGCCGCCCATCGCCTCCACGGTTGAATCCTTTCGGCTGATGCTGGCGGACGGGCAGGTGGTCAATTGCAGCCGGACGGAGAACCGCGAACTCTTCTCGCTGGCGCTCGGCGGCTACGGGCTCTTCGGCATCATCCTCGATGTTCGCCTGCGAATCGTCCCCAACGAACGCTACACGTTGGAGCGGGAGGTCATTACCGCCGCAGCCTACGCTGAAACCTTGCGGCATCGGCTCTCTGAATCCAATGACATCGCCATGGTCTACGGCCGGCTGCGCGTGACCCGGGAAAACTTTCTCCAGGATGCCATCTTGAACGTGCTGCGGCGTCAGCCCACCAACGGCCCCGTCGTCAGCCCTCTCCACGGCGCCGCCAACCCTCGTCTAAGCCGCACGATTTTTCGCGGCAGCGCCGGAAGCGACTACGGCAAGCGCCTGCGCTGGAACGCCGAAAAGCGTCTCGCGCCGTTTCTCTCCAGCGGCGTCGCCGAGCGAAATGACCTCCTGTCTGAACCCGCCGCCGTTTTTCAGAACCAAAGCCAGGACGCCACGGACGTCCTGATGGAATCCTTCGTGCCTCCCGCCCAATTCGAACCTCTGCTGGCGGAGTTGCGCGAGATCGTCCCCCGCACCGGCGTGGATTTGCTCAACATCACCGTGCGCCAGGTCAAACGCGACGACGACACCTTCCTCCGGTACGCCGACCAGGAAATGTATTCGTTGGTGATGCTCTTCGACCAGGCGCGGACTCCCGCAGGCGAAGCCAAAATGGCCGGGGCCGCGCGTCAGATCATCGGCGCCACCCTGCGCCACCAGGGCAGGTACTACCTGCCCTACCGCTTGCACGCGACACGCGAACAATTCACCGCCGCTTACCCGCAGGCCGCCGCCTTCTTCGCCCTGAAGCGTAAATACGACCCCGCTGGTCTCTTTCAGAACCGGTTCTTCCAACAATACGGAAACTAAACCGGGCCTTCAAAATCGCGGCCCGCCAAAAGAGGATTGACCGCGCGCACCTCATTGGTTAGAGTAAATCCGTGATTAAGAATCTGAATCTGCTGCTAGTGAACGCGCTGCTGTTGCGTAGCGCGGCAGTCGGGTTCTGATCAGTTCACAAAGCTTTACTGAAACCCCACTGCCGAGTCCGGCGGTGGGGTTTTTGTTTGCCTCACCGCGCGGCGGCCCCAACAATCAAACGACATCGCCATGCTCAAAGATCCTTCAGCGAAATACCGCCCATATCCGCCGGTGGCCTTGCCCAACCGTCAATGGCCCAACCGCACCCTCACCCGCGCCCCCATCTGGTGCAGCGTGGACCTGCGCGACGGCAACCAGGCGCTCGCGGTGCCCATGAACGTGGGCCAGAAGCTCGAGCTCTTCCAGGCGCTGGTAAAATGTGGCTTCAAGGAAATCGAAGTGGGCTTCCCTTCAGCGTCCAACACGGAGTTTACGTTCAATCGCCGGCTCATTGAGGAAAATCGCGCCCCGGACGACGTCTGGCTCCAAGTCCTCGTGCAGGCGCGCGAAGACCTCATCGAACGCACCTTCCAATCGCTCGTCGGCGCGAAGAAGGCGATCATCCATCTCTACAACTCGACTTCCCCGGCACAGCGCCGGGTGGTCTTCGGCATGTCAAAGGCACAGATCATCAACGTCGCCGTGCAGGGTGCGAAGATGATTCGCGACCGCCTCCCCCGGCTCCAGGGCACTGAGTACATGCTTCAATACTCGCCGGAAAGTTTCAGCGCCACCGAGGTCGAATTCGCGAAAGACATCTCCGAGGCCGTTATGGACGTCTGGCAGCCCACACCCCAGCGCAAGATGATCCTCAACTTGCCCGACACCGTCGAAGTCGCGATGCCCAATGTCTACGCGGACCAGATCGAATGGATTTGCCGCAACATCAAGAACCGCGAATCACTCATCGTCAGCCTCCACACGCACAACGACCGTTCCACCGGCGTCGCCGCCACGGAACTCGGCTTGCTCGCCGGCGCCGACCGCGTGGAAGGGACGCTCTTCGCCAATGGCGAACGCACCGGCAACCTCGACCTCGTCACCGTCGCGCTCAATCTCTACATGCAGGGCGTGGATCCCAAACTGGATTTCAGCCGCGTGGACAGCCTCGTCGAAATTTATGAGCGTTGCACCGGCATGACCGTGCCGCCGCGTCATCCCTATGCCGGCGAACTCGTCTTCACCGCGTTCAGCGGTTCGCATCAGGACGCCATCAAAAAAGGCCTGGCCGAGTGGGCCGACGGCGGACGCAAAATCTGGGACGTCCCCTACCTCACGATCGACCCGGCCGACATCGGTCGCGAATACCGCGAGGTCATCCGCGTGAACAGCCAGTCCGGCAAAGGCGGTGTCGCCTATTTGCTCGAAAGTGAATTCGGCATCGAACTCCCGAAGGATCTCCAGCGCGAATTCGGCCCCATCGCCAACGATGAGGTGGACCGGCTCGGCCGTGAGGTCAGCGGCACCGAACTCAAGCAGATGTTCTGGCGCGAATACATCGAGCGCAGCTCGCCCTGGCAGCTCCAGAGCTTTTCCACGCAGAGCCACAACGGCACCGTCCGCTGCCGCGCAAAACTCCTCAGGGACGGCCAGCCCTTCGAAATCAACGGCGAAGGCAACGGCCCGCTCGCCGCGCTCGTTCACGGCTTCTGCAGCGCCGGCGTCCCGCGCTTTGAAATCAAGGGCTACACCGAACACGCCCTCGCCGCCAGCGAAGAAGCCGCCGCCATTTCCTACATCGAAATAAAGCATGCCGACGGCCGCCTCCGCTGGGGCGCCGGCGTGGATACGAATATCGAACTCGCCTCCGTCAAAGCCGTCCTCAGCGCGCTGAACAGGTCATAAATCAAAGAGTATGAAATGGGGAATTGCAGCAGAGCTGCAGACGTGGGGGTGGACATCTGCGTTTTACGCATTCAGCCTGGCATTGACATTCAGTTGTCTCGTTGGCTGTGATCGAAATGAACCATTCACAACGGGAGGAGGATCCCCCTCTTCAAATCAGAGCCCACCTCAACCGCCCGCTGGATCGCTTTTCCGCCCCACCTTCGAGACGACCCTTGGAACCATCGAGGCCGGAACTGCGTTTGAGATCAGCCTGACGAATGCCAGTCGTCCAATACTGTTGACCGCCATACATCTTCTCGGTCCTGATGGCGGAGCTCCCCACAAAGTTCCCGCTGTGGAAGTTCCCCAGGTGGTGAAGAGTTTGGAATTGAAAGATTGCTTCGATGCATCGCTCGATTTTCCGAAACCAGGATCTCCCATCGTCATTTCGGAAGCTGCGGCCTACGACGACAAATCCAAAGCGGGAGACATCCTGGCTTTCTGGGCACCGAAAGGAGATCAAATTCATCCATTTGTCCTGGCGATGACCGTGCCAGTCAAAGGTCGACGAGTATGGCTGGCTGCTGCTGTTTTGGAAGGCGCCCCGCCAACGCAGAAACTTCACGCCGCAACGGTTACGGGGATTGATCGTGATGGCTACCTGATTTACCGATTCGACAACTCAAAACTCGTGCTACAGGCAACCAGCGGAGCGCCTGTGCTCAACTCATCAGGCGAAGTGGTGGCCATTAATATAGGCGGGGGCAAAGAGAGATTCACTTTGTTTGGATTCGGCAATCCCGTAAGCCGATTCAGGCCTTTCCTCGAAGCGGCCATAAAACAACAAGGTCAGAATCCATGACCGGCCTGTATTCGATTACCCCGCTCAGCTCGTTACGGCTCCACCAAAACTGGCATCCCTACCCACACAAGTCCCAGAAGATGGCGGGCGTTCCAATTCGCCAATCGGAAGCAACCATGCGACTCGGTCCGCCCCACCTGCTCCGGGCTCGGCGTCCCATGCATTCCATAGCCCGGACGATCCAACCCAATCCACGCGACCCCTACCGGATTGTTCGGCCCCGGCGGTATGATCAATTTCCTGCCCAACTGCCGCGCCTCCGCCGATTCCGGAAATACTTCCGGATTGAACGTGTAATCCGGATCCGGAATCACCACCGCCACGTGCAACTCTCCCACCGGCCGCTTCTCCACCTTCTGCGCGATGCTGCATGGAAAGTGCGCGAGTAGATTTGTCTGCGCATCAAATGCCTCGAGCGTCCGCGCGGACAGATGGATCAACACCCACGCCGCCTTGGTTTTGGTTTCCGGTTGCTCCACGTCGGGGATCGTGATTTCCGTGCCCGGCGTCACGGCAGTCCAACCAATCCTGGGATTGAGCCGTTTCACCAAATTCGGATGCGCGTGTCCTTTCTCCGCTACCAACTCGAGGATGTTTTCGTAATCCAGCGCGGTCTGTTTTGACTTGCCCAGCCACGTCGGCTGCAATGGTTGCAAACGCGCCAGGTCGTTGCTCGTCACCACGTAAGTCGTGCACGACGGCGTCGCCAGGATGAGGTGTGCCGCGGTGTTCGTGTCAAACTCCCCGGTTTCATCCAAATGCTCCCGCCACTGAAACGATTTCAACGCCGCCCGCGTCTGCGAACCAATCAACCCGTCAATCGAGCCCGACGAAATCCCGAGTCGCCCCATGGCCACCTGCGCTTCGAAAGTCGTCTTCGCCGGACGTGGGAACGGGCCCGGCTGAATAGGTTGGAGATTCGCCTCGGGAACGCGGCGCGGATTTGCCCCCACCCGATTCGTGGCCGCGGGCGGGGGATTCGTCACGACCAACGCCGGCGGTTTGGGAGCGGGCCTGGCCGGCTCTGTCGGAGGTTGAGCCTTGGGCTGCCCTTCCGGGTGCGACGGCTTTTGTGAAATTCGCGTCTCCTTTCGAGCTGGATGCAGCGACAACCAAACCACCCAGACCACCAAAGCCAGCAGCGCCGCCAACACCACCCAGCGCAAACCACCGGGCTGTTCGGATTTCGAACCTGGAAACTGGTATTTGCTCCGTCGTCGCGCCACGCCCGATTAAGCCACAGATACAGGGCCCATCTCAAGCAGGCTTCCGAAAGATCGGCTTCGCCACGACCACGGCCGGCGAACGTTTCCCCCGGATTTCAATCTCCAGCGCCGTGCCCACCTTCGCAAATTCCGGCGTCACGTAACCCAGTCCGATGCCCTGATTCATGCTCGGGCTCTGCGTGCCGCTCGTGACCTCGCCCATCTTCGACCCGCCGCCCCAAATCGGATAATGCGGCCGCGGCGGCGCCGATTTCTCGGTCATCTTGAAAGCCACCAGCTTCTTCTTTGCACCCGAGGCCTTCTGCGCCGCCAGCGTTTCACGCCCTACGAATTCTCCCTTATCCAAAGCCACAAAAAATCCAACTCCCGCCTCGATCGGCGTGGTCTCCTCGTCCAACTCATGGCCATAGAGCGGATAACACACTTCCGTGCGCAACGTATCGCGAGCGCCGAGGCCCGCCGGTTTCAATCCCATCGCCTTCCCCACCTCCAACAGCCGCTCCCAAACTTTGACGATCGCCCCGGCCGAGGTGGCAATCTCGAATCCATCCTCGCCCGTGTAACCAGTCCGCCCAACCCACAACTCCGCCCCGTCAAACTTGATCGCGCCGATCTGGTTCTTCTTCAACTCCGCCAGATTCGCGACCGCCGTTCCACCCGTTGTGGCTCCCGGAAACGCGGCCACGATAATCTCCGCCGCGCGCGGCCCCTGCAGCGCCACTGCGCCGGAGCGCGCCGAGATATTCTCGATGCTCGCCCGCGCTGACGTCCCCGCCGCCGCCAATCGTTTCTCCAGCCATGCGAGATCCACGTCGGCGCGGGAAGCGTTGATGATGAGAAAGTATTCCTCGGGTCCCACGCGGTACGCGTAGAGATCGTCGATCACTCCGCCGCGCTCGTTGCACATCAGCGTGTATTGGCCCTGCCCCGGCGCGAGCTTGCGCACATCGTTGGTCAGTGTCGCGTTCAGAAACGCCTCCGCGCCCGCCCCGCGCACACGAGCCTGGCCCATGTGCGAAATGTCGAACAGCCCGGCTGCGTTACGGACCGCCTGATGCTCGTCGACAATGCTTGTGTATTGCACCGGCATTTCCCAGCCGCCGAATTCGATCAATCGTCCGCCCAGCGACTGGTGGGACGCAAAAAGAGGAGTGCGTTTCATCGGCCACGATTCTGTCCGTATCCCGGGCGGATATCGAACAAATTACCACCGCATCCGGTACAGCGCGCTCGCGGGGGGTGCGGGCAGGTCGTGGAAGTCGTCGACGTAGTCGAAGGTGCCGCCCGGCGGGGCGACGTTGGTCCAGATGGTCTTCCAGTCCGGCACGTTGGTCGAGCGTTCGAGGTAATAGGTCCAGCCGGGCGTGGCGGAGAAATGCAGCGTCGTGGAATTTCCATTCGCCTGCGGGGCGCCGACGAATTGCGCCGCCGCGGGTTGGGCGATGTTCACGACGTTGACGATACCCGTCACGCTGCCGCCGTGATTGTCGGTGAGCGTGTAGGTGAACTGGTCGTTCGCGCCGAGGTTGTTCGAGTAGCTGATGGAAGTCGCGTTCGTGCTCAGGACCACACCATTGGTCGAGGTCAGGCTCACCGCGGAAACAGCGAGCGAGTCGCCGTCGGGATCCGTGCCGTTGCCGGCCAGCGTGGCGAAGGGAATCTGCAGCACAGCCGGCAGCGTGTTGGTGAAGGTAAGCGGCGTCGTGGAGGGTTTGCGGTTCACGCGAAGGGTGCCATTGGTGGCCAGCATGCCCGTGTACCAATTTGTCCCCGCGCCGAGCGGAGGCAGGATGTAAGTCGAAAAATCGCCGCTGTAACTCTGCGCGGAAAACAGGGTGAAGACATCGCCGGCTTGCACCGCCGCGCCGATGTTCGTGACGGTCAGGGTTCCGCCGTAACTCAAGCTGCCCACGTTCAGAGCCAGCTTGTCCGCCTGCGGTGCGCCGCCATTGCGATCAATCTCAATGAACGTCGTGCCGCCGAGAGTCGAAGTCCCGGCGCCGCTGATCGTCATCGTGCCGATCGAGGCACCCGGCGAAAGCGTGCCGCCGGCGTTGACTGTCAGGGGTCCGGCAAGAATCCCGGTGCCGCCCAGCGTCCCTCCCGAAACCGTGACCGCGCCGCTCCCGGTGCCGGATCCGGAGGTATTGTTCACCAGCAGGCGCCCGGCCGAAACCGTCGTGCCGCTCGCGTAAGTGCTACCCACCGTCAATCGCAACGTCCCCGCGCCGCTCTTGCCCAATCCGCCGTTCGAAATCGGCACGTCAATCGAAACGTCCACCACATTCGTTCCGTCGCTGACCGTCAACGTGCGAAAACCGCCGCCCAGGTCGAAGTTCGCGTTCCCGGTGCCGGAGCCTTTTTGGATCACCGCCATTACATTGGATATCGACCCGAAACTCGCGTTCCCGGTCATCAAAATCTTCGACGGCAATGACGCATGCGGCATCAGGTTGATGGTCTTGAACGTCAGCGTGCCCCCCGCAATCGTGAACGTCCGGTTCGTGTCCACCTGCAAAGTCGGCACCACGAAGGTGGCGCTGTTGCTCAATACCACCGGGCCGGAAAACTGCGCCGAGATCGGACCGCCATGCAGCACGGTCGCGGAATTATCCGGCCGATAAGTCGGATCGTAGTTCACGGACAGCGATCCCCCGGACAGCACCAGCGTCTCGCGATTGTAGAGCTTGCGGATGCTATAGGCGCCCGTCGAAAGCGTCACGGTGATGTTCGCGTTCGGCCGTTCCAGGATCACCATGTCGTGCCGGCTGGGAGTCTCTCCCGTGCCCGATGCACCCGGCGAGCGTGGCGTGGGCAATCCACCCGTGGCATAGGGCGTCGCCTGCTCCGGCGGCGTCACCGGCGCGACCGGCGTCTGGCCGCTGTTCCAATTCGTCATCGTGCCCCAGTCGCCGCTCAGATCATTCCACCAGACCGCCGGCACCATGAAGTTGCGGACGAATTCCATGTCGCCGTGCGAGATATCGCTGTCGCAGCTCGCGTCCACCGCGTTGAGTCCCGGGATGGACACATCGCTCCAATGCTGCCAGAAAGCCCACGGGCTCGTGTTGCCGTAATCGTCCCACGGGCCATAGAACCCCGAATATCCATCCTTCGGATTCGCCGTGTAAATATCCAGGTTCGTCGTGTAATACGCATCCCACAACATCGGATAGTCCGGCCCCACCACACTGGGTGTGAACGCCGCCGGCTTCGCAATCGCATCCCGCCGCGCCGCCGTGGCGCTTGCAAACGTGCCCGAGTAACTGCCGTTGATATAAATGCACGGACGAATCTGCATCACCGCATAAATCCGGTCGGAAAAATCCATCGCGAACTGCACCAGCGCGTCGGCGCCGCCGGCTGACGACGCCTCCTGGTCGTACATCGGCATCATGTAGCCCGGTCGCATCCACGGTCCGGCCATCTGGATGAAATGGTCCGCCTCATCCGTTCCCGTATTCCCGACCACATCCGGTCGCGCAAAGTGATACGGTCCCACGATCATGCCCGCCGTCCGGGCCCGGATCAGGTTTTGCACGAAGCGCGAATCGTCGTACCGCTGCGTGCCACTGAGCCCGCTCCCGCCACCCGGCGTGCCCGACGCCTGATTCTGCCCCGTCGTGCCACCCCGCGTCGCCCGCATAAATACGTATTCCCGCAGCCCGGTCGAATACGCCGTATTCCAATTCGCCTGCGAAATACCCGTGCTGCTCGTCCCGCAATTCCAATAGGAAATGTCGGTGCCCAGCGCCCGGGTCTGGGCCGACGCCGGCAATGGAGAAGCCAGCAGAGCCGCGAGCGAGGTGAAAGTTGCGATTTTCACCCCCCACGAGCGCACAAATCGCACGGGCATGACGGAGGTGGTTGGGTACGAATATTTACGAGGACTGACAAAAATCACGACTGTAGCAACCCTACACCATTTCACGCTCAAAGACAAACAATTTGTGGGGTGCCACGAGCGAACGGGTGCATCGTGACATTGTCCGTGGAGCGCGGCTGTCCGCAGTCGCAGCCGGAACGATTTGCCAAGCGCGAACCCGCTGATTCGACCATCGGAAGTGCGTTCGGACGCGCTGCGGCTTATAAAGCCGCGCTCCGTTCCAACGGGTCCTGGAGATGTTTTGGCGGTGGTCATGGGGCCCCCTGTTTTTGGGTCGAATCTGGTTTGACCAGGTTTGACAGTGGGGGTTCAGGGTCTGACGGCAGTTCGGACAGTTCCTTGACGCAGGCCGCCCATTGGGCGGATAGCGGTTGGACGGGGGGGTTGACTGTGAGGAAGGCTCGCCGCACCGAGGGCGGGCGGGAGGTCGGACTGAGCTTCGCCGGCATCCTCGACGCATTCGGAGGGTGGTTGAGGAGCGTCGGAAGCGTGCGTTTCGAAGGCGGCGTCATCCTCTTTGGGAGTCTGGGACCGTGGCAGGATGGCTCGCGGGTACGCTCGCCCCACCGGGAGGGACCATGGTGGGATGGGCGGCCGGGACGCCCGGCTCATCGGGATAATCGTAATCTCCGCGGACGCGCGGAGGATCCGGGTATTCCCGAGGCTCGAATATACGCAGCACAGTGAGCCCTCGGCCAGCCTTCCCCTCGCATAATTGGCTTTGTCTCGGCGAAGGTCTTTGCCAGCATGGCTAAAGCACTCGAACGAGGGTAAACGCAATTTGCCACCAGGAGAATGAGGAAGAAAGCGCAGAATCGAGACCTGCACGCCGCGAAAATGGGCAAGCTGGACATCCGGCCGCCGTATCAGCGGGAGTTTATCTACAAGGACAAGCAGCGGGACGCGGTGATTGACAGCGTGCGGAAGGATTTTCCGCTCAATGTGATGTGTTGGGCGGTGCGCAAGGGCGGCGATTATGAGGTGCTCGATGGGCAGCAGCGGACGCTTTCGATCTGTCAGTACGTGAACGGGGATTTTTCGATCAACGGGCTGGCTTATCACAACTTGAAGGACAACCAATTGCCAGATGCTGTGCAAGGACGACAATCGCCGGAAGTCGGGGAAGTGAAGCAGGCTACGTGTCCACTTTTGAACAGATTGGGGCGGGGGCGAAATTCAATCCGCACGTCAGCACCGGCAATGCGCCGACCGCGTATCTCGACCAGATGAACGCCGAACCGTTTGAGCCATTCACCTTTTCTCCCGCAGGCGCGGCCGTTTATCAACTCGGCCCGTTTGGCACCGCGGCAAAGAAACTTAAAGTATGGAACTTGAGCCGCTAAAGAACCGGGTGCGCCGGACAACGGACCCGACTGGCAGCTTCGTGTTCAAAGCCAGTTCCTGTTCCAAAATGAGCCCGCCGATTGGCCACCGACCACTGCTCCCAACCATTGATAACTGACAACTCATTATGAAGAAAAACCTCATCAAGCAGGGCGTGAATGCTCTGACGCTCGCGGCAGCATTCCTAGCCGCCACGGGCTGCTCCATCTGTCACGACTCCAAATGCGCAAAAGCCGCCCGCTCCTCCGGCGAAATCGAAGGCGTCGTTCGGATCGCCGGCCACCCGCTGGCCGGCGCAACGGTGACGCTTTTCGCTGCTGGCGAAGGTGCGCCGACCCAACTGGCACAGGGCAAAACCGCCGCCAACGGCGAGTTTGAACTCAATGCCAAATCCGCGCTGAAAGACAGTGTGGCTTATCTGGTCGCCACCGGCCCCAAAGACGGCGTCGCCCTCATGTCATTGCTCGGCACCGCGCGGCCGGAAAAGGTGACGGTCAATGAACTCACCACCGTGGCATCAGCGTTCACTGCCGCGCAGTTCATCCATGGTGGAGCGATCTCCGGCAAGCCGTTGAGCCTGCGCATCGCGTCCGGCAATACGCCCAATTTAGTTGATCCCGTGACCGGCACCTGGGGCAAGGTGCTGCTTGACCCGCTCAACAGCTCGATGACCACCACGCTGGCCACCTTGGATACACTCGGCTCGCTCATCAGCGCCTACGCCACCGTGGCGAACGGCGACTGGAAGGCACGCTTCCTCAAGGCGGCCACCCCGCCCAATGGCGTCACGCCCCGGAACACGCTCGAGGCCATGGCGGGCATCGCCCGCGCCCCGTGGGCGCAGCCAAAGGAACTCTACGACTTGTTTGACCAGGCCTATCCGCTGCCGGCACCCGATGGCCGGCGCGCCGCGCCCTTCGCTCCCTATCTAGTGTGGACTCCGGACGATTTCTGTCTCTCGCTGTGCTTCTCTGGCGGTGGCTGTTACGCCAACGGACGGTTCATGTTCGATGCGGAAGGCAATTTGTGGAGCGGCATGAACTGGATGCCCGGGTCGCAATCGGGCGTCAACAAGAGCACCGGTGGTGGCGTGGGCAAGTTCGCCCCCAACGGCACCGCCCTCTCGCCCGCCATCTTCGGCTTCAGGGGCATGGGCATTGACGGCGTCGGCTGGGGCACGGCCGTCGCCAAAGACCGTGTCTGGATCAGCAGCTTCAACGGCAAAATCCTCGTCATGGATTTCAACGGCAAGCCCGTCGCCAGCGAAAGCGATTTCCCCTTCACGGAAAAATTCCTCGGCCTGATGGGCATTGGCATCGCCAACAATGACGATGTCTGGATCACCGACGGCTCGAACAACCAGTTGCTCTATTTCCCCAAGGGTGAGATCAAGGCCGGGAAGATTGTAAAACCTGCGGGTTTGAAGTCGCCCTTCGACATCGTGATTGACGACGCGAACCGTGTCTGGGTCGCCAACTCCGCCTCCGACACCGTCGTGCGTTTCCCGGCCGGCGACCCGTCCAAAACCGAAACCTTCCACTGTGGCATCGGCGTTCGCGCCCTCGCGCTCGACTCCAAAGGCAACGTCTGGGTGGCAAACAACATGGATATCCGCACGCCCCAGCCCAAGTTGCCCGAAGGCATCTCCATCATGGAGCAGTTCAAGCTGATCACCGACCACATGTTCAAGTACGTCATGGGGCCGCCCGCCCGTCCGACCGGCCAGGTGAACATGATCCGTCCCGACGGCACCCAGCCCGTGCCCGCCGGTTTCAGCGGCGAGGCCATCAACATTCCCTGGGGCTTGAACATCGACGGGAACGACGATGTCTGGGTCGGCAACATGTGGGGCCGTTCCGTGACCCTCCTGGCCGGCGACAACACCCCGGGCCATCCCGCAGGCACGAAAACGGGCGACGTCATCCACGTCTTCCAGAGCGGCAGCATCCAGATGATCACGGACGTATCCATTGATCCCGCGGGCAACGCGTGGTGCGCAAACAATTGGAACAGCCTCGAAGCGGCCGCCTTCCCGAATCCCAAGCGCCCCACCTCCACCTGGGGTGGCGGTTCAGGCCTCACCGTCATTTACGGCGTCGCGGCCCCGGTACAGCCGCCGCGCATCGGCAAGGTGCGGAAGATGTAAGCGTGCTGCGCTTGGCTTGCGGCGGGCCCGCCGCGCTCGCCAGCTGAACGGCCGCAGTTGTTGAACCGGCGCTTAGCTGGTGGTCTGCGTCGGCAACACGTGGGCCGTGGACTTCTTGCAGGTCGGCACGGCGGACACGCTGGAGATCGTGTAGCTATTGGCAAAGCTGCTGCCGCCGGAAGGGCAAACGCAGGCGCTGCGCATATAGACGGAAATGTCCGTGTAACGAACAGTCGCCGCGGCGTCCTGCTTGGTTTCCAGCGCCCACTGCTGGATCGCGCCGTCAATCTGACGGAGATTGTTGATGCAGGCGTTCTGCTGCGATTGCGTGCGCGCGCGCACGAAGTTGGGAACTGCAATGGATGCGAGTAATCCGATGATGGCGACCACAATCATGATCTCCACCAACGTGAACCCCGCCCGGCGAGAGGCACTCATTGTCATATGATTAATCAACTTTCTGCGGTGCGGTGTGAACATTTCGCCGGGCGGTTTATATTATTATTACATTTTCGTTCACAGATTGCCCGGCGAGACCGCCCCCCTCGGAGTGATAGCAGCCGGTATGCCATAATCATCTTTGATACGCCAAAGGGCTGGGTGCATAAAGGGGCAGGTGGATCGGCCAGGCTGCCTGGGCACGGCAGGCCGAAACCGGTGGAATCAATCACGGATGAATACGGCTCGCCGATCCGGTTCTGCTCCCCGTTGCGACCGCCCGCTGCTGGCGCTTCCCATTCCCTGCCAATTCATCACCGCCTTACCCCTGAGCCCCAGTAGCTCAGCAGTAGATACCCCGCCGTCAGCCCGATGGTCACGAGCATCATTAGCCCCCAACGCAGCCGCTTTTTCAGCCTCTGCCGGCGTTGCGCTGGCGACGCCCGGGGAGAGCGCGGTTTGCCGATTCGGTGGATGGCGTTCATTCGTAAAGCCGGCTGGTCATTGTGATTCTTAATCCTTTCGCGCCGCGCCGACTCCCCTCCACTTGGCGGATCGCAGACTTTTTTTGCCGGCATTTCGTTTCCAGGCATGAGCAGGCAGCAGAGGCGGCGGGGTCAGTCGGGGAGAGTGGGTCGGAGTTCGCGGAGGCGGCGGAGGATGGCAAGGAGGTGGCCGTTTTCCAATACGGTGGCGAGGTGGCCCGGTTCGGTGAGGTCGAGGCGGATGTGGCGGAAGAGGAGTTCAAAGAGGAGATCGGGATGGGCGAGGCGGACAAGCTCGGGCCGGGCCATGAAGGAGTCGAGGTCGATGAGGCGTTCGCGTTCGGAAGTAATGACGCCACAGAGGCCGCCAACGGTGCGCATCATTTCGCAGGCTTCGGCGCTGAGGAGTCGTTGGGCAGGGTCACCGAGGATGCTTTCGCCGACGGTAAGATGGTTTCCCGGTGTTTCAAAAACATCGAGATGGTTGAGCAGCTTGTCTGCCTGACTGCAGGTCATTGAGATTTCCTAGCCAAGAGCCCGAGGGTGTTTTGACTCTACCCAAAGCCAGGGACGGAGTCAATATACCCGAAAGCGCCGGGGTGATCGGAAGTGGGTGACGCTCCCAACGTGGGGCGAGTTCCATTATTCCGATCACCAGCCAGAGCCTGCCGCATTGAAGCGTGACGAAGAATGAGCAGAGCCCATGGGTCTCCCTCTCCTCGAGGGGAAGGGGCCGGAATGAGGGCAGGCCTTCCCTTCAACTGAATCTCTCCGGCTAAGCGATGCCACTCGCCGATTTTGAGCACTCTTGCGCCTGGGATTGTCAAAATCGGGTCGCGGGCATCGGCTGCGGCGCGGAGGAGGAGAAACAGATCGTCAGGACAAGGAACTACAGCGAAGGATGCAAAAAAAACACCTCGAAGCCAGGCTCGGCACACAACCGACCGCGCGTTCAGCCGAAGGTCTGGCCGCTTTTTATGCTCGCCTCGTTCCCCGGCCCGGGACTACAACATGCCGCAGCGGAGCGCCGGGGGCGTTACCCCGGCCAGACTGACTTAAAAAAGAAATACGATGTCACTTGCCATATTTCTCATCGTCCTGCTGCTCACGGCCTGGGCTTTTGCGCACGTGGAGGTTCAGATCGAAGGGCCGCACGGATGGGCCACGAGCCTGCCGACCTGGCGGATCGAGAATCGCTGGACGCGGATTTTTTACAGTTCCAAACCGCTGACGGGTTATCACCTTTACGTGCAACTGTTCACCCTGGCCCTGGTGCATCTACCGCTGTGCGTGGTGGCGCCGAGCTGGCACGTGGAGGCGCGGATCCTGTCGTTTTTCACGCTGTTCTGGGTGATCGAGGATTTTCTGTGGTTCCTGCTCAACCCGGCTTTCGGCCTGAAACGCTTCAAAGCGGAGCATATCTGGTGGCATGCTGACACGTGGTGGTGGATTATGCCGCGGGATTACTGGATTTTCACGCCGGTGGGCATTGGTTTGTACGTCCTGAGCTGCCGGTAGGAGGATTTAGGCCTAGGGTTTTTCCCAATGGTCCGGGGGAGGTTTCCGTTTGAAAAGAGCGTGCCAAGAGGGCATTTTACCATACATGGCCATAGCATAACCGACGCATGAGAAAAGCCCTGCCCCGGACCCATGGATTTACCACCCTGCGTGGAAGTCTGTGGAGTTTGGCGCTGGCGGTGGTGCTGGGCGGCCTGGCGTCCTCCTCCGCCTGGGTGCTTTTCCCAGCTTCGGCGGTAGGTTTCAGCCCCCCAGCCGAACGCCACATGGTCCAGACCAGCGACCGGGCGCTGGGGCAAAAGTTTTTAAACAAAGGTGCGCAGCTGATCGCGGATTATGGAGCATTCCAACTGTTCGAAACGACCCAGCTCTCCGCGGACATGACCAACAATCCCGCGTCGCAACTGCGGGACGAGTATAAATACATCCGGTTGAATGCCGGCCCGGTGGACACCTGTTCCGCGCAAAACCAATCCAGCTACAAATCGCACGGCAGCTTTACCGGGAAACGGCTTCAGCTCGTGCAGTTTGCCGGCCCTTCGCTGCCGGCTTGGAGAAATCAACTGGCGGCCACGGGGGTGCGGATCATCACCTACATCCCCCACAATGCCTACCTGGTCTATGGCGATGCCGAGAGTCTCGACCGGTTGGCAGACTACGCGGACAAAGCGAAGGAAGTGCAATATCTCGGTGATTATCGCGACGACTACAAGATTCATCCCGACGCGCAATCCAGCTACCGATTTGGCTGCTTTCTCCAGCCCGAAGCTTCGCCCTATGTGTTGCAGTTGGTGGCGGACACGGATACGAATGGCGGCACGCTGGATTTGATCAACCGCTTGAAGCTGGGATCCATTCTGCGGCAGGAAAAAATCCTGGGGTATCTAAACGTCATAACGCGTTTTAACGCAGGTGATCTGGCCTTGCTCGCCGGGCAGCCGGACGTCATTTCGATCCAACCTTACACCGCGCCGATAAAGTGCGACGAGCGCCAGGACATCCTCGCGGCCGGAATCCTGGATGGCGATGTGCCGGGCTCGCCCGGATATCTCGGCTGGCTTTCCGCGCACGGCTTCACCCAGGGGCAATTCACGAATTCCAATTTCGTCGTGGATGTAAGCGACAGTGGCATCGATACGGGCACCACGTCGCCGAACCATTTTGGCCTCTACAAATTCGGGGACACGAACAAGGCGAGCCGCATCGTTTACAACCGGATCGAGACCACGACCAACAATCCCGGCAGCACGGCCGCCGGCTGCGACGGGCACGGGACGCTAAATGCGCATATCATCGGCGGCTACGACAACCAGACGAATTTTCCGCACGTGGACGGGTCGGGATATCACTATGGGCTGGGAGTGTGTCCCTTCGTGAAGATGGGTTCGTCGGTGATATTTGATCCGGATTATTTCACGTATCCAAACTACGCCGACCTGCAATCGGAAGCCTACGGCGATGGCGCGCGCATCAGCAATAACAGCTGGGGTGCCGTGGCCAGCGGACGCTATGACGCGGACGCGCAAGCCTACGACGCACTCGTGCGCGATGCGCAACCGGCCGGCTGCACCAACCCGGCGCCCGGCAATCAGGAAATGGTGATCGTGTTTTCCTCCGGCAATCGCGGGCCGGATCCAATGACGATTGGCTCACCGGGAACGGCGAAGAACGTCCTCACCGTGGGCAATGCGGAGGGCGTTCAGGCGCTCGGGGGCGCGGATGGTTGCAGTGTGGGTGACGACCAGGCTGACAACGCGAATGAGATATCGAATAACACGAGCCGCGGGCCGTGCCGCGACGGCCGGCACAAACCCGACCTGATGGCGCCAGGCACGCATATCTCCGGCGGCGTTTACCAGTCCCCCTGCCCCGCGACGAATGGCACGGCGGCGGAATGTTTTCTGTCGGATGCGAGCGGGATTTGTGGAACTTCGAACAGCCTCTTTTTTCCTGACAGCCAGGAGTTCTTTACCGTGAGTTCCGGCAGCAGCCAGGCGGCGGCGGCGGTGTCGGGCGGCTGCGCCTTGTTGCGGCAGTATTTCATCAATCAGTCTTCGAACCCGCCGAGTCCGGCGATGACCAAGGCTTACCTGATGAACGCCGCGCGCTACATGACGGCAGTGGCGACGAACGATGATCTGTGGTCCAACAGCCAGGGCATGGGCGAGGTGAACCTGGGATCAGCCTTCGATGGCGTGGGGCGAGCACTCTACGATCAGGATCCCGGTAATCTTTTCACGAACACCGGCGACTACCGGATGTTCACGGGCACCATCACCGATACCAATCAGCCCTTTCGCGTGACGGTCGCGTGGACCGACGCGCCGGGCAACACCACCGGCGACGCCTTCAACAACGACCTGGACCTGACGGTGGTGGCGGGCGGCCAATATTATCGCGGCAACGTGTTCAGCGGTTCGAACTCGATCACGGGCGGCTCCGCCGATCCGCGCAACAACGTGGAGAGCGTCTTTTTGCCGGCGGGCGTGTCCGGCAGTTATGTCGTCGTGGTCACGGCGGCGAACATCAACTCCGATGGCGTGCCGAACAATGGCTACCCGGTGGACCAGGATTTTGCGCTGGCGATTTACAATGGCTCGCCGTCGCTGGTCGGGCCGATGATCTATTCCCAACCTGCCAGCCTCACCGTGCTGGCCGGGACCAACGTGACCTTCGACATCGGCGCGAGCGGCTCACCTTCCCTGATGTATCAGTGGACGCATGACGGCACCAACCTCGTCGCCGCCACCGATACCTCACTCAGCCTCACCAATGTCCAGCCGGTGGATGCCGGGGATTACGCCGTGATCATTACCAACGCCGAAGGCAGCGTGACCAGCCTCGTGGCCACGCTGATCGTGCTCGTCCCGGTGAGCATCACGGTGGATCTCACCAACCAGGTGGTTGTGCAGGGAACGACCGTCACGTTGTCCGTGGTGGCAGACGGGACCGCGCCGCTGGACTACCAATGGCTCTCCTGGGGCACGAACATAGACGGCGCCACGAACGCGACGCTGGTGCTCACCAACATTCAATTCGCGCAGGCGGGCGAATACCAGGTCATCATCACGAACATCGTCAACGCGGTGACGAGCGCCATGGCAACCGTGACCGTGCTCGTGCCGCCGACCATCACTTCGGTCCTCGTCAACAACAGCGGCGCCACCCTGACCAGTTCGAGCGAGCCCGGATTGAATTACACGCTGGAATATAAAGGCGATATCATAGATCCCACCTGGACGCCGATCAGCCCGACGGTGCCCGGGACCGGTGCGGACATTTATTTGCAGGATCCCGATCCGCCCGTGACGAACCGGTTCTATCGCATCCGGTGCGAGTGATTACGGGGCGCTCGGGGATCAGGCTTCCCCTTCGGGCTGCCCGGCCGGTCCAAAACGCGCGTGACTGTGGGGGGCGGACGCGCCAGACTTTGGCAGGTGAAACATTGGCTCGTAAAACAGGAACCCGAAGCTTATTCGTGGGCGGACTTTGTGAAGGATGGCAGCTCGGCGTGGACGGGGGTGCGAAATTTTCAGGCGCGCAACAACCTGCGCGGAATGGCGAAGGGCGACGCGGTGCTCTATTACCACAGCGGCGAAGGCAAGGAAGTGGTGGGCATCGCGCGCGTGACGAAAGCCGCCTACGCTGATCCAACTGCAGACGAGGGCGATTGGTCGGCGGTGGATCTCGCGCCGGTCAAGCCGCTCGCCACTCCGGTGAAACTGGCCGCCATCAAACAGGACGTGAAACTCAAGGAGATGTTGTTGGTCCGGAATTCGCGCCTCTCGGTCATGCCGCTGACGCAGCCACAGTACGAGCGCGTGCTGGAATTGGGAGGCGTGGCCGCGAAATGAAGAAGGACCAGGCGGTTATTTTCGACATGGACGGCGTGATCGTGGACAGCGAGCCGCGGCACGAGAAGGCGTTCCTGGAGGTGGTGGCCGAAATCGGTTACGGCGAGACGCACGGGCTGCGCTTCGCGGATTACATCGGGCAGTCGGACAACATTCTGTGGAAGGATTTCGTGGCGCGGCACCGGCCCGAGGAATCGCTGGACGAATTGATCGGGCGCAAACGGCGGCGGGTGATCGAGATTTTGCAACGCGAGGAGCCGCTGTTTCGCGGGCTGCCCGAATTGATCGAACAGCTCAAACCTCACTACCAACTGGCGGTGGCTTCTGGATCGGAGCGCACGGTGGTGGAAGCGGTGCTCGGGCTGCGGAACCTGAAACTGGCTTTTTCCGCGACGGTTACGAGTTCGGAAGTGCGCCACGGCAAACCGGCGCCGGACATCTTCCTGCGCACCGCGGAATTGCTGGGCGTGACGCCGGAGAAATGCTGGGTGATCGAGGATTCCAAACCCGGGGTCAAAGCCGGGTTGGCCGCGGGAATGAAAGTGATCGCCATCACGAACTCCCATTCGGCGAAAGAGCTGCGGGAAGCGACCCAGGTGGTGCGCACCTACGAGCAGATTGCGGAGTTGCTGTTGCCCGGAAAAAAGGCCGCCAAAAAAACCGCGCCGCGCCGGAAAAAATCGGGAGCCTGATTCCGCGCCTTCAGCGGATCTTTCGGCCGGCGAGCAAACTGATTCCCTCGCGCAGGGCGGCGATCATTTCGCGAACTTGAGCGGGCGTCGAGCAGTACGGCGGCATCAACACAATGACGTTTCCGACGGGACGGGTAAGCACCCCGCGGCGCGCCATGACTTCGCACACGCGAATGCCCGCTTTTTCCCGCAGAGCGAACGGCTGGCGTGTCCGCCAGTTGCGAACGAGCTCGATGCCGGCGACCAATCCCGCCTGACGAATGTCGCCCACGTGAGCGAGTTTCCACAGCGAAGCAAGCTCGTCACGCAGGACGCCTTCAAGCAATCGGCGTTGGCGAATCGAATCAGAGCTCTCCAGCAAATCCAGGCTCGCGAGGGCGGCAGACGCGCCGAGTTGATTTGCGGTGAAACTATGGCCGTGGAAGAAGGATTTGAATTCGTGATATTCGCCCTCGAACACTTTGAAGATGGCAGTGGAAGCCAGGGTCGCGGCCATGGGTAGATAGCCACCGGTCAAACCTTTGGCGAAGGCGAGCAGATCCGGCTGCACATTTTCCCGGTGGCAGGCGAACGTGGTTCCCGTGCGACCGAAGCCGGTCATCACTTCGTCGGCGACGAGCAGGGTTTGGTGGCTCCGGGCGATTGCGGCGGCGCGATGCAGCCAGCCGTCGGGTTGTGGAATCATGCCGGCGGCGCCTTGCATTTGCGGCTCAACCACAAATGCCGCGTAATTTTGCCCACGCTTTTTCTGCGCGCGAAATTTTCTCTCCACCAGGTCCAGACACTCCCACTGGCATTTCCGATATTCGCGCGCATCACCACGTTCGGGCTTGGCGCGGTTGAAGGGGCACCGGTAACAATACGGCGACATGACTTTGTCGGTTTTGAAGAGCAAGCCCTGCCACGTTTTGTGAAAGAGATCGATGTGGCCCAGCGCCACCGCGCCGACGGTGTCGCCATGATACGCGCCTTCGAGGGAAAGAAAACGTGGCGAGCGAATTCCCCTGGCGCGCCGGGCGTACTCGTAGGCGAGCTTGAGTGCGACTTCCATCGCGGTGGAGCCGTCATCGGAAAAAAAGACCTTGGGCAGCGACGGCCCGGCGAGGCGGGGTCGTTTTGGATTGGCGGCCTCGACCAACCGTGCGGCCAGGAGACTGGCGGGTTCGTTGGCGAAGCCGAGCGCGGAGGAGTGAGCGATCCGGCCTAATTGCTTGTTGATGGCCGCGTTGATGCGCGGATGATTGTGGCCGTGGAGATTGGTCCAGATGGAGGAATTGGCGTCGAGGTATCGGCGGCCCTTCACATCACGCAATACGGCACCCTTGCCCGAGACGATGACGATTGGCTCGCGCTTCAGCCAGTCGCGCATTTGCGTGAAAGGATGCCAGACGTGGCGGTGGTCCAGTTTTGCCAGGGGATGCATGACGTTAAGCGGGAGCCGGCGCGCAATTCGCGAGCGCCTGGGCGAGCGTTTGGACTTCGGCCGGAGTGTGGCTGGCGGTCACGGTGACGCGCAAGCGGGCCTTGCCGCGGGCGACGGTCGGATACCGTATCGCGGGCACGAGCAGGCCCTCGCCGCGAAGCCGCGCCGAGGTCTCAACCGCGCGCGTTTCATCGCCGAGAATGATGGGAAAAATCGCTGAGAGCCGCGCCGGGGCGTGGACTTTCAATTTCGAATCCAATTCACCGACGCGGGTCCACAAAGTCTCCCGCCGCTTTTTTCCTTCGTCGGACATGACGAAGCGAACGCCCGCGGCCGCCGCGGCTGCCACGGCTGGCACGGGAGCGGTGGAGAAGATGAAGGTTCGCGCCCGGTTGATTAAAAAATCCACCAATGCCCGTGAACCGCAGATGAAGCCGCCGGAGGCGCCGAATGATTTTCCCAGCGTCCCCATCTGAATCTCGATCCGGTCGCTGACACCCAGTTCCTCGGCCAATCCGCGACCGCCGGGTCCGAACAGCCCGGAACCGTGCGCCTCGTCCACCATCAGCCATGCGCCAAAGCGGTCCTTTAACTCCACAATCTCCTTCAGCGGCGCGCGATCGCCATCCATGGAAAAGATGCTTTCGGTTACCACCAGCGTGCGGGAGGCGTTTTCCTTTGAGGCACGTTCGGCGGACCATTTCAGGATCTGCTCCAGATCGTCGAGGTCGTTGTGCGCGAAGACGCGCATTTTGGCTCCGCTATACGAGACCGAGTCCACGATGCAGGCGTGGACGAGTTTGTCTATTATGACGACGTCCGCCTTGGATATGAGCGAGCCGATGGTGCCCATGGCGGCGGCGTAACCGGAGGAAAAGGACAGCGCGGTTTCGGTGCCTTTGAACTCGGCCAAAAGCGTTTCCAGTTCTTGATGCGGCGCGAGCGAACCACAAATCAACCGCGAGGAACCGGACCCTGCCCCGTATTGTTCGATGGCCTGGATGGCGGCGGCCTTGAGCGCGGGCTCATTGGCGAGACCTAGGTAGTCGTTGGAGGAGAAATTCAGCAAGGGCTGCCCGTCCGCAATCACGCGCGGGCTTTGCGGTGAATCGAGGCGGCGCAACTTCCGGTGCAGGCCGGCGTCGCGAATCGCGGCCAGGCGCGCGGCCAGATCTTCGTCGAGCCGGCTCATGCGGGGGTGACGGCCCAGCGGCCATCAATCATACTGACGGTGACGCCGCCCCGGTGTTCGGATATGGCCGCGTAAGCGCCGGACAGGCGGCCGGAAAAGGGAATGGCGATGAGGTCGGCGTGCGCGCCTTCACTGAGTTCGCCCACCTGCCCGCCGAGTCCGAGGGCGCGGGCGCCATTGAGCGTCGCCATTTGCACGATCTTGCGGGCGGGTAGAGCGCCATCGGCTTTCGCGAGCGTGCGCATTTCGGCAAACATATCCAGTTCCACGGTTTCACGGCGACTCTTCAGCACGGTGGCCAGGCTGTCGGTGCCAATACAAATATTTACGCCAGCGCGACTCAGAGCACCACGCGGAAACGGCGCGTGATCGAAATAAGCATGACTCCTCGGACAATGCACGACATGCACGCCGTGGCGGCCTAGCAAGGCGGCGTCGCCGCGGGCGAGGTAGTTGGCATGGATGGCGAGGAGATTGTTCCCCAGGAGGCCGCAACGTTCAAGGTGGCGGACGGGGGAGGTTTTGCCGGCGTCGGACATGTCGCGGCCCATCCAGCGGAGCCAGTCGAACATCGCGCCCCGGCCGCGGGTGAACATTTGAAATTCGAGGGCGGACTCGGCGACGTGGACGCAAACGCGCCATTGCTGGTGCCGGGCGACTTCAGCGGTGAGGCGCAGGAGTTCGGGCACCGTGGAATAGGGCGCGTGCGGCGAAAGCTCGGCGCGGGAGCGATCATGGGCCAGGGCTTTGATGCGCTGGACCGTCTCGGCGAGGACGGTGCTGGGAAGGCGCTGCGGACGGACGGCGATCATCTCGACAAATGACCGGACCCGCAACAGCGTGGAATCCCACGTCTCGGGCAACAGTTCGGGCACGGCTTCGATGTCAGCCACGGTCGTGGTGCCGTTGCGCAGGAGCATATGCGCGCCGTTCAACCAGGATTGGGCGTATTCGGAATAGCTCCAACCGGCCTTGGCGGCGGTGATGAGCTTGATCCAGTCGGTGAACAGACGTGGGGGCGGAAATTCGCCCGCCATGTCGGTGTAGTCGAGATGGCAATGGGCGTTGATGAGGCCGGGGAGCAGGATGACTTCGCCGAGGTCCTGAGCGGCCGCTTGATGGCGCGCGTAAAGATCGCGCCAGCGGCCCACGGCGGCGATGCGGTTCCCGGAAATGAGGACGGCGCCGTCGGCGATGGGCGGTTGCGACACCGGGACCACCGCGCGGGCGCGCAGGAGAAGTGGAGGCTCGCCAGTCACGAACGAAAAGCGCAACAACCCGTGGAGCGGCCAGCCTCAAACCGCCCCATGCCCAAACGGCGGCGGACCAATCCGTGGTAAATACTAAGCGTCGGCTTCCTGCCGGGTGCGCTTGCCGCGGGCGGCGACCTTGTGATTGAGGGCCTTGAACTTGCGGTGGCGCTTGCGGAGCTGTTGCTCGATTTTTTTGGCGGACAGGTCAATGGCCGCATAGAGATCATTTTCCACATCCTCGGC